>CAIXGR010000084.1 GCA_903919075.1 uncultured Bacteroidota bacterium | reverse complement strand
GTGGAGCTGGTGGGATTTGAACCCACGTCCGGATAAGTTGTTAGCAGACTTTCTACATGTTTAGATACTTATTGATTTTCGGAAAAAAAAGCCGGTTAAGTAACCCACCTACCTTTTTCTTACATCCGTCGTACACTACGCGGAGAGTGGATGAAGCTCTGCACGTGCGTCACCAGGTTTTGGTTGTCATTACGCTGTGTATGGTGCCTTAAGCGTATGACAAATGGCTTCTAATCTCTAAGATTAGGCAGCCATGGCGTAAGAATATTCGCCATTTAAAAATAGTGCGCAATGGATTTACGTGGTACTACACACCCACGACATGCCGGTTTGCCATCAATGCTTCCCGTCAATACCGGTCAGCCCCATTTGTTCAGTTTTGAACTATCAAAGAACTGTACAAAGATAACAATTATATGCCTTATAGGTTCAATTAAAATTTCTCTCTTTTCATGTCAATCAATTCATTCACAAAAAAATATAAAATATAAAATTATGAGCAATGCAACCTTTAAAGCATGTTCTATAATCTATTAACTCGACACACTTAAAAAACTAACCTTGAGGTGAGGAAATTTTTACTGTTTGGCTTTCTTATCCTGTCAATTACAGTCCGTAGCCAATACCAAATGTGCTTGGGCGATGTACAGGCCATTTGCCCCTACGAAAATGTGACGATTAAAATTTGCGATCTGGGCAACGCCGAAACAAATCCTAATGATAGCACTATTCTGGCACAGAATCTTTCCATGCTAAACCCTGATGATGATGTTTATTCCGCGCCTATTAACATTGGTTTCCCGTTCACATTTTATGGCACCGTTTATAATCAGTGCCTGATAAGTTCTAACGGATATATTTCTTTTAACTTAGATAGTGCTTATCAGTATTCAACCTGGTATGTTGCCTCCTCTGCTCCTAACCCATATACACTGCCAACAAACGCAATTTTTGGAGTGTTTGAAGATATTGACCCTTTGCTTGGTGGTACTATTGATTATGGCACCATTGGCACAGCGCCTAACAGAATTTTTGTGGTGAGATATGCAAACGTCCCTTTGTTTGATGATTACTATTGCCCGGATCAATCTTATTGCGGCTCCATTTTACTGTTCGAAGGGTCGAATAATATTGAAGTTCATATTTATAATAAGCCCTTATGTTTCTACTGGAATGATGGTGCTGCTATAGAAGGTGTAGTAAATAAAAACGGAACAAATGCCGCCATAGTTGCCGGAAGAAATTACCCGCAAGAATGGATATCCTCATTGGATGGAAAAAGATTTACGCCAAATACGGGCAATGCTTATTTGGTTGATAATATACCCTATAAAAGAATTCTTACACCCAAAAATATTATTGATTCAACATATTTAGCTGATTCTATAAAATGGTATAGCATACCAGGAAACAACTTAGTTGGGCATGGCCTTACTTATACCATTAGCCCGCTTAGTTATCCCTTTCCAATACCAGCTGATGATACGATAAAGTTTTATCCTGAATTTCCTTGTAATTTAAGCCCCGATTCAAATTGCGATGTTAGTAGTAATGTAAACCTGCAATATGCAACAGTGTTTATAAAACAGCAGCCTCATCCTATTTTAATTATTCAAAATATAGATTGCCATACCACTGGTGGAACCCTTACCATAACCAACGGGCCTTTTG
Organism: uncultured Bacteroidota bacterium; assembly: GCA_903919075.1. Taxonomy (GTDB): domain Bacteria; phylum Bacteroidota; class Bacteroidia; order Chitinophagales; family LD1; genus Bog-950. The sequence goes on along the minus strand of CAIXGR010000084.1, from coordinate 76,083 downwards.
AAAGTTACCTTTGGAGCAACGATTCTACCAGTGTCGGTATCTCCAATATATCTGCCGGCACCTATTCGGTTACAGTTTCTGAAATGGGCTGCACCGGTGCTAATACAGCCACTATTGATTCGTTTTACATGGCCAGCATTATTAAAACAACTAATGACACCTGTAATGCGCATACGGGAGCTATTGAAGTTATAACTACCGGTAATACTGCCCCATATTCTTATATCTGGAATGCAAACGTCGATTCATTCTTCTCACCAAATTATGCGGCTTATTTATCTCAGGGAACATTTTCAGTAACAATAACCGATTCTTTTGCCTGTACCGATTCTTTTACAATATATATAACTGCAACTGGCACGCCAGCACCAGATAGTATGGCTCCTGTATATTATTGTGTTGGGACCGATTCGGTTCCTCTAAATATTTCTGGGCAAAGCATTAATTTTTATAACAATAGTACCGGTGGCACGCCGCTGTCAACACCTATCTACCCCAATACAACATCGCCGGGTAATGAAACTTATTGGGTATCGCAAACAATTAATGGATGCGAAAGTAGCAGAACGCCTATTGAGGTGGATATTCATGCCCCCCCTGTAATTAACTTTGCTCAATTGGACTCGATGGTATGCAGCGATTCCAGTATAATATTATTAAATACCGAAAGCAACACCGGTTACATCTGGGTGTTATATGGAAATAGTGTTTCGACATCCGTCAATGGTTCTGAAATTATTCTCTGGGATAGTGGCTCAACTATAGAGACGATAAATATTACCGCCTTTGATACACTATCAGGTTGTTCAGTAACCACTTCGGTTAGTATTAGTTTTGAGCCTAAACCAAGTGCTGTTATCGTATACTCTGATACTGTATTGTGCATCGGTGAAACCATTACATTATCTTCTTCTCAAAACGGAAACAATTATTGGTCAACCGGAGAAAACAGCGATTCAATTTTCATTACACAAAATGGAATTTACTCGCTGGTAACTGCCGCTAATGGCTGCTCATCCGATACGGCTTTTGCAAACATTAATTTTCTTCCATTTATTTTTCCCGAAATGCTTACAACAGATACTACAATTAAATTCGGAGAAAGCATTCAATTAGCAGCAATAAATTCTTCTAATGATAGCGCGCTTGCATATATATGGACACCGGCAAATTCTTTAAACTGCGTTAGCTGTTCAACAGTTTTTGCAACGCCGGTAAGCTCTACCACCTATTACGTAAGTTTAAATTATCCATGCACTGGGATTGATTCAGTTAACATTATTGTTGACCAACATAAAGAATTTATTTGGATGCCCAATGCATTTACTCCTAACGGCGATGGGAATAATGACCGTATTTATCCATTTTATTATAACGAGTTAGGAGCATTAAAGAAATTCGACATATTTAACCGGTGGGGCGAATTAGTATATAGCAACGCTACCGAAGGATGGGACGGCATGTATAAAGGAGTTTTACAACCCGCCGGAGTTTATACTTATTATGTTTCTATACTAACCATTAACAATAAAACCTTGGCTAAACAAGGCTCCTTTCTCCTGCTCAGATAACAACTGTACGTTATATATTACTTCTGAATCTTTTAAACATATTTCTGTTTAAGCATGCAGTAATTAACCGTTAAGTATTCTTATTTTCGATTCAGCTATGAAAATTGGAATTTTGAAAGAAACGCGCGAACCGAAAGACAACCGGGTTCCGCTTACTCCTTCGCAATGCGCCATATTAAAAGAAGAGAATCCGGATATGGAGGTTTTTGTGCAGCCATGCAATTACCGTTGCTATAGCGATGATGAATATAGATATCAGGGCATAGAAATAAAAAATGACTTGAGCGATTGCGATATATTACTTGGGGTAAAGGAAATTCCTGCTCAACTTCTTATGCCCAATAAAACCTATTTCATCTTCTCTCACACCATCAAAAAACAACAACACAACCGCAATTTACTACAAACTGCTTTGCAAAAAAACATACGGCTGATTGATTGGGAAACATTGACTGATGATAAAAACAAACGCCTAATTGCTTTTGGCCGGTGGGCAGGTATTGTTGGGGCATACCATGCTGTAAGAATGATAGGGCTAAAAAAACAAACTTTCAAAATAAGGCAAATGAGCGAGTGCCATAATTTTGCAGAGGCACAACAAGAGTTTTCGAAAATAAAAATTCCCGCTCTAAAAATAGTGCTTACCGGTACAGGCAGAGTATCGAAGGGTGCATCTTTTTTGCTCGATTTAGTTGGCATTAAAAAGGTAAGCCCCTATAATTTTTGCTACAACGAGTTTAACGAAATTGTTTACACCCAATTAGGTAGCGGCGATATGTACCACCGCGAAGGCTTTGAAAAATTTGATTCGGCCGATTATCACTCGCATCCCGAACTGTACCGTTCTAATTTCTACCCCTTTACTAAGGCCGCAGATGTAATGATAAACGGTGTTTATTGGGATAAACGTATACCGGTTTTCTTTACAAAAGAGCAGATGAAAGAAAAGGACTTTAGAATCGAACTCATCTCAGATATAACCTGCGACATTGCTCCTGATTCGTCCGTTCCCTCTACTCTAAGAGCTTCATCTATTGCCGAGCCTTATTACGGATACAATGTGCAAACCGAAAAAATAACAGAAGCATTTTTACCAGGCCCCATTGATGTAATGGCTATTGACAATTTGCCGAATGAGCTGCCGCGCGATGCATCGGAAGATTTCGGAAATATGCTGATGAGCCGTATTATCCCCGAGCTGAAAAAACCGGATAGTAAAATACTTTACCGGGCTACTATCACAACCGAAGGGAAACTTAATGAGCCGTACCAGTACTTGGCAGATTATGCTGCCGGGAAATAATTCATCGCTCAATTTCCAACACCGGTACTGGCTCCCGAATTCGCTTTCTTAAAAAATTTTAGGTTATAAGTAGCTGTAACTAATAAATATCTTTTAAGCACTTGGGTTCTTGAGTCTTCAACATAAGTATCGGTTACTGTTCTGGCAATACCGCTGTTTTGATTTAAAACATCATTAACGCTCACACGCACATCCAGTGCTTTATCTTTTAAAAATTTATATCCAAGCGCTACATTCCACAAAAGTATGTTTTGATTAAAGCCTTGCGAAACGCCATCGTAAAGTGTGTTTTGCAAATTGGTATTAAATACAAATCCTTTCCAAAACTCCCAATTAAATTTGGCGGATGCAGTGTAGTTAAAATAATTGTTGTTCGAACTTTTTTGTAAAGTGTTTTGAACCACATTATAACTTGCCGAATAACTGATAGTAAAATCAATTTTCTGACTAATGTTGCTACTAAGCACAAAACCACCAGTAGTAGCATAAGTGTTGGCCACATTGCGCAGGCCGTTGATAAGGCCCGGCGTGCTTGAAAAATTAACTCCTCCGTTAAGGTTTAAGTTGCATTTTATTTTATCTAAAGCAATACCGTATGTAAGAAAAGTATTCCCGCTAATATTTCCATTCATATTTACCGGTTGGGTAAATTGCGAGCCTGCGTGAAGCATTACCGATTCATTCAGCAAGGTATCATGCGCAGCTATATATGTTGAGTTGGCAATATAATTTTGCGCGTAACTTGCCGAAACAAAAACGAAAAACGAATTCCCCTTTTTTGCGCCCGTTAAGCCATACCTTATTAATAACGAATGGGTATACGATTGTTTTAAATCAGGATTACCAGACGTTAGCAATAGCGGATTGTTATTATTTACTACACTTTGAAGTTGCGAAACTGAAGGAGGAGAGGTAGAGGGATGATAAAAAATACGAAGATTGGCTTTGTTCTTGAATTTATACGAGAACATAGCCTGCGGCAATACACTTATAAATGTACGATTGAGAATAGTATCGAATGGGAAAACCTCCTGGCCACTTAATAAAGCATATTGCGCATTTACGCCAATCATAAAATTAAATTGCTTGCCTGCAATACGATAACTGATGCCTCCTTTCTGTGTCATGTATGTATTGTTGTATTTGTTGGACAAAATAGTATCAAGCATGTTGTAAGCCTGTGCAAGGCTAACGTAATTCTTAGTTTCCTGGTCGGCAACATTCCACGAATAGGAAGGTGTGTAATTAAACTGCAGCATACCATTTTTTCCCACCGGTTCGTTATATGCAGCATTTGCCGACAGCGTGTATGCACTATTAACCGAATTAGAAAGTTGATCAATTAAAGTGGAGTCATCAACATTGCTGGCGTAAATGCTATTTGAGTATTGTATGTTGCTTCCGGTTTTATTATTGTCGGTGCCGGAAATATTAATTGAAAAGGTGCGCCGTTTTTTTGCAAACTTATGCTGAAAAAGCAGGTCGCCGGTAAGGTTATAACCAAAGGTATGTGCGTTGTAACTGCTTACCGTGCGGCTTAAAAATCCGTTTTCATTGGTACTATCTGTGCCATCAATGGTATTGGATTGGCGGTTTTGCTGCAAATTAAATTTAGGAGTGAAAATAATTTTGTTCGAAGAGTCGATTGTGTACTCTAATCTTAAATTAATGCGGTGATTTATATTTCGGCTGGTAGATTTGTTGTATTCATGATATAGAATAGAACTATCGCCGGTAAAATACTGTCGGTGCAATTCGGTATTAGTTGTATTGTTATTGAGGTTAAAAAAATAGCTGCCGGTTATTTTCACTTTTTTGCCCCACGAATCGCTATAATTAAGCCCGGCAGAAGTAGTAGTAGAAACACCCGGTTGTTGCCCCACTAAAAAATTGCTGGCGCTTCCCGAGCCAGACCCACCACCCCCTCCCCCACCACCCTTTCTGCCCCCGCCACCACCAAAAGCCCCGCCACCGCCGCGTTGTGCCGACCCACCGGTAACACCAAGCAAATCCTGCGTTGAAAAATTTTGCTGGTTTATATCATTTGACATGCCTATAACTGATAAGCGCCGATCTTTATCGAACCAATTTACTATTGCTCCAGCGGAATACCGGTTATCAGTAAGATAACCCTCGCCTGCATAAATTTTTCCGAACACGCCGTTGTTCTTTCCGTTTTTGGTAACAATGTTGATAGCCTTTTGCGAGTTACCATCATCAAACCCTGTAAACTGTGCCTGGTCGCTCCATTTATCGAATACCTGAACTTTATCCACTATTTCGGCTGGTAGATTTTTTAAAGCCAGTGCAGCGTCATCGCCAAAAAATTCTTTGCCATCAATAAATACATTCTGCACAGTTTCGCCGTGTGCGGTAACGGTGCCATTGTTTGAGGATATACCAGGCATTTTTGTAACCAGGTCTTCGGCAGTAGCATCGGTATTTACTTTGTAGCTGTTGGCATTGTATACTGTGGTATCTTCTTTCTGCTCAATGTGTTTTTCCTGCGCTATTATTTCTACTTCTTTTAACCGGTTTGTTCTTTTGCCTAGGCTAATAGTGCCCAAGTGTTTATCGGCATTATTAATTACTATTTGTTGGTTCAGGTTTTTATAACCGATGTAGCTTATCTGCAATTCATAATTTCCGTTTGCAAGATTTGTAAATACAAATTTGCCATCAACATCTGATGCTGTGCCTTGCCACCGGGTGGTATCGGCCATACTTACCAGTTTAATACTGGCGCCTATCAATTCCGAACTATCACTTCTGTCTATAATTAGCCCGTCCAGGTTGTAACCTTGCGCCACAACTTTTATAGCCATCAAAAAGAATATTATCAAAGCCAGGACTGCCTTCATTTTAAGAGTGCTAAGTATTAATCTGGGAACTGATACAAATGTGTGCCAAATATCCTTGTAAATGAAATTGATTCGGAGAAACGGGCAATTGTATCGGAGATTGAGGAAGGGGAAATACGGAAGTTTTACTTCCTTTTTCTTAACACCCACCAAACCATAGCTGCATTGAGCAAAATTACACCTGTGCCGAGTATACATTTTATCCAACCGGTGCGATGAAAATCGGGCATATCGCCCTTAAGTAGTAGCAGTGACTTTTGCCAAAAGGAATAATAATCGGAAATAAAGTAAGTATCTTTTAGTGTAAAGAGAACATAAAAGCCTGCTGTAAGCAAATAAGGTATGATGTCAATTTTCTTTTGTGCTAAAGAATAAATATTAGAAATGATGACCAACAAGAAAAGAAAAAGATTCATCACAAAAATCATAATTGATTTTTCGTTCTGAAACTTAACCTGGCTATCGGCAGGTATAACCGAATTGGTTAATTGATAGGTAACAAGGTATGAAAGTGAAAAAGTAACCACAATTGCAATTACAAATACCGTAAGAAAAAGCTTCATCGTATTACGTGGCCGAGGCCTGAAAAGCTGGGCTGATGTATTTGCCTGCCGGTAAATAAATACGGTAATAAACCCAATGGCGGCAATCAATAAATATATAATAGATGAAAACATATTAAATTATTCCGTTGCCCGGTCTATAATACTTTGAGGCAATTGTTTGGTTGTTTTAGCGCCCAGTTCGCGCATTTTTTCTGCTCGTTTTACAAGGTTGCCACTTCCATCATAAAGTTTTTTCATGGCATCAACATAACCTTCTTTGGCATCGTCCATTTTTTTCCCAACATTTTTAAGGTCATCATAAAATGCTACGAATTTATCATAAAGCTTGCCGCCTTCTTCCGCAATTTGAATGGCATTGCGGGTTTGGCGCTCCTGTTTCCAGATTGCAGCTATAGTTCTTAAAGATACGAGAAGTGTTGAAGGACTTACAACAAATATCTTTTTATCGGATGCAAAATTGAACAATTCTACATCGGTCTGCATTGCCAGAATGAAAGATGATTCAATAGGCACAAATAACAACACAAAGTCAGGCGTCTCAAAATCCGCAGAAGTTTGGTAGTTTTTTTCGCTTAACAACTTAATATGGCTGCGCAATGAATCAATATGTTGCTTCAAATATCTATCGCGTTCTTCAGGTGTAACAGCATTTACGCATGCTTCATACGCAATTAATGAAACTTTCGAGTCAACAATGATATGTTTATTATCCGGTAGAAAAATAACTACATCCGGTCTTATTTTCTCACCATTAGTATTAACCGTTGTAACCTCGCGTTTGTATTCGTCGCCCTCTTTCAGCCCCGAACGCTCAAGAATTTTTTCGAGCACCAACTCTCCCCAATTTCCCTGCTGTTTATTATCACCTTTCAAGGCAGTAGCAAGATTGTTTGCTTCCTCACTTATTTGCTTGTTAAGTTCAACCAGATTTTTGATTTCAGTTTTAAGGGTAATTCTTTCAGCAGATTCTGATTTGTAGGCCTGGTCAACTTTTTGTTCGAAATCCTTTAGCTTGTCTTTAAATGGATTTAAGATAATATCAAGATTGGTCTTGTTCTGCTCCGTAAATTTATTACTCTTCTCTTCCAGTATCCGGTTGGCGAGATTTTCAAACTCTTTAGTAAATTTTTGATTGAGTTGCTCCAACTCGCCTTTTTGCTCGGCAAGTTTTTGTTTAAGGTTGCTGTTTTCCGTTTCAGTAGATGAAAGCGATTTGTTTAACGTTTCCGACTTTCTTCTTTCATCCTGTAGCTTGTTTTCAGCATTTTCAACTACCAATTTCATTTCATTTTTCAGTTCGATTACGCTGGCTTCAAGCAAACGCGCCTTTTCTGCAACCGTACTTAATTCGCCCCCGCTTTTGCTTTTTAAATAAACGAAAGCAAGTGCAAAGCCAATAACCAATCCTACTATAAGCGCAATAATTGTCATTTTACTAAAAAGTCATTTAAATCTTAAAATTAAGCCGCAAATCATAAATTCCAAATAGAGCACTAAAAGCCGCAGAAGTACAAAAACACAAATTTCAATTTTCCGTTGCTCTCATAACGCCAATATCTGTATAAATGGTTGTATTGTACGCGATTTTTTTCAACTTCGCCCTCGATTTTAGATAACATGAGTATATCGCCTGATATTTTTGAGAATACTGAAGTAGCTTTTGCCAATAAAGGCAATGCCGATTTGCAAAAAGCAAAAGTGCTTTTTGGCTTTATGGCCAATAATGGCTTAGTAAGTATGGGCAGTTCATTGGCCAATTTTGCTTTGGCACTGCACTTGCCCGTTGCCCCAATTTTTAGATGGACTGTTTACAACCATTTTTGTGGGGGAGAAACTTTTAACGAATGCAAGCGCACCATTAGCAAGCTTGATAATAGCGGCGTGGGTGTATTGCTGAATTATGGCGTTGAATTGAAAGAAACCGAAAAAGATTTTGACACTACGCTAAATAAGAATATTGAGGCCCTTGAATTTTCAGGAAAACATCAGACTGTAAAGGGCCTATGCTTGAAACTGACAGGTATTGGCCAACATGCAATATTTGAAAAAATTCAGAAGGGTGATATACTAAGTGCTGAAGAGAAAAAAGGATTTGAGGGTGTAAAAAAACGTTTTGAAAAACTATGTGCGGCGGCGGCAAAAAATAATGTACCGGTATATGTAGATGCTGAAGAAAGCTGGATACAGGACCCCTTAGATAATATGGTTGATCAAATGATGGCGAAATACAACCATGGCAAATGCATTGTGTGCAACACTTTTCAGCTTTACCGCCATGACCGCTTGGATTTTCTGAAAACATCGATTGAAAAGGCCAAGGCTGGCAATTATTTGCTGGGCGCAAAATTGGTTCGCGGTGCGTATATGGAAAAGGAACGTAAACGAGCTAAAGACATGGGCTACCCTTCGCCTATTCATAAATCTAAAAAAGAGGTTGATAAAGATTTTAATGCATCGGTAAATTTGTGCTTGGATAATATTGAAAATTTATATTTGTGTATCGCTTCTCAAAGCGAGGAAAGTAACCTACTTGCCATCGAGTTAGTTGAAAAGAAAAACATAACGCATAATCATCAGCGTATTCTCTTCTCACAGTTGTACGGTATGGGCGATAATATTACGTTTAACCTTGCGCGCCTTGGTTTTAATGCCACCAAATACCTGCCCTACGGACCGGTAACCGAAGTGATACCTTACCTGATAAGAAGGGCCGAAGAAAACACCTCGGTAGCGGGGCAAACAAGCAGAGAGTTGTCTTTGCTAAATAAAGAAATTAAGAGGCGGCGGGCTAATTAGTGTTAAGTTTAACACACCGCATTTAAACCTTCCTTTATTTTCAGAGTATATTTACTAACTAATATGCGGCAAGTAGCACTTTTATTATTTGTACTTCAATTTATGAGCGCGGATGCGCAAAAAATTGGCGTTGCTAATATAGCTGCAGAATACAAGGGCAACTGCAGAGCCTCTTTCACAAAAACAAAATTAGAGGGTGAGAATGATACAACCGCTATTAATAAATGGCTTACCAGCGCACTTGAAAACTTGAAAGATCCCCGCTGCAGCATTAAACTTAATTATGTAACCGAAAGTCCGGGTGGGAAGCATTATTCTTTTACTCAATTATTTTTAAATATACCGGTTTACCAAAGCGAGATAAAAATTAATGTAGACAAACAAAATGTTGTGCATTCGTTGTTCGATAATTCATATGATACAAGAATATGGAATGTAGATATAAGCGCGGCTGAAAAAAATGAAGACAATATTGAATATGTTATAGCTATTGATCCGCCCAGAGCGCAACCTGTTTTGGCGCAAAGAAACATTATTAATCATCGGCTTGAAACGCTTAGCGCGAATGGCAGGATTATTTTTCAGCAGAATATCAATTGCTATTTTTCACAAGATTCGATGGTTAGCGGCAAGGTTTTTAACCCCGACCCTCTTACATCTGCACAGCAGTTTTATGATACTACCGGAACCTATGTAAGCCATGGAGACAGTGATGCAGTGTGGTTGGATGCACAGGAGCAAATTCAAAACTTTCGTGCTGATTTTGATAGCGGCCACTTTAGCCTGCGGAGTCCATTTGTTTTGCTCACTAATTTCGGCAACGCTGCACCCGAAGTTGCGCCGGTTACATCAACCAATGGCCAGTTTTATTATAATCGTTCACAATCGGGTTTTCAGGATGTAAATGCATTTTATCATATCAGTACCTACCACAATTATGTTCACGGACTAGGGTTTAATTGTGCCGATTCTTTATTAGCTGTAGATACACACGCTTTTTTTGATGACAATTCGTATTTTACCTGGGACTATTCCCCATGCCGTATTTATTACGGCACCGGCGGTGTGCCTGATGCTGAAGATGCGGATGTAGTTGTGCATGAGTATTGTCATTTTCTTTCGTTTACAGCTGCACCACACAGCAACGTGGGGTCTGAGCGCATTGCGCTTGACGAAGGCTTTTGCGATTATAATGCCGCATCGTATTCAAAAAGCATTAGCACCTTTAATGATGAATGGGTATATAATTGGGATGGGCATAACCAATATTGGAAAGGCAGGGTAGTTAATTCAAATAAAGTTTACCCTACACAACTTGATGGAAGCGTTTATGATAATGGGGGAATATGGTCTTCAGCCCTGTTTTCTTTAAATGCCGATTTAGGGCGGGAGGTTACTGATAGCCTTATTATACAAACACATTATAGTTATGCGGCGAATATATTAATGAGTGATGCTGCACAACTTTTAATTGATGCCGATACATTATTATTTAATGGCGAACATTCGTGCTCTATTTATAATCGTTTGGTTGAGCATGGATTAATTGCACAACCTAACGGCTGCACATCGGGTATCAGCGAATCTAACTTTACCGATATTAAGTTTTTACAATATGGAAATTCATTTACTGTTATTAGTAATTCCAATTCAAAAGTCACTTTGCAAATATTAAGCATTACCGGTAGCCAGATAGCCCAGGCAATTACGACACAGCAGGCTGTTTTTAACTATCAAAATTCAAATATTGCTGCTGGAATTTATTTGGTGGCTGTGACCGGTGAAACAGGCTCGGCGGTATTTAAATGGGTAAATACCGGTAGATAATTCTTAATATTTCGAAAGCCGTTAGCTAATCTCCTGGCACAATTCAATTAAAACGCCATTGGTGCTTTTGGGATGAAAAAAGAAAACCAATTTATTATCAGCACCCCGCTTGGGTTTATCTGAAATGGGCGTGAATCCTTCGGCTTTAAGCCGTTCTACTTCTTTCTCAATATTTTCTACAGCAAATGCTATATGATGAATGCCTTCTCCTTTTTTATCAATAAACCCGGCTATGGCGCTTTCGGGCGCTGTGGCGCAAAGCAGTTCGATTTTAGAATCGCAGGTTTGAAAAAATGAGGTGTTAACGTTTTCAGAAGCGACACTTTCAACCTTATAATGCGGCTTACCCAACAATTTTGCGAAAAGATTGTTAGATGCATTTAAGTCTTTTACGGCTATACCTATGTGTTCTATTTTTAACATGGCTACGGATTCAATTATTTTAAGAACAAATAAAGCAAGAAGACATTAAATTTGTGCTTTTAGTTTAATTGTAGTATTTTACGTAGCTAATTAACCTGACTATATATGTTATTTGTTTCGGATAGTGCCAAAATTAAAATTGATCAAATTCTGCAGGAGCAGCATTTGGGTGGTAATTATTTTATTCGTGTATCGGTGCAAGGCGGTGGCTGCTCGGGGCTTTCGTACAAAATGGATTTTGACAATAAGCTAAACCCCGATGACCAGGAATTTGAGGACAAAGGGGTGAAATTAGTAACCGACCTGCGCTCGTTTTTATACGTTTGCAATACCACCCTTGAGTATACTGATGGGTTGAATGGAAAAGGGTTTCATTTTAAAAACCCCAACGCTACCCGCACCTGCGCTTGTGGCGAAAGTTTTGCTGTATAATTTATAATTATTAAATTTTGCCACCCACTTAAAAAAGGGGCAAATATTTTTTAGAGCCCCTAAACATCATTTCTTCGATTTCGTATAACCAGTTTACCTAGCAACTGCTTTTATGAAACTTATAAAACCCAGCGTTGAATTTAAAGGCTCGTTTTTATACGCTGTTGAAGCATTTGCAGCAGAGGGAAATGCACATTTTTTTAAAAACCCTGTGGTTGAAGAAAACTTTGAACATTACTGCGAAACCTTGATTGGATATGAAACTGGAATAGGCCTACCGGAAGGATATGTAGATGAAACTATTTTATGGATGGTTGATAACGACCAATACATTGGCAATATTTCGATAAGGCACTGGCTGACTGATAATTTGCTAAAAACCGGCGGCCACATTGGGTATATAATAGCACCCAACCAACGTAAAAAAGGGTATGGCACTAAAATTCTTGAACTGGGGCTTTTTGAGGCTTTAAGATTTGGGATGAATAAAGTTTTAGTAACCTGCGATAAGAATAATACCGCTTCGATAAAAATAATTGAGCGCAATAAAGGAAAATTTGAAAATGAAATGTACAGCGAGCATGCACGAGTATGGAAGCGGAGATACTGGATTGACCTTTAGAAAAACAACCAACCCTAACGTTTAGCTTCTTTTATAAGCCATACTTTTTGAGACAATGGCGAAGAGAACAATAATGATGAACATGATGGCCACCATATAATACCAGTTTTTACTTATTAATACGGAAAGCTGGTACCATTTGATTCGTTGTTTGAAATTTTTATTTTCTGTTTTTTCAAATTCAGTTAGCGCGGGTTTTAAGTTTCCTGTGTTTTGCAGCGCCAGGCCTTTCATGTAGTGCGCATCGTTAAACCCACTATCTAAACGTAAACAGGCATCAAAATCTTGTGTTGCTAATTCATATTTATGAAGATGATATAAGCATAATCCCGCGTTGTAATAAGCTTCTTTATTATGCGGATATTCATTTAGTATTTGATTGAAAACAACTAATGCCGAATCGAACTTTTTTTGTTCGTAATATTTATTTGCCTGATTATAAAGTGGATGTGTTTGGGAGAAGGAGAAAATGGGAAGGCAGAAAATAGACAACAGCGTCAAGGACATTAAAAAAACCAGGGGTTTAAAATCCCAGCTTATTAATAATCTTAAATGCCATACATCGTTTTTATTCATATAAAGGGAACTGTTTCATATACTCGTTCACTTCGGATTTTACTTGGCCTATTGCGGTTTCATTTTCTACTTCGTGCACAATTTTATCAATCCAGTTGGCTATTTGCTGCATATCCTTCTCCTTCATGCCCCGAGTGGTAACTGCGGGCGTACCCAAACGGATGCCTGAGGTAACAAAAGGCGATTTATCATCGAAAGGAACCATGTTTTTATTGCAAGTAATATCCGCCTTAACCAAAGCTGCTTCAGCTTGTTTGCCTGAAACATTTTTGTTTCGCAAATCAATCAACATCAGGTGATTGTCGGTTCCTCCGGAAATTATCTGGTACTCTTTATCCACCAAAGCTTTTGCAAGTGCCTGTGCATTTTTTATAACCTGTTGCTGGTATGTTTTAAAATCATCGGTAAGTGCTTCACCAAAAGCTACTGCTTTGGCCGCAATTACGTGCTCCAACGGCCCGCCCTGCGTGCCAGGAAATACACCGCTATCTAGCAAGGCGCTCATCATTTTTATCTCTCCTTTAGGGGTTTTGTCACCAAAGGGGTTTTGGAAATCTGCGCCCATCATAATAATACCGCCCCTTGGTCCACGTAATGTTTTATGCGTGGTGCTGGTAACAATGTGGCAGTATTTAAGCGCGTTATCTAACAAGCCTGCAGCAATTAGGCCCGCAGGGTGGGCTATATCTGCCAACAAAAGAGCGTTCACTTCATCAGCAATACTTCTAAACTTTGCATATTCCCACTCGCGAGAGTAGGCAGAGGCACCACAAATAATCAACTTTGGTTTTTCTTTAAGTGCCGTTTCGCGCACTTTATTCATATCAATTCTCCCTGTTTCTTTTTCTACCCCATAAAAAGAGGGCACATATAATTTGCCCGAAAAGTTAACCGGTGAGCCATGTGTTAAGTGCCCACCATGAGACAAGTTAAACCCCAAAATTTTATCGCCAGGTCTAAGGCAGGCCAGCATTACTGCTGCGTTAGCCTGTGCGCCTGAATGTGGCTGCACATTGGCCCATACTGCGCCAAAAAGTTGTTTTAATCTTTCAATAGCCAGATTTTCTACCTCGTCTACAAATTGGCAGCCGCCGTAATAGCGCTTGCCCGGCAGCCCCTCTGCATATTTATTGGTAAGACAGGTACCCATAGCCTCCATTACATCGGTTGAGGTAAAGTTTTCAGAAGCAATTAATTCAATTCCTTCGCGCTGGCGGTGTAGTTCTTTATTAATAATATCCAATACAACTTTGTCTTTCATGTATTCAATTTTAAAGCGAAGATAATATTAGAGATTTGAGACGTGAGATATGGTATATGAGATTTATTAACAGAGCATAGCTTTATTGAGCAAAAATTGGGGTTTTAAGCCACTGAATTATGCAATTAACCAATAATGCATCAACTATTATATATTCGCAATTCAACCATTACACAAATGCAAGCTATAATACCAGTTGCAGGTGCCGGAACACGGCTTAGACCACTAACCTATACACAACCCAAAGCGCTAATTTCGGTGGCGGGAAAACCCATACTTTCGTTTATTATTGATGAGTTGCGCGAAAACGGCGTAAACAAATTTGTTTTTGTAATAGGCTACCTGGGCGAAAAAATAAAAGAGTTTGTCGAGCAAAAATATCCCGGCCTTGATGCCAGCTTTGTAACACAAGAAAACCGCGAAGGTCTGGGCCACGCTATTTGGATTGCGAAGGATGTAATTGATGTAAATAAAGAATTGGTAATTCACCTTGGCGATACCATTGTAGATATAGACCTTAAAAATGTTTGGGCTGAAAAAAATTCAACCCTGTGCGTTAAAAAGGTAGAGGACCCGCGTGCGTTTGGTGTAGCCGAAATTGACGAACATGGTTTTATAAAAGCTGTAATCGAAAAACCATCTATACCTAAATCGAACATGGCTTTGGTTGGTATTTATTTTATACGCGAAACGGCGTTGCTTATGGATTCACTAGGGTATATTGTAAAAAACCAACTTAGAAATAATAATAATAACGAGTTTCAGCTTACCGACGCGCTGATGAAAATGATTGAGACCGGTGTAAAATTTAAAGGCTATAAAGTAGAAAGCTGGTACGATGTGGGCAAGAAAGATATATTGCTTGAAACCAATGCTATTCTCTTAAAACGACAGGCAGCCACACTTACCAATAATGGCACTTGCGAGGATTGTATTATAGTACCACCGGTAAGTATTGCAACAGGAGTAAAACTTAAAAATTCAATTATTGGGCCCAACGTTTCTATTTCTGAAAACACAGAAATCAATTATTGTATTATTAAAAACTCCATTGTGGGTTCATTCAGCAAATTAGAAAATGTGGTTTTGCATGGCTCGCTTATAGGCAGCGATTCCGGCATTACAGGCCTAAGCCAAAGCCTGAACATAGGCGACAATACAGAAATTGATTTGAGAGGCGATATGAATGATTAACGCCGCGCTTTAAGGCTGACAAACTTTCAATGAATGAACAACCGTATTACCCAACTTTTTAATATTCAATACCCCATTATACAGGCGGGTATGATATGGTGCGCCGGGTGGGAACTTGCTTCAGCAGTAAGCAATGCCGGGGGATTGGGGTTAATTGGAAGCGGCTCCATGTACCCGGATGTTTTGCGTGAACATATTAGAAAATGCAAGGCTGCTACTGATAAACCATTTGGGGTTAATGTTCCGCTTTTGTACCCCGATATTGATAAGCACATTGCGATTATTCTTGAAGAAGGTGTGAAGATAGTTTTTAGCTCGGCCGGTAACCCCAAAACCTGGACACAACATTTAAAGGACAACGGAATAAAAGTAGTTCACGTAGTAGCATCATCAAAGTTTGCGCAAAAGGCAGAAGCTGCGGGTTGCGATGCCGTAGTTTGCGAGGGCTTTGAAGCAGGCGGGCATAATGGCCGAGATGAGACGACAACATTTGTTTTAATTCCGCAAGTGCGTGCTGCTACGCAACTTCCGGTAATAGCAGCCGGTGGTATTGCAACCGGTAGAGGTATGTTGGCGGCAATGGCCTTAGGCGCTGATGGAGTTCAAATGGGAACGCGTTTTGTTTGCAGTAACGAATCATCAGGCCACCAAAATTTCAAAGAGCTTGTAGCGCATAGTAATGAAGGAGATACCATGTTATGCATCAAAAAAATAGTGCCGGTGCGGTTGATTAAAAATGATTTTCAAAAACGCATACAAGATGCTGATGAAAAGGGCGCAAGCGCTGTAGAGCTAGCCGAGATATTAGGACGCGCCAGAGCTAAGAAGGGAATGTTTGAGGGGGATTTAAAAGAAGGGGAATTAGAAATAGGTCAAATTGCTTCGCTTATAAAAGAAATAAAACCTGCTGCTGAAATTGTAAAAGAAATTTGGGCCGAATTTTTAGCAGCCAAAAATGAAATTCAAAATTTATAATTTGTAGTTTGTAAACTATGAGAGACCAACTAACCAGTTACCCCAAGGATAAAATAAAAATACTATTGCTTGAAAACATCAGCGATGTATCGGTTGAGGAATTTAAAGAAGCGGGGTATACCAACGTAAAAAAAATAACCAGCGCCCTGGATGAAAAGGAACTAATTGCCGAAATAAAAGGCGTTCACCTGATGGGTATTCGCAGCAAAACGCATATTACCCCAAAGGTTTTTGCAAAAGCCGATAAATTACTTGCCACCGGTTGCTATTGTATTGGAACCAACCAGGTTGACATGAACGCCGCCACAAATGCCGGCGTGGCAATATTTAACGCTCCTTATGCAAATACCCGAAGCGTTGCCGAATTGATTATAGGGCTTTCTATCATGCTTATTCGAAAAATACACGATAAAAACATTGCTGCACATAAAGGTCTGTGGCTAAAAGATGCCAAAGGATGTTATGAACTGCGCGGAAAAACTTTAGGCATTATTGGTTACGGAAATATTGGATCGCAGGTAAGTGTGATGGCAGAGGCGATGGGCATGAGCGTAATATATTATGATATAGAGCCGAAACTACCACATGGTAATGCACGGCAGGTGCGTTCACTGAAAGAATTATTGCGGCGCTCGAATATTGTTACTGTCCATGTGCCTGGCGATGCCTCGACACATAATATGATTAATGAGCAAACACTTGCCTATTTTAAAAAGGGAACGTTGCTGATTAATTATTCGCGGGGCGATGTGATAGATATTGATGCGTTGAGAAATTCGCTGGTTGAAGGGCAGTTGGCAGGGGCAGCCATTGATGTATTTCCTGAAGAGCCTGAAAAGAATGGTGGCAAATTTTCGAGCGCTCTACAAAATTTGCCTAATGTTATTCTTACACCCCATATTGGTGGCTCAACGGAGGAGGCTCAGCTTAATATAGGGCTGGATGTAACATCGAAACTGTTGAATTATCTTGAAAAGGGTATTACTACCGGCTCATTAACCGTACCCTCGTTAAGCTTACCTATGCAGGCTAAAACACATCGGATATTGCATATACATAAAAACGTGCCTGGTGTTTTGGGCGAAATTAATTCCAAGTTATCTTCCCATAAAATAAATATAGTGGGGCAGTATTTAAAGACTAACGACCAAATTGGCTACGTGGTGCTAGATATTGACACTTCTCTTTCAAACGAAGCCTTTGCGCTGCTTAAAAGCGTTCCTAATACCATTAAAGCAAGAATGTTATACTAAACAAAAAAGCCCCGCAATAATGCAGGGCTTTTTTGTTTTATACTTTTGGAAATCAAATACTGTTTTCCAAAAATTTGTGTACTATTTTGTTGTTGGAGTGCTTGGTTTTGAAGTGCTGCCAGCCATAGGCCCTTTAGCAGTTACTTTAGTGTTATTAACACGAGGAGCCGCTTTGTGTTGCTGAGCATTTTCTCTTTTCATTTGCATTGATCTTGCCTGTCCTTCTTCTCTTTGTTGCTGAATTGATTTACCAGAACTTTGAGGAGCTGAAGCAGTAGCAGGTGCCGGTTTGAAACCACCTGTTCTTGTTTCGGTTTTTCCAGTAGCTGGTTGTGCTTTCGACATTACCTGAGGCTTAATACTATTGCCATTACTGGTAGGCACTTTGCCTTGCATTGGCATGTGTTGTGGAGCAATATTATGTTTTGTATTGCTTCTTTGTGCGGCAGCCGCCTTATCAGTAGCAATTTTTTCGTTTACAATACGGGTGCGCTCAATATTTGGGTCAACACCTTTTGCAGCGGTTTTATTTTTCACTGACACTGCATCAGTTTTTGCTTGCTGGGCATAAGCTGAAATCATGATGCCAGCACTTATCAGAAACATTATAAATTTTTTGCTTTTCATATTTTATGTTTTTAAAAACCATCCCGTAAAAACGGGATGGCCTGTTTTAAAAATTAGTATACTTTATATCCTGAGAAATTAGTGAAATATCCGTAGAAATCGCCACCCAATTGTTCAGGAATACCTGAACCTGCAAAGTTAATAACAAGCACATTCACTTGGTCACCAGCAGAAAGTTTAATGTCTGCATTTATATCATTACTAAAGCTATTAGTGCTTGATGAATAAGTAGTGCTTGCATTAGTTACCGCTGCATTATTAACTAAAAGATACATATCTGTTTCAACAGGAGCCAACTCTTCAGTAAAAGCAGCATAGAAAATATGAACTGAGAAGTGATAAAGGCCACTTGAAGGTGCTGTGTAAGTGCCAGTAACATTATCGTAATTAGCACCATCATCAAAAACCGGTGAAGCGAATACTACTGTAGCTTCAGTGTAATCATCAATTATTGTATTAGCATTGTTTGCTTCGAAACCTGTGCTGCCAGGGCCTGCACCGCCTGAAGGAACCTGCCATGAAGCATTACCGTTAGCATCTGAAGTAAGAACATAACCTGCAGATTGTGTTCCGTCGTTAATTGTTATTTGACCATCGAAGTGAGCTGCATAAGCATTATCACCAGTGGCTGCGCCATAGATACCATAAGCAGTATCGGTAGAAGCACCTGATTGAGCAAAACCATAAACACCATAATCGTTAGAGCCTGCATAGAAAGCTTCACCAACTACACCGTAGTTTTGTTGATCAGCATAAACAGCTACGCCAAAAGTACCATAATTCCAAGTGTTTGCATTTCCGAATAGTAATGAAATAGAACTACCAATAACACCCGTGTTATTGGCTGAGTTTCCAAAATTTTCGCCCAATACGCCATAAGCATCACCTACAACATCATTTATAGTTGCTCCGTATAAACCAGCTATTTCACTGTTAACTGCAAAAGCCAATGAAAAACCAGAGAATAAAGTACCTGAGTTTGATGAATTAAGGCTTGTGCCCGATAAACCTATTGCAAAATTACCTGCTTCAGATTGTGCTTGAGTAGCACCGAAAGGAGTGCTAGTTCCAATACCAACCTGTCCACCAATATTGTTATTATAAGTAACACCACCTAAGTTAGTCCATAGTGAATCGCTGCCTGATGTAAGAACACCGATTGGAGCCCAAGTAGCATTACCAAAATTATCAAGTGAAGTTAACACAGCACCTGGAACAGCTGAACCGTCGTTAATTTCAACAGTTCCACCAAAGTAAGCCGCAAGGCCAACATAAGCGCCGCCGTATAAAGCACCTGTGTTATTAGCAACTAAAGCTGGGAAGAATGGATCTTGGTTATCGGCATAAACACCGGCACCATCACCACTACCGTATACACCAATATCAGCAGGGCCACCATATAAAGGCGTTACTGCAGTTACTACTGAATCACCTAAGTATCCGATACCTACTACACCAACACCAAAATTGAAGCTTGAATTATAGTGGCCATAAACGCCCACGTCTTCGTAACCAAAAAAATTGTTGTCGTTATTATATCCTTCAATAGCCGGTAATCCCATCGTTTCACCATCATATTCACCATATATAGCAGGTGTGGTGGCAAAAAAGTCGCTGTTAACTGTTAACTTGCTTATTGGAGTAGTTGTTCCTATACCTACATAATCAGATGACTGGCTTATGGCTAAAGAAACTTCATCAAGTTGCCAATTGATAGCCCAAAAGTCTTCACCAGCGTATGTTCCAGCTGACCATGTGCTTAAACCATCGGTTTGAAGATCAAGAAGTGCATTATTATCTGAGGTGGCTTTATTTAAAACTAAATCGCTAGAAGCTATAGTTGAACCAATTTGCACAGCTGTGCCTGTTTCTGTTCCTGGTCCTTGAACATCAATAACGTAGCTTGAATTAGGTGTAGCAGTTCCTACGCCTATGTTAGTTCCGTTATCATATATAAGAGAGTTTCCTCCGGTTTGCCCATCGGGTGTGAATTTAATAACATAGTTTAAAGTGCCATTGATATTAGCAGCACCTGAAGGGCCAGTAACACCGTCGGCACCTGTAGCGCCAGTAGCGCCCATTGGACCTGTAGCACCCTGGGCACCTGTAGCACCTGAAATACCTTGTGGGCCTGTAACACCTGCAGCACCTTGTGGGCCTGTAGCACCATTAACACCATTAATACCTGCAGGGCCTGTAACTCCAGCAGCACCGGTTGCGCCAGTTGCACCAGCAGCACCTTGGCTACCAGCAGCACCTGTAGGCCCTGTGGGGCCTTGTGCACCTGTAGCACCAGCATTGCCTTGCGCGCCTTGGTTACCTTGTGGGCCTGTATTACCTTGAGCACCTGTAGTACCAGCGGGACCTGCAGGACCTTGAGAACCCTGAGGGCCTTGAGAGCCTTGAGGACCTTGAGGGCCTTGAGGACCAGTAGAACCGGTAATTCCAGCTGCGCTATTGGCTGCGTATAGTGCATAAGGAACGCTTATGAGTTGCGAAGTTCCCATATCGTTAAAGTTGCTGCCACCAGCAGGATCAACTTCAATTTGTAAATACTTTGGACCAGTGCCCCAGCTTACTGATGCTAAGTTACTACTTGCGCCAATAACCTGATTTATAAGGCCAAATTGATTCGTTGTATCAAGATCAGTTTCCTGATATACCACTGCTCCTGAGGGAGATCCATCGTGAATTTGGAAACGAACGGAAACGTGAGTTCCACCTGGTAAAGGCTGGCCCGAAGCATCACGAACTACCGCCTGGTAATTCATTTGTTGGGGCGCCTGTGCCATCGTCCCTATAGTTAAAGTTGATAAGATGGCAAGAAAGAGCAAACTTCTTTTCATGTAATTAAGTTTTAGTTTTAAAGAATCAAATTGGTTTTTTGTCAATAACCAATGGTCGGGTTAAAAGTATAATATAAAATACATTCGCCAAAAATTTATTCTTATTTTTTTTTCACATCTTATAACATGTGCCTGCTGTATTAGCCAATTTCAGACTTCTTGATGAAACTGGGCAAGGCATCCTTTGACAATAAGATACTGTCCTCCAATGTATAAAGGCATTAACAAAATGCCCGAAGCGGCAAATGGGAACACGAATTTATTTATCGCTAAGATGGAATCGGAGAGCATAAATAAAACGGCTCCCGCAAAAACCATAATAAAGCTTGAATCATTTACCCGCTTGTAGCGATTTAGTGAAAGGATAACCATTGTTCCAATTGCGGTTGAATATAAAAGCACCGGCACAAGAACAGGCCGGTTCGCATCGCTTTTATAAATAGCCGGGGCTAATATTAAAAGCAGACCGGAAAGGTACGCCAACAGCAGAACAAGAATCCATATTTTTTGAGACAGCAAGGGGGGACCCTTTTTATTTTCTACGAAAGTAAAAGCAAGAATGTACAATAAATGAGCAATAAGAAATCCCCCTAAGCCCAACAAAAAGTAGCCAGGTGCTTTTGTAACGCCCATAACTTTTTGGTTAGCGCCGGTGTTTGAAACGAACATTAAAGCCATATCGCCAATCCACGAAAAGAAAATTGCCGCAATTAATAGTTTATGAACTTTATTCCATTTGCCTGCTGCCGATTGAATATAAAATGCGCCTAAAACAATCATCAATAAACACTTTGAATAAAAATGCAATTCTTCATTCGGATGCATTTCAGTTACTACTACTACAAATGACACTAAAAAATAAACGTATTCTAACAGTTTAAACATTCTCAAGTTTTAAAGATAAGTTGAAACTGGATAATAAATATTATAAATGCCGTTACAATAGTAAGACTGAAATTGGTGATTGCATTTGCGCATTACGAATAACATTTTTGCCGAACACTGTTTGAAAGATATGACAAAAATTTGTTTATGTAATGACGTTTATCATACCCATCCATTCAGCTGTGTTTTATATTTGCAATGATTTAATAAAAATTGTGTATTAAATCAAAGTAACAAAGTATTTTTGCATTAAGAAAAAGCGCGAAATGCGCTTAGCGATAAATGCAAAAAAGCAATTAATTTTTTAACCAGTTAAAATCATTTCAAAATGGCCACAAACAACATCCAGGAAAACCTGAAAAAGTATTTTTATTCAGGCGTTGGACTTGCTGCACATACAGCAGAGGTAGTTCAAAAATCAGTAAACGAACTTGTAAAAAACGGTAAGGTAAGCGAAGCCGATGGTAAAAAAATAGTTGGCGATGCTATTAAAAAAGTAGAAGCTCGCCGCCCTGAAATTGAAGCAAAGTACAATGAAGCAGTACATAAATTTGTAAAACTTACCAGTACTGAGGTTTCGAAACTTCAAAAAAGAATTGAGAGCCTTGAAAAACAGTTAACCATTAAAAAAAGTCAATCATCGCCTGCTAAACCTGCTACTAAACCTGCAGCAAGAAAAAGTGCAGCGAGAAAAAGATAATTGCCTTGATTTATGCAGACTTAGTAATCTGCGGCTGGTTGTTTTTTTTAAAGTTTTAAAATCCCGATACATAGTAGCGCGTTTTATATGTGCTTAATGTCGGGATTTTTATTTTTTTCGAACATACTTTATACTTTTAAGCTGTAATGGCACTTAATAATACCTTCAAAAACATTAACCGCACCCGAGAGATTATTGGGGTGTTGATTAAATATGGCTTTGAAGATTTTATTGCCAACTCCACACTGCGTAACCTGGTAACTGAGAGCATGCGGCTGCGCTGGCTGCGTGATGAAAAGCCGGTGCTTGAATATACCCGCTGGGAAAGAGTAAGAATGGCTGCCGAGGAATTGGGCCCCACTTTTATAAAACTTGCACAAATATTAAGTAACCGGCCTGATATTATACCCGAAGAATTAGTAAAGGAATTTGAGAAGCTGCAAGATCAGGTACCTCCGTTTGAGTTTATTAAGGTTAAAAGGATTATTGAAACCGAAACCGGAAAAAAAACTCAGGAGATTTTTGAATATCTGGATGAAACGCCCATAGCATCGGCCTCTATTGGGCAGGTACACAAGGCCAAGTTACGCACCGGTGAAGATGTTGTTATTAAGGTACAGCGCCCGGGTGTAGAAGAAACCATTAAGCTTGATGTTGGCATTATTAAAGAGGGTGTAAGGCGTATGGACCGGTACCTTAAAAAGCAAGGTATACTTAACGGCGATGAGGTGGTAAGGGTTTTTGAACGTGCTATAACTAAAGAATTGGATTATTTGAACGAAGCCCGGAATATTGACCGGTTTCGCAGTACGTATAAGCACCGTAATGATTTTTACGTACCAAAGGCTTACCGGGAGTTCTCAACCCAAAAAGTGCTTATCATGGAATTTGCTAAAGGATGCAAAATAAATGATATACGACAATTGAAACAATGGGGGCTTAGCCCGGCAAGAATTGTTGAAAAAGGAATGGAAATTTATCTCTCGCAAATATTTGAGTTTGGATACTTTCATGGCGATCCGCATCCGGGCAATGTGTTGGTAAATGAGGAGGGCACTATTATTCTGCTTGATTTTGGAATGGTGGGGCAACTAATGAAAAAAGATAAATATGCATTTGCCGGAATTTTTATTGCCATGGCAAGGCATGATGCGCGTGATATGGCACAGCAATTACGAAAGCTTGCCATAGAAGATAATATTACCGACATGCGCCAATTAGTTTATGATTTAAACGACCTGATAGATGATTATGCTTATTTAGATGTAAGCGAAAGTTCAATACAGGATGTAATACAGCGGTTGCAAAAAATAATGTACGATTACCGGATTACAGTGCCGGGAAGTATATATCTTATTTTCAGGGCGTTTGCTATACTTGAGGGCATTGGCAAAAAGCTGCATCCAAATTTTAAAATTTACGAGTTTATAAAGCCCTACGGTCAGCGCATGTTATCGGAACAGTTGAAGCCTGAAAATGTAGCATTGGAGGCAGCACAGCGCTTTTCGAACCTTACCGGATTTTTAAATAGTTTTCCGGTTGAGTTGCGTGCAATAATGCAGCAGGTTTCTAAAGGCAAGATGCATACTGAGGTTGAATTGCAAGGCTATGGCTATGCGCTTAAAAAGTGGGATAGTATTAGCACCCGCATGGGTTTAGTATATATTATTTGCGCTCTTATCATTGCTTCATCTATTGCACTACTACCTAACTACCCTGATGAGATGAAAATGTATTATGGCATGAACCGGTGGAGTTTTACTGGCTATTGTATTGCAGGCGGCCTTTTTATAATATGGGCTTACGCTATTATGCGGCGCAAAGTTTATAAATAAAAAAAGGGCGATTTTTCAATCGCCCTTTTTTTATTGCTTTTAAGCCACTACTTATTTTACTACTGTAAATTTATTTTGGCCTAATATTTCGTTTTGAGTATTAGTTATTTTATAAACGTAGTTACCATTTGCAAGGTTGATAATGTTTACGTTATTGAAAAACCCTTTCAACTCACGCATTGAAACAAGATTTCCTGTAACATCAAAAATCTGCATGTTTGAGCCTGAAATATCTTTAGCAGATACAACATTAAGCACATCCGAAGCTGGGTTAGGGTAAACTTTAATTTCGTTAAGTGCTTTTACATCGTTAACACCTGTAGCAGCATAACCAAAGCGAACATTATCTACATGTAAAGTTGAACCTTTTTTCAAACCATGATTTGGTGTAATGCTTGAGTAAAACTGTAGGAAAAGAGTATCTGGAATACTAGCATTCAGATAGTCAGCTCCAAGTGGGTAAGTTACTTCTCCCCATGATAAAGGATCTGCATCAGTTGTATCTAAAAGAAGAGAAAAGCCTAAGCCCGGAACGTGATTCGTAGTAAATTCAATAACCATTCTTGCAGTATCATAAACTGGAGTTCTGTATTGATAATCGAAAATGATAGTATCTGGTCTGTAAGGAAAAGGAATACCGGTGTAAACAGGAACGTTGGCAACTGTATGTGCGCTTCCCAATGAAACTATACCAGCTATTACTCCTTGTGTAGGGTCTAATGAAGTTGAATCAGATACCAATTTGATAGAAGCGTTACCGTCTATGAAATTAACTGTGTCTTTAAACGCAAATCCAGATATGAACCCGTTAAATAATTGCTCAAGAGTTACCCATCCATCTGGGGCATATCCTGGAGCTGTCCAAGTTTCAAAACTGTTGTTTGGAACCTGTTGTGCGTTTGTAAAAAAGAAAGCCATAATCATTACAGCTAAAAGGGTAAATTTTGTTTTCATGCTATTTGATAGTTTAAGTTGTGAATTTTATTCGGCGCAAAAGTAGGAATTCAATTGAAATAGAGGCTAATAATTTTGGGGTTTATAGTTTTTATATAATTTATGACATAGCCATGACCGTTTTAACAATCCACTAAAGGTTATCCCTTTTCTTTAAATGAATTAATGATATGGTCTATATCCTCCTTATATTTAAGCTTGCGGTCCTCACTGCGTATCCATATACTGATGTGGTAAAAATTGTTCGCCCCGTTTAATAATACCTCGCTGAAATAAATATTCTCGCCATTCATTTTCCCGAAAATTTCTACTCTTTCACCCTTTAATCCACCCACGGTTACCTCAATCGAATCGCTAACTGTTGCGTTGCTCATTGCTTTGCGCAAGTTGTTCAGGTTGCCATTCATGGTAGTGGCAAAGTCGGCTTTGCTTTTATCTGCAGTCTCTGCAATGGCATAAATATTCCGGTAGTGGTTGGCGTATTGAAAATCCGCACCCGGCTTTAGTTTCTCATCCTTTTTTAACCACGATGGAACAGCTATAGTAAATTTATTTCCTGCATCTATGGTTTGATATTCCTTTGAGTAACGACAACCCGTTGAAAAAGACAAAAGACAAGAAACAAGAGACAAGAGAAACAGATTTGAAATTTTCATGATTTGATTTTATCAGCCGCAAAAATAAAAGTTATAGCAGAATTTTTCATTTCTAAACTGCGTTTGGGGCCTTAAACTGGCTGCCATACCTGCTAAACCATACAAAAGAAATTATTGTAACTACACCTGTGGCAATACATACTGCCGTAAAAAGCGGGCTGTTTCTTAAAAGCAAAAAAACAAGCAGACATAGTAACACCATACGCAAATATTCTAAAGCAGGCACCCAGCGCTTCATTTCAAAAATACCGCCAATGTTTAGCAGCGAAATTATAATGAGCGTGGCGGCCGATAATTTTAGCAACAGGTTATCGCCAAATGGTTCTTTGGTTTCGAATATCAAAAAGAGTGTAGCTCCAATAAGCACTATTATAAATTGAAACAGCACATAATAATTTAACCCCGGTGGTATTTCGGTATTGTATTTATGAAATGTGGTGGTGGAAACTTCTTTTGGTTTTTCAATGCCGCCTAACTCGGTGGGCTTCCATCCGGGCATTTTAGTAAACATTAGTACCGCTTGTTTTACCTGGCGCACTTTAAATACATCCTTCAATAAATCAAACCAATATTCAAAGTTTAGCCAAATGGGGTTCCAGCTGTTGGGTTGTTTGGTAATGCCGTAAACTACTTCCTCTTCCTCTTCCTGAAAAGTGCCAAACATTCTATCCCAAATAATAAAAGTGCCGGCGTGGTTGCGGTCAATATATTTTGGGTTTACGCCGTGGTGCACCCGGTGATGGGATGGAGTATTAAAAATATACTCCACCGGTGCAGGCAGCTTGTTGATGAGTTTAGTATGAATCCAAAATTGATACAGTGTTACAATTTGCGAGATAACAAAAAACATAGCCGGTTCGAAACCCAGCATTGCAAGGGGCAAATAAAACACAAACGAAAACGCTCCCTGATACCACGCCTGCCTTAACGCCAAACTTAAATTATATTCCTCGCTTTGGTGGTGCACTACGTGGCTGCCCCACATAATACTAATCTCGTGCGCCAACCGGTGAAACCAGTAATAGAAAAAATCGACGGCGAAAAAAAGTAGAATCCACATCCACCACGCGTTGGGCGTTTTGCCTTTAAGCGGCGACATATCATACAGCTTGATGTAAGCAACTACCGTAAGCAACTTTAAAAAAATACCACTTACCTGCGAGCCAATACCGCAACTAAGGTTAGTAACTGCATCGTTAAACCGGTAATAACTCAGCTTCCTTATTTTTGAAATGAGCAGTTCCACTCCTATCAGGATAAAGAAAACAGGGATTGAATAAATGATAAAATCCATTATGCAAAGTTAATCAGGATTTGAGGATTTTAGAATTAGCGGATTAAACACAAACTGTCAACCCACACGCCCACCTTATAAACATAACTAATTGATAAAGAACATATTAATTTACCGCACGGTTGACAGTTGACACCTTAAAAATCAAATCCTTGAAAATCAACATCATTTGTATAAAAAGTGTCAACCGTTGTCAACCATGTATTTCTTCAGCAAATCAAATATAACAAAAATAGCTAAATATTATCAAATTTAATTCTCTTGTCCTCCTCTAGAGGTGGAGTGCGCAAGCCTGCGGGGCAGCAGGAGGTGGCTGTTTGGTTTAATTTAATAATATTGGTCGTAACTAGGGCTACACTTCTAACTCAGATAGCGAGGTGCTATATCATTTCATTACTGTGATTTCTAATGTAATTAAGGACACTTTTTACAACTTGGTTGGAATCTGTTTCGTTCTCAAATTTCAAAACCGGACATTGTAGATTACTCAGCCACTTCTCATGCATAGCTTTCGTTCTACCGGTTACATCACCTATATCATAACGTTTTGTCCATTCTAAAAAATTATGATGTGCTTCAAATAGCTTTCCTCCTGCTTGTATATCACGCCCAAATCTTTTTTGTTCTCGCTCACTAATTCGTTCAATTCGTATTTCTGTCGGTACAATTAAAAATATTACAAGGTCTAATAAATCTATTATTACATCGCCCCATACACATGGTGAACCACTTAAAACCCAGGTGCCTTTTGCTATTACTTTAGTTTTAAGAACTTCATCCAATTCCCGTTGATTTCTATATTGAGAAAATGGCGGATCAACAGGAAGCCAAAACAAATCATCCGTTTCAATGTGAGAAAAGTCCAATTCCTTTGCAAGCCTTTTACCTACTGTTGTAGTACCGGAGCCTGAGGCGCCAATAATCAAAATTCTGTTTAGCATAACCTACATCAATAAAAGTAAAAAAGAATTTATTGAGGTCTATAATACACCTACCTCGCTATAAAATTTCATTTACTCCCCATCTTCTCAACCCTAACCCCCACACTCTTCACCGCATTCAACGGGCTTACCCGCATATCTTGCGATATTTTAAAAGTGTATTTGCCAACCTGTGGAAAGATGGCATTTTGTTGTATCGGTATTTGTATATCGCAGTTATCGCCCAGGCAATCGCCGTTCCAGTGGCCGTCGGGTTCCGAGAGGATTAAATTCACACGTTTCTCGGTGCTTTTTCCATCGGGTAAAGTGGTTTGTATTTTTACCCAAACATTCCGCCATTCAAATTGAAACGAGTGGCGCATGTTAATGTAAATATTGTAGTGCTGTGTAGTATCTTTTATTTCGGCGGTAAAAGTTTTAGCATCAGCATAGTTCCACTTGTGGGCTTCTATTTGCTGGTTTTGCTCAAACACCTGTGTCCTATCGCAAGATGAAAGAAAGAGAAAAACAAATGAGTAAACGAGTAAATGAACTTTCACTTTTATTTTTGTTGATGTTATCTATCTTCTTGATTCTTGGCTCTTGCTTCTACCGTCTCTTATCGCGATTGCGGTTATTGCCGTGGCTTTTGCCTCTGCGTTTTTTGCGTTCTTTCTCTTCAAGGGTGGCAAGGCTTACCTGGCCCACCAAATCCTCGTGTTTCGATTCGTCTACTTTTTCTATTTCTTCCAACGCAAAATCATCAAGGCTCTTTGGCTTTTTGCCGGCTTTGTTCATGGCCAGCAATTCTTTTACATCTTCAATATCTAATTTAAAAACGTTACCGGGTTGCGCTTCATATATATACCACATCTGCTTTTTCAAAATTTCAGTTTTGCGCAAATAGGCCATGCCTTCTTCGGTATCAATCTTATCAGCATGTTTCGGGAATTTACGCAGCGCATCGTTGTAAGTATCTAACTCATAATTAAGGCAGCATTTCAAACGGCCGCATTGTCCGCTTAGTTTATCGGTATTAATAGCTAAGTTTTGGTAGCGCACTGTTTGTGTAGTTACCGATTTAAAATCGTTCAGCCATGTTGAGCAGCACAACTCGCGGCCACAAGTGCCAATGCCACCAATACGTCCTGCTTCCTGCCGCGCACCTATCTGGCGCATTTCAATTTTCACTTTAAACTCGCGGGCATAAATTTTTACCAGTTCGCGAAAATCTACCCGGTCGTCGGCAGTATAAAATATAGTTACCTTTTTATTATCGCCCTGAAACTCGGTATCTCCAATTTTCATTTCCAAATTCATTGAGCGCGAAATGGCACGGGCGCGAACCATAGTTTCGTGTTCTTTGGCGCGTATTTCTTCCAGTGTTTTTATATCCTGTTCGTTAGCAACGCGCATAATGTTGCGAATGGTATCATCGCGCTCGGTAATTTTGCGTTTTTTCATTTGCAGTTTTACCAGCTCTCCTTGCATAGTTACCTCTCCGGTATCATAGCCCTGTGCAGCTTCAACAACTACCAGTTCACCTCTGTGTAAATCCAGATTTGAGTTATTGCGGTAAAAGCCCTTGCGAGCCCCTTTTTTAAAGCTTATTTCAATAATATTAAAGCTTTCATTGAACGAAACGGGCATATCGGCAAACCAATCCATTACGTTCATGCGATTACACCCTCCGGTGCTACAGCCGCCTTTACTTTGGCAGCCCGTTACCTCGCCTTCTTTTGCTGTTGAGCATGATGTACATCCCATATATATGTTACTTCCCCGAAAGGAAGGATTGTTTTAGTTAATTAACCGGACGAATCTAAGGGAAAAAAAATAAAGTAAGGTTTTGCCAGACTGGTTAAACGGTAATATGCCTAAATTATGCTACAAACGGCCTACTTCGCGAAGCGAATCATCTTGTATTCCCTTCTCTACACGAAGTGTGGAGAGGGGTGGCGAGCGTAGCGAGACGGGGTGAGGCTATTCCTCTCCAATTAAAGCTACTTCCTCATTTTTAAATACCGAGCCGATACGGAAAGAATTGCTTAGGAAAAGAATTTTAGGGTTAGCATTGCGTTCAACATGATAATACATGCCGTTGAATACTTTTGAAAGCGCCTCAAATTGTTCAGCCTCTAACCTGGCTGAAAGCCCTTGTGCAAATTTCAGCTCCTCTCCTTCCAATTTTTCCGATTTTCCGGCAAGGCGCAATAAAGTACACTCGCGCAAAAAGAACAGCGCATACTTTAAAAAAATCTTCTGGTTTTCGCGGCCTATTTTCGAAACCTCATCTACCCATTCCAACAAGCTTTGAGTGTTAGACGATGAGGGCTTTAATTTAAGATTGAAACAAGCTACCAGCCACCGGTGCAGCAATTTATCGTTTTCGCTTTCCTGCCCGTCAGCTACAATTAACGCAGCGTTAAAGTTGCCATCGGTTATACGCGCTATTCTACGCGCCACCCCTTCGTCCATATCAAACCTTTTTAGCAAGGCATTTTTTACGTCTTCAATTTCAATGGCATTTATTTTAACCAGTTGCGTGCGCGAAATAACTGTGGTTAAAACTTGTTCCAGGTTTTCAACTATTAATATAAAAATAGTATCGGCAGGTGGTTCTTCAATTACTTTTAAAAGTGTATTGCCTGCTTCTTTCAAAAACTCTGCGCGCCAAACTATCTGTATTTTATATCCCGATTCGTACGACTTCATATTCATACTGCGAATAATTTCGTGGCACTCGCGAACAGTAATATTGCCTTGTCTGTTTTCGGCGCCAATGTTTTGCAGCCACTCGTTTACATTCATATAAGGATTGGCTGCAAGAGCAGTTCGCCAATCGGTTATATAATCATTACTTATCGGCGGCTCGCCACTTTTTCGCGGCACTACCGGAAAAGTAAAATGCACATCGGGGTGAACTAATTTTTGGTTTTTTACGCATGAAGGACATACGCCGCAAGAATCTTCCGCCCCTTTGTTTTCGCACTGTATATATTGTGCCAACGCAAGCGCAAAAGGCAGCCCGCCATTACCTTCGGGACCCAACAACATAAGGGCATGAGGTATTTTTTCGGATTGCACCAATCCGGTAAGCTTTTGCTTTACTTCGCTTTGCCCTATTACATCTTTAAACTGCATATTATTTTTCTATAGCACTAATTATTTCATCGCTCAATGGCTCAACACCTGACGCAAAGATGGCTATTAATTTTCCTTTTTCATCAACCAGATATTTTTGAAAATTCCACTCTACTTCGCTATCAGCAAAGCCGTTCAATTCTTTTTTTGTAAGAAACTGATACACCGGGTGCATACCTGCTCCTTTTATTTTCACTTTTAAAGTTAACGGAAAACTAACATGAAAATTAGTTTCGCAAAACGCTTCAATTTCTTTTTCGGTGCCGGGTTCCTGTGTGCCAAAATCGTTGCAGGGCAAGCCTATTACTACTAATTTGTCTTTATACTTTTCGTAAAGCTCCTCCATTTGGGCATACTGCGGTGTGTAACCACAAACCGAAGCCGTATTAACCAATAAAATCTTTTTACCCTGAAAATCTGAAAGGTTCAAATCATCGCCCCAAATAGTTTTAAGCAGGTATTCATAAATAGTGTGTGACATGGATAGTGTTAGGATAAATTGAAAAGGTGAAAATCAATAATTAATTCTTCCCCAACTTTTCATACTTCGCCGAGTTGGAAGGATCAATGGAACGAAGGTAATTGAGAGCTTTAGCTTTTTCGTCAATAGGGGCAGCAGAAAAAACACCCATTAACTCATCACTCTTTGCCTGGAAAAAGACCGAGAGAAGAATACCGTTTGGATTATCTTTCGAAAGCTTGTCCAGCTTATCTAATGCATTCATAATGTTTTGGCGGGCTACTGCAGGCTTATCGTAAAAATTATCCATACCAGCAAAATGGTAATCCCAAAGTACTTCTTTAAATAATTCGTATTTACTGCCCTGTAGGTTATTAATTAACCAATACCGGTTGCGGGTACCATCAAACGGGCGCCATCCTTTTGCTTCGGCGGAATTGGTTGGCACGTTATTCAAAATTTGTTCGGCCTGTGCGAAATATTTGCTTCCGCCGCCTTTGGCAAAGCTTTCGTTATCCATACCAATTAATATATATGCATAAAACCCAAGTATGGAGGTAAGATTAGAATTATACTGTGTAGTGCTAAAATCGAGCGACTGATTTTGTACGTAGTTAATCAGGCAATCTTTATCAATATAATTAAACATGGGCGAATTATACGCGCTATTATAAACCGGGCGCGAAGACTGAACTATAATTTGGGCGTCGTATAAATCCTGCTGCACGGCCTGTGTAATAGTAATAGTAATGCTGCATTCAATGCGTTCTTCGGGGGCGTATACATCGTTGGTCCATGTTTTAGTGTTCATGAACTCGCGAAGAGAGGTTTCCATGGTTTTAAATACACTGGGGTCTACACCGGGTATTTTGTGCGCATCAAGTGTTAGCTCGCACTTTAATTCTTGCGCCTCAGTTGTGGTAACAAAAAACAGAGCGCTAAAAAAACAGCCGGCTAAGATTATTGATTTAAAACCCAACTTCATTTTTAATTTTTACCGTTTATAATTTTCGAAATATAATTGACTATATCTTTTGCTACTTCTGCTTTACTTTTCAGTTCGAAATTAATCACATTTCCCTGCCTGTCAATAATAGTGATTTTATTAGTATCGTGCCCGAAGCCAGCACCTTTATCGTTAGTGCTGTTAAGAACTATAAAATCAAGGTTTTTGTTTTCTAGTTTTTGTTTTGCGTTGCTAAATTCATCATTCGTTTCTAACGCAAAGCCTACCGTAACCTGTTTGTTGTTTTTTAATTTGCCCGTTTCGGCAGCTATATCTTTTGTTTTTACCAACTCTAACAAAAACTCTTCTTCCTTTTTCTTGATTTTAACTGAAGATGGATTTTTAGGAGTATAGTCGGCCACAGCCGCAGCAAACACTATAACATCGTTCAATAAAAAATATTGCTTGCAGGCTTCAAACATTTCAGCAGCAGTTTGAACCGGTATTTGTTTAATTTGAGTGTGTGTGGGTTTTAAAGATGTGGGGCCTATAATAAGGGTTACATCAAACCCTTTAGCAGCCAGCTCATCGGCAATGGCAATACCCATTTTGCCCGACGATTGGTTGCCTATAAACCGAACAGGGTCTATAGGTTCATGCGTTGGGCCGGCTGTAACTAATGCTTTCATTATGAGCTAAAAATGAAATAATTAAACCTCAAAAATAATAATGAATAAAGAATAATGAATTAGCGGCCTTTGTGCGCCTTAATTTGAATGCAGAAAAAAGACGGGCTAAATATGAAATAAACTTAAAAAATAAAGTCGCTTTGGCCTAAAGTATGGTATAAAATAACT
Source organism: uncultured Bacteroidota bacterium (assembly GCA_903919075.1). GTDB lineage: Bacteria > Bacteroidota > Bacteroidia > Chitinophagales > LD1 > Bog-950. The sequence continues at coordinate 42,299 of CAIXGR010000084.1, read as the reverse complement.
GAGGTACGGCTAAAAAAGAAGCCTTACCCAAAAGATTAGGAAAGGCGTTTTTGCAATAGAACCGGCAAAAGTAAGGACTAACCTTCCTCTTCCTTACGTAAAGTTTGGATATAAGCTGCGCGAAGAACAGTGTTTCTTCTTCTTACGCTAGGCTTTGTAAACGTTTGACGTTCACGTAGTTGGCGCAAAACACCGGCTTTTTCGAATTTCTTCTTGTACTTCTTCAGAGCTCTGTCGATAGACTCTGATTCTCTTGCATCGATAATTAGCATGCTTAAAAAAATTTTAGTCGGCAAAAATAACAACTTAGTTCTTAATTACAAAACTGATTTGAAAATCGCTTAAAAAGGCCTTCATCAGTTAATTTCATCGCCTGCCCACTATCCGCTATTTTCCATTCACTATTCACTGCTCAATTATTCTTACAATCCACAAAGTTATTTGCAAATCATTTCCACGGGTTTACATCAATAATCATGCATCACGTTACCTTCGCCCTATATGGCAAAAACTGTTCGGATAGGCGTATTTGGGGTAGGTCATTTGGGCAAAATACACCTTAAGCTTTTAAAGGAAATACCAGGGTACGAAATAATCGGTTTCTACGACCCTGATAATGCTACAGCCACAAAGGTAGCAGCAGAATTTGACATTAAAAGATTTGATTCGGCCAAAAAACTGATTGAACAAAGCGATGCTATTGATATTGTTTCGCCAACCGTTACACACTTTCAAATTGCACATGATGCAGTAAAAAAATTCAAGCATATTTTTATTGAAAAACCCTTGTGCAGCACCCTGGAAGAAGCGCAGGAATTAGTAGAGTTGGTTGATGAAGCACGAGTTAAAGCCATGGTTGGACATGTAGAGCGTTTTAACCCCGCCATATTAAGCCTGAATAAAAAAACTATTAAGCCAATGTTTATTGAGGTGCACCGGTTGGCGCAATTTAATCCGCGAGGTACCGATGTTTCGGTAGTTCTTGATTTAATGATACATGATATTGATATTATTTTAAGCCTGGTAAAAGCCAATGTAAAAAACATAAGCGCCAGCGGGGTTGCCATCCTAAGCAAATCGCCCGATATAGCTAATGCACGCATTGAGTTTGACAATGGCTGTGTAGCTAATATAACTGCCAGCCGTATTTCTGTTAAGAATATGCGTAAAATGCGCATTTTTCAACCGGGGGCTTACATAAGCATGGATTTTTTAAAGAAGAAAAGCGACATATTTAAAATTGAAGATGAAATGCCCGCACCAAATGGAGAGTCGCAGCACATTGAAATTGAACTACCTGATAATTCGAAAAAATATATCACTTACGAAACGCCCGAAAAGAAAGACGTGAATGCCATTAAAATGGAACTGGAACTTTTTTATAAATCGATAGTTGGCAATAAGCCCAGCCCGGTTAGCGTACTGGAAGGCTACAATGCTATGAACGTAGCGCAACAAATATTGGATAAAATAAACCGGCAGTTGGTGTTTAAAAAGTAATTGGCCGCATTTACCAGTCTTATTCCTTTCAGATGCTGTTCATCCATTAAATAAAACATTATTGCATCTCTGTTAATCTAAACGATTATAAATAAAAAACGGAAAATATATTTTTATTTAGCAGGCGATAAAAAAGACAGGCCTTGCAAAAAATAATATTTATTTCCATAATTCTTTTCTCATCATTTCAATTGTCTGCACAAAACCTTTGGGGTAAAGTAAGCCCTGAAGAATGGGCAGTAAAGGTATGCCCCATTGATACTTCGGCCAACGCCATGGTGCTTATAGATAGCGAGTTTGTTTCTTTTAAGTATAACGAATATGGCCTTAACACGGTTTATGAAGTATACAAAAGGATTAAACTATTAAATAAGGAAGGGTTCGGCTATGCCACAATTAAAATTCCTTATTACTCTCATTTAAATTCAGAAACATTTGAACAGCTGGATGCACAAATACTTACTAAAGATGAAGCGGGCCAGGTGCGCGCAACTAAATTGAAGAGTAATGCAATTTTCGATGAAGACATGACTGATTTTTGGACATTCAAAAAATTTGCCTTTCCCGAAGTAACTGAGGGTTCTATAATCGAGTACCGGTATACACTTGTCGCCCGATCCTTCGGTTCTTTGCACGATTGGTTTTTTCAAAGCGAAATGCCAACCCTTAGAAGCGCCATAAAGCTTAAAGTTCCCGATTATGTTCATTACACAGCAACCCCTCAAGGTGATGTTAATTTAAACCAATACAAAAGCGAACCTTACAGCGAGTTTATGGATGTAAATATGCTGGTAAAAGGTGGGATGGTGCGGCAGCAACAAGCAGTTAATGGCATGGTTAGTTACTACGTAATGAAAAACATTCCGGCACTTAAGCCAGAGGCATATGTTACTACGGTTGATGATTACCGAGCCCGGATGACTTTTCCATTATATTCTATTACAATTCCGTACGACAAGATTAGAATGTTTAATGAGAGTTGGGATGAGATTGGCGCCAAACTAATGAAGAGCGATAATTTTGGCCAACACCTTAACGAAATAGTTGGCGAACATTTGGTAGCTGCTAAAACCCTTACCAACGGGCTACCGGATACTATGGAAAAAATTAAAGCCGTTTATACTAACCTTACTTCAAAAATGAAGTGGAACGGCCAATACCGGCTTTATCCGTCAAGGCGCTTATCAAAAAGCTATACTGAAGGCTCCGGCAACTCGTCCGATATTAATATATTATTAATTGCCATGCTGCGCGCCGCGGGTATTAAAAGCGATCCGGTGCTTGTTAGCACCAGAAACAACGGAATGATTGCCAGGGCATACCCACGCTACCGGCAGTTTAATAATGTTATTGCGTTGGTTGAAGTAGATAGCACCTGGATACTGCTTGATGCAGCAAGCCCTTTTAAGCCTTTTCAATTGCTTGGTGAAAATAATTTGAATTACCAGGGGCTGAGAATAAATAAAAAAAGCAAGGCGCTAGCCGATGAATACAACAGTACCTGGATAGACATCAATCCTTCAAAAAATGCCACTAAATCATTAATATCAACTATTACAATTGATTCGGCAGGCTATATGGGCACCAAAACAATATTTACTGCCACCGATTATCCGGCAGTTAAATGCCGCGAACAATTAGAAAAGGAATCGCCTAAAGATTGCCTGAAAAGCAACATAAAATTTTCGAACGGCGTTGACCTAAAAGATGAAAAAGTAGAAAATGAAAAAGACTTTGATAAAAAGCTTAGATTTAGTTTTACTTTAGAAAACAAGGAGAACGCGTTGCAAGGTGGCTTTCTTTATGTCAATCCTTTTCCGGTTAAATTTATTACAGATAACCCTTTTAAATTAACCAGTCGTACTTATCCGGTTGACTTTGGTTACCCGTTTCAACAAAATATACTTGGCACAATTACTATACCCGATAATTACAAGGTTTCCGAGTTGCCAAAATCTATGAATATAAAGCTAAGCGATGGCTCTGCCGGTTTTACTTTTTTGGCAGCCCAGGTAGAAAACAGCATTCAAATAAAAAGCACTTTATCCGTCAATCAAAATCAATTTAAACCCAACATGTACGAAGATTTGAAAATGCTTTATGCCAAAATGATTGACGTTTATAACACAACTATTGTATTAGAAAAAAACAAGTAATGCCTAATAAACTAAAATTCATTTTACTCTTAATTCATCTTATACCTGCTGTTGCTTTTGCATCAAAGGTTAGCGAATATCCGGTAAACGAAATTGCAGATAGCCTGAAAAAAAATGCAGGCGCAGTGGTAAGGTATGATAAAGTTACTCTTAACATTCAAAGCATTCATAAATATGCTTATACCGAAGAAAAAATTATAACCGTTCTTAATTCATCTCAGGAAAGCGAGGCCGTAATAAAAGTGTGGTATGATGACCGCACAACCATTAAAAGTTTTAAAGCCTGGCTGCTTGATGCAGAGGGAAATATGGTAAAGCAATTTAATAAGCAGGACGCACAAGATTATTCAACCACCCCCGGATTTGTAATGGTTAGTACAGAACGAGCAAAGGTGTGGGATATGAAAAAACTGAAACCACCTTATACTATAAAATATAATTACGAAACAGAAACAAAGGGCACATTTCAATTACCCGAATGGAGGCCTGCCGATGACGTAGGAATTAGTATTGAGCATGCCAACTTTGAATTAACCTGTGGTGAAGATGTTTCAATAAACTACGAAGTGGCAAAAGTAGGCAGCCGAATTACTGACAATCATAATTTTCAATGGGATGTTAGCGGATTCAGCGCACTTAAAAAAGATGATTATGCACCGGCAATTTGGCCACGCCTTCCACATGTTTATTTAATGTCAAAAAAATTCGAAGTATATGGCTACGAAGGCTCGTCGGAAACATGGAATGATATTGGAATTTTCAAAAATGCGTTGACAAAAGGAAGGGAAGCACTTGATTCTATAACTGACTCTAAATTATCCGGAATCATTAATTCTACCTCGGATAAAAGAGAAAAAATAAAGTTACTATATAAATACCTGCAGGATAATTTTAGGTACGTATGCGTTTCGCTGGGCATTGGTGGATGGCAACCCCAAGAGGCCTCGTTTACCATGCAAAAAAAATATGGCGATTGCAAGGCCTTGTCTATGGTAATGAAAGCCATGCTTAAAACAGCCGGCATTGAATCATATCTTACTTTAATAAATACCACAAAGGATAGGGTGGAAATGAAGCCCGGATTTCCTCACTCATATTTCGACCATGCCATACTTTGTGTTCCTCTGCCCGCCGATACTATATGGCTTGAATGTACAAGCTCGGTCGACCCCTTTAATTACCTGGGCAGCTTTACCAGCAATCGAAGGGCCTTAATGGTTATTAATGGCGGGGCTACCATTATAAAAACACCTTTATATAATGAACACAATAATATCAGCAGTTCAAAATCGGTAATAAAATTGAACACCGATAATGTTGTTTCCATTATTGCAACTGTTACTAAGCAGGCCGAATTGCAAGACTACCTGAGGTCGGTTATAAGCATGAAGGAGCCTAAAAATATCGAGTCAGCAATTTATGATGTAAGCCATTTAAAAAATGCTACTATAAATTCATATTCAATAACACAGGTTGAGCCTGATAAGCCAAACGTATCATACACGCTCGACTTAAAGAATGAAAACACCATTAAGAAAACAGAGTTAAGGCTTTTTATCAAAACCGATATCTTTACAATGCTTTCTACTATTCCCGATAAAAATGAAAATAGAACCTTGCCTGTAATTGTAAACACCGGCTATACCCAATTCGATACGCTTATATATAACCTGCCAATAGGCTATGAGCCTGAAAACTTTAAGGCAGTTGATTCCAACGAATATATCAGCGAATTCGGATATGCAAATAACAATCTAAAATACTCACCCGAAACAGGCGAACTTAAAGTGATAAGAAGTTTTTGCTTAAAGCACGGCTCGTATAAGCAAGAGCAATATTCTGATTTTCGCGACTTTTTATTCAAGGGCTTAAAAATTAGCTCCCCGGACTTAGTGCTGAAAAAAAAGGGATAGGTTATCTTTAGCTCCCTACTTGGGCATTTGCAATGCTCAATTCCCCATTTTTTCTTCTTTCTTTGCAATCTTTTTAACAAACCGGCGTTTATAAGCCGCAATTTTTAGTATGAGGTTTCTTTTCTATTTACTTGTCGCTACATGCTTCATCAGTTTTCTGGGTTCGTGCCAGAAAATGCCTAATGATGGAGTTCCTTTTTATTTAAAGATTGATAACGTTTCTGTTAGCGGCGGAAATACCCAAAATATTACTGATGTGTGGGTGCAGGCCAATAGCACTAATTTGGGAGCCTACGAATTGCCCTGCAATTTTCCGGTGTTAGAACAAAATGCAGTGCATTTTACTGTAAGCGCCGGTGTATGGCAAAGCGGCCAATCTGATACGCGTGTAACCTATCCATTTTATTTACCCGATACCTTTACTATAAATGCTACACCGGGCCTTAAATATTCACGTGCATTGCAATTTAAATATGTACCTGCTGCATTGTTTTCTTTTAATGAAGATTTTGAAAACGGAACTGATTATAGCAACATGCCCCAATCTGCTTCACTTGACACTAACAACCAATATGGAAACCATTGCGGCGTTATAACCGTTAATTCAGTCGACTCAAATGTTGTTGCAACGCAGGTAAATGCTCAGGCTTTTTCAATTACCCAGGGTAGCGAAGTGTGGCTCGAGGTTGATTATAAATGCACCGTACCTTTTTGGATTGGCTTTAACTCCATTTATTCTAATGAAACTAATCCATACGAAGTGCTGCTTCTTTTGCCCAGAACAAACTGGAGCAAAGTTTACATAAAGCTAACCGACTTAATGGGACAAGCCCATGCTGATAAGTATACTCTTTTCTTTAATGCTATTAAACCCGTTGGTTATGATGGAGGCGGCAATGTATATCTTGATAACATAAAAGTGGTGCATTTTTAATTTTAGTATTGCGATGTAATGAAAAAAAGAAAGAAAAGAACCTTGGTTTATGTTGTAGGCGACTACTTGGCCGCTACAATAACGTGGTATTTTGTATTTCTTTTCCGAAAAATAGTTATCGAAAGCTATCGCTTTGACCTTTCAATTCCTTTTCACGATAATAATTTTTTCGAGGGTATTGTTCTTGTTCCCGCACTTTGGTTATTCTTTCATTACATAACCGGCACTTATACAGATTTATATAAAAAATCGAGATTGCAGGAACTGAGCAAAACCTTTGTTGTTTCTTTCATTGGCAGTATTATCATTTTTTTTCTGCTGCTACTTAATGATTATGTGCGCAAATATTCCGACTACTACTTAACGTTCGGCTTTCTGCTTTTTATTCAGTTTTTATTTACAGCTTTTGAAAGGCTAACCATACTTTACATTTTAAAAAGAAACATATATAGTGGGCGGGTGGGCTTTATAACCCTAATAATTGGCAGCAACCAGCGCGCCGACGAAGTGTATAAGGAAATGAAACGAAAGGAAAAGTTTTTCGGCTTTCACTTTATGGGTTATATTGAACTGAATGGTGGGGGAGAAAACACGCTGACCACTGAACTAAAAGAATTAGGAAAACTAGAATCGCTTGAAAAAATTTTAGATGGAAACCCAGGAATAGAAGAGATAATTATTGCTATCGAATCATCGGAACACCATCTGTTAAACCAAATTATTAATAGGTTGGCAGATAGAAATGTAACCATAAAGATAGTGCCTGATATGTACGATATTCTTTCGCGCACAGTACATATGAACCATGCCATAGGTGAAGCCTTTATTGAAATTCCACCACTAATGCTTAGCGAATGGGAACGTATTACCAAACGTTGGTTTGATGTGATTGCTTCAATTATTGCTATTATTATTACACTACCGGTTACTTTGTATATCGCCTTGCGAATATGGCTTACTGACAGAGGGGCCGTGTTTTATACTCAAGAACGGCTGGGGCAATACGGTAAGCCCTTCCGTATGATTAAGTTCCGCTCAATGTACAAAAATGCTGAAGCAAGTGGCCCTCAATTAACCTCAGAAAATGATGCCCGAATTACACCTATAGGGCAAAAAATAAGAAAATACCGCATTGATGAACTGCCACAGTTTGTAAATGTAATTTTGGGTCAAATGAGTATTGTTGGCCCGCGTGCTGAAAGAAAGTTTTTCGCCGACCGCATTGTAAAATCGGCCCCTCACTATCGCATAGTTTTTAAAGTTAAGCCCGGCATTACTTCGCTAGGTATGGTAAAGTTTGGTTATGCATCAACTGTTGAGGAAATGGTAAAGCGCCTAAAATACGATATTGTATATATCGAAAATATGAGCATGATGATGGATTTAAAAATAATGATATATACAGCGCTAACTATTCTTCATGGCAGAGGAAAATAAACTATTCCTGGTGGTATAGCTACATTTATAGTAGCGATAAAGCAGCTTTGATTTATTAAATTTTCAGGCCAACTACAACGTTAAATGCCCCGCTGGTAAATGTTTTTACGTGGCCATGTCCATCATACATTTTGCTCGAAATGATTCCGGAAATAACTGTAGAGGTTCCTCTATTAGTTCCGCGGGAGATGATTTGAAAAGTGCTGCCATCCTGATCGCCTTTTGAGGTCCACAACACATTATTTTTGTCAACCAAAGAAATAAAGGCGCCATTATTAGGACTGTGGTTGTTTGCAAATAGGTATTCGCTCGGTGTTACAATATTGTAAAAATAAGTAGGAAGGTCAGAAACAATAGGTGCAACATACACCCTAACTGAAAGCTTTCGTAATTCGATAGTAGCTTGAGTAGTAACAATACCTTCAGGGCTATTTGAAGCCCATTTTATGCCTGTAATGAATCCGGTGTTCGAATTATCATCAGCATCATGATCATAATCGTGGGTTTCGCCATCGCTATCAACACTAAGCATCTTAGCATAGCTTGTAGCGCTTCCGGTAATATTAATTACCTCGCCATCTAATTTACCTGCCAAATAGTAAGTTGAATTTAATGCTGTTAAATCGCTGGCAGATGTGCTTGTATTCGGCGTTACTTGCGCCTCCTTTTTACAACCACTTAAAATAAAACCAACTGTTACCAATACAATCAGGGCAAGTTTTGTATATGTATTTTTCATGTTTTACTTATTGGTTTTTAAGCACATCGAAGATAGCTAATTTCAAGCCAATACAGGCTTGGGTATTTAATAGTTGGTTAATACTGGTAAATAAGATAGCAATTACCCTGTTAAGAAGCAAGGGTTTTAACTGACAATCAATGTTTTCGATATTTGCGTAAACTGATAAAAATCATGGTTAAGAATTTTAACAGTTATAAACAGGATATTTGTGTTTTAAGATACCCGGGATTATGGTTCCAACATCAGATTTACTTACCATTCAAAAATTTATTTACCTGCTTGATAATTTTCATTATGAAGAGTTCACTAGCTATTTAAAAGAAATAAAAGCCGAGCTGCCTTTAAGGCTTTCGCAGGCAATTAGAAAAAAAATGCCGGCCTTTGCCACGCACGAAGAGCTTTGTGTAAAGCTTTATGATAAGTATGATAAAAACGATCGGTTGGCATTTAACCAATTAGCTTCATATACTTTTAAGTTATCTTCAAATCTGGCAATAAACTACCCGGCATATCTTTCACCCAATTACTCTTTACTACAACGGTTGGTAAACACCGGTGAAACATTACAAGCCAATCTTCTTGCAAAACTTTTGCTCGAAATATCAGAAAAAACAGAAGACTACTCCACACATATTTTTGCGCTAAAATTTCTGATTCAGCAAGCCTTTTTGATGAAGCAAAATACTGTGGGGGTAAAACTGAGCAGCGAACTAGATACTATTTATGAAATAGAAAAAAAGTGCCACGAAATTCTTTCGGCGTTAAGATTGAATTTAAATATAGCCATTGAACCGGTTGTAAGTGCACAGGTATTGCAAAGTTATAAGAATATGTTTCGCCAATGCCACGAGCACCCTTCGGCATCGCTAAGGTTATTAAGTAAATATGCCTACATATATGCATTGTATTACCACGAGCCTGAAGAATTTAAAAATGCTTCCACTAATAAAATGATACTGGACCTGGAACGCGAGCTGAATAATTACAGCCACATTGTATTCCCGTTTATGTTCGATATCAGAAGCAATTTCAGCATTTACAAGCTTAACTCAACCATGTCTGATGTAACGGGCAAAACGGGCATTAAAGATTACGAAGAACTTAAACGACATTATAATTCAGTAAAATTCTGGAAAAGCTATCTTAATATTCCTGAGTTGGTAGTTATGGCTTTAAAAACCTCGAATTATCTTACCACGTACCATCATTACATACACCGGTCGGATTATTACAATATTATTCCCGCCGAATATTTGCGTGAAATAAAAGAAATGTCGGTGAAATGTAGCGAAATGCTGCAGCGTGAAGATCTTGATAAATATTATAAGAACGACCTAATCAATCTTAAACTTATTTATAGCGGGTTACTTATTTTATCCGGTCGCGAGGGAATAATAAAGGGTGCAGAAGAATTAGAAACCATGCTTATATCATACCAGCAAATTAATTTGGCTGGCACCACCGATAGCATTTTTCTTTTTTTAATGATTGCTTATTTCTCAACCCGTGGTTTCGAAAAATGCGCACTTACATTTAAGCGCTACACCCGTATTACCAAGGGCAAGCCAGTGTACGAGGAGAACGATGTAATTATTCACATCTATTACTATTTATCTCAGTGGCTGGCATTTAAAAGCCGTCAGTATCTTGTAAAATTAAAAGCAGCATACGAGGATGTAATAAAAAATGACCCTCACTCAGAACAGGCACGGGCTATAGAAGAATTAATAAGCTATTTTAAATTACCGATTGACGCAGCAGAACTTACCAAATAGCGGTTATATAAAATAAAGAGGCGGAATGCTTTCCCTCATTCCGCCCTAAAATCCTGAATTAAACATTGCTGCCTTATTGTCAGGATAATTTAGGGCAAACTTAGGGCTATTAAGCCTTGCGTTTATACATGATTTTAATACACCAATAAGATACCTGACTTATACTGAAAGAATTTTCCTGCCTTATTTTTTATCAGAATCAGTAAAATAAAAATCCGTTAAACGCCGTTTAAAAAATGCGCACTCCTTGTTTTTATTTTTTAACGCAAAAATAATTGCCATGAAAAAGATAACAGTTATAGGTGCAATATTTGCGTGTGCAGTAATATTATTTTTTAGCACATGTAAAAAGGAATCATCTACAGGCACATCATCAATGGCTGTAAGGCTTAAAGATGCCCCAGCCCATTGCGACAAAGCAAAATTGGAGATAAAGGGAATAAAGGTATATTCAGAAAAAGATGGCTGGATTACTATTCCGATTAACGACACTATTATTGATATTTTGCAATTACAGGATACAAGTGCCTTACTTGGAATAATAAATATTGATGCCGGAACCATTACACAGGTGCAAGTAATACTGGGCGGGCAGGATAGCGTAACCATTGATGGCTATACCTATGTGCTTGCGCTTATGGGTGATAGCCTTACTATAAAGGTAAATGATACTATTGCCCCTAACTCAAGCTTTACTTTAACTATTGATATAAATGCGGCCCAGTCAATTTTTGATGATGGCGACCATCACCATTTCCATTTGGATGGTTCTGCCAGCTGTGCATTCCGCAAAGATCATGACGGGAATGAACATGGGCATTAATTGCGAGCCATGTTTCTAACAATAAAAGCACCGGCATCTTTCACCGGTGCTTTTATTGTTTCGTTTCTATAATGTGAACACGATTTAACTGGCTATTGCAAATTTTTTGTACGATTTTATTTTATGACCGCTCATGCTTTCAGGGCTTACCATTTCTTTATTTAAACTAAAATAAAAAGTTGAACCCTGACCTAGTTCAGATTCAACCCAAATACGGCCGCCATAATTTTCAACTATTTTATTGCAAAGCGCTAGCCCCACACCGGTGCCTTCGTATTCATCGGTGGTATGCAGTCTTTGAAATATTTCAAATATTTTTTTGGTATATTCTTTATCAATACCAATACCATTGTCTGCAACACTTATAACATATTCTTCATCTTTGGTTTCGCAGTTAATGTTTATGCTGGGGTGGGCTGAGGTGTTGTACTTAATAGCATTTCCAATAAGATTCGAAAAAATCATTCCCATGTGCGAAGGTAGTGCTTTAATAACTGGCATATTACTAAAACGAATGGCAACATTTTTTTCGGTAATTACATTTTCCATTTCCAGTAAAATATTTTCCAACACAACACCCAAGTCCGTTATTTCAACCGGTTTATCGTTTCTGTCTGCAACGGCATAATGATAAATATCGTTGATAAGCTGGTTAAGTTGCTTTACTGACTTAATGGTGTACGATATCATTGATAAAGAATCTTCATCAAGCTTCCCTCTGTTTTTCTTCTCAATAAGCTGCAGATACGAAGTTATATTGCGCAATGGCGTTTTAAGATCATGCGAGGTTGCGTTTACAAAATGATGCAGGTCTTCATTTTTCCGTTCCAATTCAACAGCATATTCTTTAAGCTTCTGCTCGGCCTCTTTAATTTTTGTAATGTCTAATGAGTAGCCTACCAGGCAAAGTAACTCCTGTTTGTTCTCGCTATATATAGGCGAGGCGCCTTTCAATGAGTGTTTTATTTTTCCATGCCTATCAATAAATGTTTCTTCAAATTCAATTGAGTTTTCCTTCTCTAATGCTTCATGTAAAATACGGTCCCGTTCCATGGCTACTTTAACATCAAGCCCGCGTTCTTTAAAATAATCTACATTGGTTTTACCTACCAACCATTCGCGCACCGTATTGTCTTGTATAGCTGTGCTATTAATAAAGTTGTATTGAAGCTGTTTATTAAACGTAACTATATCAATGGGAATTTGCTCCAATATACATTCGTAAAGCTTTTTCTGATCGGTAAGTTCCTTTTCTTTTTCCCGCACCGCACTTTCGTAATTGGCGTTTTTCTGGTAAATAAGATAAAGTAGTATTACAAGGCTAACCACTTTTTCCCAAGTGGTCATTTTGAACATAATTAACTGCTCGGGTATTGGCATTGCATATACCGCAAATAAAGGTGCTGTGTAATGATATACTGCAAAAGGAACAATACTTAATGCAATACCCAGAAAAATCAACTTCTTATTACGTATTTCGAAAAAGTATAATGGAAGCAATGCCGTAAGCAACAGAAAATCGATAACGTTGGTGCTTACGCCAAAAAAAACGCCCATTACTACGGTGTTAATATTAATTACAGCAATGGCACTGATTTTAGCAGCATTAATTCTGCCTTGACGTGTATAAATATGGATAATGCAAAGACCGATGATAAAAATCGCTGTCATATAAGCCGAGCGTTCCAACCCGTTAATTATATGCGAGACAAGGCACCCTAATTGAGTAACCATTAAAATGGTCCATGCGCGATTAAGCGCAATTATATCTTTCCTTTCGCGCTCATTACGTGCATAAACCGTACCTGTTAAAGATACATAGTTCCATATTTTTTTGAGCGTGGTGGGCATTACTTTTTGCTTACGTCAAAGAGGGGGGCATGTTACATAGTAAAGGCGTATAAAACAGCCTATAAACGGGCTTAAGTGCCTGGCCAATTAATGCTTTTATGCAAATACACTATAAATCAACTGATTGGGAAACCAGATGTGGCTTAGCTGTTTAATTATCTGACAATAATCATTTTGTTAATTGTTAACACTAACAATCTTTTAAAGCCCAAAACCGTATTCGCGGTCCACACGGCATATGCGCACTTTAAACTGCGAATACCATTCTTCTCTACCAAACTTTTGTGCTACCTGATGTTCAACATTCATCTTCCAATTTTTGATAGCATCTAAACTATCCCAGTACGATATAGTAATTCCGATTTCGCTGCGGGCCGATTCGTAGCCAAGATAGCCAGGCTGCTGTTTGGCAAGTTCTTCCATCCTATCGCTCATTACAGCATATCCATTATCGGGTCCTGTTTTATTGGATGTAAAGATTACTGCATAGTAAGGCGCTGATGGGGTATTGGCTATCATTTTACTAATATACAAATGTTGCCAATAAGGATAAATTGCCATATTGTGTGAGCTGGTAAAAAATAATCTCGCTATACTTTAGTATGTTTATACAATACTTTAAACAGATATTATTTTTTTATAACTTGATATTTAAACTTTAATATGGACAACTCACTTATTATTACCACCAGCAACGCTTTAGAAGGATATAAAGTAACCCGTCAGTTAGGCCTGGTGCGCGGCATTACTGTTCGGTCACGAAGTATAGTAGGCAACATAGCCGGACAGTTTATGACCATTTTTGGGGGCCGCAGTGCAATTTATACCGAGCTTTGCGAAAATGCGCGCGAAGAAGCCATGCAATTAATGATGACACATGCCCGTGAAAAAGGTGCGAATGCAGTTATTAATATGCGTTACGATGCTAATGAAGTAATGCAAGGCTTAACTGAAGTGCTTGCGTACGGAACAGCCGTAGTAGTTGAAAAGGTTTAGCTACTGAACGTAATAGACAAAGCTTTTTGTAACCTTTCCTGCATCGTTAAAAAAGAATACCTCAGCAGATTTCTTTTCGGTGGCGCGGTTGATATAATAAATGGTGAGACCGTTAATGCCAATTAAAACTTCGTACACTTCGAAAAATAATTCCGGTATCAGTTCAAGCCCTTTTGCCCAGTAGGCACGGATGGCCTCTTTACCTTTTAGTATACCCCCGCTTTCGGGAACTATTTTAAGGGCCATAGGGGTTTCAAGCGAAAAGTCGTCGGTATAATGGCATAGAATATTATCGAGATTGTGCGAATTCCATGCGGCAATCCACTCTTCAGTAAACTTATAGGCAAAATGTTGGGTAATCATTTTTTATTTGGTTAAGCCTTATAAAAATATTACTCCCACTTAAATAATTTAGTGGCGAAAAAATATACCACCACGCCCCATATAAGCAGAACTAATATGTCGTTCCATACCTGGAATAAACTTGCGCCTTCAAAAGCTACCCTGCGCATGGCATCATTTAAATAAGTAAGTGGCAACATTTTAGGAATAGGCTGCATCCATGCCGGAAAAAACGACGTAGAGAAAAATGTACCACATAATATAAATTGCGGCAGCGTAATTAAATTAGCTAATGGCGGAACAGCACTTTCGTTTTTTGCCAAGCCCGAAATTATAAACCCAAAGCCCATAAAAACAAAGAGGGAAATAAATGACAGAAAAAGCATATTTATAAAAGTAATAAGCCCATGCTGCAAAGTAAAACCGAATACCAAATACCCAACAACAATAATAAAGCTTGAAGTAAGCAGTGTAAATAACACACGGCTTAAAGCTTCGCCTAATACTATGTATGCTTTATTGATAGGCGTAGCAAAAAAACGTTTTATTACTAGTGTATTGCGTAAGTTTAAAAACACAAATGCTGTTCCAAACACACCCATGCTAAGTAATGAAAAGCCCAACATACCTGGCAAAATAAAATCTATACTCTTATAAGCATGGTCGTTAACTTCTAAGGTTCTCAGTTCTGCAACATGTTTTATTTCGGGGGCCGATGCCAAATTTGCCTGGTCAACTGCATGCATCATAAACATTTGTATCATAGCCCCACCCTCAGCCGATGCTTTAGACGTTTGAAGTGTAACCTGCAGATTAGGTTTAGTTGAATCACTACTCTTCATAAATGCCAGCACACCATCTAATTTTCCCTTTTCAAGTTCATCCTTCATTTGTGCATCACTTTCATCTAGCGTTAGCTTTAGTTCAGGCCTTGATTTTAGCATGGTATACATTGCATTAGCCGTGTCGCTTTTAGCAGATACACCAACCTTTACTGATATAGTGCCCTTGCCAATAAAACCAAATACAAGAATGAAAAACATAGGGAAAGCAAAAGAGAACAATACCGCCGATGGATTACGAAAAGTACTTTGCAAACTTGCCACAGTAATAGCAAGCATTGCTCGCAACTGACTATATTTTTTTTGACTATTCATTACGCTAGGTTAATATTTTATTTACGCATCCCTCCACTCCTTACCGGTAAGATGTAAAAACACATCCTCGAGATTTGCTTTTTTTACTTCTTTTTTCCGTTCAAAACCTTTGGCTACTAAATCATCAATCAGGTTATCGGGCGTGTTGAGCGCAATAAACTTACCAGCTTCCATTACAGCAACGCGGTCGCAAAGTTCTTCGGCTTCATCCATGTAATGGGTGGTAATAACTACTGTTGTGCCTTTGTCGCGTATCTGCCGTATCAACTCCCACAAATTCCTTCTTGATTGTGGATCAAGCCCGGTTGTTGGCTCGTCAAGAAAAATAATTTTAGGATTATTGATAAGCGTAGTACATAATGAGAATCGTTGTTTTTGTCCGCCCGACAAATCTTTGTATTTGCTTTTTGCCTTGTCCTCAAGCCCCACTAAGGCTAGCATTTTCATTTTATCAATAGCTACATTATACAGCCCACTAAATAAATCCAGCAACTCTAGCAATTTAAGACTTGGGTAATAACCGGCAGCCTGTAACTGAACCCCAATTATTTTTTTAATCTCGTTCTGATTTTTATCTACATCCAAGCCATCAATCTTAATATCGCCCCCCGACTTTTGACGAAGTGTTTCAAGTATTTCCAGTGTTGTGGTTTTCCCTGCACCATTTGGGCCAAGCAGGCCGAAAATTTCTCCTTCGTATACTTCAAAGCTAATACCGTTTACGGCAGTAAAATCCTCGTAACTTTTTACCAGGTTTTGCACTGAAATAATAGTCTTCTTTTCTAAACTCATTTTATAAATATGATACCCAAAGGTAAGCTATGATTTTATACAAACAAGCATAGGCAGATGATAAAACTAAATGAGAAAAATCATCTTTAATAAAGGCATACTTATCTACCTTAGTATTCGTTTTTATACTGTATTTCTTAGCAAGGTTATGAGAAGCCATAAAACATCGTTCAACATTAAATTGAGCAAATACTACGCTACAAGGTGGGAAAATATTTATAAGCAGCTAAAAAATTATTTAAAAAATAAGGACGACAAATCGCTACACAAGGCCAGAGTAGAAATAAAAAAGTTAACCGCCTTATTTCATTTAGTTGATTATTGCGAAAAAAAGTTTGGCCCCAGTAAAAAGCTTAAACCGCTGAACACAATCTTTAAACTATCCGGAAAATTACGCGATGCCAAAAATGCTTTAACGTTTTTCGAGCAATTTAAAGTTGCGCCTGTAGATTTTAAAAAACAAGAACTTAAACAATATAAAGCGCGAAAGAAATTAAAAAATAAATTGCACGACTACCGTGACCGACTAAACAAGATGGAGAAGCGAGGTGCATTGCATATTAAAAACATAAAAGCAAAACAAATTGATTTGTTTTTACAGAAAAAAAAGCATGAAATTATTTCGGAAAGGGTTTACAATATAATTGCTGAACGGCTACATGAAGTGCGCAAAAAAATAAAGGATGTAATATACGTTACCGACTTTGGCAGTGGAAAGATTTTTACTACGGCAGAAGTTTTATTACTGAATGAAATACAGAATGAAATTGGCAATTGGCACGATATTGATAAATTTTGCAGAAAAATAAAAGAGCGCGGGCCAAGCGAAAAACAAAAAATAAACCTGGCTAGGGCAGAGGCTGAGAGACGAAAATTACTAACCCAAAGCAAAGCGCGCTTAAAAGTATATGCCAATAACACCATAACCTGAGTTGGATATGCTAACTTTATACTTTCTAACAGTAAAGATTATGGTGTATGGAAGATATTGAGGTGCCGACTGAACATCTTCATGAGGGGATTCATGAAAAGGCAGAAGAAGGTAAAGACAGATGGTCGATGTATCTGGCTATCTCCACAGCAATGATGGCTGTTTTTGCGGCCCTGGCCAGTTTAATGGCTGGCCATCATTCTAACGAGGCGTTGATTGAGCAAATAAAAGCATCGGACCAATGGGCATATTACCAGGCAAAGGGTATTAAATATGAAATTACTCAAAGCATTTTATTGAATAGCACTGGCAAAAGTACCGAATCGCTGGCAGAAATAAATAATAAACAGGCCAAGTATAAAACCGAACAGGAAGCGATAAAGGAGAAAGCCCAAGAGGCAGAAAAAGAATCGAAGCTACATCTTGACAAGCATGTTACTTTTGCACGGTCGGTAACTTCATTTCAAATTGCCATTGCGGTTTCGGCAATTGCAATACTTGCCCGTAAAAAGTTTTTGTGGTATTTCGGCCTTGTACTTTCGGTTATTGGCGCAGTTTTGTTTGCAATGGGATTTCTGTAAATACCCTAAAGGTTTTTCAATTCCTGTTCAAGAAAACTTATCAGTTGTGCAACATATTTTTCCGAAAAATCAAATTTAGCCCCTGCCGTTTCATAAAACTGAGGAATAGTTTTTGTATAGCCAAGGCTTAAAGCTTTCTTATAATCGTCAATAGTTTTTGTGGCATTTTGTTTGTAGTTTCTTAAAATAGCAACCGCACCTAACTGTGCAAAAGCATATTCGATATAGTAAAAAGGCACTACGTAAAAGTGCAGTATTCTTTGATAGCCGGTTTCAAGCGACTCTTCATAACCAGTATAATCGATTGTTTTCGAAACAAATTTATTATGTAGTTCGCGCCATTTTTTCCTGCGCTCTTCAATAGTATGGTCTGGGTTAGTATATAACCAAAACTGAAAACTATCGCCCTGGCAAGTTTTGGCAAGCAGGCTAATTATATACTGCAAATGATTTCTTTTTGCGCGCTTTAAATCATCGGCATTTGTATAAAATATATTCCAATATTCCATAGTCATTAACTCCATACCCATTGATGCAACTTCAGCAATTTCAGAAGTTACTTCTTTAAATGCATTTAATTCTAACTGGTGGGTTAAAAAAGTATGAATGGCATGGCCACCCTCGTGCACAATAGTAATAAGGTCGTGTTCTGAATTTGCTGAATTCATAAAAATAAATGGCACGCCAATTTCGGGCATAGTCATATTATATCCGCCCATTCCCTTGTGCAAGCGCGAATCAAGGTCGAGATATTTCATGCGTTGCATAATTTCGATGCACTGTGCAAAATATGGGTCGAGCTGATTAAAGCAGGTAATAGTTTTTTCTACCAACTCTGTGGAAGAATTAAATGGCACTAGCGGAGCTTTACCGGTAGTATCTACTTCAACATCCCATGGCCTTAAAATATCTAGCCCAAGTTCTTGTTTACGGGTCTCAACTAATTTATTTACAACAGGCATTACAACCTTTTCAACTGCCGAATGAAATTGCAAGCAATCGGCCGGTGTGTAATCAAATCGCCCCAATTCATCGAACCGGTATTCAAGATAATTTTTATATCCAGCATTTTTTGCCACCTGATGACGCAATTGAATTAACTCGGTAAGCAATTCGTCTAATTCTTCACGATCTTGCATTCTTCGTTCATTCATTCTATTAAAAACTTCCTCCCGCTGCGCGCGGTTGGTGTTTTTCATATAAACTGATGCCTGTTGCAATGTAATTTCAGTGCCATTATAATTTATACTTTGGGCTCCTGCTATTTCATCAAACTTGCTTTGCACCAAGCTAATCTGGCTCATCAATTGCAAATTCTCCTGACGGAAAAGTTCGAGGTCTTTCTTTGTTTTACGCAAAAAGGTATAAAAGACCTCGGCTGGCAACAGGTTAACAAATGGCGATGCCATTAATTTTTTCTTCAGCAAATTTTCCTGTGCGGAAGTTTGCGGGACAATATTTGAATATAGATTAACTAAATCGGTCTTAGCTTTTTCATCGGAAGTATCAATAGTTGTGCGAACATATATCCAGCGGGAATCTTCACCTAAAACAGATTCCAGCTCGCTCCAATTATGGAGCCATGTTTTCAAGTCGTCCACCGAATTTATCGGCCGCTCAAGCAGATTAATGTAGTAGGGTTCAATTACTGCCCAACTGGATGGGGCAAAATCTTCGGATACAAAATTTCTTTTTGCTCTGGTAGGTATAACAACTGACTGCTCCATTTCTGCCAATCTTTCTTTATGATATTATAAATATATGTCACCCATATTCATTAAATACCCAAGCCAATATTATTGGCAACCGAACAGAAACACCGCTTTGGCTATAATTGTGATTCAGGTATTTTATGAAGCTTTGCGTGGTGTAGTTATTTTTTTAGCAGGGGCAGGCTTATTACTGCTTTTGTTCGACTTATCGCTCTTTACTGCTTTAGGCTTACTTTCCTTTTTTTCCTTCTTCACTTCCTTCTTTTCAGTAGTCTCAGTTGTAGCTTTTTCTCCTTCAGCAGGTTTGTCAGATACTAATTCTTCAATAAGGTTTTTGGCATTTAAGGTATTGTACCACTTCGCCAATTTTTTCATATCGCTTACGTGTACTTTTTCCTTATCATATTCTGGCAAAATTGCAGCCATCCAGGTTTTTAAGCCTTCGTCGTTTTTTACATCGGGAACCGGGTTAGAAGTTTCTTTCTTTTTGATTGAAGCCAATACTTCTTTCAATATTACTGGTTCGCCTGTGGTAAACAAAGTAATATTATCAAGTGTAGAAAAAAGATGTGTTCTTCCTGGGGCAAATTGCGTTTTTCCATCTATTAAAGATGTTATAATTAATCCGTCGTTTCTGCGTGAAGCAATTTTAAATAATCCGGGTAATCCTGTAACTGATACGATTTCTGATAAATCCATTTAGAAAAAATTTAAGACGGCAAATATAAAAATATCCGTTTGCTGAATGCAAATAACTGTTTACTTAAATCTTCAAAAACAACTGCTTACATTGGTACCTGGCAAGCGAAAAAGCAACACTAAGAGAAATACTCAATGATCATAATCAACTATAAATCAATTGTTTAATTAATAGTTATTAAAAAAAGAACCCCGAAGCAAAGCTCCGGGGTTCGGTAAAATTTATGCTTGAAAAAATTATTTGCCCTTTAACTGGTCAATTTCTTTTTGCATTTTTTCAATGGTTTGTTGTTGTTCCTGTATTGCTTTTGTAAGAATAGGAATTAGCGATACGTAATCAACGCTTTTGTATTGAATATCAAGAGAGCGGTCGGTTCTGTCTTTTGGATTCTCAACCTTGTTTACCTGATTAACAACTAATTCAGGAAATACTTTTTCAATATCCTGAGCTACAAAGCCAAATTGCTTACCGGTAGAAAGATTCATTGTCGGGAACTCATCTGTTCGGTAATTGTATGTTTTGGGGCTTAATTGCATTACGCTTGAAAGCGCACCATTGTAATCGCGAATGTCTTTCTTCAATTTAGCATCGCTGCTGTGTGTAAGAGTACCTGTATAAGTTACGTTACCATTAAAATAAGCTGCAAGGTATGTAGTTGGTGCTCCAGCATATAGAGCATACTGCGTTGTTCCGCTAGCACTAGCATAAACAGCAGCATAGTTTGCAGAATCAACACTTGCATAAATGCCATAGCCGCCTGAGCCTCTTTTTACGGAAGAGTAAACGCCATACCATCCGCCTAAAAATGCCCCTCCTGCTCCATAGCTAGAACGGGTCTGCACCGCTAAACCAGCTATACCTACACCATCGTAAGACGAAGATAAATTACCATCTGCATACTCTCCAATTACAGCTGCAACACTAGGCGCAGCACCATTTTCTGAAGGCGCATTGTCATATCCGGCAAAACTAAACCAGCTTCCTGAAGTATCGTTAAGAGCGTATATGGCATTTGAGTGGGTAGTTGATGCAGTTACTAATGCATTAGACTGTGGGGTTGTTCCAATACCCACATTTCCGTCGCCGGGAATAACCATTCGCTGCGTACCGTTGGTTCCAAATTGCATCATGCCAGAACCCCAGTTCCATACATCTACATCAGTTCCTGTTCCATTATCAAGCCCAATCATGAAACCTGCACCCGCACCTCCTCCGGTAGCAGTATTTGTAAAGGCCATATTTGAAAAATTACTACCACCATCAACCTGCAAACGATGAGATGGTGCCTGAACGCCTATTCCCATATTTGTGTTCTTATCAATAGTAACTGCAGGAGATGCAGCAATTACAAAGTTTATGTTTCCGGTAGAGTTGCCACCACCAGTTCCAAAGTCAATATCTGAAGCACCACCACTATAGCTACCGGCATAACCATAATACGTAGCATCTCTGTAAAAAGCTATCCAATTGCTTCCGGCTCCATCAATTTTAACAACACCACCACTACCAGCTACATCTAGTTTCGCGTTAGGAGTAGTGGTTCCGATACCAACGTATGAACCGTTATCGTAAATTAATGAATTACCCACTGCTGTTCCGTTAGGCGTAAATTTTGCAACATAATTTGTTGTACCACTTACTGTACCACTACCCGGTGAGCCGGTTGCTCCAGTTGGCCCGGTTGCTCCAGTTGCACCGCCACCACTTCCTGTAGCGCCATTTGCCCCTGTAGGGCCTGTAATACCTTGTGCGCCGGTTACACCTGCTGTACCTGTGCTACCTTGTATGCCTGTAGGGCCAGTTGCACCTGTGTTACCTTTTACACCAGTGGCACCAGTAAGGCCCTGAGGACCAGTAGCACCGGTGGCACCGCCACCACTTCCGTCTGCTCCTGTTGGGCCAGTTGGGCCAGTAGCACCGGTAGCGCCGGCAGGCGAATTAGCTGCGTATAAAGCATAAGGTACGCTTTGTAATTGGCTTGTTCCCATATCAAGGTAACCGCCAGCGCCATTAATTTGTACCAAAACCTGAAGGAATTTAGCGCCGCCACCCCAGTCAATCACGCTTATATCGCCGGCTTTACCAATCTGCGTAGATACCAATCCAAATTGATTGGTGGTATCAGGCTGGGTTTCGGAGTATTCTATTGAGCCCCTTCCGTATTCTTATGAACTGTAAAAGTGATGGATACAGGGGTGCTCACCAATGGCACTCCACTATTATCGCGAATTACCGCTTGGTAATTTAGTTTAGTTGGCGCCTGCGCCCATACTGTAATGGAGAACAGAACCAATGTTGAAATGAATAAAAAATGTTTCATAGTTAAAGTTTTTGAAGTGAATAAATGTTTAATGAAATATATTTATAGTTGCTACAAAGCCAATTATTTAAACCGTAATAACTGTAGATATATATGTATATTTCATGATAAATCAATGCAAGGCAAATTTATATTCTTTTCTTTAATAGCCACGCAATTGTTGATTAATATATTAAAAAACAAACAAGGTGGTGGCTTTTAGTGTTATGCTTTCTTTTTGGGTAGCTGCATTACACCCGTTTGTCATAGTTTTCTAATTATTTTTGTGTGGTACAACAACGCGGGAATATTGCCTTTTTATAAAATGTTTATTTTGAATTGCTTATAATATTGATTTCGTTTTTTGCTATTAAAATGATACGTAATAAATCAACAATGAAAAAAACTGATGTATATACATAATGTATACACTAACTTGCTTTAGTATATGGAATTTAATCTTACAACTAAATATAAGCCCGCCGGCGATCAACCGGAAGCTATTAAGGAACTTACAGAGGGAATAGTGAAGGGCGACGGGCACCAGGTGTTGCTGGGCGTAACGGGCTCGGGCAAAACTTTTACGGTTGCGAATGTTATACAAAATGTGCAACGCCCCACGCTTATATTAACCCATAATAAAACATTGGTATCGCAGTTGTATGGCGAGTTCAAACAGTTTTTTCCGGAAAATGCTGTTGAATATTTTGTTTCGTACTACGACTATTACCAGCCCGAAGCTTACATAGTTTCGAGCGGTACCTATATTGAAAAAGATCTTTCGATAAATGAAGAAATAGATAAGCTACGGTTAAGCACAACAGCTTCTCTGCTATCGGGCAGGCGCGATATTATAGTGGTGGCTTCGGTTTCATGTATATATGGTTTGGGCAATCCGGTAGATTATGAAAACGGAATAATACGCATACATAAAGGGCAGGTTATATCGCGTAATGGATTTTTGCATACGTTGGTACAAAGCCTTTATTCCCGTTCGGAAGAATTATTGCGTGGAACCTTTAGGGTAAAAGGCGATGTAGTAGAAGTGGTTTTGCCATATGTGGATTATGCTTATCGCATTACCTTTTTTGGTGATGAGATTGAGGAGATGGAAAGCTTTGAGCCATCAACCGGAAGAACTTTGGGCAAGCTAACCAACGTTGGTATTTTTCCCGCTAATTTATATGTGACACCCAAGGACCAACTGCTGCAAATATTGGATGAAATACGATTGGAGCTGGATACACAGGTTCAGTATTTTAAAGAAATTGGACGGCATATTGAAGCAGCACGATTGAAAGAACGTGTTGAATTTGATATGGAGATGATGCGCGAATTAGGGTATTGCTCCGGCATTGAAAACTACTCGCGTTTTCTTGACCGCAGGGCTAAAGGTACGCGCCCATATTGCTTGTTAGATTATTTTCCGGATGATTTTTTATTGGTGATAGATGAAAGCCACGTAACTATTCCTCAAATAGGTGGTATGTATGGTGGCGACAGGTCGCGTAAAATGAACCTGGTGGAATATGGCTTCAGACTACCCTCGGCATTAGATAACCGGCCTTTAAATTTTCATGAATTTGAGATGGCCGTTCATCAAACAATATGTGTTAGCGCAACGCCTGGTGATTTTGAATTAGAAAAATCGGGCGGTGTAATTATAGAACAGGTGGTACGCCCTACCGGTTTACTTGACCCGCCTATTGAAGTGCGGCCCAGCCTTAACCAAATGGATGACCTGATGGAGGAAATTGATGAGCGGGTAAAAAGCAACGAGCGCACATTGGTTACCACACTTACTAAGCGTATGGCCGAAGAGTTGAATAAATATTTTGGACGTGTGGGCATAAAATGCCGTTACATACATAGCGAGGTAGATACCTTGGATAGAATAGAAATTATCCGCGATTTGAGGCTCGGAAAATTTGATGTATTAATTGGCGTAAACCTTTTGCGCGAAGGGCTTGACTTACCGGAGGTTTCTCTGGTAGCGATTTTAGATGCCGATAAGGAGGGCTTTTTACGTAACAGACGAAGTTTGATACAAGTAGCAGGCCGTGCAGCCCGAAATGTAAATGGCAAAGTAATTATGTACGCCGATAGCATTACTGCCAGTATGCAAATGACCATTGATGAAACAGACAGAAGGCGCGAGAAACAAATTAAGTATAACCAGGAACAGGGAATTACACCTCAAACCGTATTTAAATCGAGAGAGGAAATTATGAAGCAGACCTCGGTGCTGGATATTAGAAAAGTATCGCCGGATGTATTTATTGAGCAGGAGGAAGGAATGTCGCTGGTTGCCGAACCGGTAATTCAATATATGACAGCGCCACAATTAACCCGGGCTATAGATGATACGCGCAAAAAGATGATGGAAGCATCGAAAGATACTGATTTCTTATCAGCAGCTAAATTCCGCGATGAAATGATTGCTATGCAAAAAATATTGAAGGAGAAGTTTGGAGGGAAGTAACCAACTGTTAAACAAAATAAAAAAGGACGATCTAAGATCGTCCTTTTCTTTATATTATAATTTTCAATTAACTATCTTACTACCTGTACTTTTTTGGTAGTGATGTGAGATTTACCATCAACTGAAGATGTGAAATTCATAGTTAAAAAATACATGCCTGCTGCAAAATTTGCTGAATTAACCTGGGCAACAATTTTTCCGCTTTGGTAATTGCTGTGGTAGATATCAGATACTTTTTGACCAAGTTCGTCGAATAACAAAATATCAACTTTTCCTTGCTCTGGAAGTTGGAAACCATAGTAGAAATTATCTACAGCAGGATTAGGATATACTGTAAATGAACCGAATTCATCCTGTGTAACATCAATCAGACCATTAATTAAATCGTTAGGTTGTTGAAACCCTTGTGTAAGAATATTACCATTGGCACTAAAAGTTTGCACCATGGTCATTTCGCCCACTGTGTATGACAAGCTAAAGCCGCCAGATGAACTTGATGAATATCCGCCAGTGCTGGCTATTACTGTAGGGGTAAGCATAGGAGCCTGAGCAAACAATGCTACCGACGAAATCGCCGCTATAACTAATAAGTAAACTTTCTTCATGATTTTATATTTTGGAGTAAAGTAAATGTTTTCCTTTCATATCGCAAAAAAAATCTTTTTGCTTCCTAAAATTAATTCTTTTTTCCGAAGTTTCTATATTCTATTGGTTTTCACAAAATTACCCAAATTCAATATAGTGGCAACAAGCTTATGCACTCTTATTTATTACGTATCTGCCTCTTTTTTGTTCATAGCTAACAAGGGCAAAACCACTAATCTACCATGTGTTTTACCAGCCTTTAATATTTCTCAGTCTCAATTCTGGCCTTAAGCTTTTCAAGATAGCTTGTTTTATACACATCCTTCGCGTCTTTTGCCTTGCCAATTTCTACATTTAATAAGCCCATATACTTTTGCTTCATGGTGCGTCCGTTTACAATCATGTTCAGTGCCGCTATCATTTCGGTTTCAAGTGCTGTCATCTTTCCGCGTGCCAGGTACAGTTGTTGTAATAAACCCGGAAAATCATCTTGTATTAAACGGCTTACTATATCTGTATAAAACTCGTCAACGTGGGCATACTTATTTTGCCTGATTACAGAAAGGGTTTGCAAATATCTGGAATCTTTAGTGGTAATGAATCGCTTTGCCAAGGTATCCAACAGCGCCCCTTTACAACTTGCGGTGTCGGTGAAAATTTTCCAGGCATATTGTTGAAGAAACACCAACTGCTTATCAACGTTTTCGGCTAAAAAACAAGGGTTATAGTTTGCCCCTCTTTGTTGTGCTGAAACATTTGTTGACCCTGTTAACAATACAATCAGCAAACAAGTGACTGCCATTCGCGAAGAAAATATTTTTCCGAAAATGAGATTGCGCTGTATAATCATACTTTCTTTCATAAATGTAAAATTCCGTTCAAAACATTACTTTTGCAAATTACGAGAAGATGTTTTATAAACAAGTTGTGTTTTTTACAATACCGTAATTTTTCAAAACTCTTCTTACCCTCCGCATCCTTATTTCTTCAGTTTTACAATTATACTTTACAAGGAAAACTCCGCAATTGCTACAAATAACCTGTGAGAACATGATGCTGGCATGTATCCGACAATTGTATAGATGTGCCATACGGCACTGCACGACTCTGATACCAAAACCTACGAATCAAAATGTAAGGTCAGCCGTATTCTTTAATTAGAATTCACTTACGGATACTATAAAACTTATTATATGAAAAACTATTTACTCACCATTTGCCTTTTTGCAGCGGAACTAGCCATTTCGCAAGTGCCGCAGCAAATCAATTATCAGGCTGTTGTGCGAGATGGGCAGGGGCAGCCACTTTCGGCTGGAACCAATGTTTCTATCCGCTTTCAAATACATGATAGTGCAGCCACCGGCAACATTGTTTACCAAGAAAACACAACTGCTACTACCAACCAGTTTGGATTAATTAATCCGGTTATTGGAAAAACCGGTAATCTGAATTCAGTTAATTGGGCAAGCGGGCCTAAATATTTGCAAGTAGAAGTAGACATTACCGGTGGTAGTAGTTATGCTGATATGGGTACTGCAGAGTTGCTAAGTGTTCCATTTGCATTATATGCTGCAAATAATGCGCCTGGCCCAACGGGGCCTATGGGTATTGCAGGGGCAACAGGACCTAAAGGTGCTAACGGAGTGGCAGGCGCTGCCGGGGCGCCCGGACTTGCAGGCGCAACCGGCCCACAGGGCAACCCAGGCTTACCAGGTGCTACAGGCGCTACAGGTGCCACAGGTGCAGTTGGTCCCTTAGGCAAACAAGGCCCAGCCGGTGCGGCAGGCTCTACCGGTGCAACTGGATTACAAGGACTAACGGGTATTAACGGTGTTGATGGAGCAACAGGCCCTACCGGGCCACAAGGAATACCGGGTACCGGTGGTGGACCAACAGGTGCCACCGGTGCCACCGGACCTACTGGTGCTAATGGATTAGTAGGGCCCCAAGGCCTACCGGGAAACATAGGCCCACAAGGCATTACAGGGGCACAGGGGCCTACCGGCACCGGTGGTGGTCCAACAGGGCCTACCGGGCCCAACGGTTTAAATGGTACAGATGGCCATACCGGCCCGCAAGGAATACAAGGTATTGCAGGGCCACAGGGGCCAACTGGCCCGGCAGGAGTACCGGGAGTGGCTGGGACTAACGGAACTACAGGACCACAAGGTGCAGCCGGCATTGCAGGCCCTACAGGTGCTAATGGTGCCCAAGGGATGACAGGCGCTACCGGGCCCACCGGTGCTGCAGGTACAAATGGAAGCGGCGGTGGCGCTACCGGACCTACCGGAGCCGATGGCTTAAATGGTGCTACGGGAATGCAGGGAATACAAGGTGCTACGGGTGCCCAAGGACCAATGGGCCCTGCGGGACCACAAGGGCCATCAGGAATAAACGGAGTAACCGGACCTACCGGAGTAACAGGCGCCGCAGGAGCACAAGGATTACAAGGTAATGCCGGTATTCAAGGACCTACCGGTGCACAAGGGATTGCAGGAGTAGCCGGAGTTACCGGACCCACAGGATTAACCGGCGCCGCCGGGGCACAAGGAATACAGGGCAATGCAGGTATTCAAGGGCCAACCGGGGCACAAGGGATTGCGGGAGTAGCCGGTGTTACCGGGCCTACCGGATTAACAGGCGCCGATGGGGCACAAGGAATACAAGGTAATGCCGGCATTCAAGGACCTACCGGTGCGCAAGGGATTGCGGGAGCAGCAGGGGCTACAGGAACACAGGGAATTCAAGGTATTCAAGGTATTACCGGGCCACAGGGCCCCAATGGCGCTGATGGCTTACAGGGGTCAATGGGGCCTACCGGCGCTAATGGAATTGCAGGTGTTACAGGAGCTACCGGTAGCATTGGTATAACCGGACCTACCGGCCCGATTCAAAATATTACAAAGGGGAATATTATTTACGGCTCGGGCACAGGCAGCTATTTAGATGCAGACTCGAAATTTACATGGGACAGCGCCAACACAAGATTAAATATTAACTCAGTTGCCTCGCCGGCTGCAAAGGTTGAAGTAAAGGCTGGCGGCTCAACTGCTTCAGATTTAGCACTTAGAGTAAGAAACAGTGCTGATAATGCAGATATGTTCAGTGTTAAAGGTAATGGAGATGTGGTACTGGGTAATAGCAATATATTCAGAATGTTTGCAGGTGGGGAAGTATTTAATATAACCCCGAACGTAGGCCAAACCAATCTTAATTTTATGTGGGGTAGCGGCTGCATATCGTCGGTTGGTGGTATTAACATCCAAGTGGCTACCGGAAACGCAGTTGGTTTTTATTATGGTATTACCCAGGCCTATAACGTTCAGCAGAACAGTTTTACGTTTAATAATGCCAATTTAAAATTGGCAACGGCCGGAAATAAAATATTTATAAAAGAGGGTGGCAATGCCGCCATGGGGCTTGCAACACTTTCAAACGGAACAATTACCATTCCAACAAATGATGTTACGGCTATTACCAGAATATTTGTAACGCTACAGGATTGTTCGAGTTGTGGAACTGTTTATGTTTCATCGGTTACACCGGGAACTAGTTTTACGATTTCATCATCAAGCGGTACGGATGGAAGTAAGGTGGCTTGGTTATTAGTAGAGCCAGATTAAAATTTGCCTGTCTATAAAACACAAAAAGCTGCGATGGCAGCCTTTTGTATTTATCTCAATAAAAATATTTTATTCGGCAACGCCGCTTTCCGCGCAAACAATTACTTTGTTGTGAAGACATTCTACAAAGCCGCCGCTTATTTTAATTCTCTTCTCTCCTTCTGCGTTTTTGAATCTTACAATACCGGTGCCTAACGCTGATATAATTGGCGCGTGGTTATTCAAAATTTCGAATGAGCCGGCAACACCCGGAAGTTGCACTAACGTGGCTTCGCCGCTGTAAAGCTTTTTCTCCGGTGTAAGAATATCTAATGTCATAACCCCTCTCTAACTCTCCCCTAAAGGGGAAAGAATTATTTAAAAATTATTTACTTGCTTCTGCTATCAATTTTTCGCCTTTGGCAATAGCGTCATCAATATTACCAACTAAGTTGAATGCTGCTTCAGGGTATTTATCTACCTCACCATTCATAATCATGGTAAAGCCGCGGATGGTTTCTTCAATAGGAACCAACACACCTTTTAAGCCTGTAAACTGCTCAGCAACGTGGAATGGCTGCGATAAGAAACGCTGAACACGGCGTGCACGAAGTACCACTTGCTTATCGTCTTCACTCAATTCATCCATACCTAATATGGCGATGATATCCTGTAACTCTTTATAACGTTGTAAAATTTCTTTTACACGCATAGCGCAATTGTAATGTTCGTCGCCCAATACGGCAGCTGAAAGAATTCTTGAAGTTGAATCCAACGGATCCACCGCAGGGTAAATACCCAACTCGGCAATTTTACGGCTTAATACTGTAGTAGCATCTAAGTGGGCAAATGTTGTTGCCGGTGCAGGGTCAGTCAAGTCATCGGCAGGAACGTAAACGGCCTGAACCGAAGTGATAGAACCTCTTTTTGTAGAAGTGATACGTTCTTGCATCACACCCATCTCAGTAGCCAACGTTGGTTGGTAACCTACCGCTGAAGGCATACGGCCTAACAACGCCGATACTTCGGAACCTGCTTGTGTGAAACGGAAAATGTTATCGATAAAGAATAGAATATCTCTTCCGCCTTTAGCATCATTCTTATCTCCATCCCGGAAATACTCGGCAATAGTTAAACCTGAAAGCGCAACACGGGCACGTGCTCCGGGTGGTTCGTTCATTTGACCGAACACCAATGTAGCTTGTGATTGTGATAATGCTTTAGGATCAACTTTACTTAAGTCCCATCCACCTTTTTCCATGCTATGTTTAAACTCGTCGCCGTATTTTACAACGTTCGATTCAATCATTTCGCGCAATAAGTCGTTTCCTTCACGGGTTCTTTCACCTACACCTGCAAATACTGAAAGGCCTGCATAAGCTTTAGCGATATTGTTAATCAATTCCATGATCAATACCGTTTTGCCTACACCCGCACCGCCGAACAAACCAATTTTTCCGCCTTTAGAATATGGTTCCAACAAGTCGATTACTTTAATACCTGTGTATAGTACTTCTGATTCGGTAGCCAAATCTTCATAAGCAGGGGGCATACGGTGGATTGGGTAACCGCCTACCTTGCTAACTGGCACATTAATACCATCGATAGCCTCGCCTATTACATTGAATAACCGGCCTTTAATAGATTCGCCCACAGGCATAGTGATAGGATTGCCGAGATCGACAGCATCCATTCCTCTTCTTAAACCATCGGTTGAATCCATGCTACGGTGCGCACTGCATCTTCGCCAAGGTGTTGTTGCACTTCAAGAATCATTTTTTGCCCGTTGTCTCTTGTAATTTCAAGAGCGCTCATAATTTGGGGCAGTTTAGCGGTTGCCGAGTCGAAACTTACGTCGACTACGGGGCCGATAATTTGTTTTATTTTTCCAACGTTTGCCATATCTTATTGGTTATTAAGTAGTTATTTATAAAGCTATTGAAATAGCCTACACTTTCTTCTCAAATTGCGCTGCGAAAATAGGGCTAAAAAGGAATTTTCAAAATGATTAATGCAAAATGTGTGTTGTATTTTGAGGTATTTCTATCTCAACTTTGGCCTTGAGGCATTTTTAACGGCCCAAAGCATGAAAGATTGCAACCACAAAAGGCAGGTTATAAAAAATTAAAAGGTCCTGACCGCACGCGCTAGCCGCTGTATGTTTGTAGCGCTGTACGAAATACCCCAGTTATAATAGAGGGCATTAGTTGGACCAACCATAGTAGATGACCAATAACCACCCTGTGTTTCTATTGGAGACCCAATTTTACTAAGTGTTTTATTAACGTTGTAGAGATTGGTAAATACCAGGGTTAATTGGTAAATAGCTGGTAGAAACCAATCGTTATAACCGCCGCCGTTATAGTTTCGGCAAAGTTGTGCCAAAGTAAAATTTCCATTTGCATAAGCTATAATTGAGTCACAATTCGAAGCACCGTTCCAGTTGCTTAATGCATTGGGAACAGACCAATCGTAAGAGGCGCTAACCCACGCTGCTGTGTCGGCACCCAATTCATCGAGCGATACTATTAGCCCATGTGTTTGCCCAGTTGAATCCTGAAAAACATGAAATACAACACCTCCTCCATATACTTCGCCCAGGTAATGAGTAAATCCGTTATTGCCGGTGTTTCCGGAAGTTTTGGCGTACAAAGCATATGGCACACTTGCTAATTGCGTTGTTCCCATTTCAATATAATTATTGCCGCCGCCCGAATCAATTTCAACTTGTAGATATTTATTTCCGGTAGCCCAATTAATGCCGGTGAATGTTCCTGATATTACCGTTCCGGTACCAATAAGCATACTAAAAAGCCCAAACTGGTTAGTTGTAGCGGTGTCGCTTTCCTGATAAACTATTACTCCGGTAGGCAGCCCATCGTGTATTGAAAAGCGAAGCCCAATATGCTGATTCGACAAAGCAATGCCGTAAGCATTGCGCGCTATGGCCTGGTAATTGAGGTTTTGAGGCACTTGTGCGCTTAAAACAAAAACCATAAGGAAAAGAACCATTGCCAAAAACATATTTTTCATAAATAATATTTGAGTGATACATTTCTGCATCAATGCCTATTTTAATTTAATCAATTTTAAAGTATAGCTCATACTACCCGAGCTTAATTTCATGATATAAACCCCATCCGCTATGTCGGGCGCCAAATTAGAAATTGAATTAAATATTTCTGATTTATAAACTCGCCTACCGGTATCGTCGTATATTTCTACCATGCTTCGTATTAAATTTTCACTTACCGCTAGTTGCCAATTACCATCAACCGAAGGGTTAGGATATACTTTAAGCCATGCCCAGGCACTTAACCCAACAACGCCTGTTATCAAAGTGGGTAAAGAAGTTTGACGGCAGCCATTGCTATCGGCCATCTGAACGGTGTAAAGCCCTGGTTGCTGTGCTATGTATATCGAATCGGTTGCATTGGGAATGAGCGTGTCATTTAAACACCATTGCCTGTTGATGGCGCCATATACTTTTAATGTATCGCCTTCGCCACTGATTGAAATAGGGGCATTGGGATAAACAAAAACTGAAATATGATTCGATTCAACTATGCAATTATTTTGTGCTGTTACTGATAAATAAAAATCACCTGCATTTTTAGTGTACATACAAGGCGTAGTGGCGCCATTACTCCATTCATAAGATGTAAAGCCTGTATCGCTGGCACAAATAAGGGCACTATCGCCGGAACATATTTTTAAAGCACTGCTGTTTATTGTAACGTGAATTATATCGGGAACAAGTGGGGCAATGGTATCAACAAAAATATAGTCGGGACTGTTACAGCCAGATATAATAATTGATAAGTAAGCCCAGTTTTGAGTAGGGGTAAAACTTATATTATATTTTTGCCACCAGATAGTTGAAGTTACTATTCCGGAACTCCACAATAATTGCTGCAGGTCGGCTATTGAATCGCCGCCAAACAAATATATACCTGCACAATCGGCATGGCTTCCAACATCCCATGTTCCTTTAGCAGAATCGTAATAACTGGTATCAATTGTTGATGGAATAGCAAGCTCGATAGATGACGTATAATGCTGTGCGGCTTGCATTGGTGTTGATAGCTGCTGACTAATACCTTGCGAGCCAAAGGTGTCGTTATAAGCTAAGCCTAAATAAGTGCTGCCTTTGTAGGGCGCAA
Source organism: uncultured Bacteroidota bacterium (assembly GCA_903919075.1). Taxonomy (GTDB): domain Bacteria; phylum Bacteroidota; class Bacteroidia; order Chitinophagales; family LD1; genus Bog-950. The sequence continues at coordinate 8,826 of CAIXGR010000084.1, read as the reverse complement.
TGGGAACAGACATGGTTAATCCAGAAGAATTTACTGAATAGGGTTGAATTGCTGGCTGCCATCCCTGACGGCAAGAGGACCAGAAAGGGGGTAAGGTATTATTGCCGGGGGTGCCTTCAAATGACGGGTTGAGAAGATTTATTTGCGTGGCGCATTGAGAGAAAGCATTATTGGGGGCTATAATAAATACAGCCCATGCTAAGCAATAAATATATGTTATTATTTTACTATACATTTTTAAAATCAACTTTCGAAAACCTTCCCCGTTTCGGAAGTTAGTTCCTAATCTCATTTTATACAAATCATTTATAGTCGCTTTATCATATTTCCAGATAAAGTCGACTTAAAAAAAACCAAACTCCGTAATTTTACATAGAGCATTGCCTATATGTATAGGCAAAACAATAATAAATAACGATATGTGAGATGGATTTGATAAGCTTCTATTTTATAGATTTTTATATTTTGTGAACTTTATGGCAAGCAAAAAAATTTGTTACCATCGGATTATATTATTTCAAACCCATTTTTTTATGCGAAAACAAGATCAATTAAGCACCCTGATTGGCGCTTTGAGTAAAAATGAAAAACGTTATTTTAAGCTTCAGGCATCCATACATTCGGGCGACAAAACGTTTATTTACTTATTTGATGAAATGGTAAAAGGTGAAACTTATGCGCCTGAAAAACTTAGTAAGAAATTAAATATATCGAAACCACGTTTAGCGCATGAAAAAAAGTATTTGGAAAAAGCATTACTAAATAGTATGCGAACATATGAACAGGATAACGACGTAAAAATATGGTTAAACAATCAATGGCAGGCTGTACAAGTTCTTTTTAATAAGCGACAATTTGAACTAGCTCTTTCTATTAATGAAAAAGCAATGCAAAAAGCACAGGCATATGAAAACTTTATAATGGTTATTGATTTTTTGAGAATGAAGCATTTGTTACTAATGTTTTTGGGCAGAATTGAAGAAGCATCAAAAGCTGAACAACAGAGAATTTCAAGCATTGATCAATTTACTGAAGCAGAGCGTATGCTAAACCTACTAAGAAGTTTTAACACCATTGCTATGAGAAATGGAGACCCGGATCTTTTATTGAAAAAAATTGTGAAAAGAGAAGAATTTAAAACAACACCCGAAAAATTGAAAAGTAATTCAGCCAGAGTGCATTGGCACGCCATGAAGGGTCAATATTATGTCTATGTAGCACAAGACCTGAAAGCTTCTATTTACCACCAACAATGCAATTTGAAAATTTTTGAAGCGCAGCCACAGCTTATCTATACATTACCACAAACCTATTTAAACTGTTTAAATTCTTTAAGCCTTGGATATGGCCTGTTGGGTAATTATGAGGAGTCGCTTATGTGGGCGGAAAAATTGGAATTTGAAACCGATGGGCACCGAAAGGATATTCCTGCTAATTTCAGCTCCAGCAAAAATCTGGAGGCGCGCAGTACCCAGGTAAATATACACTGTCATCAGTCAAGATATGATGCTACACTTAAAAAAATAGCTGAGATAGGAGATGAAATAAACAACCTTCAACTAGGCGTTTTTGTGTTAACTAAACATTGCCAGGCAAGGGCCCTTTTTTATACCGGAAAATATGATGAGGCATTGAGGATTTGTTTAGAGTTACAAAATATTAATGCAGACATGAATACCTATATGCTTTTTAACAACAGATTACTTTTTGTAATGATTCATCACGCATTAAAAAACTACAGTTTATTGCCACATATTGTTAACTCAGTAGCGACGTGGGCCAAACGGCATGAAGTAAGAACGCCGGGAACGGATGCAGTATTGCGGTTTTTCAGAAAACTGGAGACTACACAATCGGCAAGCAGTAAAAAAGCATTCTTTATTCAGTTTGAGAAAGAAATTAAGAAAAATACTTTCGAATATTATGTTTGGTATCTTGATTTGTCGAAGTGGGTAGCTGATAACTTGCTATTGCCGCCACCCGATCCCGAGGTATTTCGGCCAGTAAAAAAATTGGGCGCGAAACTTTAACAGGTTGCGTACCAAGCATTTTTTTACTATTCTTTTATCTCCTTACAATCTCCATCAAAGCTTTCATTAATTTGCTCGTTGGTTAATTGCACAACCGAAGAAAATTTCATGCCTGCACTGGCGGGGTTAAAGCCATCCCAATATTGCTTGATATAGCTTTGTGAGGGACCATGCATTTTAAGGTATTCGCTGATGGGAAATTGGTGCACCATCATAGTTTGAAAAATGCTGTAAGTATAGCGCATCAGGCTATCGCTCGCCAACGGTTCAATTTTCGCATCTTCCTTTTGAACATTATATAACAGCTTTAAATAATGCAGGTATGCTTTGTAATCAGTTAAACAGGTTTTTTGAGGTTCTTCCAACTTTAATTTTGCTGTTTGCTTTTGCAATACCTGCATACTTCTTGCCAAGGCACAGGTTCTATCAATTGTATCTGCACTTAAAATTTGTTGTGATTTGCGCACGGCGTTTGCTGCATCGCCATAACAATGCTTGTAATATTCATCCAATATTTTGTTTACATCGCTGTTAACGTTCCATCCTAATCTTGCAAACAAAAAAAGGCCTATACCGGTGGCCCCTATGCTGTATGAACTTTCTAATGTTGCACCCATAATGTGTTGCTCGTGCCAAAATTTTATACGCTTGGCAAATTCAACTGGTTTTAAATCGTCTTGCAGCGGCATATCAATATTATTGATGGGCAAGCCGTAGTAATCGTATATAAATAATTTATGGCCTTTTTGTTTCCATCCTCGCATCATTTCTTCGGGCGATGAAAAATGTTGGTACCCATAAGGAATGATTTGAACAATTACATTTTTTTCCAACTCAAAATCGGGCGGAGCGGCGTGAGTATTATAGGCGTATAAATTTACGTAAGCATTGGGCGATATTTTTTGAAATTCTTTTGCTACTAAATTGGCCAAGAAAAAAACCTGGTTGCTAATACCGCCAAATTTTGCACACTGGTCGCATTCGCAAAAGCCACCGCCATCTGAAGGTTCAACTGAAACAGTAAAAATACTTCCGGCAGTAGTGGCCATTATTTTTTTTAATTGCGCCACCATATCCGCCACAAATAATTCCTGAAATTTTTTATTGCTAATGCAAAACTTAGTAGCGGTGTTTGGTTTTACTCTTTCGCCATCTACTAAAGCATCATATTCACGATTATCATTAAGCGCACTAAAATTTCGCCACAAAAATTCGTTCCACGAATGGCCTTTTAAAGCATAAGCGCCACCCATGCGGTTGCGGGTAGCCCATACCTGCCACTGCCCGTCAACAATGGCTTTGGGGTCAACTACTTTATTACGCGGCGTACCCCATGTGCCGAAAAATGTACGTAGTGCAAAATCGGGTATCAGTACTTGGTCGTATTTAAACCTGATGTCTTTTAATTGCGGAACGTAAGTCCATGAATCGCCGGGATGATACCATCTGAAACCCAAAGTATCTAGATAGGTGTATATGCCATTAATTAACCCTTGCCGGGTGTATGCAATAATTTTTAAATAATGTGCGCCATCTGATTGAATAAGTGCTTCATCTGCATTATCGCGATTAAGCCGCTTATCGTAGCTACTATCGGCTATATAGCCCAATTGTATAATTTGAATACCGGTAGCCGAATTAGTGCTTTTCGTATCAACAGTAAATTGTGTACCGGTAGCTTTGCCCAAATATTGTTGCAAATCATCAACCGCATTTTTTACAGAATTGTAAGTTTCGGGCTTAAGCTGAATTGTGTTATTATATAATGGCTGGCTGAAAGCTGATTGTAGGAATAAGAAAAGTAAAACAAAAACTGCTACCGGTAAAGTGCATAAGTTTCTCCTTCTGTTTTTCATAAAAGCAAAGTTATAATAAAGGCAATAGATACACATTACCCTCTCAGGTTTAATGTACGTAATCCCAGTTAATTACTTTGCAGTTGGGTAAAGCGCTGCGGAGTGAGTCAATTTTTTGTTTGGAGATGTTATTATAGCTAAGGTCGAGAAATTCGATTTGAGACATTTGCATCAGAACATCTTTTTCCGATTCATAATTCAACTTAAGATTCATGGAAAGGTTCAATTCTTTTAAAGAAGATAAATTTTGAAAATTTGGTGGCAAAGCCGGAAAATCGTTGGCCTTTAAATCCAGCCACTTTAACGTTTTTAAGTTTGAAAAAAATGTTGGCAATGATGCCAGTAAATTATCACGCAAATCAAGTTTCTCGAGTTTTGATAAGCTACTAATGCAATCGGGTAGCTGTTCAATAACATTATCCTTAAGCGTTAATACCTTTAAGCTTTTCATGTTGCAAATTTCTGCCGGAAGTGTTTTAATTTTTTTATTCGGCTGATTGAAAAAATTGGCGTCAAGATGTAATTCCTCAAGCGAACCAAGGCCTGCAATCTGCGCAGGCACGATATTGATTTCGTTTAAACTGAGGTCTAATTTTTTTAACCGGTTGAACTGGGTTACCGGTATCGGAAATTCGGAAAGTTTATTAAGATTCAGGTTCAGATTTTCTAATTCGGTTAAAGAAGAAAAACCGGAAGGAAGGATTTTGAGTGTATTGCCGGCCAGGTTAAGAAATTTTAGTTTTTTAAGCTGTCCGAAATTAGGGCCCAAATCATCTATTTTATTCATGCGGGTCCCCATATCAAAATAGCCTAGGTCGAGATACTCGAGGTTTGTAAGATTGCCGAAGGTTAATGGCAATGAGGTAAGGCGATTTCCTTTAAGGTCGAGTACTTTTAAATTGGCAAGTTTACCAATATCAAGTGGCAGATTTCCAATTTCGCATTGCTGGGCATACAATTCCTGAATACCTGGTATTTGAATAAGCACAGAGCCAACCTGGCCGAAATCCATATTTAAATTTTCGCTAATATTTATCCATTCCAACTTAGTCAACTGATTGAACGATGCCGGAAGCACTTTTATATCATTCACCGCAATGTTTAAATGTTTCAGTGATTTTACTGAACCAATTTTATTGTTTAATTCAAGCAGGCCACTGGCCGAAAAATCGAGAGATTCGACATTCATAAACTTTAACCGGTCGTATACATCATCATCGTACAAATACGCATTATGTTTAAGATTAAGTGTTTTAAGTCTTTGCAATTGAACAAATGAATCGGGAAGTGTTACAAAATTGTTGTCGGCCAGTTGAAGGTCTTCGAGAGAGGTAAGCTGTTGAATGCTATTGGGCAATACCTTATATGTGCCACCTGAAAGATTAAGTCGCTTTAATTTAGAAAATTTAGCCAGTTGGTTAATAAGGTTAATGAGGTCAAGCGCCTTGCATTTCTCGCAACTAAACTCTTCAAGGTTTTTAAATTTTAAAATTTCATTATCGAATTGCGCTTTGGGAAAGGCTGTAAACCGAAGCGAGGTAGTGCCGTTTACATTTTTTGATGCTTCTTCAATAGTCTTGTCGGCTTCCGCAGTTTCTTTTTTCTGGGCGGCCCTTACTTCTTCGGCATATTTTAAAAAAATGCCGTTGCTTATCGAATCTTTTTGATGCTGACTTAATTTATTCCAATCTGCCTCGGTAAAAATATCTTTGGGCCTTTGAGAATTATTTTGGGCAGATGAAAAAAGCGAAACAAAAATTGCGGAAATTAATAAGAAGTATTTTTTCATAAGATTATGGATATTGCTTACCAGCAAGGCCGAAAATAAGGAAATGTTTTGTGTAAAGATTTATTACCGTTCATTTTAATTACCCCGGGCACGCTTTAAACTTTGATTTATAATGATTAGCTTTATTTATTATGGATAATCGATTAAATTAATAACGTGTTTGCTTATGGAAAAATTGAAATTTTACTTCACCGTTTTAGCTTCAGCATTATATTTTTTGGGTTTTTCGCAGGTACAAGTTAATAAAGCAATACAGTTTACCGGCAGCGGGGCAAACGCCAAAATTTCGGGCATACAGCAATACGACCAGTTGAATGATGGGATTAATACACAGGGTATACAAAATAGCGCTACCACATTTTCGCTGGCCGGTGGCACAGCTAATGCAATAGCCGTAACACTTTTACCGGTGCCCGGTGGCTATACAACCGGCATGGCAGTTCAGTTTATAGCATCGGCAAGCAATACCGATTCAGTTACATTAAATGTAAATGGATTGGGGCCGGTGAGTATTAAAAAGAATGTATCTGCTAATCTTGAACCCTGCGATATTGCCACATGGCAAATAGTAGCGGTGATGTATGACGGGCAACATTTTCAAATCATTTCACCTTTGTATGCCGGAGTTGCTTCTATAGCCAATGCGGGGCCTGACCAGTTGAACGTTGCAGGCACCAGCACTAACTTAGGTGCAGCGAGCCCCGGAAATGGCACCGGTATGTGGAATATAATAAGTGGTAGCGGGGGTAATATTGCGAATACTTCTGATCCTGCTTCTACTTTTTCGGGTAATGCTGGTGCAAGCTATACTTTAACCTGGACAGTGAGCCCTATTTGCGGCACCGGTAATACCGATACTGTAATTATAAGTTTTGCAAGTTCATTTAGTTGCGGGATTTCCACAGTAACCGATGGTTCGGGGAATGTTTATAATACGGTATCTATAGGGGGCCAGTGTTGGTTGCAAACAAATTTAGAAACCATAAAATATCAGGACGGCTCGGACATTTCATCGTCAGACATGAAACAGTGGGGCGTGAATGGCGCACCGGCTTGCAACGCTTTTAACTTTAATGGTTCATCGTGCGGGGTTTTATATGATGGGGCTGTGTTTCAAAACGCTGTGAGCCCTTGCCCGGTGGGTTTTCATATACCGGATAAGAATGAGTTTATAGCGTTGTTATCTTCCGTATCGAACGATAGCCGTCGGTTATTTGCGTCAGGCGCGGGCTGTACAGGAAATTGCTCGGGTTTTAATACATACATATGCGGGCAAATAGATAATGGCGGATGGGAAGGCTGCGGCAGTGGTGACCAGATTTATTATTGGACCAAGCCCATTTCAAGCGAGTTTGGCTGGATTACACAGTTTAACAGTGGCAATGGCGGCACAACGTACACACAGGTTATTGCGCAATATCTTACTAATTATAATTATTCAATACGGTGTGTGCAGTAGGTGGGCGCCTTTCAAATCTTAGGCTCAATGCCTCACCCCGTCTCGCTTTGCTCGCCACCCCTCTCCACTTTTTGGAGAAGGGAGAACCCGGCTAGGTGGATTTTTCTCTCTTTCCCTGAATAATGCGCTTTAAGGGTAGTATATTCGCCGCCCTTATGCATTATGTAAACGTTGAAAATCTTAGTAAGTCGTTTGTTGAGAATCCGCTTTTTCAGGATATATCTTTTAATATTTCGCAGGGCGACAAGATTGCTTTGGTGGCCAGGAATGGCGCAGGCAAAACAAGCATGTTGAGAATACTGGCAGGCAAAGACACCGCAGATAGCGGCAAAGTTTGGATTAATAAAGAAGTGAATGTTTCGTTTCTGGATCAGGAGCCCGTGTTTGACGAAACGAAAAACGTGTTGGAAAATATTTTGAATTACCGGCACCCGGTTTTTGATACCGTGCGTGAGTACGAGAAAGCTATGGCCCACCATGATGAAAATGCGCTACAACATTTGATGGGCAAAATGGATGAGTTGAATGCCTGGAATTTTGAAAGCACGGTAAAAGAAATTTTAAGCTCGTTAAATATTACCGACTTAGACCAAAATGTAAAATCGCTTTCGGGTGGGCAGCGGAAGAGGTTGGCGCTTGCCAAAGTGTTGATAGATATAAGCTTTGGCGACAGAAATAATTTTTTGATTCTGGATGAGCCTACTAACCATTTAGATTTTGAAATGATTGAATGGCTGGCCGAATTTCTTTCGGACCAGAAAACTACTTTGCTGTTGGTAACGCACGACAGGTTTTTTTTAGATGCGGTGTGCAATGAAATTTTTGAATTGGAAAATCAGCAGCTATACATACACCAGTGTAATTTTGAAACTTACCTGTTGCGCAAAATGGAGCGCGAACAAAACGAAGCGGCATCGTTAGACAAGGCGAAAAACATGTACCGGAAGGAATTGGAGTGGATGCGTAAGCAGCCTAAGGCCCGCACTACTAAATCGAAATCGAGGATTGATGCTTTTTATGATGTGGAAGAAAAAGCAAACGCCAAGAAGAGTGATGAAAAGCTTGAACTGCATGCAAAGATGAGCAGGCTGGGCGGGAAAATTCTTGAATTAAAAAAAGTTTATAAGCGTTTTGGAGACCTTGTAATATTAAAGGGATTTGAATACACCTTTAAGCGCGGCGAGAGAATTGGCATTATAGGTAAAAACGGAGTGGGTAAATCTACCTTCTTAAATATATTATTGGGGATTGAAACTGCTGATTCGGGAAAAATAAATCCGGGTGAAACGGTGGTGTTTGGCTATTTTTCTCAACAAGGATTGAAGGTAAAAGAAGATAAGCGGGTGATTGAATTTGTGAAGGATATTGCTGAGTATTTTCCGTTGGCCGATGGCACTAAAGTTTCGGCATCGCAGTTTTTACAGATATTTCAGTTTACGCCTGACCAGCAATACACTTATATTTCTAAACTGAGCGGGGGCGAAAAAAAGCGCTTACAGATTCTTTCTATTCTGTTCAGCAATCCTAACTTTTTGGTGTTGGATGAGCCTACGAACGACCTTGACCTGATTACTTTGAATGTGTTGGAAGACTTTTTAGAATCATATCAGGGCTGTGTAATTATTGTTTCGCACGACCGGTATTTTATGGATAAGCTGGTTGACCACCTTTTTGTTTTTGAAGGCGATGGGG
>CAIXGR010000083.1 GCA_903919075.1 uncultured Bacteroidota bacterium | reverse complement strand
ATACTGGGCGTTCCGGAGCGGGTGGTAAAAGAGATTTCAGACCATAAAGACGAAAAAAGTTTTCGCCGGTACATAAATCTTGCTGATAGCTATAAAACCGCAAAATTGATTGAGGCATATAGCAAGGATAATATAGAACGAGTATTGAAGCAGATTGGCAACGATGAAAAATTTAGTGAACTGGATGTGTAATTGGACTTAAAATCCTGTATCACTTAAATGATGTGCGGGTTCGATTCCCGCCCGCGGTACAAGCCTAGCAAGGGTTTCAGGGTTCTGAAACCCTTTATTTTTTATCTTAATTTGATGGATGGGTACAGGCAGAGGTACATGTGGATAACTCAAAAATCCCTTTTAAAAAGGTCCTGTTATACCTGTACCAGAATTTAAGAAATTTGAACGAGTAAGAATTTTCGGATGGCTTAAAACTTCGGTTTAGCTGTAGCGCCTGGCTTTTCATAAATCAGTCTATTGATTAAAAAGAATACGTTCAATAGTCCAATAAAGCGCTACACAAGCGATGGCGCTGGATATGGGGTATACTATCCGGCTGCGGTACCAGGGCTTATCCTTAAACCAAATGGCAACAAAAAAGTAAGCACAAAAGATAATAGTAATCTGCCCGGCCTCTACACCCAGGTTGAAGAACAGAAGTGCTGTAACGAAGTGCGACTGCGGTATACCTATTTCTTTCAATGCACTTGCAAAGCCCATGCCGTGCACAAGCCCAAAAAGAAAAATAATTACTATTCGCCAAGTATTGATTTTTTGGTGAAGGATGTTTTCTATAGAAGCGAACAATATAGACAAAGCTATAAGAGGTTCAACTATTCCAGGGTTAGGTGCAATGTATCCGGCAGCAGTTAACCCTAAAGTAACCGAATGTGCAAGGGTAAAAACCGAGCATTGAATAATGACTGATTTGATATTTGAGTTCAGGAAAAAGATACTAAGGATAAAAAGAATATGATCGAACCCAAATGGTATCACATGGGTAAACCCAACTAGCAAGTATTGGCGGGCAATTTCCATATTACCTAAGCGGCTATTGCTTTATCAGTTTAAAAACACCGGTGGTGTTGCCAGTAACTTTTAGCAGGTAAAATCCATCGGCAATGTTGCTGAAATTCCCTTGCTCTATATGTGCTCCGGCGTAAATAAGTTGCCCTAAACTATTGGTAAGTTCATAAAGTTCGTTGCCGGTTCCGCTTTGTAACCTGATGGTTGAATTAAATGGGTTAGGGAAAATAATCATATCCGTTGCATTGGTCCTAATAGTATTTACTCCCGTTGTAGCCGGGTTCTTGATCTGGTTACCTCTAACACATAGCACATTCACCCTGTTCGTTTTTGGATTATAGGTTGTAATGCCAAACCGGGTATCGAGGTACCACGCCTTTGCAGGGAAATTGGGCAAACTGGTTGAAGACCAATACTGCGATGAAGCCGTTACGTTAAATATGTTGCGGTTTAAGGAGGGGCTTGTAAGCGTTTCATCATTCAACGATTCAAGCTCTTTGATGTTAGGCAAGCGCCAGTCCGTATCGCCTTGCAAGGTAAGCGAGTCGGCATAGATCAATGCTTCTTCCCATGTAAGGGAATCAGTATAAGGCGACTTTTGCCATATAAGGTTTGTAAGATTATCCGTTATTGTTCCATTGCCATTATCGGTAAAATGCTCTGTTATCGTATCGGGAACTATCGGATACCTCACTGCTCTTACATGATAGCTTTTTGTGCCCCCGGCGCTAACCGTTTCGGTATCGGGTTTATTGCCAATTCCACCACCGGCATTGGTGCACCAAACATTAACGCTGTCATTTACTTGTCGTGCGTCGCTCCACCAATACTGTGCATTCGTTACGGTAAAAACCGAATCGAGGGCCGGGTTTACGTGTTGTAGGTTATTCAGGCTAAATAATTCATGCGGACGAGGCAAATGCCAGTCGTTATGACCGGCCAGGTTCAATGTATTGCAATATCTAACTGCGCTATCAATGGTCATTTCGCCACCATCGGTTTTTTGCCACATCAAACCGGTGATGGTGTCAGTAATAGTGCCATTTCCGTTATCAATATAAAAGGGGGCATACATGGTATAGTCAGCATCTTCGCCATAAGTTGTTGTAAATTTTTGAGTTTGACCTGTGCCAGGCAAAAATAGCATGGATTTAATGGCAACCTGCGCATGAGCAAATAAACACATCACCACTAAAAAAATAACTGATAGTCCTCTTATCATGGCAGCCTATTTTATAACCAGTTTCTGGCACAATTGCGCATCAGCAAACCCGAGTTTTACAAGATAGGTACCGGCGGCAACAGAATTTAAATTTATTTTACCGGTGTAGCCTTTTGATTGATAGACAACATCACCGGTTAGGCTATACACCCTAACATTTTGAATTTGGCTTAATTTTGAGTTATCGCCCAAAGCCAAATAAAACTCGGCATTTGTAGGGTTAGGGTAAATACTAAAGCTGTTAGCCGATTTAATAATCTCATTGATGGAAGAAGGGACGCTACTGTTGCAAGTAATATTATAGCAAGGAACAAAGCCATTGTATGTTTGCGTGGTTTCAGCGGAATCCTGTTTGAAGAAATGGTAGGTGTAGTGGCCCTGCGGCGTCCAGCTATAAACAATCGAATCGGTTGCTCCATTTAATACATAAACCAGGGTATAGCTGTTGGTATCGTTGCAATACACACTGGTTATAAGCAAAGGAGGTAGCGGTGTTAGGCCGGGCCGTACCGGGTTGGCATGTGCCTGCGGAATTAATTGATGTGTCGTATCCTGCGTTACTTTTCCAACAAAGTTGCCAATCATATAAGGTGCAACTTTGGTACCGTGGTAGTGATAAACGCCGTTTGTCCAGTAATGCCCGTGGTTGGTATCCAGGCTCCTCATCGCACTGCCATCCGGTTCAAGGCTGCCAAAAACTGCAAAACCATCAAAGGCAAAAGCAATAGGCAAAATATCGGCGCCGCTATTTTGTAAAAACAAAGGTGCTATGTGGTAATGGTAATCATCTCCGCGCCCGGCATGTCCCCCAAAGCTATCTAACTGGCCCGTTAGGTAAGCATCGGCACCGGTGTTAGTGTACTCGTCAAAAATAGGGACCCCATTAACAGCAAGTGCTATTGCCCCGCGTGTAAAATTGCTTTGATTTACCGCTATGGGTGTATCGGCAATAACCGGATTTAAAGGAATGCTCCAAACGTTATTACCAATGTAGCACTGCGGTAATGGCACCTGCTGGTTCCATGCCGTAATTCCGGCCATCATTTCGTGCGCGGGTATACCGTATGAGCCTACATAAAAATATGTGCTGTCCCAACTGGTAATTACGTTAGGCTTATATGGCGTAAAGGCAGAATCAATATATGTTGGGCTGGTACTCAAAGCCCTGAGAGATTTGGTTAAGTCGGCAGAAAACGCGGAGAGCAAGGTGACAATGCCTGCCAGCAATACAGGATACAGGTATTTGAGTTGTTGCCTCGGCGCTGTTTTATAAATCAATAAAGCCAGCCCCAAAATTATAAATATCGAAATCAGTAGTCTGACATTAAGAACCGCTGATTGAGCTGATACATTATCAGCAATAACCGGATGCGTTAACTGGTAATTGATGTCGGCAATTTTCTGATGTCGATTTAAAGCGTAATCCTGATCTTCTTTTGAGAGTGAAATTAAAGGGTAATGCACAATTTGCCCATTGGCGTTTTCAATATAAACATCACCACCTTTGTACATGTAAAATGTGCCATCAACATACTTGTTCTCTTTTGCAATCGACCAATGCCTGAGTATTACTTTACTATAATCGAGCGTATGGGCAAAAAGTGAACCAGCCATTAGAAATACAAAAACCGCGCAAAGCTTTTTCATAGAAATTGTTTTAAAAGGGTTCATAACAAGGCGGATATTGAATTAGAGACACTTTTATCAGCTTCTGTCATAGCTAAAATGATTTATTGCTTTTCGGGCGCTTATTGTCAGGCCTAAAATAATCGCGTATCTCTATTACCAGTTTATCAAATTTTTCCAACTGCGTCGGAGTGCAAATTGCCTTTAGCTGTTGCGCCTGGTCTAATCGTAAAAGTTCCATTTTATATTCATTCTCGGCCACAGCTCGTGCCAGCAATTTCACCAGGCTGTCATCTGTATTCTTATTGAACATAATCATGTTCATCGAATCTCTTTCACCTCTTATTATAACACTCAACACTTTTTCCTTGTCGTAAAAGTTGGAGCGTATTTGTTTTATTTGTTCGGTCTGCGCTGCTGTTAAGTTCAATTCCTTTTGTAAAATGCCCGATACATCCCTAAAATCATCCGGTATAATTGGCCGCTGGTTGGGACGTGAATACTCTTTCCATAAAAATGTACCAAGCGTGAGCAAATTGATGATTGCCAACACTGCGACACACCATTTCAGCACTTTATTTTGAGCAAATATTTCCATAGCCTAATTATTTGCTGAATCGGGGTTAAACAATATGTTTTCAGCAATGAGCTCCAGTTTTTGGCTGTCTTGTGAAGAAGCAGTGCTTCCCGGAAGTAATGTTTTAAGAACTACCCCTCCATTGATAACCACCAGCGATACTATGGCAAGTACAAGTAGAGGCCGAGTTTTGTGCTTGCGGGGAGAAGCGCGCAGCCTATGGTTGAGGGTCTCATTCCAAGTACCCGATGGTTGCATGTCAGGAAGATACTCAAAATGCTCAAGGGATTCCTTTATTTTCCTATTTAATGATTCTGTCTCCATTTTATCTATTTGGTTTGACGATTAATATTTTCAATTCTGGCACTTACCTCATTTTTTTAGTGTTTTTTCCAGTTCAGCACTTACTTTCCGTTTAGCGCGGGACACAAGGGATTCAACTGCAACTATAGTGGTGTTCATTATCTCTGCTATTTCCGCATTAGTATACCCGTCAATTTTGCTCAGTGTAAATGCCACACGTTGGCTGTCGGGTAAGGTGTTAAGTGCCTGCATTATTTCACTTAAACTTTCTGCTTGGTGAATAGACTTATCAGGGCTTTCACCGCCAGCCAGCCAGCTTAAGACACTTTCAATTCCCAAAGTTTTTCCAATTGATCTTACCCGCTTTTTTCTGTTCCGCTTTTTTATTTCGTCGAGGCTTTTGTTAACAGCAATTCGGTAAATCCATGTAGAGAGCTTGGCGTCTTCACGGAAAGTATTGATGGACTGGTAAACTTCAACAAAAACCTCCTGGGCCGAATCTTCAGCATCTTCTTGATTTAATAAAAATCTGTAGCAAGTGTTAATTACCATTTTCTGGTAAAGCAGCACCAACGCATTAAATGCGCTAATGTTACCGTCCCTTATTTTAGCAATTAACTCAGCTTCTTTTTCCATTTCCACTAATAGTAATATTGCTCGTGGGGAGGGGGAATAGCCAGAAGCTGTGACAAGGGCGAATTTATATTTATTAAAGATGCATTTACCTGTAGTCGTTTCTTATTAAGTGACTACCTTTTTCTCTTCAGGTTTATTATGCACTAAATATTCATCTGTTAGTGCCAGACAAAAATTCTTTTGTCGTCTAATAAGCTATTCGGGGCAAATGTCTTTTAAAGCAAAGAGAAGGTAAAGGGGAAAGTCATTTTCGTTAAACTTTTTAAAAGCTTTAGTGTCAAGACATAGCCTCCCATATTTTTTCATCTGCCAAATTAAGCGTACCCATGAAGCAATTGAACAGACCTTGCAATGCCAACTCTATTCTCAAATCAGTTTTTCAACTCACTCTTTTTATATTTATGGGGAATGGCGTGCTAGCGCAGAATCAATCCATTATTTTGGGCAGGGCTACTGATACTTCCATTACTGCTAGCATCATGTTTGACCAAACAGTGAATCTTTATGTGCATTATGGTAATCAATCCGGCATCTACACCGACTCTACCTCAGTGTCCATCGACAGCGCCAATGAGCCCTATATGGCGGAGCTTAGCGGCCTTATGGCAAACACAAGATATTATTATAGGGTAATGTACCAGGCTGCTGGTGGAGGGGCTTTTAACGCCACGCCGGAATATACTTTTCATACGCAACGCGCACCAGGCAGTACTTTCACTTTTGAGGTGGAATCTGATGAACATTTATACGATTATGGCAACCCTCATTTGTATAGTGTAACAATGCAAAACCAGGCCGCAGATAAACCTGATTTTATGTTTACCCTTGGCGATATTTTTGGCGACGACCACTATGCTTTTTCAATTACTTCACACCAGGTAGATTCATTGCGCAGAGCCTATCGCTCGCGTTTGGCGCCGTTATGTAATTCGGTACCCTTCAACATCTGTTTAGGTAATCACGATGGCGAAAAGCAATATTATCTTGATACCCTTGCCCCCAATAACCTGGCAGTTTGGTCAACTTTGTGGCGCAAATATTACTATGCCAATCCTGAGCCTAACGGATTTTTTACAGGCAATTCGGATGCTGAAATGTTTGGCATGAATAAACCTGGTGATTATTATGCTTACACTTGGGGCGATGCTTTATTTGTAGTATTAGATGCTTATAGGTTTGATTGTTTTAACCCTGATTCCTTGCAGGTAAAGGCTAATGGGTGGAACTGGACTCTGGGATATACTCAATATACCTGGCTTAAAAATACGTTACAAAGCAGCACTGCCAAATACAATTTTGTGTTTATACACCATCCACTTGGCGAGGAGCGTGGAGGCATTATACCGGCAAAAACTTTTGAGTGGGGTGGATATGCCAGAAATGGCCAATACCTGTTTGATACCTTTCGCCCTGGCTGGGGTAAACCTATACAACAATTGTTTGTTGACTATGGTGTCAATATTTTATTTCAGGGGCACGATCACCTTTTTGCACACGAAGTTTTGGACAGTGTAATTTACCAGGAAGTACCTATGGCAGCAGATTCTACTTATGAAAAAGGAATTTTAGCCAACGGGGCCGCTTATACTGCCGATACATTAAATGGTTCAGGGTATATCCGGGTTACTGTATCTCCATCCTGTGTAAAAGTTGATTATGTACAATCGTATTTGCCCAAGGATACTTTGGGAACTAATAAGAATGGCCAAGTTGCTTTTACTTATACCATTGGCACATGCGATACTACCACTGCAACATCTATAAACAACATCGATGGTAGCTCACAGGTCGCGGTGTTCCCAAACCCTGCTAGAGACCAGCTTACCGTGCAGTTTAGTGATAATAGCGAAAACCACCTTATTAAAATGATGAACGATTTAGGCCAATTAGTTTTACAAACCCGCAATCGGCAAATAGATGTGAGTAGCATTGCCAATGGTATCTACTTTTTGAATATAGAAACAGGTAATTCAAGTATAAACAAAAAAGTAGTAATAGCGCGTTAATTTATTTCTTTAACCATAACCGGCAACTGTCCGCATGAAAATTAAATTCCTTTTTACCGCCACAATATTTTTTATAACCTGTTATGTGAACGCGCAGCAAATTCTATTTGCAGAATTGTTATCACGTCCTACTGACACAAGTATTACTGTGCAAGTAATTTTTGCTGATTCTGCCGAGGTTAGCGTGCAATATGACACGGTGAGTGGCAGCTTTGCAAACCGCACAGGCTGGCAGGTTTATGCTGATAGTGTGGCAGCGGCGGTGGTATTAACCGGTCTTCACCCCAATACTCAATATTATTACCGCTACTGTTACCGGCTGCCAGGCGACACTGGTTTTACCGCAAGGCCTCAGTATACTTTCCATACCCAACGTCCTACAGGAAGTACTTTCACTTTTGACGTTGAAGCTGACCCGCACGATGATGCCAACAGCGATACCGCCCTCTACCGGCAGTGTCTGTTAAATCAATTATCTGACAAGCCCGATTTCATGATTGATTTAGGTGACTTTTTGATGACGGATAAACTGCAAAACAGTGCACACGTAGTACCATATGATACTATTCCCTACAGATGCAAAATATTCCGTAATTTCTATACTACATCGGGCAATTCCGTGCCTCTTTTTATTGCCTTGGGTAACCATGAAGGTGAGGCTGGCTGGTACCTGAACGGAACATCCAATAACGTGGCTGTATGGGATGCTCAGGTGCGTAAACAGTATTTTCTCAATCCCGAACCGAATAGTTTTTATACTGGTGATACCACTAACTACGCATATATAGGCAAAAGAGAAAGCTATTACGCCTGGCAATGGGGAGATGCACAGTTTATTGTGCTCGACCCATTTTGGTACACCAATCCCAAGCCGGATTCATTGACGGGCTGGCGTTGGTCGTTAGGTAAAACTCAATATGATTGGCTGCGGGCCACGCTGGAAAGCAGCACTGCAAAATTCAAATTTGTATTTCTGCATCAACTTGTGGGTGGTGGTGTAAACGGGCAGGGGCGCGGCGGTGTTGAGTATGCCGATTTATATGAATGGGGCGGAAATAATCTTGACGGCACACCCGGATTTGCAACCAACCGCCCGGGTTGGTATAAGCCAATTAAAGACTTGCTTACCGAAAATCATGTAAACATTTTCTTCCACGGCCATGACCATCTTTATGACCAGCAGGAAAAGGACTGCCTTGTTTACCAGGAAACTCCTCAACCCAGTCTCCCCAACTTTAATAATACATCTGCAACCGCTTATGGGTATGTATCAGGCGATATAGTAAACAACTCAGGGCACCTTAGAGTTACAGTTAGTGATCAAGGCATACAGGTGCAATACGTGCGTGTCTATGAGCCTGCTGATACCAACGCTACGCATCACAATGGAGATATTTCAGCCACATACTTTATAAGCGCCGCAAGCAACTGTTATGATTCCGCAGCGGCTACTGGTGTGCCAGTGCTCTGGAATAGCAACTATGCCGATGAATTGGTTTACCCTAACCCGTTTATGAAGCAAACAACAATATCTTTTGCCCTGAATAAACCGGAA
Organism: uncultured Bacteroidota bacterium; assembly: GCA_903919075.1. Taxonomy (GTDB): domain Bacteria; phylum Bacteroidota; class Bacteroidia; order Chitinophagales; family LD1; genus Bog-950. The sequence continues at coordinate 14,897 of CAIXGR010000083.1, read as the reverse complement.
CACTTAAGCATTTCTATTTATAATGAGAAGGGACAGTTGGTAAGGCCATTGGTGGCGGGAAGTTTGGTAAGTGAAGGGAAATATGAAATAGTATGGGACGGTAAAGATGCCTTTGGCACTGAACTCGCAAGCGGTATTTATCTCTATACTATTAACGGTGAGAACAGCGGCTTACAGTCCGGTAAAATTGTATTGATGAGATAAGCTAATTTCAGGCTACCTTCTATTCAGGGTAGATAGAGTTGGAAAAGCTTTAAAAAGATATGACTCCTATTTCTTTTCAAATCGTTTTTTCAGTTCGTACATTCGTTCCATTAATTTCTCAAATGATATCGCATCGCCTGGAATTAGGATATCAGACATTACCTGGTAATCCTTCCTCCATTCTGAAATTACGTTATCCGGCGGCAAAAAATTAAGCGCGGATAAGGTTATTTCGCTATAGTTTACACCTTCTACCGGCGAAAATTTGGCGCGGTGAATCCCAATTAGCTTAAATAATTTAGAATCCTTCATTGCCTCAGCGCCATGCTCCGTATCCATCAATCGTTCCAAATCATATAAATGCCTGGACTTTCTTTCGCCTCTCATTTTTTCAGCGGGTTTGGAAAATTCCTCATGTAATAGGAACGCTTTCTCAAGAAATGTTCGCTTCGGTAGGACTGTGGCGACAAGAAATGGTTTCTCAACAAAGTCTTGATCTCCGAATTCAGCATCAATCAATGATTCAATTTTCCTTTCCTCTATCGGTTCCATCAATGAACGGGGGCTAACTTCTATCTTAACAGGTTCAAGCAAATACCTCTCACCAGAAAACAGAGATTTATATCGAAGTTCAATTGTTTGCGGGTCCTTATCGGAAGATTTTACTTCTTGCGCGATAAGCTGAAACTGGTCCTCTGGAACTCCTAAACCCACAAGCGCCATTCCAAGATGTTTAAGTAGCTCTGTCGAAACAAATTCGCAGGATTTTTTTCGCAAAGTTCTTATTTGGCTATTAGACAGTTCCCCGTCAAAACCAAGCACTTTTCTGTCTAAAGCGATATCAATGTCCTCCGAAAACCTTGAAATCAGATTCCACGATTTACTAAGAGAGGTGCCCCCTTTGAAAGCCATGTAGTGGGCGTATTTAGTAGAAAATAATGCACGCAAAGCCAATGTAACCCACCAGTCCTTTTCAACTGCCTGTGCTGGAAAGCCGATGGTATTGCTCACCTGATTGATGGTGGCAATCCTTTTTTGTTCCTCAAGTTGTAGCCACTTCATTTCGTTTCAATTACTTCCATTATAGAATAAATTATCCGAGCTATCCAAGCAGGCGCGAGATCGGCATCTTTGATTACCATTTTTTTATCTTCTCTTTGAAGTACAGATTTTATTTTGTCCAAGATATCCGGTGTTACATTCTTCTCACCAATTTCCTGTAAGGCGCTTATTACCATTCCAGTTATTTCCCCTCTGACGGCAAGCATTCTCGGGCTTATTTTTTTTAATGTGATGCTTCGCTTTCCAACTTTTATTTTCCGTGGTGCTCCATCAGTCATATATACTACCTTCATGGGAACCTGTGTAGACAAGCCTAATTTTTGCAAAGCACTAACTCCTGTTGGAATTATTCTTGCCCGGTCACGTTTTGCTATTGCTTTTGCAATTTCTTCTGTCGAGGGATATAAAACACCAAGTGACGGGTCAATTTTAGGATATAAATAAATGCCGTGCGCTAGCCTTACCAACTTCTGTTCCTTAGCACAACGTGAAAACGCTTGCCTTACGGCGGCTTCGCTTCCTATGTGCTTATAAGCAACCTGGAATATTAGTTTACCACGGCCACCAGAAGCGATTTTTCTGGCAATCTGCTTTTTAATTGATTCAGGCATAATTCATAGTGTAATCTGTCACAATTATAGCATTAAAATGTGACAAAAACTATTTCTTCTGTAATTATTAGAATTGTAGCGGAGCTAAGAAGAAAAGACCCATTTCGCCCTTTGTAAATATATGAAAGTGGGTTACTTGTGGAGAAAAGCTTTCAGCTCTAAATACGAGCCAATTTGTGAATTATTAAAAAAATTAAGATTCGGATCGATAACCTTATTTATTAACCCCGATCACCATCCTTCTGTATATGACGGAGATATAACAGGTTGGCCGAAATTGAAATAATCCAGAAGCAAATAAGCAGGCAATAACTTCATTCCAGAATAGGAAGCGCCCAAAATGAAGGACGGCTAAAGTTACGAAAATGATAAACATACTGGTTAAGCGTTCCCTTAGGCCATGCCAAAACAACCAGATACAAGATTGCTATGTGCAGACCCAGATAATTAATATAACGGTGCAAACCAGTTTCACTGTTTTGCCACGAGGTATAGCAAAACAGCCCTATTGAAATCATAGCACCGGTGAAAAAGACTTTGGCTGCCACCACATGGTGTGGCCAGTCGTCAGCGGGGTAATAGCCGATGGTTGAAAAGCTCAGCGCCGCGATCACTCCGATAAAAGCGGCAATCTTTACAATCCGGCCTTTACCAAAAAAGTTCGCAAGACCAAAATTGAATGCCAGCATCAGGATACAGCCTAACATCAAACAGCGATTAAAAACATTGGACATTGGACTCGCCTCTGGCGTACCCAACTCCGAAATAAAGTGATTCCGGGGTGAATAAAATCCGGGACCGGAATAATGGCTGAATGAGACCAATAAGCTTTGCATTTCTGGTTTTGATATTTTTTAAACTCATGCTCAATTCGCCACAGCCTTAACTGATCTCAAAGACCGGCTTTTCCAGGTAAAGTCTCTATCGCGATGGTATCATGATGGTTACATGGTATCCATCCGGTAAACCACACAGGTAGTCATCCGAGACTCACATACCATAAATAAAAAAGGCGGCCCCCTTTTATAGCGAAACTGCCTCTGTAATGGTTTCTGTTTTAAAATAACAATAAGCGTCCAGTCAAACATGTATTGAAATAACGCACTGGATCAGAGACGGCCTGATGTTTCGACCAAGCAAGGCAAGGAAGAAAAAAAAGAGGCTGTCGCTTTTAGACAGCCTCTTTTTATAAATCGGAATAAAAGCCGACCTTATTTCATTATGATTAGTTTTTCTGAGTGAAAGCCATTTTCGCCTCCTAAAACCATCAGATATTCTCCGTTAGCCAATCCCGAAACATTATAACTCTGCGAATATAGACCTGCCGTAAAATTACCTGAACCCAGGTTCCGCATTTCGCGGCCATCCATGTCGTATATTTTTAGTGTAACATAACCGTCTTCTTTTAACTCGTAGTGCAACTCAAATTGTCCGTTGCTAACGTTGGGGAATACATAAAAACTACTGGTTATATCATTCACCTCGTTAATACCGGTTGCGTAATTATCAAAGCTTAATGCATCTACATACAAGGCCGAGTTGCCCTGAGGTCTGAGGTTCTGGTTGGTTCCCCTGAAAAATACATAGGAAGCAAGTATGACCCATCCGCTATCAGGCGTGAAATTTTGAGTAGAATCCAAGTAGGAGAAATCGATGGAGAAGGGAGTAAATGTGGAAACCGCACCACCAAAAGTACTGAACGCGATACCTAACATACCGGCCGGCGCACCTGGAAAACCTGATGAGAACCCCGTTTTAAAGACCATACATCCTAATTGGGCCGAATCTCCGTTCAGCGGGGTATATTTATAATACCCCTTAAATGAAGTATGACGTTGACTTACAGCAAAATTAGGCTTAGGGCCTCCGCTTGTATCGGCAACACCGCCTGTTTCAATTTGGCCTCGTGAAGTATCATTTGTGATGATAGTAGTTTGGATCTTTACAGAATAGGCTCCCGCAACATGGTCGGTAGATTGCTGCGCTACTGAACTGCCCGAGCGCCAACCATCGGGGTCGCTGTTGGGGCCATTGGTCCAAAATTCAAAACTACTGTTAGGGATCTGTGCCCTAACCGCCATCATTAATGTGGCAAAAAATAAAAGTGTAAATATCTTTTTCATAATTTTTTTTGTTTAATGAATACAAAATTATCTTCCGAATGGGTGGGATATTATGACATGGAATAGGTAGAAGTATGAGTAATATCAGTTTGAAGTGAATGACTTTTAAATGGGAATTGCCGCGGTCGTCATTTCATTAATTTAATTTATAATCGCATTGCTACTGTTGCTATGCCGGGTTGCCATTCTGGTGAAATCTATCTTACATCAAAGCAACGTTCGAGGGTATCAAATAATTCCTGCGCTTCAAATGGTTTTCGGATATACCCTTTAGCGCCCATGGCAAACGCGATGTCGATTACCTTTTTTTCAACACTTGCTGTGATAAAAACAAAAGAAATACCAGATGTATCTGAATCATCCTTTAATCCATTGAATACTTCATACCCGTTCGCCTCTGGAATCAGAATAGCGCAGAGAATAATATCGGGTCTTCTTTCTTTCGCCAAAGCAAAGCAGACTTTACCGGTTATAGCAAAAATTGCTTCATAGCCTGAAAGCGCCGGAGGCTTTGACACCATCAGGCCGGAATTCCAAATCAACTCAAGCCGGAAATTTTCGACCACCTCTTATATGCACTAACACATTACGATTCATAATTTTAGGTATTGCTCAAAGGTTTTGATAGTTTTTTAAAGCGATGCTCAATTGGCACCGGCCTTACTTGATTTCTGAGATCAGCTTTTCCAGACTTAGCAGATAATGTTCAATTTCTTGCTGAAGATCTCTGTTTGGATAAGCCGGACTCCGAGATCAGTCAAGGCCGTGGCGGATTGAGCATCACGTTTGGACAGGTTAGTATATAATGATGCACCCTTTAAAGACCTGATTTGCATGATTTTAGCATTAAATAAATGGTGCTCAAAATTTCCGGCCTCTGTTGATTTGTAATTCCGGCCTAATATGGTCTAAGCCTCCGTCTCCTCCAAGCTAACTCTGAAATCAAATTCAAGAGCAAACCATACGGCACCAGAATTTTCGAAAGCCTGCCTTTGATATACCGGGAAGAAGGTTCAGGCACACGTTATGTAATGGAAAAATTTATAGCTAACAATGAGCTGCCAGTAATGAAAAAGATGGAACTCACATCCAACGAAGCAGTGAAGCAAGCGGTAATCGCCGGATTGGGCTGCTCTATAATGCCGCTTATAGGAATCAAAAACGAATTGAACGATGGCCAGCTACAGATTGTTCCGGTAAAGGGGTTACCAATTAAATCCAACTGGCAATTAATTTGGCTAAAAAATAAGAGCTTTTCACCAGTGGCTGAGTTATATCTTGAATATCTGAAAGTTGAAAAGAACAATATCATCAAAGAAAAATTTGAATGGGTGGGTAAGCATTAAACTTTTCCTATTGACTTTTTAACTATTATTTTTAGTTTAGTCACTTTTACAAGTTGTAAACGATGTATCGAATAAATCCTGCTTGGTTTGAAGATATACAAATAGCTAAAACAACGCCATGCATTTAATTACATTGGCTAGGTTAAAATCCGTAACATCGTTTATTTTACTCCTGCTACTTCAACATTTTTCCCTGGCGCAAAGTCCATCAGGTATTCATAGTATTCAATGCGGTAATCAAAAAGTAAAGATAACTTCCAAGTATGCGTCTTACAATTTTAAATTTGGTAAACCCAAAATATACGGGAAAGAATGTTATTCTGAAAATGATTCTGCTTTAGTTTTTAACTGTCATGATTCACTCAGTCATTTTGTTCATTTTACAATACCGGTAAGCGGGTGCCATTACTTTGGCCTGGGCGAGCAGTTCTCCTACCTGGACTTTAAACATACCCGACCATATATTTTTACAGAAGAGCAGGGAATAGGCCGTGGCGATAAACCTTTAAGCACTTTAACCAACCTAATTGGCATCTCGGGTAATGAATTTTCATCCTATGCACCCATGAATTTTTTCTTTTCAGAAGATAACACGGCTTATGTTATTGATGGTCCATATTACACGCGATATGATTTTACAAAGCCTGGAGTTGTTGGAATTTATGCGCTTACCAACCGGCTCAGTATAAAAACCTTTCGGGCAGAAAACCCCAAAAGCCTGCTCACTAAAGTAACGGAAGTAACCGGACGAATGCCTATGCTTCCTGATTGGGCATACGGAGCCTGGCTTGGTCTACAGGGAGGCAATGACAAAGTCGAACAGGTCGTAAACAAAGCGCTAAAAGCGGGAACACCGGTAAAAGCGATTTGGGTACAGGATTGGGTTGGTCGACGTAAAACGCGTTTTGGATCGCAACTGTGGTGGACTTGGGAGGCGGATTCTCTTACCTATCCAGACTTTCCCGGTTTTTGCAGAAAGATGAAAGCAAAAGATATCCGCGTATTGGGTTACATAAATTCTTTTATCGCCAATACCGGTGGGTTATACGAAGAAGCAAAGGCGAAAAACTATCTGGTAAAAAATCGAAAAGAAGAAGACTATATCATCAAAACAGCGGGCTTCCCTGCATATCTAGTTGATTTGACAAACCCTGCCGCATTTGACTGGTTTAAAAATGTGATCAGGAAAAATTTGATTGATGCCGGGTTAAGTGGCTGGATGGCAGATTACGGTGAATGGCTGCCCGTTGATGCCAAATTATTTTCCGGTGTAAACGCCCTGGATTATCACAATCAATATGCAGTAGACTGGGCCAGGCTTAACCGCGAAGCAATACAGGAAGCAGGCAGAGAAGGGGATATTGTATTTTTCACCCGCAGCGGTGCAGTAGGTTCGGCTAAATACTCAACACTGTTTTGGGCGGGCGACCAGATGGTAAACTGGGGAGAAAATGACGGACTACCTTCAGCCGTTTGTGCAATGATAACATCGGGGTTATCTGGCATAACGCTTAATCATACGGATATAGGTGGTTATACTACCATCGATAACGGTCTGATTAAAATAAAAAGAGATGAGGAATTATTAAAGCGCTGGATTGAGTTTGCCGCTTTTACACCCGTATTCAGAACCCATGAGGGGTTAAAACCGACAAGTAATGTTCAATTTTATTCGAACGACTCAATCATGCGTTTCTTTGCACGGTTTGCCAATATCCATTTTAAACTCAGTGATTATTTCAAATTTCTTAATGAAGAGGCCACCAACAAAGGATTACCGGTTATCAGGGCTTTATTGCTTGATTACCCTACTGATACTTTAACTTACAAAATAAAGGATGAATTTTTACTTGGCGATGATATGCTGGTAGCTCCGGTACTAAGCAAGAGTGCAAAATCTAGAGATGTATATTTTCCTGATGATGTTTGGATAAATGTATGGACACAGGAGGAGATTCACGGGCCTATTGTCCTTACTGTTGGTTCAGATTTGGGTTCTCCTCCTGTTTTTATTAAAAAGAACTCCTCTTGGGCAGATAGATTGATGTCTGATTTGCATTAATTGCTTAAAGGGACTTAGTAAACACTTTAAGCAAATCCAGTCAAACCTTTTATCTGATTGGTTGTTGATTATTTATGCTTAGAAAATCGCTTATAGCTCTATTATTAATTTTGCTTTGCGCAACAATTTCAATGCATTATATTATGGCAAAAACACCACAACAACCCTATCAAAAAATCGGATCACAGGGCATCATTGAGTTTAGATATTATCCGGAATCAGTAATGGCAACCGTAAATAATTCCGACACTACATACCGCGGTAGTTCAGGTAAAAATTTTCGGGCTTTAGCTGGCTATATTTTTGGCGGTAACGAAAAGAGCGAAAAAATAGCCATGACAGCGCCGGTACATATGAGCCGGGATAATAGCGGCGCAAGTATGAGCTTTGTAATGCCAGATGGATATAATTTGAATAACCTTCCAACTCCTGCCACCCCCTCAATTAAGCTACATAAAACGGAAGAGGAATACGTTGCTGTTATCCGATTCGGCGGGTATTCTTCAGACAAAAAAATTGCAGAGAAGCAAAAGGAGCTGGATGAACTCTTGAAAAAAGAAGGAATAGAACATCTGAATAATTTTCGCTTTTTGGGCTACAACGCTCCATGGGATTTTCTATTCCGGAGGAATGAAATTATAGTTAGCATAAGCAAGGAATCCGCTATGAAGTTTAAGCACTGAAACCAATTTGGCTGGAGAAAAGCCTTCTGCTATAAATACAAGCCAATTTGTGAATTATTAAAAAAATTGAGATTCGGAGCGATAACCCTGTCTATTGACCCGGATCAATAGCATTCTGTCTATTACGGAGATATAACAGGTTAGCCGAAATCGAAACAATCCAGAAGCAAATCAGTAGGCAGTAACTCCATTCCAGAATAGGAAGCGACCAAAATGATGGACGGCTAAAGTTACGAAAATGATAAACGTACTGGTTAAGCGTTTCCTTAGGCCATGCCAAAACAATAAGATACAAGATTGCTATGTGCAGACCCAGATAATTAATATAACGGTGAAAACCTCTTTCACTGTTTTGCCAAGAGGTATAGCAAAACAAGCCTATTGAAATCATTGCACCGGTGAAAAAGATTTTGGCCGCCACCACATGGTGTGGCCAGTCGTCCGCCGGGTAATAACCGATGGTTGAAAAGCTCAGCGCGGCAATCATTCCAATAAAAGCGGCAATCTTTACAATCCGGCCTTTACCAAAAAAATTCGCAAGACCAAAGTTGAATGCCAGCATCAGTATACCGCCTAACATCAAACAGTGATTAAAAACATTGGACATTGGACTCGCCTCTGGCGTACCCAACTCCGAAATAAAGTGATTCCGGGGTGAATAAAATCCGGGACCGGAATAATGGCTGAATGAGGCCAATAGCCCGTAACCGATAGTAGCACATGTCAAAACCCCTATAATCGCCGTGATGTTATTTGGATCGGATGATTTAAACCTGTAATTCATAAACATTCTTTGGGTTGGCGAAGTTACAAATACCAAATTTCAAAGTCTACTGAAATGTACGGTTCTTTCCTATTCTTACAAGTGTAACCTTAAAAAGCTCGGTTGGTGATTCCGTAAACAAATTGAATCTTCTTTCAGGGGTACAACATCTGTCCCCCGCAAACTCAATACTAATTTCCGCTTGACAAGGCCTTTCTCAGCCTTTAGTATTATTGGGTTACGCTATTTATTACCCTTATTGGCACAACTTTAATTTTCATATACGGGTAATAAGGCAGGGTAGAAAGCTTTGCATGAACATCCTCAGAATCTTGAGCCATGATAACCATGTAAATTCCGGACATATCAAGTTTTATAAAGCTATCCACGATAGTCCCATTTAACTCCAGGGCCTTTACCTGCTCTTGCTCTTTCGGAAGTAGTTCCCTTCTTGTGCTATTATCTAATCCTTCCAAAAGGATATCAACCATAAATTTTTTCATTTTCTCTTTTTTAGTTGGTTCAAAAAAAACTTCATACCATTTCGGTTATCACTTTTAATAACTTAGGATTAAAAACCCGCAATTATCAGTATCCAGACCTGCCCTAAACAAATTCTTTACCCCATTTATATAATTCTGCAAGAATAGGTTCCAACTTTTTACCTTTCGGAGTTAAGGTGTATTCCACAGTTGGAGGTACCGTTGCATAAGCCTCTCTGGTAATAATTTTATTTGCTTCCATAGATTTCAATTCCTTTACAAGCATCCGTGTATTAATACCTTCTATACTTCGCTCTAATTCCTTAAATCGCTTTTTGCCATCTAAAAGTGCATATACGATGGAGAATGCCCATTTGCCCCCTAAAATTTCCAAAACATCTCTTATTGGACAGTTTAGGTCATTTATTGTTAGTGAATCTATTTTTGTAATCTCCTGATTATCCATAATGCTTTACATTTTGTTACTACTGTACATTCATGTAACTACTTGCAAATGTAAAGTATTAGCTTCTAGTTTGCAACGAAAATCAAAAAAATGGAAACCATTAATACTAAAGACCAACCTATCGTTGGCACTGCCGCAAAAGCCGGAGCCATATTTTTAGCCCTATGGGGTATTTTACACGTATGGGTTGGCTATGAAGGCATCCACCGCTATTTAACCATGGATGTTGGCGGTATGTGGAACATGGTGGGTGGTGGCAGTAATGCGCCGCGTAATTTAATACAGGTTACCGCTGATTCATTGACCGCCAATATGCAAAAGCACCTGTTGTTGAATTTCTGTCTGGATGTAGGTGGTTACGGAGTGCTGGGGTTAATATTAGCCTGGGTGATTTACAAAAGAGGTTCCTGGATAGCATATTTGATTACAGTAGTTGCAATTGGCATTGCCGATTTGTCATTCTCCTTTGCGCTGGTAATGCCTGGCATTATAGAACCTAATATTCCCACTATCAGCGGGCCAATTATCTGGTTTATTGCCATCGGCCTGATTCCATTTGGATTACCTTCAATATCAAAAAAATAAATAATGTATGAGTAAATCAGTATTAATAATAGGGGGAACCGGATACCTGGGCGGAAAGGTTATCAATCATTTATTAAGTCGCGGAGCCAAAGTGTTTGCATTGGTGCGTGAAAGTTCTGACACCAAAGGGTTGGAATCGAAAGGTGTTCAGATAATCAGAGGTGATTTATCAAAACCGGAAACACTAGTACCAGCTTTAAAAAATATAGACACAGTTATCTCTACTGCCATCGGATATTCGAACAGAAAGAAAGGCGACAATCTGAAAAGTGTAGATGATCTCGGAAACCGCAACCTTATAGATGCTTTGAAAGAGGCAAAAACCAAAAGGTTTGTTTTCACCAGCGTGTTAAACGTGCATCAGGCAGAATCGGTACCTCATTTTTGGCAGAAGAAGCTCATTGAAGATTATATGGACCAAAAGGGAGTTCCTTACATTGCCTTAAGACCCGGTGCGTTTTTGGACCAAACTCCTAAAAATGATTTTTATGCCGGTGGTTTAAAGAAAGGCAGCTTGAAGGTTATGGGGTCTACTTCTGTTAAATGGACTTATATTTTGTCAGATGATGTTGCTAAGTATCTGGCAACAGCGGCTTTAGATGATAGCATCCCTTTAGGAAGAATTGACATCGGCATGAATGAACCAATGAATGCTGAAATGCTTGCAAAATATGCTTCTGAATACACCGGTATGCCAATAAAGGTAAGTGCCCTGCCATGGGCGCTAATTGGCTCTGTTTTTTCATTTGCTGGTCTTTTTAAACCAGAAATGGCAGACTTGAAAAAAATGTTTGATTATATGTTTACTGGTCGATATGTCGCCGATACCTCATTGCAGCAAAAGTATTTTGGAGAAGTGCCAACTGTAAAGGAGTCTGTTTTTAGGTATTGCCAGCAGATTGGATTGACAAGGAGTGCCTCTTAATTTTCTGGTGTTCGATAAGTTCCCTCAAGCATCGACTTATCGAACTTTAAGAGAGATATTCAATTGATTGCCTTCAACATCGACTTATCGAACCCGTATGGGGTGATATTCAATATTTAACCATTTTCAAAATACAATTTCCAAATAAATCGGTATTCATCTGAAAGCAACGATTCCTGATTCAGATTCACATTTACTTCATAATTATTAAAGTTAGTATCTTTGATAAAAAAATTGATGTTAAGAATACAATCACTATTCGTTTTTGCATTATTTTTTATTTTTAACTACGTACATGCCCAAACGGTTACAATCGATTCTGCAGCCAGAGAATTGGAAAGGCAGCGATGGAATGAAGCTCTGACTAAAGATACAAGCTATCATTTCAATAAGGAGCCCAATCTCTTTCTGCAAAATGCCATTAAGGGAATAAAACCTGGCACGGCAGTGGATATAGGAATGGGGCAAGGACGTAATGCTATATATTTAGCGCAAATGGGTTGGGATGTTACCGGTTTTGATATAGCCGATGAAGCGTTGGCCGTTGCAAATGCAAATGCACAGCGCAAAAAGGTGAAAATAAAAACAGTGCAACAGGGAAGCGAGGAGTTTGATTTTGGTGATAATCAGTGGGACCTCGTTTCATTTATTTATTCCGGATGCATGGAAGATATCAATGGCTTATCGCAACGAATAAAGAAAGGTATAAGGCCTGGCGGACTGTTGGTTTTTGAATTCTGCCATCGCGACGCCGGAGTTGAAATGAACCGATTTGACTTTGGCTGTCCTACAAACCTTGAAAAACAAATTCTCTTAAAAATTGGCGGGTTTGAGATCATTTCGTATCAAGAAGTAGTTGATAAATGCGACTACGGGCTGGAGCCTTATAAGTTGGTTCGGATGATTGCTAAGAGAATATAATTTGCTTTACGGCCAACAATAAACTCCAAATTTTGCACAGGATGCATTTGATATTTTTAGCGTTACAAACGCGACTTATCGAACTGCCCCTTTCAAAATTTTCGCAATTAATTCCTTGCTCAATATATTTTGCTCCACGTGATGTAGATTCTCTTGACCGGAACAAGCCCGCCTACATTTACTGCCATACCTGCCATCGCTCACCTTTCGCGGGAAAAATTATGAAACGCAAGGGATTTACAAGAGTATATGATTTAAAAGATGGCTTTTCCCAATGGCTTAAAGCGCAGTTACCCGTAGATACAGGTTCTTCCAGGTGAATAAGGAAATACTATTGTTAAAAGTAATACCTCAGTACTGCTAAATAATGACACTATAGTAAAGAGATTTCAGTTGAGATTAGTATAACCTGGGAATTACCTTCTTTACCTTCATTTTGTACTGAGTGTAACTCGATCCAAACTCCTTCTCCAGTTTTATTTCTTCTAACCTAATACCGATTTCTAAATAAATAAGCGAAACAACTATTCCTAAAGCCGTCATTTGAGTAGGTAAGCAAAGAAATAAGCCAACTAGTGCCAATAGTATTCCACTATAAATAGGGTGGCGGACAAAGCCATTCATACCACTGATGTTTAATTCAGGTGCTGCATTTTCAATCCGCTGATTTTTATTAAGTGCATTAAGTCCGACAAACTCCTGAAAGCCATATTTTATTACACTCAGGGAAATAAGCAATAAACCAACAGCAGCCATCACATATCCGGTATACATCAAACCTGTTCTCGGGGTAATAATATAATTGTACTCGTGCTGGTAAATAAACCACCAAGTGATAATGCTCCAAAGGGTTACAGAGAAAAGCGTATAGAACAATCGATAGAAACTGAACATCAATTGGCTATATTTACTTATGAATTCTTTAACACTGAGGCTTGCAAGCCAACTGTGCGATACATAAAAAAAGACAAGCAGGAAAACGAAAACAATCACATCCAAAGCTAATTTTTTTAACGACAACATCACGGCCATTCGATGAATAGTTTTGGCCGTAATCTGGCACGATTAAAGATACCATAAATTGCAATCGGCAGAGTTAAAAAATATCTAGTGTGCTAACATCCACCTAACTTTTTAACCCCTAACATTTAATTTACTCAATACTTTGAGTAAATTTGCTCAACATATTGAGTAAATTATGAAATACGAAAGACCACAGCTTGATCTTCTTAAAGCCCGTGTAAAAGAGAAAAGAAAATTCATTCAGGTGTTGATGGGACCCAGGCAAATCGGAAAAACCACGATGGTTACCCAGCTGCTACAATGGACAAAGGTTCCCCATCATTTTATGTCAGCCGATGGAGTATCCGGCCCTGATGCAACCTGGATCGGGCAGCAATGGGAGACTGCCCGGCTGAAATTCAAGCAATCCGAGGCTAAAGAGTTTTTACTGGTTATAGATGAGGTTCAGAAGATTTCAAACTGGAGTGAGCAGGTAAAATCACTGTGGGATGAAGACTCGAGGTCAGCAACAAACATGAAGGTTATCCTGCTAGGTTCATCGCGTCTTCTTTTGCAACAAGGACTCACAGAATCGCTTGCTGGTAGATTTGAGACTATTTATTTAAGCCACTGGTCTTTCTCAGAGATGCACAAAGCATTCGGCTGGAATGAAAACCAGTTTGCCTGGTTTGGCGGCTATCCTGGTTCAGCGGAATTGATCAGGGATGAAAAAAGATGGAAGGATTATGTTATGCATTCATTGATTGAAACAAGTATTTCGAAAGATATATTGATGCTAACTCGCGTTGATAAACCGGCGCTTATGAAACGATTGTTTGAATTGGGATGTAGTTATTCTAGCCAGATTCTTTCTTATAATAAAATGCTTGGGCAATTGACAGAAGCTGGAAATACCACTACCCTGTCACATTATCTGCAATTACTGGATACTGCCGGGCTTTTAGCTGGAGTGGAAAAGATATCCAAAGACAAGATCCGGCAGCGGTCCTCGAGTCCCAAATTCCAAGTGCATAACACCGCCCTGATAAGCGCCCAGCGCAGTGAAAACTATGAAAGTATTACACGTGACCTGGCCTCTTGGGGCAGGATTGTTGAGTCATGTGTCGGGGCGCATCTACTGAACTATTCTTTAACTGAAAAATTTGACTTGTGGTATTGGCGCGATGGGAATGATGAAATTGATTTTGTCATTCAAATGGGAAAAACAATAATAGGGCTGGAGGTTAAAAGCGGTAACACACAGAAAGCCGCCGGTACCGATGCTTTTAAAAAGAAATTCCCTTCGGCCAAACTGCTGCTCATAGGTGACAAAGGATTACCATGGAAGGAGTTTATCAAAATGAATCCTGCCGATCTTTTTTAATGAGCCTAATAAATACCGCTTGGCGGACCACATCGACGGAGTCCGATAACAATCAAATAAAATGAAGGGTACAGGTAGGGTACAGGTGATCCAAATTAACCTATAATATATTGATAAACAATTAATTGGATAGATAAGTGTAATTAAATTTTAACCTAACCGGCTGTATGTCTTCAAACCAAAGTGAACTTTTAGAGAGTTTTCAATTCAGAGAATTTAAATTTGTGAATGCAAAGTTAGAAGATTTGTTTTTAAAGTAAATACTTCTTCTGTCATTT
>CAIXGR010000082.1 GCA_903919075.1 uncultured Bacteroidota bacterium | reverse complement strand
ATGAATTAAGTTGTAAATCTGTGATTGATGTAACATTTTGCCGGAATTGTGTAACCTTTTACGCTGTGCAGGCCACAACTTTGTAGTGAGTTCAATTATATTTTTTCAAATCAAAAAAACCAACCATCATGACCATTCAATTTGATACTGCCCATAATGTAAAAGCAAACGAAGAATTTAAGGCTCCTTTAATCGCGCTGCTATCGGACAAACTAAACAGGTTTAGCCATCAAATAACCAAGTTAGAAGTCCATCTTTCGGACGAGAACGGAAACAAAGACGGGCTGAATGATAAACGATGTTTGTTAGAAGCCCACGTTCAAGGACTGCAACCTACGGTGGTTAAAAATCATGCGCCATCATACGAGCAGGCAGTAGGCGGGGCTATTGATAAATTAAAGGGCTCGCTTCATTCAACAATGGGACGGTTGGTGGATCATCACAAGCAATAACTGGAAGGACTAGTTTTGAAAAGCTCTCCAAGCGCTTTTTTATTTGCCGGCACCTAACCGGGCAACATGGGCATAATTATGTTAAAATTAATTGTAATATTTCAATTCTTTATAATTTCAGCACAAATATCTTCTCAAAGCTGTGCGGAAGGTAACACGTTTCTTTTTGCTTCCAATTTTTTATCGCTTAACCAAAAGTCAGCCGATTTGCAGGCATTTCACTACACCTCTGAAAATAACTATGAATCAGCAAATATTCCCCAAAAAAGAACCGAAGATTACATTTACCTGCACAACGGCAATAACTTGAAAGGCGCACAGGATGTTTTTACCGGAAACTCGCAAGGCTCGGCCTGGATAAGGAATTTTGATTTTGGGAAGTTTGCCAATATAGCTTTTGAAATAAGTGCCGATACCCGCAACCACACCGGCAGCACTTTTGAATGGAGTGGCACATTAGCATTTATCAAAATAGTTAAAAGGCGAAGTGTGTCGAAGCATTAGAGGGTGGCATTCGCCTTACCCCCGTCTTGATTTGTGGGTTTTACAATATTAATGGTTCCCCTCCTTTGTCAAATTATAATATTTTAATGCACTATCGGGTTTATTAATAGCTGAATAGAAAAATGCCAACTTTCCCGCTGCTATATGGTCATTTGGGAAAAAAGATAATACTCTGTTGTATGAATTGATAAGCCCTAAAGTGTCTTTTTGCTTTTCTTTTATTTGTGCAATTTGATGCAAATACTTTTTTGTCAACGAGTCCGAAGGGTCGTGCTGGTACGCTATTCTAAAATATTTTTCCGCTTCATCTTTAATTCCTTGGTATTCTTTAATTGCAGCAAAACCAAAGTAGCTGGCCGGATAATTACTGTCAATTAACCAACTTTGATTAAAACGAAACATCGCTGTATCAATAACTTGTCGATAGACATAATACCAACCATCACGGGCAGCTCTTCTAGCGGCCATTATTGTATCTCCATTATGCAACTGTAACATTTCGTCAACATATTTTTTATCTACCGCCTTTTCTTCATTACTTTTTATTTTGCCACCATACATAGGTTTAAGATTTGCATGGTATGCTTCCAGCCTTTCATTAATTAAAATATCAACATCGCCGGCAGGTTTATTTCTGTATGATTCATAGTTTTCGCAACCTGCCATAAAAACACTTACTACTATTAATATAATGGACTTCATTAGTTGCCTTTTATTTTCGTGCTCGATTTATATATGGGACCTATTGTTTTATTTAAGCATCTTTTGCAGGCGCCTAAATTAGCCAATTGCACGTTTTACACTAATCACCCACTTCTATAATTTTCTCAATTATCTTTCCGGTACACTTGCACAATCTGCGAAAACCTCATATATTTGCGCTCCCTTTTGAAAAACACGGGGATATTATTTAACCCAAACCTTAAATTCATTTAAGACATGGCAGTAAAATTAAGACTTCAGAGACACGGTAGAGGCAAACGCCCTTTTTATCACATTGTAGCAGCCGATAGCCGCGCACCTCGCGATGGTAAATACATCGAAAAGATAGGCGATTACAACCCACTTTCTAAACCAGCAACTATCCATTTGGATGCCGATAAGGCCGTTGAATGGTTGCAAAAAGGTGCCGAAGTTACCGATACAGTTAACGCTATATTTAAGTACAAAGGCATTTTATACAAAAAACACTTACTACGTGGTGTAGCTAAGGGTTCGTTTACTACTGAAGAAGCTGAAAAGCGTTACCAAACCTGGTTAGACGAGCACAAAAACAAGGTGCTTGACCACGAGAAGAAACACCACAAAGATAAGAGCGAAGTAAAGGCTAAATTACTTGAGCAAGAGCAGAAGAAAGCCACTGACCGTGATGCAAAACGTGCAGCTGCACTAAACGCTGCCGAAGAAGCTAAGAAAGAAGTTGCAGCAGAAGAAACAGCTGTTACTGAAACACCAGCGGTTGAAAATACTGAAACACCTAATACCGAGGCACCAGCTGAGAATTAAACCCTCTTTGCTTTGGCCATAGAAAATTATATTCCTATCGGAAAATTGATAAAGCCCCACAAATTAAGTGGGGCTTTTCGATTTTTTGTAGATCGTGATTTGAAAAGCAAAAAGCGGGTACCCGAACACTTTATGCTTAATATTAACGGCAACTACTTACCCTGGTTTGTAAAAGATATTGAGTGGATAGCACCAGGCGAAGGCATTATTTTATTTGAATATATAAGCAGCCCCGAAAAGGCAAAACAATATGCCGGAAGTGAATTGTTTTTATTGGAAAGCGACCTGATACAGTACTTTAAATCAGAATCAAAAACAATTGATTATCTGATAGGTTACAATGTATTACTTAAAGACAAAAATAAACTAGGTAGTATTGAAGAAATATTTGAAACACCGGGCCAAACTTTGCTTTCGATAAAGCATGAGGGCAAGGAAATTTTGATTCCTTTTGTGGAAGATTTTATTGTTAAAATTAATAAGCCAAAAAGGGAGCTTATATTAGACCTGCCGGAGGGATTAATAGAACTTTAGTAACCATGCGCATTGATATTATAACCATACTGCCCGATTTGCTGGTTAGCCCTTTTAGCCATTCAATTTTAAAACGGGCTAAGGAGAAAGGTTTGCTTGAAGTGAACCTGATTAACCTGCGAGATTTTAGCACCCAAAAGCAAAAACAGGTTGATGATTACCAATACGGTGGCGGAGCAGGTATAGTAATGATGTGCGAACCAATTTCGAACTGCATTGAGCATTTGAAGAAAGAGCGCAATTACGACGAAATTATATACGTAACACCCGATGGCGAACTGTTAAACCAGAAAATGGTAAATACGCTTTCGCTAAAAGAAAATATCATCATTCTTTGCGGACATTATAAAGGTATTGATGAGCGCATTAGAGAGGTTTATATAACCAAGGAGATATCAATAGGTGATTATGTGCTTAGTGGCGGCGAACTGGCTGCGGCAGTATTGGTAGATGCTATTGGCAGGTTGCTTCCGGGCGTATTGAGCGATGAAACATCAGCGCTTTTTGACTCGTTTCAGGATAACCTGCTTTCTCACCCTGTGTATACCCGGCCTGAGGATTTTAAAGGGTTAAAAGTACCCCCAGTATTGCTATCGGGGCACGAGAAAAATATACGGGAATGGCGGCATGAAAAGGCCTTGGAGAGAACTAAAGCACGTAGGCCTGATTTGTTGAAAGACAGCGAATAGTATGTGTATTGACTACTTTTAGCGTCATCCACAAAAAAATCCGTCGGATTATAGCATAACTTCACATTTTTAATAGTAACTTTGCATCCCTTTTGAATAACCACTAAAGTAAAGAAATCATGCACGCAAAAGTGAGAGCCGTAGAAATAGCAGTAAACGGAGCCAGCAAACACCCGGAATTCGGCCCTGGTGATAACGTAACTGTATCGTATAAAATTACCGAAGGTAATAAAGAGCGTATCCAGGAGTTTCGTGGAGACGTTATCCAAGTTCGTGGCGATGGTTCGTCGAGAATGTTTACTGTTCGTAAAATATCAAACGGTGTAGGTGTTGAGCGGGTTTTCCCTCTTTTCTCGCCCTATGTTGATGGAATTACTGTAAATAAAATTGGCCGTGTTCGTCGTGCTAAGTTGTTCTACCAACGTAACAGAAGTGGTAAAGCATCGCGTATTCAGGAAAAACGCCAGGCTGATACTGAAGTAGCTGCTGCTGCAAAATAAAGCTTCTTGTTTCAAGAAAGTATAATTAAAAAGCCCTGCTAAATGCGGGGCTTTTTAATTTATGATATCATCCAGATTGAAGTTATAATATCGAATTAAACGAGGTATTTGAAGACCTAAGGCTTTTAAGCCAGCTTTGGGAGTAAGGAATTTTCCAGCGTGTTTCGAAATCATCTTTATTATTAACTAAATTATTGAAGACAAAGGTTTCATCTTTTATCTCGCCTGTGCTTACTAATTCTTCAAATTCGTTTTTGTTGCAGCAAAAAATTTGAGAACCCTTTTCGTAGGCAATATTCCACCTGTCGAAAAAATTTGTTCGGTATTCATGCTCTAGTGCTTTCACAAAATGAACCGAGGAATCGATAGAGCAGCCACTTACACCTACTTTTGCTTCATCGGCCATTAGCACAATAAAAAGATCGAATAGAATATCACCATCGGCAACAACGCCTATTTTGTGCGAGGTCCAATTTGATACAAAATCCTTAACTTTATTTCTGATTGTACCCGATTCCCCTGTAGTAAGCTTTCTGGCGCTTTGATAAACCCAAACCTTCGAAGTACCCGGCAGCTTGTTTTCAATTGAGGTTACCATTATATTAGAGCTTTATTGTAAGTAAAAATGACAATATTATGACTAAATATTATGCTGGGTAAACACAAATGTAGTGCAACTTTGCAACTAAATTACAAAACATTTTTAATGAAAGGCACTCTAACGGCTTTTATTCTGGCCACAATCTTCTGCACATGTTCTGCACAAACTATAACTCCCAATGATTCAATTAGTACCGGCTCAAATTACAGTCAAATGGTATTTTATAGCCTATCAACCGGCACTAAAACCACTGCATCCAATACTGACTGGCACCTTGCAGTAACTACCCGGCCTACTGATTTTCCGTCGCATCCATTTGGGGGTGCTACCATACGGATTAATGAGGCCCAGGGCATGCGCGTTTATATTGCTCCTAATGCTACCGTATCGGAGTTTAATACACTTGATACTGCAGGCTGGCAAAGTTGGCATAGGCTACATGATTCGGATAGTTCAATAGAGTTTGGCGCTTTTAACAATAACCGAAATACTACCGATATCTTCGATTTTGGATGGGGAAAGTATGATTTTATTAATCATAACGTAAATGGCGATTCAGTTTATCTGATTCAATTGCCCAATGGGGAATTGAAAAAATTTATGGTGATTGCTCTTGTTTACGACACTGCTTTCGATTTGCAATATGCCAATATTGATAACTCGAACCTGCAGGCAACACATATAAGTAAACTTAACTACCAGGGTAAGGGGTTTGTTTATTTTAACCTTTACAATAATGCTATCTATGATAAAGAGCCTTTTTCGACAGAGTGGGATATACAGGGTATGCGTTATGCAGCTGGTTTTCCGAATAGAGACAGTGTAATATTACAAACCGGAGTTTGGCTTAATAAGGGAACCACAGTTGCAAAAGTTACAGGTACTAGTGTGATAAATGATTACTATTTTAATTATTCATTTGCCGATTCGCTGGCTGCAATTGGGTGGGATTGGCAGGTATACGACAGCTTTACGCAAACCTACCAGGTAAAAGATTCGCTGGCTTATTTTATACAAACACAGAGCGGACAGGTTTATAAATTAATTTTCACAGCGTTTAGGGGAAGTAGCACGGGTGAAATGTGTTTTTATAGCCAGTTGCTAAGCTCTACTACAGCAATTGATGCTATAAAATATGCTAACGCTCTAAACCTTTACCCAAACCCCGCCAATAATTTCCTGAATGTATCTACCGGTAGCACATCGGCTACACTAATAAAAGTATTTGATGTTACAGGAAATTTGTTGAGCCAAAATTGGGCTGCGGGTAGCACGGCGCAAGTAAATACCTCGTTATTGCCGGATGGCATATACTTGCTCAACATTTCATCTGCAGGCAAAACAGCCGAGTACCGCAAGTTTGTGGTAAGCCATTAAGAGGTTGGGATAAAACTATCCATCTTTTCTTCGAAGGCCATTAATGACGGGTAATAGTTGTTTACTATCTTATCGTAAATTTCGTCGGCAGTTTCAGGGTTGTAGGTTTGGGTAATTAGCTTGCGGTTTTCAATAATGTCTATCCAAACATCGGCACTATCGGTTAACTCTAATTTAACCGCTTCGGCAATTGCACTTCGGGCATCTTTAATATCAGTTCTGCCTTTAAACTCGGCATAGTCTTTCATTACATTCCAAGCTAACTCACAAGTATATTCAAACCGGTGAATTAAACCTTCCTTAAGCATTTCGTCAATGGCTTCTGCGCCTTCCTCTTCCTCCTCGTCTTCTTCTTCATAGTCAATGCTGTCCTTTAATACCTCGACAGCAATAACCAGTTTATCTAATGCCGCCTTAAAATCGAAAAAACGTTGTTGCCATTTTATAGCTGTGGACATATTATAATTTTTACTTTTTCAAAATATCGAATACACTTAAATCACATTCACCTCGGGCAATATCTCAATACCAAATTTATCTTTTACTGATTGCTGTATTTGCAGTGCAAGGTTCCAGATTTCGTTACCTGTAGCATTGCCGTAATTAACTAACACCAGGGCTTGCGTTTTATGGGCACCGGTATTGCCTACAACTTTGCCTTTCCAGCCACATTGCTCAATCAGCCAACCGGCTGGTATTTTTACATGGCCGTCTTTTTGCGGGTAATTGGGCATTACGGGGTATTTAAAAAGAAGGCTTTCAAACAAATCTTTCCTTACCACCGGGTTTTTGAAAAAGCTGCCTGCGTTACCAATTACTTTAGGGTCCGGTAGTTTTGATGAACGAATTTTTATTACTGCGTCGCTTAGTGCTTTGATGGTGTATTCGTTTACCATCATTTCGCGCAGGGTGTGGGTTATATCTCCATAATCTGTCTTGAACCGGTATATGGCTCGTGGCGATGAAAGTTTAGTAAGCTTTAAACTTAGTGAAACAATTAAAAACTGTTTTTTGTATTCGTGCTTAAACACACTTTCGCGGTAACCGAAGTGGCAGTCGCTTAAATTAAATTTGACAAGTTCACCGGTGTGTATATTTAATGCTTCCAGCTCATGAAATACATCTTTAATCTCAACACCATAGGCACCTATGTTCTGCATGGGTGCAGCGCCTACGCAACCTGGTATTAGCGAAAGGTTTTCGATACCGGCATAATTTCGGGCAATGCACCATAAAACGAATTGATGCCATCCTTCGCCTGCTGCTGCTTTTACTATTACTTCAGTATCTGTTTCACTTGTAACCTCAATGCCTGGTATACAATTGCGAACAACAAGGCCATCGAAATTTTTTGTGAAGAGTAAATTGCTGCCTCCACCTAAAATTAATTTTGGCTCGGCATTCAACTTTTTATCGGCAAGTAATTCTTTAAAACTATCAATTGAATTGATTTCGACATAGTGCTTAGCACTGGCATCAATACCAAAAGTGTTGAGAGATTTTAAAGATTTATTGTTTTGTATTTCCATTTAAGACTTGACGATGTGAGGTAAAGCCATCTTACAAATATGTAATAAAATTAAAAACCCTCTCGTTTCGGAGAGGGTTTTTATGGAGTTTAATTTTTTGCTTCTTCGGTTTCCCAAGCTACCAGTATTCGGCCGCAATGTTCGCAGGTAATAATTCTTTTACGCTGGCGAATTTCTAACTGGCGTTGAGGTGGTATTTTAGCATAGCAACCACCGCATGCATCGCGCAATACGGCTACTACAGCCAAGCCATTTTTATAAGCGCCTCTAACTCTGTTATATGCTTTTAGCAAACGGTCTTCTACTTTTTTTGCCTGCTTCTCAGATTCTTTCTGAAGTTCTTTTTCTTCTTTTTCTGTTTCCTCGATAATTTTTTCGAGTTCTTTTTTCTTGTTTTTCAGGTTTTTTTCGCGGTCCTTGATAATCTTTTCAGTTTCTTCCAGTACCGATTTTTTAGAGTCGATACGGGCATTTGAATCGGCAATTTTCTTATCGCACAATTGTATCTCAAGTTTCTGCAATTCAATTTCTTTCGAAAGTGCATCGTACTCGCGATTGTTCTTTACGTTGTTCTGTTGTTTTTCATAACGGCTGATTAATTCTTTGGCAAGCGCTTTAGCGTTTTTGCGGTTCTTAATCTCCTCTTCCATTTCGGTCATCTCATCCTGCGAGTTTTTCAAGCGGGTGTGAAGGCCTTCAATTTCGTCTTCCAATTCTTTTACTTCGATAGGAAGTTCGCCTTTAAGAATTTGGATTTTGTCAATTTTAGAATCTATTTGTTGCAGATCCCAAAGTTGCTTTAACTTCTCATCAATCGAAATTTCTTTGTTTGCTGCCGTTTTTGTTGCTGCCATTTTTTATAAATATTTGATTGGGTTTGTATTTACCTTCGATAACCGGGCGGCAAATGTAGGGAATTTTTTCGAAATAAACCCATATAGTAAATCTTTCGTAAACTGCTCACTTTCAAAGTGTCCCACATCGGCAACCACAATTTTGCCATCGGCATCAAAAAAGTCGTGGTATTTAAAGTCGGCGGTAATAAAAATGTCGGCCCTTGCGGCTATGGCATTATTTAGCAAAAAACGGCCCGCACCGCCGCAAACGGCTACCCTTTTTATGGATTTGCCCAACAATTTAGTATACCTGATGCCATCGGTTTTCAACTGCTTTTTCACCCATTTTAAAAAATTGGCCTCGGCCATTGGCTTTTTAAGGGTGCCAATCATACCGCTGCCTACATTGTTGTAATAATTATCGAGAGCAACAATATCGTAAGCCACTTCCTCATATGGGTGTGTTTCTAACAATGTGCTAACGATTTTACTTTCAAGAAAAGCAGGGAAAATGGTTTCGAACTTTATTTCTTCCACCATTTCAAGCACTCCGCGCTTACCAATGGTAGGGGTTGATGCAGCATTGCCTTTAAAAGTACCGGTGCCGGTAACGTTAAAACTTGTTTCGCTGTAATTGCCAATATGCCCTGCACCGGCTTCGAATATTGCATTAGCAACACGTTGGTGGTGGGCAGCAGGTATAAAGGTGTACAACTTTTTAAGCAGCGCTTTTTTGGGGGCCAGAATTTCGCAATCGATTAAGCCAAGCCTTTCGGCTATTTTGGCGTTTACACCTTGAATTACATTATCAAGGTTGGTATGAATGGCATAAATGGCGATGTTGTTTTTAATGGCTTTTATAACTACGCGTTCAACATAATTTTTGCCGTTTAACTTTTTTAAACCGCTGAAAATAATTGGGTGATGGGCAATAATCAATCCGCATTTTTCACTAATGGCTTCATCTAGTACTTCTTCTGTAACATCCAATGTTATGAGTGCCTTTTTAACTTCGGCATTTTTATTGCCTACAATAAGGCCGCTGTTATCGTAGCTTTCCTGATATTCTGGCGGAGCAATGGTTTCGAGGAAATCGGTGATGTCTTTAATTTTCATATTTGTTTCGGGTTATTGCGGGGGAAATTTACACTTTTCCTATCAACAAGTTAGCTTGTAAAGGCTTAAAGACTTAGGAAGCCTTTCACAACAAAATAAAAACTTATTTTGCCAGCTGTATGTTAATGTGGTTTTAAATTTTCAGCTATCAATACTATATCCAAAATACTTCTTGCCCCTTTCATGCTGCTGTATGCTTTTACAAGCGGACTTAGGAATTTTTTGTATGATAAGGATATTTTCAAATCAGTCCGTTTCGATTTTCCGATTATTGGCATTGGCAATCTTTCGGTGGGTGGCACTGGTAAAAGCCCTCATATTGAGTATTTAATTTCGCTATTGCAGTATACTTATAAGGTAGCTACATTAAGCAGAGGCTATGCGAGAACCAGCCACGGTTTTAAAATTGCTGATGTTAATTCAACCGCTGCTGAGATTGGGGACGAGCCTAAACAATTTAAAACTAAATTTCCGGAAACTATTGTTTCGGTGGGTGAAGACAGGGTGTTATCTGTTCCTAAATTGTTGGGCGAACACCCGGAAGCTGATATAATATTGCTGGATGATGTTTTTCAGCATAGAAGCATTAAACCGGGCTTATCGGTGCTTATAACTGATTATGCCAATTTATTTACGCGCGATGAATTGCTGCCTATTGGCTGGCTTAGAGAGGCCAAACATAACTACCACAGGGCTGACATTATTATAGTATCTAAATGCCCTTTTGACCTTTCGAAAGAGGAAAGAGAAAAAATTATTGCTGAAATTAGGCCTTATCATTACCAAAAAATTTATTTTTCAGGCATACAATATGGGCAGCTGTACTCGTTTAGTAATCTTGAAACCGGAATAAGTTTTGTGAATGACACTGATGTTCTGTTAGTTTGCGCAATAGCTAAGCATGATGAACTGAAAAGCTATTTAGAGCAAAAAGCCCGAAAAGTGTATGTGAGAAGCTATCGTGACCACCATATTTTCGACAGGTACGACCTAGAGGCTATACGGGAAACTTTTAGTGATTTAGGTGACACAAAAAAGATGATTGTAACAACCGAAAAGGACGCTGCAAGGCTTGAAGAACACCGTAATTGGTTTTTACAGAATAAAATCGAAATATTTGTCCAACCGATAAGTGTTAGGTTTTTAGAAAACGATGCCGAAAAATTTAATTCTGATATTATCGAATATATTGAAGTAACAAAACAAAAAACCGGAGGTAAAAATTAAACATGGAAAATTTACTAGAGAAAATTAAGGAGACAAGCAGCTTTTTAAAAACAAAAATTACCCAGCAGTACAAATTCGGATTAGTATTGGGATCGGGGCTTGGTAATCTTACAAAGGATATAAAAATACATGTTGAGATACCTTATCACGACATACCGAACTTTCCGGTTTCAACGGTAGTTGGGCACAGAGGAAGTTTGATATTTGGTGAGTTAAGCGGCAAAAACATTATTGCTATGGCCGGACGTTTTCATTACTATGAGGGCTATAGTATGACTGAGGTAACTTTCCCTATCCGTATTATGAAACAAATGGGGGTTGAAACCGTGCTAATGTCGAACGCTACCGGTGGATTGAATGAAGATTATGATGTAGGTGATTTGATGGTAATTACCGACCATATTTACCTTCACCCGGAACATCCATTACGCGGAAAAAACTTTGATGAACTGGGACCACGTTTCCCGAACTTGAATAATGCTTATAACCACGATTATGTTCGCAAAGCATTGCAAATAGCGCTTGACCATAATATTAAATGCCATAGCGGTATTTATGCAGGTGTGCAAGGACCTACTTTTGAAACACCGGCTGAGTGTATGATGTTAAATAAACTTGGTGCCGATGCAGTAGGTATGTCAACATCACCCGAAGTAGTAGTAGCCCGACACATGAATATGGAGGTTTTTGCAATTTCTATTATTTCGGATATGGGTTACCCACCTGAAAAAGCAGATACAGTTACTCACGAATTCGTTCTTCAAAAGGCAGCAGAAGCTGAGCCTAAGATGACGAAGATTTTTACTGAGCTATTGAAAATGATTTAAGAATTTAGAAATCGAAAGTTAGAGGTGAAGGAATTCGCTTCTAACTTTCGATCTTTTACCACCTCTCTCGCAAAAAGGCAAGGATGGAATGTTCGATATGAAATTCAAAATAGCGTTTACAACATTCTTATTCTTTCTTTTTTCAATTTTTGCTTTTCACCTCTCCTATTCATGCCCTGCTGATTCAACTACGCACACTGTTGATTCTATTTCGGTTAAGCAGTCAAAGCCATCTACCATGAATGACACCTGGTATCATTCAGCGGAACCGGAACGGCATTATGTTATTGATTCAAGCATTTTTCATTTAGAAGAATATAATGAAGTGGAGCGCGATGGCATTGAATCCATGAACATAGGCAATAATGGTACGGCAGCGTTCCCAATGGTTTATAGCATGGATAAAAGCACCGGCTTTAATGTTGGTTACAACCAGTTTGATATTTACCGGTATCAAAAAGATTCGATTAGGTATTACCAGGTTATACGCCCTTATGTGGAATTAACCATGTGCATAGGCTTAAACTATAACCAGATGTTTAAGGTAAAGTTTGCGAACCAACACAAAGGCCTTTTTTATTATGGCGTTGACTTTACCAGAATTTATTCGACCGGTATATACCAGGGCCAAAGGGCAAACGATAACGGGTTTTCGTTATATGGAATTTACAATTCGAAAAACAAGCATTGGAATATTGATGCTGACTTAATTTTTAATTCGTTTAGGGTGCAGGAGAACGGTGGCGTAAAAATTAATCCTTTTGATTCAACTCTTTTCCAAAAAAACCTTGTACCAATAACTGATGTGGGACAAAACATTTACAATCAAATTTCCTTTTATCTTACCTCATCATATAGCATAGGTAAAAGTTACTATGCCAGAAAAAATGATACGCTGAGGGTTAAAACCTTGCTACCGGTGTTTAAAGTATCGCACCTGTTTAATATTGAAAAAAGTAGTTTTAGTTATCGCGATTACTATCCCGACACAGTGAACTACGAAAAGTTTTTTTCCCCCGATTCGGTGTATAATGATTTTCATTACCTAAAAGTTGGCAATGCTATACAATTAGAGTACCGCCCACGTAGCCTTACTTCCGACTCTACTTATAGCGAAAAAGATTTTATAGCTTATGCCGAAGCAGGAGTTGATTATTATTTGGTTTGGCAAAATGGTTTGCATCACTCTTTCGACAACTTGTATGTGGGTGGAACTTTTAGAAATAATTATGCCTCGAAGGCGCATATTATTTATCGGGCAACTGCAAAATATTATTTGGCCGGTTACAATCAAAATGATTTGATGGTGGATGGATTGGTGGGTTATGATTTTAATAAATTGGGCATACTATCTGGCAATGCCACCTTTCAGTTAAAACAGGCGCCATATATTTTTGAGCATTATTACTACCCACGCAATAGTTGGAGTGATAGCCTGTCGCAAACAGCAATTTTTAATGTGGGCGGTAAATACCAAAACCCGAGGTACGGCATTGTAGCCGACTTAAATTATTATGTAGCCAGTTATATCCCCACTACTCCTGGTGTGCCTATTCCCTATGTTACCAAAAGCCCTGAAAGTGCGTTTGTTTTGCATTTTGGCAACCGGAATGGTATTGCCGGTTTGCATTTTGATAACGACCTGTGGTTTACTATTACCCCACCGCCTTACGGATACATTAACTCTATGTTCCCTATGTTTTATAGCAAGCATAGCCTTTATTACGAGCATAGAGTTTTTAAAGGTGCCTTTTGGTTTGCCACCGGTTTTGATGTACGGTTAAGATACAGCACCAATAGCGGGCCGTATTATGAGCCTTTATTGGGAACGTTTGCACCGGTAACCACGCCAAACCCTACCTACCAGTTTTCGAACTTTCCTATTTATCCATTAGTTGATTTTTTTGTGAACTTCAAAATTAAAACGGTGCGCATATTTTTGAAAGTGACCAATGTTACTTCGCCCATAGATGCTTACTATGGCTACGGTTATAGTAATTTTTATAAATACCCGGCGGCGGATCTTTCGTTTGCAGCGGGGGTTACGTGGAGGTTTTTTGATTAAAAGCTAGATACAAGAATCAAGAACTAAAAGGCTAGCCAAAATCGCATATCCTTATCTTCTTATTATTACATTATCATTTTATCCGGTTATATTCGCTTCCCTAATAATTATTTACAATGACAGCAAAACTATTAAACGCCTTTAGGACCTGGGTGCCCGAAATGGAAATGACGGTAAAAGTGAAATTTTTACAAAAAGGAACCAATGCACCGCTAACCGGTGACGAATATATTGTAAGGCTGTATGACAGGGATATTTTTAGTGATGATGACTACCTTGGGCATGCTACATTAAATGAACAGGGCGAGGCACATATTCACTTTTTTCCGGCTGATGTGCGCAACCATGGGGTTGGATTAGAGCAACTGCCCGACTTGTATATTTTGTTGTTTAAGGGCGATGTGGTTCATTTTCAAACCAAGGTATGGGACAACGTGGATTTTGAGAAATTGGGCCTTATGGATATAAAGGAAGGTGAAGTAGTTAATTTCGGAACCTTTCTGGTGAACTAAAGAAGATACAAATTGTTAATATCGCGTTATTATATTAATTATAATATAAACGCAGGTATTGATGGCATTAACTATACTCGCAGTTGAAATTTGCGACCCAACTTATGATAATAGGTATATTGAAAGAAAAGGAGGGTGAAAACCGGGTATCGGCATTACCCGAAATAGTAGCCGGCCTAATTAAATTGAAAGTAAAAGTCTGGATTGAATCAGGAGCTGGTTTTAGGGCTTTTGAGAAAGACGAAAACTACGTTCTTTCAGGCGCAGTAATAAAAGCACACGATGAAATTTTATCGCATGCCGATATTATTCTTACCATACATGCACCATCGCACGATGAGGTTGCAAAAATGAAAAGCGGCACGGTTTTACTTGGCGTTTTTCAACCCCTTAATAACATACCGTTAATGAATGACTGGGCAGAAAAACACATTTCTACCCTTTCGCTAGATATGTTGCCACGTAATACCCGAGCACAATCGATGGACATTTTGAGTTCGCAAGCCAGCATTGCAGGCTATAAAGCGGTTATACTTGCGGCTGACAGCTACCCGAAATATTTGCCCATGATGATGACTGCTGCAGGCACCATAACCCCGGCTAAAGTGCTTATTCTGGGTGCCGGTGTTGCCGGGTTGCAAGCTATTGCTACCGCCAAGCGTTTGGGCGCAGTGGTTGAGGTTTTTGATACCCGGCCAGCCGTAAAGGAAGAAGTAATGAGTTTAGGCGCTAAGTTTGTTGAGGTTGAGGGTGCCGCAGATGCAAGTAAAGCTGGTGGATATGGGGTTGAACAGACCGAAGAATACAAACAAAAACAGAAGCAAAAAATACACGATTCGATAGTAAAGGCGGATATAGTAATTACTACCGCACAAATACCTGGTAAACGGGCCCCTATACTGATTCCACGCGAGATGGTTGAAGGAATGCGAGCCGGTTCGATAATTATTGATATTGCCTCGGCAACCGGTGGCAACTGCGAATTGACCCGCAATAACGAAACTGTAATTTACAACGGAGTAACTATAATTGGCAATTCTAACCTGCCTTCGAACATGCCTAATGATGCCAGCAAATTGTATGGCAAAAACCTGTTGAATTTCATTAAACTGATTATCAATGAAGAGGGCAAATTGAACCTGAACTTTGAAGATGAGTTGATAAAGGGGTGTTGTATAACCCACAATGGAAAGGTTGTGAATGAACGGGTAAAAGAGTTAGCACCACAAAACTAATTGACTTTTGTGGCGTTATATGTTATATTATAATGATGTGCGAACGCATGTGACTCCTCTACCCTGAATATTATGTTTGCTTGTTGCTGACTACAGAACAAGTTAACTTATAGAATAAATAATTAATAAGGTAAAAAAGTAAACTATGGACGGTTTTTGGCAAACGCTAGACCACCTTATCACTATGCAGACCTTGTATATAGTGATACTGATGGTGTTTTTGGGCATAGAAGTAATATCGCATGTGCCTTCAATTCTGCACACGCCTTTAATGAGCGGTGCAAACGCCATACACGGCGTAATTGTTATTGGTGCTATAATTGTGATGGGCAAGGCTGAAAGCGGCAATTACCCGGCATTAGTAATGGGATTTATGGCCGTATTTTTAGGAACCCTGAACGTGGTGGGTGGATTTGTAGTGACGGACAGAATGCTTGAAATGTTTAAAAAGAGAAAGTGATAAACGAAGTATAAACAGGTTAGTTATGGACATTTTATCGAGAGACATTTTTGCAACCGACATTCTTGCAGTAGCTTATTTGATAGCCTCTATTACCTTTATTATGGGGCTAAAAATGCTAAGCCACCCCGAAACAGCCAGAAAAGGGAATATGATAGCTGCAGTTGGGATGGGTATAGCCATAGTAGGTACTATTTTTCTTTCTAACGATAGTGGCGAATATCTGAGCAACAAATTATGGATATTTTTAGCCCTTGCCCTTGGTATTGGTGTTGGACTTCGTTCGGCAAGAACGGTTCAAATGACACAAATGCCGCAAATGGTTTCGTTATTTAACGGCATGGGTGGCGCCTGCGCCGCACTTATTGGCTTAATTGAAATATATCACGTACACTCTACTGAAACATCGAAATTGCTGGCTATTACTGCCGGGTTAGTAATAGGCACTATCTCTTTTAGCGGCTCAATTATTGCCTGGGGTAAGCTTACCGAAAAGTTTGGCGATAAGGTTTTCCCTTTTCAGCAATATCTAAATATCGGGTTGATGCTTATCATTCTTAGCGTAGCGGGTTCAATAATTTTTAGCCCGGTAATTAATCCGGTTACCTTATATCTTGAATTGATTCTTTGCCTGGTATACGGTGTATTGTTTGTGTTGCCAATAGGCGGTGCCGATATGCCGGTGGTTATATCGCTACTCAACTCTTTTACCGGTATTGCTGCCGCTTGTGCAGGCTTTCTTTACAACAACAAGGCAATGCTTACCGGTGGTATATTAGTAGGCTCTGCCGGTACTATACTAACTGTTTTAATGTGCAAAGCTATGAACCGGTCGTTAACTAATGTATTGATTGGTGCTTTCTCTGCAACCCCGGCACACGTTAAAGGAACAGATGATGGCGTGGTAAAAGAAGTTTCGCTAGCCGATGCTGCTGTTATGATGAGTTACGCTAAAAAAGTAATGATAGTGCCCGGTTATGGTTTAGCAGTTGCACAGGCACAACATACCTGCCATGAATTAGAAAAAGCACTGGAAGAAAAAGGTGTTGAAGTAAAATACGCCATACACCCGGTAGCCGGTAGAATGCCCGGCCACATGAATGTGCTTTTAGCCGAGGCAGATGTAGCTTACCCTAAGTTGCTTGAAATGGAAGAAGCCAACAACGAGTTTTTAACCGCTGATGTGGTGATGATACTTGGCGCTAATGATGTGGTAAACCCAGCTGCTAAAAACGATAAAACCTCCCCTATTTATGGTATGCCTATACTTGAAGTGGAAACTGCTAAAAACGTAATAGTAAACAAACGCTCCATGAAATCGGGTTATGCCGGCATTACCAACGCCCTTTTTTACCAACCTAAAACCTCAATGCTTTTTGGCGATGCCAAACAGGTATTGCAGAAGCTGATTAGTGAGATAAAGGCGAATTGAAACTAACTCTATCTTATTTATTCAGCAAGGGCTTTACACCCGTTCCAAGTAGCTCTATTGATTTCATTAACTTATCGTGTGGCAGGTTAGCAGCATCCATTTGGAAAGTAACGCGGGTAATGCCCCCTAGTGCATCGCTATGTCGCTTAATCTTTTCTGCAACCTCTTCGGGGCCTCCTACTAAAAATGCCCCTAAAGGGCCTGCCTGCGCATCGAAACGCGAACGGGTCATAGGTGGCCAGCCTCGTTCTTTAGCAATACCATCAGTCATGGCAGCTGCAAAGCCGGGATAGAATTCGGCAATAGCCTGTTCGGTAGTTTCGGCTACATAGCCCATGGAATGCAGACCTACCGTAAGCCGCTCCGGTGAATATCCTGCGCGCTGACCGGCTTCGCGATACAAGTCAACTAAGGGGCGAAAGCGGTGTGTTTCTCCACCTATAATGGCAACCATTAATGGCAGGCCTAACATGCCTGCACGCACAAACGACTCCGGTGTTCCACCTACACCTAACCAAATAGGAAATGGACTTTGCACCGGCCTGGGGTACACCGGTTGGTTTTTCAATGCAGGGCGAAACTTTCCTGACCAGGTTACAAACTCATTATCTCGGATTTTAAGCAGTAGTTCTAACTTCTCGGCAAACAATGCATCATAATCATTCAGATTAAGCCCGAAGAGCGGATAAGCCTCTATAAAAGAACCACGTCCTACTACCATCTCTGCGCGGCCTTGCGAAACTAAATCAAGCGTAGCAAAGTTTTGGAAAACCCTGACAGGGTCGGCGGCGCTTAATACGGTTACTGCACTGGTAAGCTTTATGCGCTTAGTACGCCCAGCGGCTGCAGATAGTATTACTACCGGCGCCGAATCCAGGAACTCTTTCCGGTGATGTTCTCCAATACCAAATATATCAAGGCCCACCTGGTCGGCATGTTCTATTCTTTCCAACAGTTTGGCCATTGCCTGCTTGGTATCAACATTCGCATTGGGGTTGTTATCAAAGCGGGCTACAAAACTATCTACACCTATTTCCATATTGCCAAATTTTTATATAATATTTAATACCTCAGCAATTCCTCTTTATTCTCCTTCTTTTTTAAAATATAATGAATACCCACCATTAAACCGGCCCTGAAATTATGGCTGCTGCGGTAGCTTACATTATTTTTGCTGTACCAGTCTAACTGGCGCAATACATCGCCGTTAAGATCGGTTAAGCCAATGTATGATGAAAGTGCGGTTTCGATATAAAAATTGGGTTTTATAAAAAAATCGGCGCCTACTTGTAGTGCCAAACCAAAATCGAAGGTTTGAAACTTTTGGCCCGGGGTAAATGCAAGCGAATCGGGCTTGTAAACATAACCGGCTATTTTAACCTGTTCGTAGGCATAGGTTCTGAAATTGAATTGAGGGCCAAGGCACACAAAAATTTTCTCCTTCTCCCATTTTGTAGTAGTAAATTTTGCCATTACCGGAACCTGCACATATTGCAGCCTGATATCGCGCCGCACATTTACCCGCTGATTAATTGAACCAAAAGTGCCTTCGGGTATGGTGGCGGGGCCGGTAAAATTGTCGTCATATATTTGTCCGGTAAAATCATATTGCACCTCGCCGCGTATACCCCAGTTATCAGTAAAGTTATAGCCCAAAACTATTCCAACATTAGCACCAATTAAAGCTTTGTAATTCATATCCGACCTGCGAACTACTTCATTTTGAAACGGGGCCAGCGTGCCGTAGTTATTCTGCTTTAATATCCAGGTGCTGTTTACGGTTCCAGAAACGCCAATATCAAATCCTTTCTGGCCCCAGGAAGTTATGGTAATCAATATATAAAGTATAGCTAAAGCGTTCCGCTTCATAAATTAGCTTTTCTTTGCAACGCTAATTTAACAGCAATGAGCGACTTTTTCAGGTTCAAAAAATTTTTAATCTATCAGTGGAAGGCAAAAACCAAGTATTACCTACACTCGCCTTTTGTATACCAGTTTTATATTAATGTTCTTGAAGGCAAAAAGGATGAAAACCTGCGTTCTATAGATTTGCTTAGACGGCAATTAAAATCAGATCATTCATTTGTGGCTGCTCAGGATTTTGGCACTGGTGTAGCTTCTTCAAGAAAAATTTCGGATTTAGAAGGGCATGTAGCCGTGCGGAAAAAGTATGGCGAAATGCTATACCGCCTTGTAAAATATTTTCAACCCAAAACGATTGTTGAAATAGGCACTTCTATTGGCATTAGTACTGGTTATTTGGCACTGGCTAATCCTTCCGCAAAAATTGTAACACTGGAGGGTTCTTCAACGCTTATATATATAGCAGAGCAAAATTTTTCGAAACTCGGCATAAATAATATTGAAACTGTATGCGGTAATTTTGGAGATACACTGCCAAACATTATTCAAGGCATATACAAGTTAGACATGGTATTGTTCGACGGGAATCATACAAAGGAAGCTACACTGAGATATTTTAAAGAGTGCCTTCCTAAGACTCATGAAAATTCAATATTTATATTTGACGATATATATTGGAATAGTGATATGAATGAAGCCTGGGAAGAAATAAAAGCAAATACTGAAATAAGCCTAACTATCGATGTCTTTCAATATGGTATTTGCTTTTTTACAAAGGGAAAGCTAGCCAAGGAAAATTTTATTTTGAGGTATTAGCCTTGTCCAAAAACCTTCTTCAAAATATCAAGGATATTGATATTGAAGACGAAGTAAGGCAGGAAAATAACAGAAGCCCAAAACAGCACCGAAAGAATCATGGATATCATGATTTTCTTTTTATCGTGGGTAAGTGTAAGGGCAAATAATACGCCAACCGGTATTGAAAGAACAATTGGGGTAAGTGCGGCAATTCCACCTAAACCAAACCGTTGTTTTATACGAACCAAGAATCGATTTGAGCGTGTAAATTTGCGGTTAAAATACCAAGGAAACTTGCGCACGAGATAGCTTTGGATGAACTCTCCGAGATAGGTAAAAATTACAATGCCGATAATACCGCCTATAATATTTGCCAACGAACCACCCAATCCTAACTTAGCAGTAACGGCTGCAATAGACCCTACTGAAAACTTAAGAATTGAACCCAATAAAATAAGCAGAGAAGAGAGTGGTTTTCCCATTTAAATACCCGAGTAAAGTATATCAGGTACTTGTATAACGTTTAAACGTATAAAAAGATTCAAAATTGAGGGGGAACTTCATGCCTGAAGTGGCCGTTCATTTGCACTTTAGCCTTTACATTTTCGGTTTCTTCTAATGAGGGTATTAACTTCAGCAAATGCCTTATCATGTATAACTGCCGGGCTTTTTCGGAGGTAGCAGTTAAAATGCGGTATTGGTCTTCGGGCTTTAAAGCAGCGTAATGAGCTAAATCGAAGGATAAAGGGTTTTCAAACTTAGCATATATATCTAAATTGGTTCCCAATAGTTTATGCAGCTTATTAAACAGGGTTAGCAAGGTGGGATTTAGCTCGTTCGTATCATAGGGCAGGTGCTCCACCTCAAAAACTATAGCTGCAGGATAAAGTTTATCAGGCACTTCACGCAGCACCTCCATAATATGGAATACATTTAAACCTTTGGTTTTAATATCCATCTCGCCGTTCTCATAAACCTTCGATATTTCCAGCAGTTCCATTTCAGTGCCATATTCATTCAGGCTTTCTTTAAATACTGATGGAATACCAAAAGTTTTGTTCTCGGTTTTGCATTCATTAATTAATTGTTTATACCGGGGCTCGTAAACGTGTAAATTGAGGTACTGGCCAGGATAAATAATAACGTTTAGAGGAAATATTGGAAGAAACTTAGTCATAATATGGTTAAAATATTGAAGTTGGATAACCGGCACCGGACACTTCAAAATTTCAGTTTCACCGGTTGCTAAACCGGGCTATTTACCTATAATAAACCGGTGCTTTAATTAGTTCTGCAATAGTGTTAAAAATATACTGATTTGAATAGTGAAAAAAATAAAAATATATAAATACTTGTTTGGAAGAAAATAATTACTTTAATTTAACCTATAATCCATTTAAAACAACTCTATGGCAAAAACAAAATACACCCACAAACAGACAGTAACCAGAAGTGCAAGCACCGGACGTTTTGTATCGTCTAAGTTCGCTAAAGCAAATCCTAAAAAGGTTAAGAAAGCGACTGTTACAATAAAACACACATAGTTTACTGGTGTCAATTAATTTAGAACCCCATTGCGTTTTACGACAATGGGATTCTAAATTATTGCCCGATAGGTTCATCATTATTGAACTTTAATCGGGCCTTTTATTGTTTTGTAAATAACCAATCATTAGCCGCGCAGCTTTTTCCGAAGCGCCCTGCTCTCCTATTTTACTTTGCAGCAACTCATATCCTTTAGCAATATTGGTTTTGCCTTCTAGGCTGAGTATTCTTTTCAATTCAGCTACTAACCTTTCCTTATTTACATAGGCCTGTATTAATTCTTCCACCACCCGTTGGTTACATATCAGGTTAACTATGCAGATGTACTTAATATTTTTAATAAGCGCCCTAGCAATAAAATACGATATCCAACTGCCTTTATAACATATTACTTCGGGTACATTGTAAAGGGCAGTTTCCAGTGTTGCGGTACCTGAGGTAACAATGGCAGCTTCGGCCGAAGCCAACACATTATAGGTTTGGTCAAACACAATTTCAACACGGGCATTGCCTATTAAATTCTGATAAAACTCTTTACCAATGTTACTCAATCCAGCAATTACAAATTTGTAAGCAGGGAACTCGTCAATAACTTTCAGGTATTCGGGCAATAGGTACGAAATCTCTTGTTTTCGGCTGCCAGGTAAAATGGCAATTACATTTTTACCGGGTTGACTTAACTGCCCCGTTGGCTGTATTTCATCTAAAAGAGGGTGGCCTACAAAATCTACTTCTACTCCGTACTTTGCATAAAAGTCTTTTTCAAAGGGCAATATCACAAACATTCGGTCAATGTATTCCTTTATTTTATAAACCCTTGAAGTGCGCCACGCCCATAGCTGCGGAGATATGTAATAGAATATCTTAAATCGGTGCTGTTTCAGGAATTTGAATAGCCGGAAGTTGAACCCGGGATAATCAATAAGAATAACTACATCGGGCTGGTATTGTAAAATATCTTTTTTGCAAAAATTGATATTGCTGAGGATAGTGCCCAGGTGTTTCACCACTTCAAAAAAACCCATAAAGGCTAAATCCTTAATGTGTTTTACCACTTCGCCACCGGCGGCTTGCATTTTATCGCCACCCCAACATCTTATTTGCGCATTGGCATCTTTGCGTTTTAGCTCTGTTATAAGATGTGAGCCGTGAAGGTCGCCCGAGGCTTCGCCGGCAATAATGTAGTATTTCATGCTTGTTATAAAGTATCTTTAATAACAATGGCTATAACATAAAGCATTGTTGTAAAAACAACCGCCCGCGATGCGTTGTAATAATTGCGCTGAATAAAGAAAAAGAAAACAGCCGCATTGGGCAAGCAACATAACGTTGATGTTCGTAAAAATGTTGTTGCCCCTTTTATTGAATATAAAAACAGCGTGAATGAAAAAGTAGCTTTATCAATAAACTTTGAATAAGCTGCGGTTAAAAGAAAAAAAAGAAAAAAGCTTACCACCGGAAGTAAAAGTGCAGGAATAAAGCCTGCCCAAAAACGGTCCCATTTATATATAGTTGGTACAGGATTTAATATTTTATCCAACATAGCTTTTAGGTTTAAAGATTGAACTCTTCCCTGCTTACATTCGGAATAGATTCATTGCCTTTATCAACACCTGTAAACTTCCAGTTTTCGTTAATGTAA
Organism: uncultured Bacteroidota bacterium; assembly: GCA_903919075.1. GTDB lineage: Bacteria > Bacteroidota > Bacteroidia > Chitinophagales > LD1 > Bog-950. Next base: position 51,059 of record CAIXGR010000082.1, on the reverse strand, counting down.
GGTATAGTGTGGTGCGAAGTAAGGTCGTACTGAACGGGCACTATGCTAACATAACCATTAGCCAAAGCCCACTCATCTGTATCCTGGCCATGGTCATGGTTTACAAACTCTCCCATTAGCCAGTAATAAGGCCGGCCCATAGGGTCGTTGCGCTCCATGTATTTCTCTTCCCACTTGGCAATAGCCTGCCTGCAAATTTTCACACCCATTATTTCATTTAAAGGCAGCTTCGGAACGTTTACATTCAACAAAGTATGTTTAGGAATACCAATTTCAAGCATTTGGTTAACCACAAACTTTACGTAAAAACTGGTTGCACTAAAATCAGCCTCATGCTTATAATCGCATAATGAAAAGCCGACCGATGGAATTCCTTCCAAGCTAGCTTCCACAGCTGCGCTCATAGTGCCTGAATAAATAACATTAATAGATGAATTAGAGCCGTGGTTAATACCGCTTACACAAAGGTCGGGGTGGCGGTGTAGCACTCGGTCAACAGCTAATTTCACACAATCAACAGGTGTTCCTGAGCATTGATAGGCCTTTATATCACCAAAGTACTTTACCTCGGTAAGCCTAAGTGGTTTATTAATGGTAATGGCATGGCCCATGCCTGACTGTGGGGAATCAGGGGCTACTACTACTATTTCGCCCAAATCTTTTACTGCTTCCACCAGTGCTTTAATGCCCGGAGCGCTTATACCGTCATCGTTTACTACAAGTATTAATGGTTTGCTCATGGCGCGAAGATATAATTTGTTAGTACACCTTTTATTGGAATTGTGGAAAGTTAGGTTGTGTATAGGACGAACAGCAGTATATATTTGTTTTTTAAGCCATATTGTAGGCTATACTTATACTTAAATTTAACCCATGGAAGTAGAAAAGGAAAGGCTTTCGAGCAATTTTTTGTTACCCGCGTGGTTATGGATTGAACATAGCGTTCGGTTTAATTTTGCATCGAAGCTTGTTGATGGCAAAATAGTAATTGACTGCGCCTGTGGCTCGGGCGATGGCACTAATATTTTTGCCAAAAAAGCCGGCTCGGTACATGCATTTGATTTGGCTGAGGAGGCTTTACAAGAGGCACGAAAAATATGCACTGCTGACAATGTTGTTTTTACTAAAGCAAGCGCTACAAGCCTACCCCTGCCTAATGAGTTTGCCGATGTTTACATATCGTTGGAAACGATAGAGCATATACCACAGGATAAAGAGTTTTTAGATGAAGCATTTCGGGTTTTAAAAAAGGGAGGGGTATTTATTTGCTCCACACCTAACCGAAGGGTTACTAACCCGGGCAAAACAATTTTCGATAAGCCTGCCAATATTTTTCATATTCGCGAGTATAGCGAAACTGAATTTGTGGAATTATTGGGTAAGTATTTTAAAAACATTGAAATATTCGGTCAAAACCCTAACTCGAAAATGAAGGTTTTATTTTTGAGTTTTATAGGGAAATTTACACCTTTTCATTTAGCGGTACGACTGCATCAGTTAATAAAATTAGTGTTGCATGTTTTCAGGGACAGTTCTTACTATAATATTCAAAATAAAAAGAAGGGGCTTGATTTTGAATATTTGACTGCCGTATGTATAAAATAAACAAGCAATACCATTGCTTAATAATATAAAATGCAATTATCGTTCGAACCCAAAAAAGTTTTCATCATCATACCTTCGTACAACGAAGGCAAGGTGATTGCCGATACTGTAAAGCCATTAATAAAAATGGAATACACAGTGGTGGTAGTTGATGATTGTTCAACCGACAACACCCGCGAAGCACTTGCTGGGCTGCCGGTGGTTTATTTAAAGCATGATATTAACCTGGGCCAGGGAGCAGCCATACAAACAGGACTCGAATACGCGCTTGAAAAAAATGCGGAATACGCCGTTACCTTTGATGCAGACGGGCAGCACAATTATGAAGAAATACCGGCCTTACTAGAACCGGTAATTAACGGCAGAGCAGATATTGCCATGGGCACCCGATTTAAACGCCAGGAAGATATTGCTAATGTACCCTTTGCACGAAAGCTAATTTTAAAAGGCGCCATTATTGTAAACGGACTATTTACGGGTTTATGGCTTACCGATGCCCACAATGGTTTCCGGGCCATGAACAGAACCGCACTTTCAAAAATAAAGCTGCGCGAAAACCGAATGGCCCATGCTTCTGAAATACTGTCGCAGGTAAAAAGCAACCATTTGCGTTATGAGGAAGTGCCGGTGAAAATAATTTATACCGATTACTCGAAACTGAAAGGTCAAAGCTCCATGAATTCAATTAATATCCTTATTGATTTACTTTTGAAAAAAATATTCTGATATGATTAATATAAAGATCATTCTGCTTATTCCGTTGGTGGCACTTATTGTTATTTTGCTGCCCCGGTTAAAAAACAAAACCTTTTACCGGTTAATGCTGGTAGCCATATCGGGTATAGGCATATTATTCGTATTGTTTCCTTCTATAACTGATAGGCTGGCGCATTTTGTTGGCGTAGGCCGTGGGGCCGATTTGGTTACTTACCTTTTTATGATATTTTTCTTTTTAGGTGGCGTTATTTTATATTCGAAAATTAGAAAAATTGAAGCTGACCAAACTGAACTGGTTAGAAAAATATCTATTCAGAACGCTGAAAAATTAAACAATAAGTAAATTATGAAGCAAAGAATACCCCTTATAGTTACTGCGCTGGTTATTTTAGGAGTTATATTTTTAACTTATTCCAACCACTTTCATAATTCATTTCATTTTGATGATGCCCATACTATTGAGGATAATGCATACATCAGAGATATTCATAATATTCCTTTATTTTTTAAAGACGTAAGCACTACCAGCGCAATGCCCTCGCACCAGGGTTACCGTCCCTTGGTTACGACTACTCTTGCCATTGATTATGCCATGAGCCTTAAATCAAGCGGAGGCAAAGAAGGTTATAATACTTTTTGGTATCACGTTTCAAGTTTTAGTTGGTTTCTCTTGGTTGTTATTTTAATTTATTTCATTCAGGTAAAACTTTATGATTCTGCATTCAATCAACCATATAATAAATATTTTGCCATGCTGGGTTGTGCATGGTACGGCCTACATACTGTTAATGCTGAAACTGTAAATTATATTATTCAGCGCTCTGAAATTCTTTCAACAAGCGGAATTGTCGCTTCGTTTGTATTGTATTTGGCCTTTGAAAATTTGAGAAAATATTATCTGTATCTCATTCCCGCCATTTTGGGAATGTTTGCCAAAGAAACTACAGTAATGTTTGCTCCGGCACTCATCATGTATGATTATATAATTGTGAAGCAAAAAAGTCTTAAAGATATATTCAAAGCTGACGGGTTAAAAGTTTTTGGGCGCAGTTTTTTGATAGGTACTCCGGCTTTGATTATTTGCGCAGCTCTTGGTATATTTTCCATTAAAATAATGACTAAGGTTATTGAAATTAAAGGCACTGAATCGCCGGTATATTATATTATTTCTCAACCTTATATTGTCTTACATTATATTACCCAATTCTTCTTCCCTTTTGGCCTTACAGCCGACACTGATATTCCTGAAATAACCTCACTTGCCGATGACAGGTTATTTATTGGTTTTGCTTTCGTAATAGGTTTAATATTGCTTGCTTTTAAAACATCGGATAAAAAAGAATGGAGACCTTTTTCATTTGGCATTATATGGTTTCTGCTAATGTTGCTCCCAACCTCACTCGTTGCATTGGCTGAAGTAACTAATGACCACCGACCTCTTCTTCCATTTATAGGTTTAATATTTTCAATGGTTTGCTTAGTAGCCAATCTGTATTACAATATTCTTAAAAGTGATACACTTAAAAAGGCGGTTTTGGCGGTTGCCATGTTTGCTGTGCTTGGTTATGCTTACGGGGCTCATGAACGCAACAAGGTTTGGAAAACAGATCAGGCACTATGGAAAGATGTGAGCGAAAAAAGCCCGCGCAATGGCAGGGGATGGATGAATTATGGATTGACGCTAATGGGCATTGGAGATTATTTAGATGCGCAATATGCCTACGATCAGGCTTTGATTTACACGCCGCGCTACTATATACTCCACATCAACTTAGGGGTTTTAAAAGAAGCCCAGGGCAAAAAATTTGAAGCCGAGCAATACTATAAAAACGCGCTTGACTACGGCCCAGGTTATGTTGAATCGTACTATTATTACGCGCGTTACCTTTACAATATGGGGCGGGTGCAAGAGGCTGAAATTTATTGCAAAAAGAGTTTGGACATATTTGGTGGCTATATCTATTCGCGCTATTTGTTGATGGATATTTACTATTTCAAAAAAGATTGGCAGAACCTGCTTGCAGCCTCTCAAACTACTTTAAGCATGTACCCGGGCGATGGCAAAGCTGAGACTTATCTTAAAATGGCATCTAACCCGGCAACAACAATAACCGCTGTTGATAGTAAAAGTCAAACTGCAGGTGATTTATTGAATCAAAGTTTGGCCTATTACTACGCCGGTAAATACCGCGAGTGTATTGATGCCTGCAACAAGGCGCTGGAACTTCAACCCAACTACCCCGAAGCTTATAACAATATTGGCACTGCATATAACCAGCTTCAAAAATACGACAGCGCTGTATGGGCATGCGGCAAAGCGGTTGAGCTAAAACCAGATTTTCAATTGGCCAAAAATAATTTAGAGTGGGCTAAAAGCCAGTTGAAGAAAAAATAAAATCGGGTAAGTTATTTTGCTGCCAGTAGTAACCTGGTAATTATTTTAGCAATAAATTTATTGCCCCAAATAGCTGAGAGCAATTCAAATTCTTCTTGCTGTAAATTGCTAACCTGCGTGGTTGAAGTGGCAGAGTCTTCATGCTCGCGATGTATGTGCAAGGCTTCGGGCTGGTAAATAAATGAGCCTTGCATTTGGCTCATATCGTACCAAGCCTTCCAATCAAGTATATAGCCCGATTGTTCATCAAAGCTAAAATTGCCTAAATTATCTTTTACATACATTATACCTGGGCATGAAATGCTATTCGAAAAAAGTAAAATAGATTTTTTAATGGCATTAGAAACAATACACCTTTTAAAATGAAAAGGAAAAACCAGCAACCAGCGCAGAATATTTTTATACGAAACACTCAACTCCTTTTCATCTTTATACACTATTGATTTATTAAAAATCATTAAAGGCCGGGTAGATGAATTTTTAGTGGCAGATTTAAGAAATAATTCAGCATACCGAGGTAAGTAAATATCATCCTGATGCGCCAAAACCACGTATTTTGTATTGGCACAGCTGTAGGCAAAATTCCAGTCTTTGCCTATGCTTCCACCATTATTATTTACCGATATTTCAATGCCGTATTTAGCTGCTAAAGCCTGTATAAAACCATTGGGTGTTGATGTTGCTATTAGTACGTTGCCTTTTACAGTTTGGTTAATAACCGATTGAATGCAAGCTTCGAGGTATTTCGATTCCTTATATGCTACTATTACAAAAGTGTGTTCTATCTTATCCGAATCCATATTTCATTTAAAGTTCGCGCAAAATATTTCGTTCATTGTCAAACTTTTGATTTGCTTTATGCTTGATTTGTGTTTTAAACATACATAATTTTTTGGGGCGCAGCATGAACGGGCAAAAAAAAGTAGCGGTAGTAATTTTAGCATGGAACGGTAAAAAGTTTTTAGAACAGTTTTTACCTTCTGTTGTAAAGTATTCGCCTGCCCACTTGTGCGAAATAGTTGTAGCTGATAATTGCTCTACCGATGATTCAGTAGCATTTGTGCAGAAAAACTTTCCATCTGTTCGCATAGTACAAAACGCACGCAATAATGGTTTTGCCGATGGGTATAACGATGCTTTGAAGAAAGTAAAAGCCGATTATTATGTATTGTTGAATCAGGATGTTGAAGTGACTGAAAACTGGATAGAATCGGTAATAAGCGAAATGGAGAAGAATACTACCATTGCCGCCGCACAGCCTAAAATACGCGCCTATAACCAACGAGACCATTTTGAATATGCCGGTGCCTGCGGGGGCTTTGTAGATAAGTTTGGCTATGTATTTTGCCGCGGCAGGCTATTTGACAGCGTTGAAAAAGACGAAAGGCAATACGATAGTGTAAAAGAGATTTTCTGGGCCACCGGTGCCTGCATGTTTATAAAATCGGAAGTTTATTGGGAAGCGGGAGCTTTGGATGGAGATTTTTTTGCGCATCAGGAGGAAATAGATTTGTGTTGGCGAATAAAAAACCGGGGGCTTAAAATTATTTGTGTTCCGCAATCGGTAGTATATCACGTTGGTGGGGGCAGTTTGCCACAGGGCAACCCGCATAAAACGTATCTTAATTTCAGGAATAACCTGATGATGATGTTTAAAAACCTTCCGCTGCTATCTTTATTTTGGAAATTGCCCTTCCGCATTATTTTAGACATAATAGCATCATTATATAGCGTAGCCAAAAACAAAAATTTTAACGACTTTGCCGCCATTTTCAAAGCGCATGGTTCCTTATATCTTAGTATTCCGAGCCTGATTCAAAAGCGCATGAAAATTCCTCATCCCGGTAGCACACATTTAAGCCCGGTAAGCGTTGTTTGGCAATATTTTATTTTACATAAGAAGAAATACAGCGACTTATAATAAGATTTGACAAATCTTATATCTTCACCCTAATGAACAAAAACCGACTTGAAGCATTTAGCGATGGGGTAATTGCCATTATCATTACCATTATGGTATTGGAAATGAAAATGCCGCATGGTGGCGAACTAAAAGACTTGTTGCCCTTGATACCGGTGTTTCTCAGTTATCTTCAAAGTTTTGTTTTTATAAGTAACTACTGGGTTAACCATCACCACTTGTTTCACACAGTAAAAAAGGTAAACGGAAGTATGCTTTTAGCTAACCTCAATCTGTTGTTCTGGCTTTCCATGATTCCTTTTGCAACCGGCTGGGTAGGCGAAACCGCTTTTGCACCGGTAGCGGTGGCCATTTACGGCGGGCTTTTAGTTACCTGCGGATTATCATGGACGCTGTTGCAAAATTCAATAGAGAAAAACCATGAGTGGAACCAGGAAATAAAAGATGCCATAGATAAGCAACGCCGGAAGGGCCTTCTATCAACAGCCCTGTATATAGCAGGTATACTGCTGGCATTTGTTAATCCAATAATATCCGAAGTATTATTCTTGTCAGTTTCCTCAATGTGGCTTTGGCCTAATAAAGATATTGAGAGGGCATTTTCGAATGAATGATTTTAGTTCACACCTGTGCTTTTAAGGAGCTCTCCACCCCCTGCTATCCCGCAGGCTTACGCACTCCCCCGCCGGCGGGGGACAGAATTACAAAGGTATATTGCCGTGTTTCTTTCTTGGTAATTTCACCGCCTTATTTTCAGTCATTTTAAAAGCGCGGATTAGTTTGGCGCGGGTTTGTGATGGTTCAATTACTTCATCGATAAAACCACGGGCCGCGGCTTTGTAGGGGTGGGCAAAACTTTCGGCGTAACTATCTATTACCTCTTTCAGTTTTACCTCCGGTTCCGGTGCTGCGTTAATTTCCTTTTTGAAAATAATTTCGGCGGCGCCCTTCGCTCCTACTACAGCAATTTCGGCATTAGGCCATGCGTAGTTCATGTCGGCACCTATGTGTTTGCTGTTCATTACATCGTATGCACCGCCGTAGGCTTTACGTACTATCACTGTAATTTTAGGAACTGTTGCTTCGCTAAATGCATATAATAATTTAGCGCCATTGGTAATAATACCATGCCACTCCTGATCGGTGCCGGGCAAAAATCCGGGCACATCAACCAACGTTAAAAGAGGGATATTAAAGCAATCGCAAAAACGCACAAAGCGCGCGCCTTTTTTGCTTGAATTAATATCTAACACACCGGCAAGCACCGCCGGCTGATTAGCAACAACGCCTATGCTTCGCCCGCCTATGCGCGCAAAACCTACAACTATATTTTCTGCATAATCTTTATGCACTTCAAAAAACGAATCAGTATCAGCTATTTCAGTAATTACTTCGCGTATGTCGTATGGCTGATTGGGGTTGGCGGGAATAACCGTGTTTAATTTTTCGCGAGTTTCATCGCTTCCAGTATAATCAAACACCGGTGCCGGTTCATCGCAATTTTGGGGCATATAGCTAACCAGTTTTTTAATGCCGTTAATACATTCCACCTCGTTAGCATAGGTAAAATGCGTAACGCCTGATTTGCTGGCATGGGCCTGTGCGCCGCCCAATTCTTCGCTGGTTACATCTTCGTGTGTAACTGTTTTAACCACGTTAGGACCGGTAACAAACATATATGAGGTGTGTTCTACCATCATAATAAAATCGGTAATGGCGGGAGAGTAAACAGCACCACCGGCACACGGCCCGAGGATTGCCGAAATTTGAGGAACTACGCCGCTGGCTATTGTGTTACGATAAAATATATCGGCATAGCCGCCTAACGATACTACCCCTTCCTGAATCCGTGCCCCACCTGAATCGTTAAGGCCAATTACGGGTGCGCCGTTTTTCATGGCAAGGTCCATAATTTTACAAATCTTCTCGGCGTGTGTTTCAGATAGCGAGCCCCCGAACACTGTAAAATCTTGTGAAAAGACATATACTATTCTTCCGTTAATAGTGCCGTAACCGGTAACTACGCCATCGCCTAAATATATTTCTTTGTCGATACCAAAATCGCGGCCACGGTGTTCAACCAGCATTCCAATTTCTTCAAAACTGCCTGCGTCCATCAATAAATCAACTCTCTCGCGGGCAGTAAGCTTTCCTTTTTTATGCTGGTCGTCAATACGTTTTTGTCCGCCGCCTAATTGTGCTGAATCTCTTTTTGTTTTTAACTTTTCTATCTGCTTTTCCATTCTTATATCAGTTTCTAATTTGCTAATTCGGTAATATGTTCGGTAAACGAAATTCCGTATTGTTTTAATTCTTTCAAAACCGGGGTGTAAATCTCGGCATATTTTGGCATTAATACTCCTCTCCTGTTTACTTGCTTATTCAAAATGGCTTTTGTTATCATGGCTACGGGCAAACCTACTGTTATTGCCATAGCGGTGTGTTCTTCATCTTTCCCGGTATAAACCAGCGATGATTGAAGCTTTTTGCTTTTGCCCGCTTCTACGTAATCTATTTCGTGCACCATTACTACCATGTCTTTATCGCCGGGTTTCAACTGCCATTTTTCTTCTAAAATTTTTTGTAGAAAAACTGAGGGCACTACCGTTTTATCAGTTAAAATTTTCAGCCTTTCAAAAAGTTCAAGGTATTTCAGTAATTGATATTCATCAGTAGCAGTATTAATACCCAAGTAATTTAATATTTCAGCCTCTTCTTTTTTAATTGATGTAACCGGTATTTCCTTCTCCAATGTTAAACCTAATTTTACTAAACAATTCCATCCGGCACAGAATGGGGGCACCCGCAATGTTCCGCGGTACATGGTTGCTACTTCATCTAAACCATATTCGCTAATATATTTTAATGAATCGCGATTGGGATAGCTTTCAAAAACTCCGTAATTACCTGTGTCAATTTTATATGCCGATGAAAATAACTGCTCGTAGCTCAATTCATTCAATTCACCATTTTTTCTGAATCTTATTTTTCCTTCGCCCTGCCCTGCTAATACTACGTTGCGCGGGTTCCATGTAAATTTATAATGCCACGGATTGTTGTCGCTTACAGGTGCAATTAAGCCACCGCAATTCGATTTAAACCCTGTAATCTGACAGCCCCTAGCTTGCAGCCCCTCAATCAGTTCCATAGCGCTCATGTGGTCAATGCCCGGGTCGAGCCCTGTTTCGTTCATAAAAATGAGGTCATTGTGTGCAACCTCATCGTTCATAGCCTTCATGGCATCGGAAATGTATGAAGGCGTAACCAGGTTCTTTTTTAGCGCTATGCAATCTTTTGCTATGGTTAAATGAAAAGCAGCTGGCAACATTGAAACAACAATATCGGCTTTGGCTATAAGTGCTTTGCGTTCCTCATCGTTTTGTAAATTGAAGCCCTTTGCAGTAGTGTGCGCGCGGCCTTTAGTTTTATGCAAAGCAGCATCGGCGGTAACATCTGCCACGGTTATATACCACTCTTCTTGTTGAGCGTGTTCAATTAAATAATCTATTAATGCAATAGACGATTTACCGGCACCAAGTATTAAAATATTACGCATAGCAGTAACTGCAATTATAGTATTTGTTGGCTTAAAGTTTTAGGGTAATATTATTGAGTTATGATATAAAATGCCCAGTTGCCCAGTTTAAAAACTAAATTTCTTTATTTGTAAACAAAAACCGCCTATGATTTGGAAATTGAAGCCTACCCCTGAATTGCTGAATACCACTTTTGGCAGCAAACACATGGGCGACCACCTTGGTATTGAACTAACCGAAGTTGGAGATAATTATATAACCGCGCGCATGCCAGTTGACCACCGAACAGTGCAACCTTACGGCTTGCTACATGGAGGCGCATCATGCGTACTAGCCGAAACTTTGGGCAGTATTGGCGGAAGTTTTTGTGTTGACCACAGCAAACAAGTGGTGGTGGGTATTGAAATTAACGCCAACCACATACGAAGTGTGAATGAAGGATATGTGCATGGCACGGCAATGCCCATACACATTGGTAAATCGACACAGGTGTGGGAAATAAGGATTGTGAACGATGGCAGGCAGCTGGTATGTATTAGCAGGCTAACACTTGCGGTGAAAAACAAGTAAGCGGATTGTAAAATTTTTCGAAAAAGTACGCGAACACATAATTTTTTGAAAACAATGCGTTTTTATTGCTGTATAAAACCATTTTCAATATGGCCGAACATAACGAATTGGGAAAGAAAGGCGAGTTAGCTGCCGTTGAGTTTCTTCAACAACACGGGCACCAGGTATTACTACAAAATTACAGGCATGGTAAAGCCGAGATAGACATTATATCGAAAGAAAACGACTTGGTAGTATTTACTGAGGTAAAAACCCGAAGCACTGATTACTTCGGTTATCCTGAGGAATCGGTAGACAAGAAGAAAAGAAAAAAGATAATGCGTGCGGCAGAAGAATATCTTTCACAAAACAAGCTTGAATCTCCCGTTCGCTTCGATATTGTTTCTATAGTGCATCATAATGATAAAATGAAAATTTACCATATAAAGGATGCTTTTTTTAATGAGCCGGATGAGGAGATTTATAATTAAGCACAACTTGTCTTTCTCCTTTCCCTTCTTATCTTCGCTCCTCAATTTTTATTATGACAAGCGAGAACATTAACGATATAAAGAGCCGTTTAGTTGCCCTGAGGAGGTTTCTTTGACATAGATAACCGGAAACTTAAAGCACAACAGGACGAATACACCACCGCACACCCCGACTTTTGGAATAACCCCAAAAAAGCCGAGGACCTTTTAAAGGAAATAAAAATCAATAAAGTTTGGCTTACCGCTTTTGATGAGGCCTGGAAAGCTTATGAAGATACTGTAGTAATGCGTGAGTTTTTTGAGGCTGGCGACGCCACAGAAGCTGATTTGAAAGAGGCTTACAACAAAGCCATGAATTTGGCCGAAGACCTAGAGTTTCGCTCAACCTTAACCGGACATGAAGACCAGCTAAGCGCGGTGCTTGAAATTAACGCAGGCGCCGGTGGCACCGAGAGTTGCGACTGGGCGGCCATGTTAATGCGCATGTATGTGATGTGGGCCGAAAACCATGGCTATAAAGTTACCGAGGCTGAAAGAACTGATGATGATGTGGCAGGTATACGCTCGGTAACGCTTGAAATTGATGGCGAATTTGTATACGGTAATTTAAAAGGCGAAAATGGCGTTCACCGGTTGGTGCGCATTTCGCCATTTAATGCGCAGGGAAAAAGGCAAACTTCATTTGCTTCTGTTTTTGTGTATCCTTTAGCAGATGATACTATTGTAATTAATATACCGCCTTCGGAATTGGAATGGGATACTTTTCGTTCGAGTGGTGCGGGTGGGCAAAATGTAAATAAGGTTGAAACGGCAGTGCGTTTAAAGCACATTCCTACTGGTATTACCGTGGTGTGCCAAATTACGAGATCACAACATGATAACCGTGACCGTGCTTTGCAAATGCTAAAGTCGAAGCTTTACGAAATTGAAATACAGAAGCGAAATGAAGAGCGTGATAAATTAGAAGGCACTAAGAGAAAGAATGAATGGGGTTCGCAGATACGTAACTACGTGTTGCACCCTTATAAGCTAGTAAAAGATAATCGCTCGGGTTATGAAACCTCGAATCCACAAGCGGTATTGGATGGCGGCCTTGATGATTTTATAAAAGCATATTTGTTGGCCTCTACACAAAAAGTGTAATTCTCAACAATCTTTTTAATTCTCATTCTTTTAATACCATTAAAAAAATTATTTTTGGCGCTTCAATTATCTGCCACAGTAGTAATGGATATTTCGGGTTATATAAGCGATTTATTGTATGAGCATGACTGCGTAATTATACCCGGTTTTGGTGGCTTTATATGCAATTACCAACCAGCGCAGATTGATAGAAAATTCAATACCATCTCCCCTCCTTCTAAAGCAATTTCTTTTAATGTAAACCTGCAAGTAAATGATGGTTTGCTGGTTAATTATATTTCGGCGGCTAACAACGTTACGTTTGACAGAGCGCTTGATATAGTTACTACATGGAGCAACTCATCAAAAAGCCTGCTGCGCAGCAATGACGAATTAATATTGCGAAACATTGGAAAGTTTTTTCTGGATAACGAAGAAAGCCTGCAGTTTATTCCTGATAACGCAGTAAACTATCTAAAGTCGTCGTACGGATTAAAAACTATAACCGCAATACCTATTTATAGGGAAAAGAAAACGGTTACACATGAACCGGTGGTGCGGAAAATGCCTGTAAACAGAAACTTTTGGAAAATTGCAGCCACTATTTTTCTTATAGCTTCAATAGCCACACTTGCCAGGTTAATGTGGGCAGGTGTTGAAATAAAGCCACTGAATTTAAACGAAGCATGTGTATTTAATTTCATTACGCACATTAACAGCGAGCCTGAAATGAAGCCTATACCGGTTGAAGTGGCAGTAGCACCTGTTACAGTGGTTGACACTAGTATAAAAAGCCAAACAACTGTTGCAACCCAGCTACCAAAAACCAATGAAAATATTCCTGCATCGGTACAAACTAACGCACACGGCTATTATATAATTATAGGTGCGTTTGTAGAAAATAAAAACATTGAAGCCGCTAAAGAGCGTTTATTAAAAAAGTTCCCTGCTTCGGTTATTTTGATTGAAAAGTCAAACCGCCTTACACGCATAGGCTATGCTGCTGGTACTGATTTAAACAATGCGACGGCAGCATTGCAGATTGCCCAATCTGAAGATTCAAGTATTTGGATGCTGAGGAAGTAGAATAAGAAACAAGAGCCTGGAATCAGGAATTAAGAAAAATATTTTTATTAAAACATTACCGGACAAAAACCAGGGCGTGGTTTTTTGCGTGAAAAGCCATGATAAGTTAAAGCAATTTCGGGTGCGCCTACGGAGTGTGAGGCAGGTAGAAGTTTTGAAATATTTACATCGTAACTTAAACCACAGGTAAAGCCTTTTATATCTAAACGGGTATTAATGATTATGGCATCTAACACGCCTCTGTATTGCACCCCTACATGAAACGCAGTAGTGCTTCTTCTTGCATCGTTACCCAAAACAGTTTTAAAACTACAGCCTAAATCAAATTCCTGGGTAGGGCCTTGTATCAATAACAAGTAATTAGGCATAATTGAAAGGCGGTTACCTATTGGAAAAGAAAGCCCTCCGTGAAGTGTTTCTTTAATATATAATTTTTTGCCTGCGCCACCGCTTGCATCCTGCCCGCTGGGCTCGAAGGAAATATTGGGTTGATTAACATGATCTAAACTAAAGCCGGTGTAAAAATTAATTCCGTTTTTATACACAGCATTATACAGAATTCCCAAACCTGCATCGCCATATATTACACCGGTTCTTCCAAAAGTTTCTCTGGTTCCGCTGGGGTTAAATGTTCCGGTATTAAAGTCGTATTGAGAATCGAAAGTTGCTAGAGAGGGATTAATACTGCTGTAATAAAATGAGCCTTCTAAGCCTGCTGATAGTTGTTGGGTTCCCTTTCTATCAAGCATAAAATGGTAAGCAAATGATAAGCTTAACCGGTTATTACTTAAATTAATTGCACCCGATTGATCGGAATAAAATGTAAGCCCTATACCTGCAAAACTATTGTACTTGGTTATTTTGCCCACTGCAATATCTCCACCTCCGGCAATGGTGCGGTAGGCGGTTCCTCCTTGCAATGCCATCCACTGCATTCTGTAATTTAAATAAGCGCGGTAATCGCCTTCGCTTAAACCTGCCAAAGAAGGGTTTAACAATAACGGAGATGCATTATATTGCGAAAAGTGCACATCCTGGGCACGTAACCCCGATAAGCACATTAAAGCACCAAAAACAATAAACACTCTGCGTAAAAAAAATTTCATACTCTGTCTTACTGTTAAGTTGCCTGCTGATTGACAACTTCAATTTGTTTAATACACCAATTTCAATTTGTATATACGCAAATATCCCGATTAAGTTTCTTCTCTAAATCAATAATTTAATTCAGTTTTTACACTGCATTTTTGGTTACTTTTTACCACCAGTTGTTCTTGCTGGTCAAAAAACGTCCAAATTATTGATTTTGATGGCATTTACAACATAAATATAAAGACGCTATTTAATGCCCTAACGTTGGTTAAAACAAATCAAAAAACCCGACAGTTTCAACTCGTTTTAAAAAAGCAATTAACAACATGGTGTTGACATATGAATATCATATCATAAACCCTGCCAGTTAATAGCTGTTATATTCGATTATATGAATTTTGGGATTACTAATTTAAGCATCATTCCGTTAAGAAACCAGCCCTCGCATAAAAGCGAGCAGGTTTCGCAACTGCTTTTTGGAGAAACTTACGAAGTAAAACAGGAACAAAACGGATGGCTTTTTGTAAAATGCAGCTATGATGGCTACGAAGGCTGGATAGACGAAATACAGCATTGCCCTGTAACCGAAAAAGATTTTTTAAATATTACTAACAACCAGCCCGGTTTGGCGCTTGAACTGGTGTATAGTGTAACATCAAGCGCTATTTCAATACCCATAGTAGCCGGTAGCAGCCTGCCTTTTTTTGACGGCATGAATTTTAAAATTTTGAAAGAAAAATTTATTTATAACGGTCAGGCACTGCAAGCCGATGCGCAAAACCTTACTCTATTCGACCGGATTGCGGTACGTTATCTTAATGTGCCTTATTTGTGGGGTGGCCGCTCGCCCTTTGGTATTGATTGTTCGGGCTTTACTCAAATTGTTTTCAAGTTTATTGGCATCAAACTTCACCGGGATGCTTACCAGCAAGCCGAGCAGGGTTCGGTTGTAAATTTTATTGAAGAAGCTGTGCCCGGCGACCTGGCTTTTTTTGCCAATGCCGAAGGAAAAATTGTACACACAGGAATTATACTTAAAGACCACAAAATTATCCATGCCTCGGGCAAAGTGCGCATTGATAAGATAGACCATTTTGGAATTTATAACGAAGGGCAAAAAAAATATACGCACCAGTTGAAAATTATAAAGAGGATTTTTTAGCCGCCCTCTATCCATTTTTCCTCTCCTTCTCACCTATATTATTAGGCTTTACAGCTGTTATAATATTCCTGCATAGTTTATTACATTTACCTTCGGAAACACAGGATATTTCCACCCCTCTAATAACACTAAATTTACTGCATGAATAAGCTTTTTACCTTTTTATTGATACTAGTAAGCGCTTCAACATTTTGTCAGGTTGGGGGCATGAGTCTTAGCCCTAACGGAGCACCGCCGGCAGCTTCGGCTGCTTTGGACATTAACTTTAAGAACAAGGGTTTTTTAATGCCTCGGCTTACACAGGCGCAGCGCGATTCAATCATTGCGCCTGATTTTGGTTTATTGATTTTAAATACCAGCACCAACTGTATTAATTTATGGCTGGGCGCTACCTGGAAACAAATTTGTGGCGATTGCGATTTTGGCAATCCTGTGCCCGGCAATAACGGCCCTATTTGTGAGGGGCAAACCTTAAACCTAACATCTACTATTATTTTAGGAGCCAGTTATCATTGGACAGGCCCTAATGGGTTTAACGATACTACCCAAAACCCTTCTATTCCTAACGCCACCGCCGGTGCCAGTGGTTCATATTCAGTGCAGGCTACTTTAAATGGCTGTACTACACAGGCACAAAGCACGGTGGCTACAGTTAATACTATTCCACAAACACCAACAGCAGGTAATAACAATCCATGCTCGGGACAAACTTTATATCTTACTTCAAGCTCAATAGTTGGGGCAAGTTATACATGGTCGGGCCCCAATAACTTCTCGGACAATTCGCAAAATCCGGTTATTGGTAATGTGCAACCTAACCAGGCAGGTAACTATAATGTAATAGCTAGCGTATCGGGCTGCAATTCGGCACAAGGTACTACTGTTGTTAGTGTTAATGTAATTCCTTCGGCGCCTGACTCGATTTCAGGGTCTTCTACAGCTTGTGCTAATGCCATAGGGGTTTATACTACTGATTCAGTTGCAGGGGCTACTACTTATACATGGTCTGTACCTTCTGGTGCAACAGTTATTTCAGGACAGGGCACACGTTCTGCAACTATAAACTTTGGTGGCACTTCGGGCAACATATTGGTTACGGCGGGTAATGCTTGCGGCAACAGCTCGTCTATTTCATTACCCATTACTTTAATCTCATCGCCTCAAACATTTAATTATACCGGAAACTTGCAAACCTTTGTAGTGCCGGCCTGCGTAACTAATCTTACTATAGAAGCAGCCGGTGCTCAGGGCGGCGATCATCCAAGTTCAAGCGGTGGCCTTGGTGCAGATATAACAGGAACGTTTGCTGTTACACCGGGGCAGGTGCTAAATATTATTGTTGGCGCAGCAGGAGTAACCGATGGCAACAACTTGTATAATGGTGGCTCTGGGGGCGGTGGGGGTTCATTCGTTTATTTATCGGGCCCAAGTTTATTAATTGCCGCAGGCGGTGGCGGAGGTGGGGCACTTATTGATGATGGCAACTATGATGCTAACGGATACCCCGGACAAACCGGTGGATGCGGTTCGCAAAGCAAGGGATGTTATGCCGGTGGATGTGGTGGCGGAAATGGTACAGGAAATTATGCCGGCAATGGTTGGAACACCATTCAATCTAATCCTGCCGGTATTGGAACCGGTGGATATGGTGGTGGTGGAAATTCGTATTACCATGGTGGTGGTGGTGGCGGAGGGTATAGTGGTGGTGGAGGTAGCTCATATGGAAGTTGCACCACCTACGGCGACGGTGGCGGTGGCGGTGGTTCATACAATGGCGGCACTAACCAAACCAATAATTCAGGAACTCAAAGTGGTAATGGAAAAGTTATTTTGACTTGGTAACCCTCTAAATCTCTCCTAAAGGGGAGACTTATATATAATTAATTATAAACTTAATATATGACCAAGCTTTTTACGATTTTCTTAATGTTTATCAGTTCAATAGCTTTTTGTCAGGTGGGTGGTGTAAGCCTTAGTGCCACCGGCAGCCTGCCCGATCCTTCGGCCATGTTGGATATTAGCTCCACCAATAAAGGTTTTTTATTGCCGCGTATTAGCCAGGCGAAAAGAAACGCTATTAGCAACCCGGCATTGGGGCTGCAAATTTACGATACTACTACTAAATGTATTGAAGTATACGGCTTCGGAAGCTGGCAAACAGTATCGTGTTTGTGCAATGGTGCGCCTTCTACACCGGGTAGCATTACCGGTAGCAATAATCCCTGTGCAGATGCGCCCAGTGTAACTTACTCGGTAGGGTTAATACTTGATGCCAATACTTATACCTGGACAGCCCCATCGGATGCCACTATTATAGCCGGACAGGGCACCAATTCTATTACCGTTAATTTTGGAGCAAGCCCCGGTAATATAACAGTGGTTGCCAATAACAGTTGCGGCAGCAGCAGTGCAAGTACCTTACCGGTAACCATTAACAGCATTCCCTCCACGCCCGATGTAATTTCGGGTAACCCGTACCCATGCGCTAATTCAACGGCACAGGCGTATTCGGTTCCGGCGGTTAATGGTGCCACTTCATATACATGGTCTGTTCCATCCGGCTCTATTGTTACAGCGGGGCAGGGAACAACATCAGCCTTGGTAAATTTTTCAACCACACCGGGCAATGTAGCTGTAACCGCTAATAATACCTGCGGTTCAAGTAGTGCCAGCAGCCTGCCTATTGCTATGGCTGTACCCCCAAATACACCGGGCAACATTACCGGTGCAACAACCTTCAACAGCAACCAAAGTGGCATTTCATATTCTATAGCACCGGTAACCGAAGCCACCAATTATACTTGGACTGTTCCATCTGATGCATCAATTACTTCGGGGCAGGGAACTGACTCTATTACTGTAACATTTGGCGCAGGCAACGGTAAAGTATGCGTTACAGCAGGCAATTGTGCTGGTACCAGCAATGCTAATTGTATTACAGCTACCAACACATGCTATACATCCAGCTCGCAGGTATTTAATTATAGCGGCTCGCTACAAACATTTACGGTGCCATGCGGTGCATCATCAATAACTATTGCTGCGTATGGGGCACAGGGCAACAGTCAGTTTGGTAATGGCGGCTTGGGTGGGTCGGCTACCGGTACATTGGCTGTTCTTCCGGGCCAGCTTTTATACATTTATGTTGGCGGACAAAATGGATACAACGGCGGCGGTGCAGGCGAAAGCAATTCCACCGGTGGTGGAATGTCGGACGTACGCATGGGCGGAACTAATTTAATTAACTGGATAATTGTTGCAGGTGGTGGTGGTGGTGGTGGTAATAATGGTAGTGGAAGTAACAACACTACTACCGGTACCGGTGGCGGTGGCCTTCAATGTGCTAACGGAGCAGGTGGCGGCGGCGGTGGCTATTACCCCGGTGGTGGGGCCTCTGCTGGTAGCGGCGGAACATGCACTATAGGCGGAGCTACCGGCAATGCGGGAGGTGGATGGGGAGGCAGCGGCGGCGGTGGTGGCTTAACCAGCGGCGGTGCCGGGGGCGGCAGTGGCAGCTACGGTAATGCGGGCAATGCAGGCACCCAGGGACAGGGTGGCGATTACGGTATTGACAATACCAGTTGCAATTGCAATTACAACGGAGCCGGCGGTGGTGGCGGCGGTTATTATGGCGGTGGCGGCGCTGCTTCGGGCTGTTGTGCAGGGGGAAGCGGCGGTGGTGGCTCATCGTGGGCATCGGGCACTATGACCAATCTAACCTTTGTTGGTGGCGTTCAATCAGGAAACGGGCAGGTAACAATATCTTGGTAGTTATTGATTACCCAAAACTACTCTTCCAACTCTACAAATACCCTTTCAACATTGCCTTTTAAAGGCGGGTTGTGTTTGCTTACTCTTACTTTAAGATGCTGTATATTATCGTAACGCATTTTTAGCGTGTTTACAATTCGCTTACAAACGTGCTCAATTAATTTGGCGCGTTGTTCCATCTCGGTTTTAATAAGCTGGTATACATCTTCGTAGTTAATAGTTTTATCAAGCCTGTCGGTTTCGGCAGCTTCAGTAATATTTACCTGCATGTAAATATCTACTATAAACTTGCCGCCCAATATTTGTTCTTCTTTATGGTAACCATGATGCGAATAAAACTGCATTCCTTCAACTGCTATTAAACCCATGTTTAAAATTTTGCTGCAAAGGTAGAAAAGTTGAGGCTTGCAAAGCGGCCGATTTTTTGGTTATTTGCACCGTCTAATTAAACTTAACGCTATGCGCCAGGATAACTACCAATTTCACGATTACTATTTAGTAGATGATTTGCTTACCGCCGAACATAAACTGATTCGCGAAACCGTGCGCACGTTTGTTAAGCAAAAACTAAGCCCTATTGTTGAAGAGTATGCACAGAAGGCCGAGTTCCCAAAACATATTATAAAAGAATTGGCTGAAATAGGCGCTTTTGGCCCTTCTATCCCTACCGAATATGGTGGTGGCGGCTTAGATGAAATTGCATACGGAATTATTATGCAGGAACTGGAAAGATGCGATTCGGGCATTCGCTCTACGGCTTCGGTTCAAGGCTCTTTGGTTATGTATCCTATCTATAAATATGGAAACGAGGAGCAGCGTAAAAAATATCTTCCCAAACTTGCCAAGGGCGAATTATTTGGCTGCTTTGGCCTAACCGAACCCAACCACGGTTCGAACCCCGCTGGTATGGAAACTAAGTTTGTAGATAAGGGCGACCATTATCTTTTAAACGGTGCCAAGATGTGGATTAGCAATGCGCCGCTGGCAGATATAGCGGTAGTATGGGCTAAAAACGAGGCCGGAAAAATTCAAGGGTTAATAGTAGAGCGCGGAATGAATGGCTTTACCACCCCTACCACACATAACAAATGGAGTTTACGGGTTTCGATTACCGGCGAGTTGGTGTTTGATAATGTAAAGGTGCCTAAAGAAAACCTGCTGCCTAATGTATCGGGAATTAAAGGACCATTGGGCTGCCTTTCATCTGCGCGCTACGGTATTGCCTGGGGCGCTATTGGTGCGGCGTTGGATTGTTATGATACGGCTTTGCGCTATTCTAAAGAAAGAATGCAATTTGGAAAGCCTATTGGGCAGTTTCAATTACAACAAAAAAAGCTGGCCGAAATGATTACCGAAATAACTAAGGCACAACTATTGGTTTGGCGCTTGGGTGTTTTGAAAAATGAAGGTAAGGCCACAGCTGGGCAAATATCAATGGCTAAACGAAACAGCTGCGAAATTGCCTTGAACATTGCCCGCGAATCTCGCCAAATATTAGGCGGCATGGGCATAACGGGCGAATACCCTATTATGCGCCACCTGATGAATTTAGAAACGGTAATTACTTACGAAGGCACTCACGATATTCATTTGCTGATTACGGGAATGGATGTTACGGGGTTGGATGCGTTTAAATAGTCTAACTTTACAATTAAATAGATAGCAGGCTTTTTCAACTTTACTACAGTTAAAATTGCATTTACTGCCGTCCAATTTTCTACCCCTTTTTTGCACACTTCCACCGCGTGTTTATAAGTAACTCTTAAAATCCCCCTAATAGTTATTTAATTTTAATGTACCAAAAATTACCTCAAAGTAATTGGACATTTAACAGAAAAAATTGTTGAAAACTGCCGTGAAACTGTTTGTGGAACGTGAAGAAAAAAATGTGCTGAAATGTTTCGTTTTGAAGCTTCAAAATTGAATTTTTGCAGTCCTTTCGTTTTACGCGGGGAGTTACCCGGCGACCGATCAAAAATATTATGGCAGAACCAATAGATATAGCAAAAAGATCATCTTTTGTCAGGAAACCATCGCCTGAGCAGAACGTGATGGATTATGGCAAGCTTCCTCCGCAAGTTAAGGAGTTGGAGGATGTAGTGTTGGGTGCCGTAATGATTGAGCAAAATGCAATCAACGAAGTGATTGATATTTTGAAGGAGGAGTCGTTTTATGTTGATGCCCACCAAAGGATATGGAGAGCTATAAAGTTGCTGTATCAAAACCAGGCGCCTATTGACTTATTGACCGTTACCGAGCAATTAAAAAAGAACGGCGAGCTTGATGCCGCAGGGGGACCATTTTACATTGCCCAACTTACCAATAAAGTAGGCTCAGCTGCCAATGTGGAGTATCACGCGCGTTTGATTGCTGAAAAATATATTCAGCGCCAGCTTATTTCAACTTCTTCTGAAATTATTAAAGAAGCTTACGAAGATTCGACTGATGTTTTTGAATTGTTAGATAAAGCCGAAAAAAATCTTTTCAGCATTGCAGAAAATAACCTGAAAAGGAACTCGGAAGATATAGCCTCGCTATTGCTGCACGAGTTAAAGGAAATTGACATTCGAATGAATAATGATGATGATCATTTGAATGGTGTAGCATCAGGGTTTGTTGACCTTGACCGTGCTACAGGGGGATGGCAAAAATCGGATCTTATTATTATAGCGGCTCGCCCTGCAATGGGTAAAACAGCTTTTACTCTGGCGCTTGCCCGTAACGCAGCTATTGACCATAAAAAACCAATCGCCATTTTTTCATTAGAAATGTCATCGGCACAGTTAGTGCAGCGTATGATTTCGATGGAAACGCATATCCCGTCAGACAAAATACGCAGGGGTAATTTAGAGCAGTACGAATACCAGATATTGACTTCGAAAATTGATAACCTGAAAAACGCGCCGTTGTTTATTGACGATACCCCGGCTATCAACGTTTTTGAACTACGCTCGAAATGCCGCAGGCTGAAACAGCAGCATGATATACAAATGATAATTATTGACTACCTGCAATTGATGAGCGGTAGTGTAGATGGTAAAGGCAGTGGAAACCGCGAACAGGAAATAAGCCAGATTTCGCGTTCGTTAAAGGGCTTGGCAAAGGAGTTGGAAATTCCTGTAATTGCACTTTCGCAGCTTTCGCGTGCGGTTGAAACGCGCGGTGGCGATAAAAAACCTATTCTTTCGGATTTGCGTGAATCTGGTGCGATAGAGCAAGATGCAGACATTGTTATATTCCTTTACCGGGGAGAATACTACGGCTTGGAGCAAGATGCAGAAGGTAACCCTACTAAAGATATTGCTGAAGTAATTATTGCCAAGCACCGTAACGGACCGGTGAAAACGGTGCGCACACGCTTTATTAATAAATTCGCCAAGTTCGAAAATCTGGATGAAATGGGCGCATCAGACCATTATATGGAAATACAGGAAGGAAGCGAAAAACGCAAATTTAAACGCCTGCCTTCAAGAATGAATGAAGAGGGTGGCGATGACAGCAAGGAAGTTCCTTTTGAAAAACGCCACAAGCCTGAAGATTTTAATGAGAATGATGTGCCGTTTTAATCAATACTGATTATTATAAAAAGTCTTTGGGGTTAATTCTGCGCTCAGATTTTTTTTGAGAGTGTAGTTTTTTCTTTTTACGGATATTCTCTTTTACTACCACCGGTATTTTAGTGGCAATTCTTTTCTTCTCTTTTTTCAACGCTTTTTGAAGCAGGGCATAAAACTTTTTAATTACATTTTCTTTGTTCGAGCTTTGCGAGCGGCTTTCGCTGCTATTAATGCGCAACTCGCCTTTATCGTTAATATAGGTGCTTAGTTTTTGCCGTACCTTTTCTTTTTCCTTTTCATTCAGCAAATTTGAATCAGCAATATTAAATATCAACTCCACTTTGGTTTCGGTGGTATTAACATGCTGCCCGCCCGCGCCGCTACTGCGGCTGGTTTTAAATTTAAATTCGGGTTCAAATTTGCGGTCGGTGAGTTTCATGAGGCAAAAATAAATAAAAGCAAAGGATTACGCTTATAGAGAATTTTGAATTATGATTCCATTATTAAAACCACTAAACTAGCAGTGTGAAATACCTAACCCGAACCATTTGGATATTATCGCTGGTAAGTTTATTTAATGATATATCGAGTGAGATGCTATATCCAATCATGCCTTTGTTTTTACAAAGCATTGGGTTCTCATCGGTACTAATTGGTTTATTAGAAGGCCTTGCAGAAGCCACAGCAGGTTTAAGTAAAGGATATTTTGGAAGGCTGAGCGATTCGTATGGCAAAAGATTGCCATTTGTACAATTTGGTTATTTATTAAGTTCGGTATCAAAACCCATGATGGCGCTCCTCACCTACCCCATATGGATTTTCAGTGCCCGTACCGCCGACCGTTTAGGGAAAGGTATACGCACCGGTGCCCGCGATGCAATTCTATCTGACGAAACTAGTTCGGAGAATAAAGGAAAAGTTTTCGGCTTTCACCGGGGTATGGATACACTGGGTGCAGCAATCGGCCCCTCGATTGCGCTTGTATTTGTAATGTTTAGGCCCGGGCAATATAAAATTATGTTTTTACTGGCTTTTGTGCCTGCCATACTAAGTGTACTGCTTACCGTATTTATTAAAGAGAAAAAAGCCGAACCGAAAACAAAAACCTCATTCCGCCTTTCGCAAACTTTCGATTATTTTAAATCATCGCCAGTGGTTTATAAAAAGCTGTCACTTGCATTGTTGCTATTCGCCCTCTTCAATAGTTCAGATTATTTTTTGTTGATGAAAATAAAAGCCACCGGGTTAAACGACCAGTCGGTAATTGGCTGTTATATTTTATACAACATTGTTTTTGCATTGGCCTCATTCCCCATAGGAATATTGGCCGATAAACTGGGTCTGCAAAAAACACTTGCCTTTGGCTTGTTGCTGTTTGCTATAGTTTACGCTGGCTTTGGCTTTAACACCACCCTGGTTGGCTTTATTACACTTTTTGTAGTGTATGGAATTTATGCCGCCAGTACCGATGGCGTTTCAAAAGCGCTTATCAGCAACTTGGTTCCCAAAAGTGAAACCGCATCTGCCATCGGCACCTTTACCGGTTTAAATTCAATTATGGCCCTTGCTGCAAGTTCGCTAGCTGGTTTAATTTGGAAATTCGTTTCACCCGATGCTGTTTTTATTGTAAGCGCTGGCGGTGTATTTATTTCTTTTATTATCCTGTCGCTTTTGAATTTAAAAGCAAAGGAAGTACGGCCTAATTAAGCCTAAACATAAAGGGCAAAGTATAGCGCACCTTTACCGGCTTGCCTCCCTGTCTTCCCGGTTTAAATTTCGGCAACATGGCTATTACATTTAAAGCAGCCCGGCTAAAATTTTTGCTATCAGCTTTTACTACCTGTGCATCGCTCACCGAGCCATCTTCATTTACCACAAACCTAATAAACGCTTTGCCTTGCATACCCAATTCGCGCTCCATAGCTGGGAAAACTGTATTGATAGCTAAAAATTCCTGCAGTTTTTTTTCACCTCCGGGGAACTCAGGCATATCTTCAGACCAATCATGAATTTCATTAGTCGCAACAGTTTCTTTGGCTTTTGCAACTTCAAATGTTTTATCGCTACCGGTGCCGTCTGTAGCACCTTTACCCGTTTCGGCTGTAAGATTAGTGGTTTGCCCCGATTCGTATTTACTCAAATCTTCAGTTGAAGGTATTGAATCAACAGGAGCTTTGTTTTCGGCAACTATTCTTTTCTCGACGTTAGCGACAGTAGGAATTGCCTTGGCTTTAATTTTCTGTTCGGCAATTTTTTGCTCGGGTTTTGGAGGCGGCGTGGGGAGTGTGCAAATATTTTTTGTTTCAATAATCACATGAGGCTGGATGTGAGCAACAGTTTTCGCCTTTAATTTTTCAGTTAAAAAATTACCGGATAGCAATAAGAATACCGAACTGAAAGTTACGAGCATTGCACGACCTATTGCCTGGTTAGCATCTCGGCGCAACACATAAGCACCGTATGCCTGGTTGCGGTTCTCGAACAGCATGTCGAGCATACTGGTGTTTGAATAGTTTGTTTTCATAATAATAGTTTTAATGTATAATGCAGTAAGCCGGGCTTTCCATACAAATGGATTGTCATTATTATGTCACAAAATTTATATGTAGTAACATGGGTAGCCTACAGGTATAATTGTAAGTGACAAAGCCATGCGGTAAGCGGAATCATTTTTACTACGGTAACGTAAGCGGTTAATACCATGACAATGTTTAAGGCTTCGCAAGCGCTGGTTGACGTACTTCTTAAATCAGGTTTTTCGGATAGAACTGAAAAACTTTACCCGGAGCATTTTAAAAGAATGAAGACTAAAGGTTATGATCCGTACTCAATGAAGCGGATTTTTTGCTTAGACAATCACGAAGATTATATCATTTTCCGTTTTGTATATATTACGCTGCATCACAGAGGAAAATTTAATTTTAAAATAGAAAGGCGATTACTTAATGTAGATGAGGTAAAGTCGTTAATATGCTTTTATAAGTTGCCGGTTGAGGCGGCTAAGGAGTGGGTTGAGGCCTATTCGAATGCACTGGGGCTTTATAAATACTACCGCAATATCTGTGCCTTGCCGGAGGTTTATAATTCGGATTTAGATAAATGCATAAAATATACATTTGAAAGTATTGCCATTAAAGAATAAAAAAAGCCCCTTGCTGAAGGGGCTTTTATATTTTCTATTTTAATTGCTTTAAAGATTCTGTAGCAATTTCATCGTTAGCATCAAGCTCTAATGCTTTTTGAAAGCTTTCCTTTGCTTTAGTTTTATCCTTTTCCTTTTCCAAATAGTAAGTACCTAAGTAATCGTAAGACTCAACTAAGTTGCTCTTATACTTTACCGGGTCGGCAGATGCCACTTCGATATATTTTTGATAGTATGGGTACGAAAGGAAATCTTCCAGCTTTCCAATTTTTAAGTTTGTTCTGGCTCTCCAGAAATATCCGTCGGGTGAGGTTGGATTTCTTTTTATAAACTCGCCGAAAGTGGTATCGGCCATTATTGAGTCGCTCATAATCAAATAAGCCCTACCTAAATAATAAATATCAAGGGAGCTAAGATCGCTGCATTTACTTTTTTTGGCGGCATATTGCTTAGTGGCTTCGTCGTAGTGTTTAGCTATGTATAATGCTTTTGCGTATTCGCCCAATAAATCGCAGTTAGATGAATCAACGGCAAGCGCCTGAGGGTATAAAGAAAGTGCTTGGGTGGTATCGCCCTGGGAGTTGGCAAGACGTGCGGCATAAATTAAATCGCGCTGCTTTAACTTAATATTAGGTGTTTGCATCAACTGTTTCATTACGTCATAACCATCTTTATATCTCTTCAATTCATAATCGCAGTACGTTAAAAATCTGAGGTAATCAACGTTGTTAGGGTCGTTCTTCAATCCTTTTGCGGCTTCATCAGCACATTTATCATAGTCTTTATTGCTGAATAACATTTCGAGCAGGCTGATGCGTGCTTTGCTATCGCCGGGGCTTAAATTAATGTAGGTTTGAAATTCCTGAATCATTTTATCGTACTGGCGGGTCCAGTAGTAAGCCTGGCCCAGTTCCTTATGTACTACCGGGTAACGCTGGTCAATTGCAAGGGCTTTATTAAAGGCTTCGATAGCCTGGTCGTAAATACGGCCGCCCATATCTAACCGGCCAATTTTTATCCATCCCAACGCCAGCTTATCGTTTTGTTCGGTTGCATTCTCATACAAATTCATGGCTTTACCACCTTCAGAATTATCGTTTGCTGAGTTTGCTAAATGTGCATCACCCAACTCCAACGTAATAGTCGTGTTTTTGCTATCCATCCGGTGTGCCTCATCAAGATTAGAAATTGCGGCGCTAAGATTAATAATGTTAGGACGGAAATATGCATCACCTATTTCATAATAGATATTAGCATTTTTTGATTTTGTTAGTTGCAGTGCCCTTGTAAAGTTTTTAGATGCCTGTGTTGTATCTTTCGACAACAAAGCCAAACGGCCCGATGCCAAATAACTTATAGGCACGCCATTTTTAGGGTCGGGGTTAACGGCCATTTTATAAAATATTTTAGCCGAGTCGGCATCATCGCTTCTTAAAAAAGCATTGCCTAAGTAATACGCTGTTTCAGTTTTATCAACTGCGGGGTCGCTTAAAAGCTTTAGCAATATTACCCGGGCTTTGTAATAATTCTCATTGTCAATTTCTTTTTGCGCATCCTGCAGCGTTTGAGCATAAGTAACCCCGGTTAAAAAAATTGAAACCGCAATAAAAAATCCCTTTTTCATTTTTGTATATAGTTTATTAAATATTTATAATTCAAAATCGTGCCTTTTATTGATTTACAGCATTTAAACCTTCAGTATTAACATTTATTTCACGTTCGGTTCTTTTTGCGGGTATTAAACCATCTCTTAAAAATATTTTCGCTCCCTTTTCGCGAAACAAGAAATTTACAAACAGCCACTCCAAGTTATCGCTATAGGTAAAATTTATTACCGCATTGATGGTGCGTTTTAATGGATAATCCCCTGTTGCAATATCAGACTGGTTGGCGCTTACCTGTATTTCCTGCCCTTTTTCGTTTTTAACGCGCAAACTTAAAACTTTTATCCGCTTGTATATTTGTTTCACCCTTTCATCATCGGTTTCGCTTAAAAAATTGAAGGGGACAAAGCCTATGGCGTTCTTATTTTTCTCAACATAATCCAACACTTCCTCGGTTGATTTAAGGGCGTATACATTGGGTGAAACCTTGTACTTATATCCTAAATAATTCAATACATGTTTTACTATACTTGAATTTTGATTATTAAAAACCATTCGTGGGCCTTCGGCTGATGCGTTGTTAGGGTCGAAGTACTTTTTCAACGTGGTAATATCTAATTTATTATCATCGAATTGTAAGTTGCCAATCATTGCAACAGCATCATAGGCTATTTTTACTTCGCGCACATAAATGGTGTCGGCGCTTTTAAGGTTTTCCTTTTCCTTTTCATCCAATTCGCGGGCAAGCACAAGAACGGTGGCCTTTTTAGTTTTAAAATCGCTTAGCATCTCGGCTTCACCTTTGTAGGCTATGTTCAACTGCACACTATCGTTCTGATATTCGAAAACCTGCTTTTGCTGTTGCATTACAGGCTCTAAGCCGTCATCGACAACAACACTTAGCGTTCCCTTATACCCATTGTCTCTGGTGGCTTCCTGGCTGTCTGTTGGGGTTTTATCCTTACAAGATTGAATTAAGAGAAGGAAAATTAACGTAGCAAAAAGAATGGCTGTATTGTTTAGAGGTTTGAGGAAGGTTTTAGTTTTGCCGAGCCCCTGCACCTTCTGGCTCCCTAAAGGGAGAACCCCTCCCCTAGAAAACTTAAGTCTTTCGGTTTGTTCTTTACTCATCATCCCTACGTTTATAGGCTGAATAAAAAGTATAAAACCGAAAGCAACCGTAGAGCAAAAGTAAAACCGAAAACCAGCGCCGAGAAGCATCGGTAAGGCCGTAAATAAGATTAGGGGAGAAAAAAATAATGAAGGCCAGAGATAGAAATAAGAGCGCAGCAATTAATTTCCATAACAGCGCCGGGCTTGAATATATTTCTTTGATAAACTTATTGTACTTATCCATCTTTACTAAAGCGCAAAAATCATAATCATTCTGGGAACGATTATGATTTTTGCTAAAGTTTTTTCAATAAATTTTTATTGCAGTTTGAATTGCACCGGAAGGTTATAATAAACCTTTACCGCTTTACCCTGCTGCCTGCCGGGCTTAAATTTGGGTAGTATTTTTACTACTCGCATGGCTTCTTTATCAATGCCCGAACTTACACTTTTTATCACTGTAACATCGGATACGGAGCCATCTTCGGTAACCACAAACCTGATTACTACCCTGCCTTGTATATCATTATCATGCTCCATGGCCGGATAGTTGATATTTTTTGCCAAAAACTCTCTCAATTTATCCTCGCCACCGGGGTACTCCGGCATTTGCTCCACAAACTGAAATACTTTAGGCTCTTCAACCGCAGCAGAAACCACTGGCTCTTCAACTACAGCTTTAGCATTTATATCGCCTTCCTGTGTTTTATTCGAAATTTCAGCTTTATCATCTTTAGGTACTTCCGGTGGTGGTTCGTCTTCATGCACTTCCGCCTGTTTCTTCACAATCATTTCAACAAACTTAACTGTTGGCCTTGTAGGTGGCGGAGGTGGTGGCGGAGGTGGTGGTGGTGGCTTGTCTAATGGCGGAGGTTCGGCAAGTGTAACTGAGGTTTCGTGAACCGCCTCTGTATCCGCACGTTTAAAAAAATCCCATTTTATAAAGCTGGCTATTACCAAAACTACAACCAGTACCAATACCACTACTAATCCCCTCTTTACGTTCTCTTTAGTTATTTTTCTGAGCTGGTAAGCACCATAGTCCTTATTACGATTATCGAAAACGATATCGTCCATGGTCCAATTCGAATAATTTTTTCCTGTTTCCATGTTGCCCTTATTCTTTTCTGTCTCTAAATGGTTGATGCATGAAAATTGCTAATTCCACAATTGCTTTTATTCTTTGACAACGTCCTTATTAAAGGTTTTAACTACCCCGCCATTCTCAACCGCTTCAACTTCAATAGGGTCTGGCTCCTGTATGGCGTATATTTTACAGCCTGTTATATCCATTTCATCCAATATATCTACCATGTTTTTGTAACGGGCACCTTTCATCATTTTAATCAGTACAATAGCATCCCTTTTAGTTCCTTTGCTGGTTAATGGACACTCGTTAGGCACCTTCTTTATCATTTTCAGTATCTGCTTTCTTATTCCTGCATCGCCCGAAAAGTCTGTTTTTTGTAACCCAGCAACCTGCAAACCCTCGTAATACCAAACCTGGTCTAAGGTGTCGATAAGTATATTCATTACCTGGCACTCACCTATCTCTTGTTTTTCTTCCTTTTCAACCTTTTTAGGCATGTTTAATTGCATGGCCTTAGGCTTGTTAAGCGTAGTGGTTAACATAAAAAAGGTAATTAATAGAAATGCCAAGTCTACCATAGGAGTTAAATCCACCCTGGTTGACATTTTTTTGGATCGGACCCCACCTTTGTGTTTCCCGCCCCCGCCCGAGGTATCTATATCTGCCATTTTATTTCTCCGCTTTTAAGTTCACAATGATATTTCTTACTCACCTGTTTTTGTGTTACCAGCGCTGGCGCTTGAACCGCCACCTGCCAAAGAGGTAACTAAAAGAAACCTATGAATATCTTTAGCCGTAAGGTCTTTCACTACTTCCTTTACGGGTTCAATATTGGTGTCTTTATCACTCTTAATAGCTATTTTAATATTTCCTTCGGTAGCATAGCGCGAAGCCTGTACCCAATCGCCTAATTGATTATGGATAGAATCTTTAGGAATACCGGGCATTTGCGTTTTTTGATATTCCTGCAATTGCGTGCCATTCATACTTAATACCCTGCCCATATCCTCTATTGGCGTTCCCCATGTTTCGATAAGCGAGAAAAACTGTTTCTGGTTATCGGTCAAGGTCTTTAATTGCGGGTATGTATCACCATATTTTTCTATCATCTTCTCCAACATCAAAAAACGGGTTTTTGATTCTTTTAAAGATATATAGGCCTTACCTTCTTTATTAATCATAATGGTAATGGCATCATCAAAAGTACTGGTTGAGTGTGATATAGGAATATCAACAGCAACCAATTCATCGGGCCTGAATTTTGCAGTTAAAATGAAGAATGTAAGCAACAGAAAAGAAACGTCGCACATAGCAGTCATATCCACTATGGTACTCTTTCTGGGAATTTTTACTTTAGGCATGATTATTGTTTTATCTGCTCAAAAATTACTTTCTGGTTGAAGCAAACGTTTGAGATATAGAGTATCCAATCTCATCAATTCCATAAGTAAGTTTATCAATCATGTTGGTAAATACGTTATACATAATAATTGATAGCGCCGAAGTTCCGATACCTATAGCGGTATTAATCAAGGCCTCAGAGATACCAGCTGAAAGTTTAGCAGGGTCAGGATTACCGGTTGTAGCCATAGCCGAGAATGCACGAATCATACCTAATACCGTTCCTAAAAGCGCTACAAGCGTTGAAACCGAAGCCAGAGTAGCCAAAATAGGAAGGTTCTCTTCTAAGCTTGGTAATTCAAGTGATGTAGATTCTTCAATCTCTTGTTGAATGCTAGCTACTTTTTGTTCCAGTGTAAATTCGGTGTTCTTATCCATTTCCTGGTATTGGTGTAATCCTTCAACTACTACATTAGCTACAGAGCCTTTTTGCTTGTTGCATTCAGCAATAGCACCGTTAATATCACCTTTATGAAGCAGGCTCTTTACTTTTTGAAGGAATGATTCCAATGAACCGGTTCCGCGAGCTTTATTGATAGTTAAAAATCTTTCGATTGAAAAAGTAAAAACCGTTAACAGGAAGGTCATAAGTATTGGCACTATAAAACCACCTTTAAATATTATACCCATAGTATCTCCGGGAATAGGCACTTCTTTTGTTGCTGAGGTAAAGTGTTTTTCATTACCAAATACGAAATAGAATACCAGTTCGGAAACTACCAACGCCGCCGGAATTACTAATACGGTCCAGTTAAAGCCGCTTTTTTCTTGAGTTGTTGCGTTTGCCTGACTCATGTTTTTTTTACTTTTTAAGTTATTAAAATTTGGTTTTTTATCTTTTTGAAATGAGGGCGTAAAAATATGCCTTATTTTCTCTTTTCAAAATATTTAGCTAAAAAACGGAAATCAGCTACCTCTCCTGTTTTTAAGCCTATTGCACTATGAAACGCACTGAATTTAGGCATATTATGTTCAATAACTTGAAAACCATTTTTATGACATTTTAATGACATTAAGGCTTGGTAGTGGGTAAAGTGCCAAACCTGGGTATAAAACCTGTGCACTCAGCTTTGCTATTACAGCCATTACTTTTGTATTTTTACCTTATTAAAGTTTACACAGTGCAAAAAATTGAGACCGAGCTGACAAGTATGTTGGGTATTGATTACCCTATAATTATGGCACCCATGTTTTTGGTAAGCAACGCCCAAATGGTAATTGAAGCTTGCCACGCGGGCATAACCGGTGCTATACCCGCTTTGAATTACAGAAACGATGCTGATTTTAGAAAAGCACTTACCGAGATAAAAAGCGCAACCAACAAAGCATTTGGCATAAACCTGATAGCTAATAAATCGAATTTGAGGTTGGATGAACAATTAAAAACCTGCGTTGAATTTCGTGTTCCGTTTATAATTACTTCTCTGGGTTCGCCCCAAAAAATAATTGACGCTTGTAAGCCTTTAGGCATTAAAGTTTTTTGTGATGTCATTGGCGAGCTACATGCTAAAAAAGTAGAAGAAATGGGTGCCGATGCTTTAATTGCCGTGAATAATGAAGCTGGCGGCCATGCAGGCAAAATAGCGCCGCGTTTATTAATTACTACTTTAAAAAAACATTGCAAAATACCGGTTATATCGGCAGGTGGGGTTGGCGATGGCACACAAATGAAAAAGATGCTGGACTATGGAGCCTGTGGAATTTCGGTGGGCAGCCCTTTTATTGCTTCTAACGAATCACCGGTTTCGAACGATTATAAAATGGCTTGTGTGCATTATGGCGCTAAGGATATTGTAATGACTACAAAACTATCGGGCACACCCTGCACAGTAATTAATACCGACTATGTAAAAAAAGTAGGCACCGAACAAAATTGGGTGGAACGTTTTTTAAACCACAATAAAAAAATAAAGAAATGGAGTAAGATGGTTACTTACTATAAAGGAATGAAAACTTTGGAACGCGCAGCCTTTGGGGCAACTTACCAAACTATGTGGTGCGCAGGCCCATCTATTGAATATGTACATGCCATTCGTCCGGTTAAGGAAATTGTAGCTGAGTTACTGGAAGGATATATTGAAGGCAAAAGTAAACCTATCGCACACGCCCATAATTCATAGGCAATTTGGGTGTATAAATATTTTTTGTTTTACATATTAAACTATTTACCTTTCTGAAACTAAAACCAAAAACTATGAAATATAATTTAATACTTTCCATTGCCACTTCAGCAATTCTTGTTTCGTGTAATAATATAAGTAATGACAAAGCACCGGTGCCCACCAAAGAGCCATCAAAAGCCGAAGCAGTGGCACAGCGGTTTTACAGTGAGGTTTGCGACAAACACAATATTGCCATGATTGACACCCTGGTAGACGCAGCATTTATGGATCATAGCCCAGACATGGGTTACACAGCCGATATTGCAGGGTTGAAAAAAGATTTTGCCGAATTATATATTGCCTACCCTGATTTAAGTATCAAATCAGATTTTATGATTACCGAAGGCGATTTGGTTTCAGCCCACGTAATTATGACTGGTACCAATTCAGGCCCCATGGGCGATATGCCGGCTACCAACAAAAAAGTAAATGTAGAGGGCGTAGATATTTTGCGCGTTAAAGATGGAAAAATAACCGAGCATTGGGGCTACATGGACCAAGCCAAAATGATGGAGCAGTTGGGACAAATGCCTGAAATGAATGCTTCGGCAGATAAAGATAAAGGCAAGGATAAGAAATAATAAAACCGTTTAAAACAAAAAAAGGCTCCGGTAGTTATCGGAGCCTTTTTTTGTTCTATAACACAATAAACTTTTTGTTCAATACTGTTTTGCCCACTGTAATTTGAATCCAGTACTCGCCCGTGGCCAGCTTATTTTCAGGGTGGAATGAATAAATATTCTTACCGGTTGAGACTGAAATTTGCCGGGTGCTGATAAGCCTGCCTGCATTATCAATTACCCGCATTGCTGATTGAGGCGCATTTTCAATCGAAGAAAATCTTATCTCAAAATTTCCGTTGGATGGGTTGGGTATAATGGCGATTGCATTACCATCATCGCTTAAATTATTAATACCAGTGGGAAGGGAATACACCCAAACGGTATCGGTTCTATAACAATTGGAATTAGATACCGTTACTACGTAATAAAAACTATCCACCGTACCCTGCGGAATAGTTACGGTTGGATTAGGAGCCGTAGTACTACTAAGCCAACTTTGCACTGTTGGGTTTTCGCCAGTCCATTGAATGGTAGTATTAGGCGGACTAGCAGTTGGGCTACCTCCAATAACAATATTTCCTCCTAAATTAATATATTGATCTAGGCCAGCGTCGGCAGTTGGCGTTGGAAGCATACTTATGTTTGATGTATTGGCAAGCCAAAACTTATCGCAACTATCATATATTACACAACTTACTATCATATTCTGCTGGGGGTATACAACAAAATTCGGGGAGTTGTGAATAGTGGTATATGTATTTCCACCATCGGTGGACCAAGCATAGTGATAAGGCGGTACGCCACAATCGGGATGTGCCGTAAATGTATCAGGCTGGCCGGCACAAACCGTTGAATTATCCGGTGTAATGTACCCCTCAACCTGGCAAGCATAAACCGTAGTGCGCCAAATATTGCCTCTTGCACATAAATAACCGCACACATCACCACAAATCGAATCCTGATTTTTTAATGTAAAGGGAATTTGAAAATCAGGACATGATGGTGCAATACACGAAAAATAATCAGGAAAATACTGATTAATATGTATGCTACTCGCCCAAGGAACTAAATTGGAATCGGTAGTACAAGTACCGGTATAAGGTGGATTCGCAGGATTGCATGAAAGGGGGCCGGTTGTAGTGTTACATGTATTGTTTTGTATTGCCATACTTGCTTGCGTATATGTGCAATACGGGGCTGGTTCTGGAGGATCGCCGCAAGTTTGATCTTGCGTAAGCTTATATTCTATATCGGTGTATATATCCGTCAACTGACTGTTTCCAGGTACTACTACCGTCATACTATAATCACAGCTGGCCGGTTTAGAAGTAAATGCAAGAGCTGCTGTGGGAACATCTGAAGATAAAAAATTTCCAATTTTGGTTTCACCAAATATTACCGGGTCAATAGTTATTGGGTAAGTATTGTTTTTATTAGTTAACCAGTTAACCGGTACTAAAATTTACAGCGTGTAATCGTTACCGGTGTTCAACAACTTATACATGCCGTGCATTGAGAAAGCAATAGCATCGGTATAGGCAGGCTTTTCGTAAGTAATTAATGTTTTACCGGTTATATCTTTAATCAAATAATCGCCCTGGTAAAACCCGTTTTCAAGATGCTTGCCTGCGGGTGATTCTTCAATAGTTATACCTACCGGTAAACTAAAATGGTCTTCAATAACCATCCAGCCTTTGCTTATAGGCAATTGTAGCGGTGCATTAATTACAAAATTAGATTTTACCTGCCCGATGGAAAAAATTTCCTGCATATCAATGCCCTTCCATATATCTTTTACTTCAAGCCCCTCCTCGCCTATGGTATATTGGTTGTAATTACCTTTTTCGGTAGCGGTGTATGCCATGTTCTCATCATAAAAATACATGGTCAAATCTTTGTTGCACTCAAACACAAAACCATTTTCATTCAGCGAAGTTAGTTTGCGGTTTAAATCGCATGTAGTAGGCACCGGTTGATTATCGGCGGTGTATACGCCGGGCTTATTGGCATCGGGGCGCAGGCGGTAGTCAATGGTTCTCCAAATATCATTTTCGCTTTTTTTGTAATGCAGCGGCAAATACGATTGCTGCGAATACGTGCGGTGGTTGTTATTATATTTAATAAACTGGCGCGAATTACGGGTTCGTTGGTCAAGCAATTCAACACATTCATCGCACTGGGCATTGTAGGGGCGTATGCCATACTCCGGATGTCGCTTTGCCCCCATCGAGGTTTCTTTATCAAGCAAAGTAACATCCATCTTCATATCCTGCCCGAAGGAGTTAAAATTATACTTCTTTACATGCATAGGCTGTGCGAAGGAAACAGTTATCATTAATAAAACAGTAACTGATAGTAAAAGCTTTTTCATAATCGGGGATTTTAGGCCATTATCTTTTTAAAATACTAAAGGCAACAATTAATGATTTAGAAAATTATTTATACGAATATAAGAAAAAGCCGTACTGTGAAATCATGATTATTGATATACTTATTAATCTTTCGGGATTAGAATGCGAGAATAAGTTAAGTGAAGCGATAAATTATAATTATGTATATATTATAGTTTAAAGCCTAAAAAGACACTTTTTGAGTATAATTTATTGAAAAATTGAATTTAATGCTTCCAAATTCTTAATTTTAAAAGTTTTTGGACTGAAATATGAAGAAATTTGAACCAAATGCTTTTTTATTCCGTTTCAGTCAACTATTTTCGTCCAGTTCATTTAAAAAATATAAGGCCATGTCAAATTCCCGCAAAAAAGCTGTTGAAACCGTAGTTGGCAGAGAAGTAATATCGCACCGCTTAGCAGGTGCAAAAGTATCGGATTACTATGCCTCGAACGTGTTTAATGATACGGCCATGCGCGAATACTTATCGGACGATGCCTATAAAGCAGTGAAAACAGCCATTAAAACCGGCACCAAAATAAGCCGCGAAATTGCTGATGCAGTAGCCGCCGGTATGAAAAGCTGGGCCATGAAAAAGGGAGCTACTTCGTACACCCACTGGTTTCAACCACTAACCGGTTTGACTGCCGAGAAACACGATATGTTCTTTATGCCTAAGGATGGCGGCGCGGTCGAAGTTTTTAGTGGCGATGCACTTGTGCAGCAGGAGCCCGATGCTTCCTCTTTCCCCAGTGGTGGTATACGTGCCACTTTCGAAGCGCGGGGCTATACCGCCTGGGACCCCGGTTCGCCGGCGTTTATTATGGAAATTGGTCAGGGCAAAACGCTTTGCATTCCTACTATATTTATTTCTTACACCGGCGAGTCGCTTGATTATAAAGCGCCTTTGCTTAAAGCCTCGCACTTTTTAGAGCAGGCCGCTTTGCCCATTGTGCGCATGTTTGATAAAGATGCCAACCGGGTTACCGCCACATTGGGCTGGGAACAGGAATATTTTTTGATTGATGAAGCGCTTTACTATAGCCGTCCCGACCTGATGTTTTCGGGCAGAACGCTTACCGGTGCTGCCCCGCAAAAAGGCCAGCAGTTCGAAGACCATTATTTTGGTTCGATACCCGAAAGAGTTTATGCCTATATGCTGGATTTTGAAACCGAGTGCCACAAACTTGGCATTCCTATCCGCACCCGGCATAACGAAGTTGCGCCCTCGCAATTTGAGTGCGCTCCCATGTTTGAAGAAGTAAACGTAGCGGTTGACCACAACCAATTATTAATGGATTTGATGGACCGGGTTGCCAAGCGCCATAAACTTCGGGTGCTATTGCACGAAAAACCATTTGCCGGTGTTAACGGCAGCGGCAAACATAATAATTGGAGCTTATCTACCGATACCGGTACCAATCTTCTATCGCCGGGTAAAACACCGAAGAATAATTTGTTGTTCCTTGCCTTTTTTGTAAACGTAATTAAGGCAGTAAATGAATACTCGGATTTGCTTCGTGCATCCATTGCTTCGGCTAATAACGACCACAGGCTTGGCGCTAACGAAGCCCCACCTGCTATTATATCGGCCTTCATCGGTTCATACATGACTGACGTATTAAATGAAATTGAAATACGGGTAGCGAAAGATAAATATGATGAGTTGAGCAATGCTAATCTTAAACTGGATATACATAATAAGATACCAGATGTAATGCTGGATAATACCGACCGTAACCGCACCTCGCCATTTGCCTTTACCGGTAATAAGTTCGAGTTCCGCGCTGTGGGTTCATCTGCCAATTGCGCACAGTCGATGACTGTAATGAACGCCATTGTAGGCAAGCAATTGCTCGATTTTAAAGTTGAAGTAGATAAGCTAATTAAAGGCGGCGAAACCAAAGAGGGCGCCATGATGCGTGTATTGCGCCAATATTACACCGAATCGAAACGCATACTTTTTGAAGGCGACGGTTATAGTGAAGCATGGGAAAAAGAGGCAAAAAAACGTGGCCTCTCAAACGTAAAAACCACGCCGTATGCACTTGATTTTTACACCACCAAAAAGGCTAAAGATGTATTGGTAAAAACCGGAATATATAACGAACGCGAACTGGATGCACGTATTGAAATATTACACCACAACTACTCATTGAAAATTGATACCGAAGCAAGAATTCTTTCGGATATGGTTACTAACCAGGTAATACCGGTAGCGCTTGGTTATATGAATAAGCTGATTGAGAACGTTAAGGGGCTTAAAGAAATTGGCTTACCAGCAGCTTCGGCAAAAATGCAGAAAGAACTAGTGAGCAAAATAGCAGGCCATGTTAACGCCATTAAAGAAGCCGTTGACAAAATGGATACTGCGCTTGAAAATGCGCACAAAGGAAAAACCTCAGCCGACCACAGCAAAGCTTATTGCGATAAGGTAAAACCATTTTTTGATGTAATAAGAAACCACACCGATGCCCTTGAAGCAGTGGTTGATGATAACACCTGGCCTCTGCCAAAGTACAGAGAGTTGTTGTTTATACGATAAACGTATTGACGTGTTATCGTAACTACCTTCTCTCCATCCTCCGCGCGCGAATTAATTCCTGGCGTATATACCAGGCGCGTTTGTAAAACGGAAAGTGGTTCAATTCTTCCTCGGTAAAATCGGGTGGAATTACATCATGAGGGATTTTTCTTTCCTCTTTGGGCTTTAGCATTTCCTTGGCTAATACATCTAATTTTGTTTGCAGTGCGGCAAGGCTCCACTCGCCAAAAACGGTGTGCCCTGCTTCGTATTTTTGCGCCTGGTATTCTTCGTAAGTAGTAATATAGCCCGAATAGCCATTGGCGTAGGGGCACAAAATAACCCGCGCAACACCTCTTGCCGCCAATGTTTCTTCCAATGATTTGCGCAGGCGTTGGCCCCCAATAGTAGTTATTTCAAAAGGTATACCGGCCAGTGCCACATCGCCAATTATAAAAATTTGAAGCGGAAGTATTTTAGGCGTCCACGGTTTTTTTATGTGGCCTACTTTTTTGTAAAAATATTTAAGGGTGGCAATCGCCGGGTCAACCCAACCGGGCACAAACAGGCGGTTGATTAATTTAGTGCCTAATATACGGCGCGCGTTGCTTTCAATTAATATATCCTTTTTGCCCTGCACTCGGTATTTCCTTTCAATAATTTTTTTGTATCGCTCGCTGCCCAGCTTAGCTTTTAGTTTTTCAATCCATTTTACCATGCGTGCAATCCTCTTTACAAAAAATGCTACTAACGGGTGCATGGCAGGCCCATCGTTAGTACCGGTAAAAAATGCTACCCCTAAGGCGGCATTACCGGTTTCGGCATCAGTTCTGCCGTTGGTAAATTTGGGGTCGCAGTTTACATCGGTAAAATTTACAAACATCAATTCGTAATCAATTCCACCGGCAATAGCATTTTGCTTTTCCGATTCAGCAATTTCTTTCGCCTTTTCAAATTGTAGTTTTCCGTTATATTTTGCGCTTTCAACATCATCAGGGTATCTTCCCTCCCACTGCCCGCGTAAAAAAGGATAAACAGGGTGCAAAACAAAGCGCGGGGTTACATCGCCGCAGTTTCCCTGTGCAAAGGCGGCAAGGTAACCGGTGTTGCCTTTACCGGCATAATATTTTTCAAGGTAATCTGATGCATAGCCTTTGTTATCGTAGCATATTTTGGTATTGGTGTTGGGCAGGCTGGTAGGGTGTACGGCAAACCAGTTAATAGAGCCAATATCATTGCCATCATTACCGGTTATTTTTAGTAATGTCATTTCACGATCAACGGCAAGGTGGCGCTTTTCAAAAGATACTTTGGCCTTTACTTCGGGATTTAAATTATACGCTTTTATGCTGCGGTTAAATGCCACATCAACAGTGTTAGCAAATACACCGGTTGACCAGCTTAACCCGGCTGGCTTTATATTTTTCTCAGCCTCAACAATTGAAGCCACAATTCCATCTACAATTTTGGTATATATTTCCATTACAAACCCCGGCACACTTAAATTGTATAAACCATAATACGAATAACCACCGGGACCGGCGTGCGTGTGCTGCGCGGTAAGCATCAGGTTATCTTCATCATATCCAAATTCGGGGTATTTACGGGTTAGTGTTTTAAGCACCCCCTTTTTAATGGCTATGGTTATAAAACACAGCTCGCAATTAACAAAGCAAATTTTTGTTTTAGCAACATCATCCACAAACACAAATGCCCTGGCCGAAAGCAGGGTTTCGATAGATTCCATAGTATTATAATAAATACCATAACCCAACAAGCCTGCACCTTTTACAAATGCGGTTATATCTCCCTTTCCTGTTCCTGCTAAATACATTGTGCCACGCGGTTTTATATATATTAAACGTATAAAATTGAAATTGTACTCACAGTCTTTATTTCCCGCTAATAAAAATGAGGCATTTTAACAATAGCGCTTATTTATGGGGGGTATTTGAAGCTCAAAAAAACACTCTGTGAAATTATTATGTTTGCCCACTTAATTTATCAGACTAAATATATTTTACCATGCAGATATTAAACGAACAGGAAGTAGCCATTGCGGTTGAAAAGCTACGCAAAGCCATGATAGATGCCAACAAAGCAACTCTCGAAAGCCTTGCCGCAGATAGCCTTAGCTATGGGCACAGTAATGGAAATGTGGAAAGCAAAATACAATTTGTAGAAAACATTGTAAGCGGAAAATCGGATTTTGTAACCATTGAGCTTTCGGAACAAACCATTTCTATTTCGCAAAACACAGCTATTGTTAGGCACCTGTTTAACGCTACCACTAACGATGGCGGCAAACCGGGCACTGTAAAAATTAAAGTGCTCCTAGTATGGCAGAAAGAAAGCGAAGGGGTGAAGCTATTGGCAAGGCAAGCTGTGAGAATTGTGTGAGCCGCTTAAATATTTAAGCACGGGGTGCATTTAGGATTATTTGAACATTCAACCGCCAAAGCCTAAAAACTTAGCAATTAAATTCAAATATTTCTTATAATTATACCATTATTCACTATTAAACCACATTTATGAAACACAAAATTTCTTCGTTTATTATGCTTGCAATATGCAGTGCCCGGCTTTTTGCGGCTGAACATCCTTCAAGTTCAGGCACTGACACCTTGATATTAAACGACGGGAAAATTATAACCGGTGCCATTGCCGAAAAATCGTTTGAAGTTTACAATAACATGCAGGTAAACCTAAATACCGGTAATACTTTTATTAATGAAGGAAGCGGTAAAGACACTAAAGTTCCGAACAGCAATATTCATTATTTCCTTTTTGGCGGCAAAATATATATAAACCATGAAATGACCGGCGGCCATAAAATTATGGAAGTAATATCAGAGGGTAAAGCCAATTTATACTATTGGGCTGGTCAGGCCGGTGTACCGCATACTACTATAACTACCTCGCCGGGTGCAACAACCTACACCAGTACCGAAAACATGCACAGCTTAGCACTTTATGTGTTGGTTGTTAAAGGTAAAAACTACACCCCCCATGGCAAGTTTCTTGAAAAACATTTTGAGGAATTTTTTGGCGATTGCCCAAGCTTAGTTAAAGAATCGAAAGCCGGTGGTTACGACTATGGCCAGATTGTACCAATTGTAAAGAAGTATAATACTTGTAAGTAATATTGAAATTAATTTAGCTGAAAAATAAGCAACAGTTAGTTGAATATAAAAACAAAAAAGGCGCCGTTGAGCGCCTTTTTTGTTTTTATATTTTAATCCCGGATATTACCAATAAGGCAAAATTGCTTCGCCGGTAGAGTTGTTGGCATTAATAGTCCAATCTAATTTATAACCGTAAGCAGTGCAATCTGTAGCATTTATAGCTACACCACTTGAATTTACCCCAAAAGTAGCACTAAGCGTAAAGTTATCGGCAA
This sequence comes from uncultured Bacteroidota bacterium, assembly GCA_903919075.1. Classification (GTDB taxonomy): domain Bacteria; phylum Bacteroidota; class Bacteroidia; order Chitinophagales; family LD1; genus Bog-950. Next base: position 8,665 of record CAIXGR010000082.1, on the reverse strand, counting down.
CACAAGTATACATGCCAGCAATAGGCTTCCACCAGCCGCAAGCGCTGTTTGACTGCCAAGCCTGATTTACCTGTACTGAAAAATGAGTACCAAAACGGGTAGTACCCCAAGTATCCAAAGTACGATTATCAGGAGTAATGCTATCGCCATCAACGGTTGAACTAATTACCAAAGAAGGAAGAGGAGTAGTTACCAGATACGTTGTTTTACGAGCAACACCCCAAACCCGTGAAGTATTGTCTTCAAAGGTTAAGGACAAGGAATCGCCCCTTTCTTTTATTTGACCAAGGCTACCCCCTGTTATAAGCGTTGCCCATGTTATGCCGTTAACATCAGTCAGGTATTTGGTTCCATTAAAGGTAACGTAATGGTTATTATTGTTTATGAAAATTACTTTGTATTCTTTATAGGTTATTTTTAGTACAGCCCCTTGATCAGACCAGTGTGTACCTGATACTAGAGTTATAATAATTTGCCCGGTTCTTCTTCTACCATAGCATTCTGAACCATCGTAAGTAATGGTAACGCTATGAGCAGTATTCGGAGTAGTATCTACACTACCTCCGCAAATAGCTAAAGATTCAACAGAACCGTTTTTACCAAAAGTACTATTACCATTTACTGCAGTATTAATATCTGAATTACTATTATCAGATTCAGATTTTACATTGTTAACATCCTGGTTGTGCTGTTTAGGATCGGATGTAGTTGTATTATTATCTTTAGTTTTAGTGCAGGCTGCCAATAAAAGCAGGCACATGCCAATGGCTGTGAGTGTTTTGAAATTATTTTTCATATTAATTTTTTTTGAAGTTTAGGTAAAGTTATAAATTTTAAGCAAAGACCATACCAAAAAATTATGCATGGCAATTTACACACCCATAATACGCTTGGCTATTACTAAAAACTATGGCAAAACATTATTTATTATCCCCTAAGCTGTAATAGTTGTTTTCTTCATCTTCCCGGCCCCCATCTTCCTCCTCATCATCCAATTCCGAACCCGGCACATCTAAATCATCACCGGTATGGTCATCTTTAAAATCTTTCTCATTCCGCTCATTGTCTTTTTTATTCCCCTCGGTAATTTCCGAGTAATCATCCGGGTTTATATTCACCAGTCGTTCCTCGTTGCTGTATATGTCTTGCTCCGCAGGATATGAAAAGTTTTCCTTTTTGGATTTTGTCTTTTTAGGTGTTTTCTTACTTACCTTTTTCGTTTTCATAAAACCAATTTTATAACAATATAACGCACGTTTCGAAAATTGTGATATTGAAAAATGCTCCTAAAAACATTTAACATTAAGCACAAAATTAAAGCCACAGTGTATTAACTTATCATTGAGGTAATTACAATTGCAGAGTTTCAAAAATTTATTTCAAAAGGCGAGAGGCCGACAGATATTTTTTATCGGGGTAAAATACAAATAGGCAGGTTCCTTCCTTAATGGTATTAATAATTTGCTGGTGTACTGCAATGGGCACTGCCGGGCAGCCAAAACTTTTGCCCAGCCTGCCATACTGATGAACAAATTCTTCACACACGTACGATGCACCATGCATAACAATATCGCGGCTATCGGCAAGGCTGTTAAAGCCCGGTTCAAGGCCCTTTAACCTTAAACCAAGGCCATGTGTACCGGTATAAGTATTACCAGTAATATAAAAACCAAGGCTGCTTTGAAGCGACTCGGGATTGTTTGAAAACCGGTTGGCATATAAATCGCCCGAGTTTTTGCCATGCGCTACTAGTGTATTAAACAATAATGTTTGCGTAGCCATATCAATTACATAAAGCCTTTTATTGCCCGATGGTTGTGTATAATCGCAAATAGAAATAATATACCTAGAAATTTCGCCTTTAGCTTTTAGTTTTTCCCAGCCCTTTACGGCATATTTATAAGCCGCCTCGTTTAAGCCAAGCTCTTTTAAGCCCAATTTTGAATAAATTAAGTTGAATGAAATCGGAACGGGAACATTATCGCGCGCTTCTGCTTCGCCTGATGAACCGCTTCGGGCAGCTGAAATTAGCAGAAAAAAAACTGTGCTCATTACTGCGCACAGTTTTAAAAGCTTAGTATTCATGGGTCGGTTAATAGGAAAGAGGGCAAAAAACTTATATAAAGATAAACGCAAAAAGGCTACCAATTGTTTTAACATTAACTATAGTTGTTAATGAACAAAAAATATAAGCTGTATTATTGATGTATTGGTTTAAGGGCTAATCCCATTTATCCCTGTCCGTCATATCTTCCCTTTCATCGGCCTGGCTTCCATAACCTTGGCTCATAGCCTTTCCCTCCTGGTTTTGGCGATCTAGCGTCCATGAATCAGTAAGGCTGGTTTCAATCCATAAATTACCTGATTTTCTGAAAACCTGAATCGATATGGCAAATTTCTCCCAAAGCATTTTTTCCATATCGCCTACGGTTGTGCTTTGCAAAATCCTAATAGTTCCTTCATTATGTTTTTGGCGTATTGTACCTAATGTTCTATGGGGCGGATAAACATGCGATTTAGACAATACCTTTCTACCATCAAGCGGAATATCAAAAAATTCAATTTTCAGAAACTGAAATTCTTTGCTAAACTGCTGTTGTACTTCCTTAATGGTTTTATTGTCTTTAATTAAAATTTCCATACCCTGTTTTACTAACTCTAAAAAACAAAAGCCGGTCGCAGAAACAGCTATCGAATAAATAAACATGCAATACTATATACTACTCAACAAAACTGCGTCCAAACTAGTTCCGGTTAACCAACGCAATCTTCTAATTTTCCGGCTAATCAATGGGATGATTTTCGTCATATTCATTTCTGCATCTCAATTTTCATATTGCTTATTAGGCTATGTGATGCTTATCGGAGCTAATACCGAGCATGGCGTACAAAGGACACCATGATACAACAGCTGTTGCAAAAAGTATTGCTCCGGGAATTGTCCATATCCATTGTCCTGTCATAATTGCAAAAATGATTGCTACAACAAACAGCAGCGTTCTAAACGCTCCGTCGAATTCACCAACATTAGTTTTCATAATTTTTTTGGTTTTTTGGTATTAATAATTCTACGGCAAAGGTAGGCGGCTTGTATGCCTGAAAATCATGATTCCCATTATGTTAAATGATGACTTTAATCAGTTGGAGAATACGGCCATAACCACAAAAGCAAAACATTTTTTGAGCTTAGCTGGTTAATACTTTGGCGAAAGCCTTGACAATTAAGAATAGTTGGTATATATTCGTAGTATGAATTTAAGCCGGTTAAATAGTCAATTAGTAATGTGTTGTTGCTGTAGTGCAACCCAGTATGGCTATTGGTGGACGTAGTCAATTTAACATTAGTTAAACTATATATAAGAGCTCCACTGTGTGGGGCTTTTTTTTTGATAAAAAACGAAATTATGGAACCAGCAGTAGTAACAAGCATAAACCCAAAGCTGAAACAAAGGCTTTTTGAAGTTGGGCAGAAAATCGGCAATACTCCCCTGCTACCCATTACCAAATTGCATAACAATAAGCGCGTTAGCATTTATGCCAAAGCCGAATGGCAACAACTTTCGGGTAGTGTAAAGGCGCGCGCGGCGTTTAATATTATTCGCCATGCTATTGAAAGCGGAGCGTTTGATGAAAGTAAAATATTGCTTGATGCCACCAGCGGCAATACGGGCATTGCCTATGCCGCAATTTGCAAAGAATTGGGTTTGCGGGTAGCACTTTGCCTGCCCGAAAACGCATCGATAGAGCGAAAGAATATTTTAAAATCTCTGGGGGCAGAAATTATCTATACTTCGAAATTTGGAGGTACTGATGAGGCACAGGAAACAGCGGCGCAACTGGCAGATCAATTTCCAAACCGGTATTTTTATGCCAGCCAATATACCAATCAGGAAAACTGGAAGGCCCACTACAATGGCACAGCGTTAGAAATATTTCGCGAGGTTCCCTCTATAACCCATTTTGTGGCGGGATTAGGCACCACCGGAACATATATTGGCACCGGCAGAAAATTAAAAGAACTAAACCCCGGTGTAAAACTAATAGCTTTACAACCCGATTTTGCTTTGCACGGCTTAGAAGGCTGGAAACATTTGGAAACTGCCATAGTGCCTAAAATTTACGATGAAACACTGGCAGATAAATTTCTTGAAATATCTACTGAAAATGCTTACACAATAATAAGTGAGGCTGCCAGCAAAGAAAAATTATTATTAAGCCCTTCGGCAGCAGCTAACCTTGCCGGTGCGCTGCAAATTGCCAGCGAAATTGAGCAGGGAGTAATAGTTACAGTATTTCCGGATAATGCGGATAAATACAGCGAAATAACCAATCAAATTTTATAATCATGTTAGCAATAAGCTCATCCATAAAAAAACTTTTAGTTGAAGATGCCCTGCGTACTTTTCCGGATGAGTGCTGTGGCTTTTTACTGGGTATTGAAAACGATGAACAGCGAACAATAAAAGAAATAATTGTAGTAAACAACGCCAAAGACGGAGATAAACGCAGGCGCTTTGAAATTACGCCCAAAGATTACCTTAAAGCCGAACGATACGCCGAAGAAAACAATCTGGCATTGCTTGGTGTTTACCACTCGCATCCTAATCACCCTTCAATACCCAGCGAACATGACCGGGTTGTTGCGCAACTGTTTTTTTCGTACATTATAATTGCAGTGCGCGAAAATGAATTTGTATCGCTGCAATCATGGCGCTTGAATGATGATTTTCAATTTGAAGAAGAAAAAGTAATTACACCCGATTTAATTAATCAGTTACAATAAAATAAATAACATGGCAACCATTATTATTCCTACCCCGCTTCGCAAGTTTACTAACAGCCAAAGCCGCGTTATTATTGCCGGTAATAATATTAAAGAATGTATTAACGAGCTTACCCTCAATTTTCCTGACCTTAAAAAAAATCTGATTGATGAGCACGGGCAGCTTCGCACATTCGTAAATATTTTTGTGGGGGATGATGATATAAGAAATCTTCAAAAAGAAAATACAGCTGTAAAGCCGGACAGTATCATCAGTATCATTCCCGCCATTGCAGGCGGAAGTGGCGCTACTGATAATATTACTTTTAGCAAAGAAGAATTATCGCGCTACAACCGGCACATTATTATACCTGATTTTGGATTAGATGCTCAAAAAAAATTAAAAGCAGCTAAGGTATTAGTTATTGGCTCTGGTGGTTTGGGCAGCCCTTTATTATTGTATTTGGCAGCAGCCGGTGTAGGCAACATTGGCATTGTTGATTTTGATGTGGTTGACGATAGCAATTTGCAACGGCAAGTTTTGTTTGGCGTTTCCGAAATAGGAAAACCCAAAGTTGAAGCTGCAAAAGCGCGTTTGGAAAGTTTGAACCCTTATATCAATATTTCTATTTACAATACGCAATTAACTTCGAAGAATGCGATGGAATTGATTAGCCAATATGATGTTGTGGCCGATGGCACCGACAATTTCCCTACCCGTTACCTGGTTAATGATGCCTGTGTAATTGCCTGTAAGCCGAATATTTATGCTTCCATTTTTCAATTCGAGGGACAGGTTTCAGTATTTAATTACACCGATGCCAAAGGAGTAACCGGTCCCAATTACCGCGATTTGTACCCTACCCCCCCCCCACCCGGCCTTGTACCTAATTGCGCCGAGGGCGGCGTTTTGGGTGTGCTACCCGGTATAATAGGCAGCTTGCAGGCTAATGAAGTAATAAAAGTTATTACCGGTGTAGGCGAAACACTAAGCGGCAGATTTTTTGTGTTTGATGCGCTTACCTTTGAAACACGAACACTAAAAATAAGCAAACAACAAAACAGCCGGGCAATAAAAGAATTGATTGATTACGAACAATTCTGCGGTATGAAAGCAGTGGAGAAAAAGATTAAAGAAATAACGGTTGAGGAATTTGTAAAATGGCAGGAAACCGGTGAAGACATTCAGGTAATTGATGTACGCGAACCTGAGGAATACCAGCAAGTGAATATTGGTGCCCTACTTATTCCACTTGCCACAGTTTCTGAACGTGCTGATGAAATAACTCGTAGCAAGAAAGTAGTTGTGCATTGCAAAATGGGCGGCCGCAGTGCAAAAGCAATTCGTGAGTTGGAAGAAAAATTCGGATTTGAAAATTTGTATAACCTGAAAGGCGGAATTACTGCGGTTTTGCAGGAAAGGTAATTACCTTATCAATGTAATATTTCCGCTTATCATTTCCTCCTTTCCTAGTTCTAAATTTTGGTACGAAATCATGTACACATATACACCCAAAGGGCAAGGCTCATTTTTATAAGTTCCATCCCAGGCATCATCGGTATTGGTTGTTGAAAAAACTTCTTCTCCCCACCGGTTAAAAATACTGAGGGTAAAATTAGATACCCCAAGCAATTTCACTCTGAAAAAATCATTCATTCCATCACCATTTGGCGAAAACCCTGTAGGCGCAATCAACCGGGTGGATTGTGTAACACATACATCCTTACTGGCGAAAGAAGTGCACCCACCTGCATTTTCCAGCATTAATTGAATAGTGAATTTGCCAACTTTATTATAGCTGTGTATTAAACTGGTTGAATCGTTATAGTCTTTAATTTTTCCATCGCCGTAAAACCATTTTCCGCTGGTGGCACCCTCGCTTTGATCAATAATAGTAACCTCGGGACTCAACATCGTTACACACTCGGCAGCAGGTGTAGGTAAAAAATCGGCCAAAATTTTACCATGCGATGGAACCAAAGTATCCTCAACCGCTTTACAACCCGATGCCGGATCGGTTACTGTTACGGTATAGAAATGACCCGCGAGAGCGTTTATTTGTGATGTATGAATATTGTCATCGCTGCTCCAATTATATTGGTAGGAACCGGCAGGCAAAACAGTGGCTTTTATAAAACTTGGCTTTTCGTAGCATTTAATGGTGTCGGTAGTTAACACTACCGTAAACGGCGATTGCACCGTAACCGTAATGCTATCGGTATTCGGGTCCGAACAGCCATCGCTAAGCGTTACAAAATATGTAGTGGTAGTGGCTGGCCCAACAACGTACGAGGTGCCATTGCCCAAATTTTCATTCCATAAAAAATTATAGTTTAAATTATTACCCCCTATACCGGTAGCGGAAATTCTTATCAAGCCACCTTCGCACAGTATAGTATCATTAAACGGGCTGCTTACAATTAAAGGTTTTGAAACAAAAACAGAACCGGACGTTGTAGCAAGGCACTGGCCATTTCCAATGGAATACGAAATATTATGCAAACCCTCGCCCGACACCGCAGGATTAAAAATATCGGTATCCGGCATTCCGCTCCAAACACCGTTAGGGTAATTGGGAAGCAAAATAAAATTTGTGTCTTTAAAGCACGAACTATTGGGTAGCCCCGTAAAGTTTAACACCGGTATAGTATCAACCGAAATTTTCATTCCAAACACACAATTATCAGCCGAAACGTAGGCAATTGAAAATGTACCCATACCGGCATCCTGCGGACTGAAAGTACCATCTTGCGCATTTACTATCCCATTACCATACCACTGCCCACCCGGTGGAATTTGCCTTATTTGAAACGGACTTTGAACATTGCAAACAGCCGTATCAGCCAATTTTGGGTCGAAATACACCTGCACATTAGTACTATCGGTACAGCCGTTAACACTATAATACAATTTGTGCCAACCCGATTGTGCTACTGCCGGTGAAAACGAGTCTATCCCTAAAACACCGGCACCGGTCCATACCCCGCCCCAGGGGTAGTTGTGGGTGGTTTCCCAATCCAACTCAATCGGGTCATCGTAGGGGCAAAAAGCTGGTAGCGTATCGTCAATGATATTAGTAATATCATCATAAATAATAATAGTATCCTGGCAGCCCGAAACATTGTAAAACGCGTACGAATTTTGTTCACCCCCGTTCAGGTAACCGGGATTATAAAAACCGGTAACAGAATCAACCCCTAAACCCGTCCAATAACCACCTGATGGAAAACCCGGCTGCAAAGCAAATGGGGCCTGTGTAGGGCAAGCCGAAATATCCCAACCCGCCCAAACACTATTTACGGTTACGTAAGTGGTATCGCTGCATCCGTTCATACTATATACCAATATGTTTACACCGGCATTAGCGCCCAGCGGATAAAACGTGCCCCAAAACCAATTGATAATACCGGTGCCGCTCCAAAAGCCCCCAAGTGGAGAAAAAGTAAGATTAAAGGCCGGCATATTTTGGCAAACCGTATCGGCCAGTTGTACGCTTATTGGCGCCACAGTTACAACGGTAGAATCGTACGGGCAAACTGCATTTGAATAAACTACTTTAAACGTACCGGTACCGGAAACTGTGGGACTGAACGTACCGGCAGCCGAATTAGTAATGCCAGTGCCCGACCAAGTACCTCCTGCCGGTTGTCCCTGCAAATTAAAAGGTGCACTACCGGGACAAGCAGCTACCGGTAAACCAGCATCCATAGGTATTACATATTTCAAAAACGAATCAACACAGCCATCGTAACTGTATTTTATCGTTTTCAATCCACCTCCGGCTGTATGTCTTCAAACCAAAGTGAACTTTTAGAGAGTTTTCAATTCAGAGAATTTAAATTTGTGAATGCAAAGTTAGAAGATTTGTTTTTAAAGTAAATACTTCTTCTGTCATTTAATGT
>CAIXGR010000081.1 GCA_903919075.1 uncultured Bacteroidota bacterium | reverse complement strand
ATTAAATGACAGAAGAAGTATTTACTTTAAAAACAAATCTTCTAACTTTGCATTCACAAATTTAAATTCTCTGAATTGAAAACTCTCTAAAAGTTCACTTTGGTTTGAAGACATACACTGTGATGGGCCGTAACCACTGTTTTAAATTCCATCCATGCTCTGAAAACCTTGCCTTCTGCTTTCGTTTCCTGCGTTGGTATACCACCTAATTTTTGAATTTCTGTAACAAGCTCTTCTTTAAACTTTCTACTTGTTTTGGCAAATTGGGAAAACAGCAATTTTAAATCGGGTTCTTCTGCTTCTTCACCGGCGGTTTCATATCCCGTAATTCTGTCGTTGATTATTTCGATGAGCGTGTTTAACACCTCAATTGACTTTTCTATATTCATGTTGTTTGTTTTTAGCAAAGCATCGTCCGTAATTTCCCGGCCCTCAGACTCTTTAGATAACATACCACGGTCTGTTGTCATGTTATCAGCCATTTGATTTTCATTTTCTTCCATTTTTATTTTTTTCCCTAATGATAAAATATCACCGCTTATAAACAAAACCTTCCGCTTCAGCAGTGGGATTTTGACAATACAAAGGTGATTTCTTTAAACAGTTAAGCATTACACAATTTTGGGAAAGAGTTACATCATTCACACATCAAACCATTTTAATTCTTCTCGCAAGTTTGTCTATATTACGATGGTCAAAAAGTCTTTGCATCACCCTTGAAGAAAGCTTAAAGACGACTGAGTTAGTATTATTTAATGAACTATACGTTGCCATTTTATTTCAAGTATTGCCGTTATATTATTAAAAAAGTCGGCCCGATGATTCAAGCCGACTTCCTTTTTAATCAATCCATTTAGCCCCTTTTACTTGTGTCTTTCTTTTGTGTTTCCACCAGAATTGCTCATTTCATGTTCCTCTTCGTGATGGTTGTCTTCGTTCGTTGCTCCAAGTTTAACTACAGATTCAGCAATTTCCGAAAGTTTTTCATCGGCTTCCTTTTCTTCACTTAAAGTTTCATCCAATAAATTAACCGCCGCTGTTTCTCCAAGTGTTTTGGCTAAAGCGCTAAGAGTATGATAGGATGCCATTTCGTTATGTTCAACCTTCTGGCCTGCTGAAATAATTGCGGCATCTCTCACTACGCCCTCTTCTGTATTTTCCATTATTTTTCCTGCTTCCTTAATTAGCATCTCCATTACCTCACACTTTTTTTCTTCTGCCTTTTCGCCAATTGTAGTGAAAACCTCTTCCAATCGTGTAACGTGCTGTTTGGTAACTTCCAGATGCGCTGTAAGTGCTTTTCCCAATTCCGGAGCTGTTGCATTTTTAACCATCTTTGGAATTGCGATAACGAGCGCTTTTTCTATCCAGTAGATACTTTTCAGTTTATCTACAAACAAATTGCGCAAACCCTTTTCTACATTAGAATTTACTTTTTCTTTTTGGTTGCTGTTATTAGAAGCGGGCTTCGTTGCTGTATTTTTCATTTTAATTCAATTTAATTGTGAAAGAATTTTCACTACGCAAAGGTGAGTTGATTATGATGTGATAGTTTTATATAATTTGGAGAAAAGATTACATCATTCACACATTTTTCAATCTGAGCATTTCTGATATCCTCATCGTTACCGAAAAAACGCATTGCGAACAACCTTGTGACCGCTCGAGCTTAGTGCTTCCGCTTCAATATATTATCCGGTGGGCAACTTTTTCATTTTCCTTACATCCGCAAAATTCCGGAACTTACCAGACGTGCCTCTGCGCATTACATCCGCTTCTTCTAGGGGCAAACCCGCATAATAGTGCGTTACTTTGATAACATCTTGTTGACACACCATAACGCCGTATGTCTTAGGCATTATTTCAAGTAATTTCGGGTGTGGCTCTTCTCTCTTTTCAGAATAGCGGTAGCGTAAAATATATTCCCGAATCATACCCGAACTTGAAACGCCGGGACGAATTCCCGAACTGGCAACTACAAATCATAAATAATCTTCTACTTATAATTTGCGCGGCAATTGTCGCATGGCAGGCGATTCCATATAAAAGCAACCGATGGCATTACCACTAAAAGAATTTCCACCAGTGTATACTATGTGATAATAAAAAACTTAACAGGGAGTGTTACTCAGAAATTAGTCATAGCGAGGTAGGTAGGCGGTGTTCAACAACACATCCAATTATACGCACTTTTTATTACTGGATTTTTCAAGAAGTTGTAAAGCTCTTTTGTAGCACTCATTGCTGGAAAAATAAAATGCTCACCCTTGCTATTTCGATTCAGCGTCCTGTAATAATTAATAATGGCTAATCCTTGTTTAGTAATTGAAAAACCATTCAAATTACTATTTTTTTTGCGCTGAAAGTAAAGTCTCCCATCGCTTTTAATTTTATCATTGCGAAGAATTAAATCTATTGAGGATAGCAGTTTATATTTTGGACAGAGACAAACACAGGTAAAAAATTTTTATCACTTTGGTGCTTTTCAATTCTTACATTTTATTAATTAATATTCATAAATACTTTATAATAAAGAATATTAGTGAATATTGAAGAACATAAAACAAGTATATTATGATTTAGACAGGATCACTTAAATTCAAAAAAGCCTATAAATCAATGATTCATAGGCTTTTTTGTTTGCCCAAGAAGCAACATTTTAATTTGGCCACGTGGACTCAAATTATCTTTACTTTGTAACGTTAATCATTGCACGATGAAAATAGCCGCCTTAATACTTCTGACTGTATTATTTGCATTTCCTGCTTTTGTAAAGGCTGAGAATCCAGCTAATAATGATACCACAGGCAAAAAATGTTCTTACTATTTACAAACATCTTATGGGGCATCTATTCTTTTTGGAAAAACGAGTTTGAGTTCTTTTTCGATAGTAAATGGGATAAGGGTTAATCGCACGTTTGCATTAGGGCTTGGTGCTAATTTAGAGGCTGACGCTAACCGGTTGTGGCTGCCGGTGTATCTTCACTTTAATGTCAACCTGCTTAAAAAAAGGTTTACTCCGGTTGTTATTATAGAGTGTGGTTCGGGGGTAGGGCTAAAGAGCATGCAGCCATTAATATATGGCAGCACACAGTTGGGGCTTAGCTATTATTTAAATAATAAACTAGGGTTGCTGTTTGCATGGGGTTGGAAAACCTACTACGCAGTTGATAACGACAATTTGTTTAATGGCTTAGTGCTACGAGGAGGCTTAACTTTTTAATACCCCCCCAAATACTTCCTGATAAACCACTCGGCTGAAACCAGCAGTAGTATTATAAAAAATATCCATTTAAGGTTAATGGCGCTTTCGGTAACAAACGTATCGTAAAGAATAGGTTTGAGTTGATTTTTAGAATCAATTTCGGAAGCAATTTTTTCTATATCATTCAAATAATGCATACTGCCATTATGCTGCGAAGCTAATTGATACAATACCTGATGGTCGGCGCGGGTACGCATTTCTTCTAATTGCAATGGGCTCACCGAAAACTTTCCGTTATCGGCATACGATGAATTACCCAACTTAACCGAAGCCGTAAAAGAATAATTGCCCACCGGTAAAAAGCCTGCGTTTAAATGGTAAGCGTTTTCCGTTTTACTAAAGTTGTATTCATACTCTTTTCCTTCATCGCCTTTTATTTTCATTTCTACATCGGGCGTATTCACCAACTCATAATTAGCATTGTATAGTTGCGCATCAAAACTTACAGCTTCATTATCCTGAAAAATATTTTTGGGCACAGTAACGCGGAATGGGCGCTTATCGGCCTTTACTGATAAATACTGAATAGTTTTGTTGATGATTTCGTTAGTAGCATCTTGATTTTTATTGAGCAGGTAATCGTACAAACGCCAACGCCATAAACCCTCGCCACAAATAACGCCCATTTTAGCATCGCCACTTTCGTTGAAAAGCCATAATGGGTATTCAGTTGTAACTGAATTTATTTTTTGCTTCAACATAGTTCTTGAAGCAGCATTGGTAACATACTCGCCAAAAAAACATGAAAAGGGAGGAAGCTTGCCAATGGCTTGAACCGTTTTATCGGAAAGGGTGAATAGCGAAAACTCTTTTGCAACTACGGCTGCTACATCGTTATACTTATCGGCATTGCCTTTTATAATTAAAGCGTTTTGCGCACGTTGAAACTCGGATAATGAGCTTTGTGAACCGACAACAAACAGTAAAGGTTTTTTCAGCTTGTGAGCTTCGTTTAACAGGTTACTTATTTTGTTTGCATTAGATGGCAGTTGATGAAGGATGATAAGATTGTAGTCGTTCAGCTTACGTGAAAACGTTTCAGCATATTCTACATCCAGTTGGTAATTGCGATTGTTTTCAATAACTGTTTTAAGCGCAGAAACATCGGGGTGCGGTGAATTGGCAACTAATAAAATTTTCTGGCGGCCATCAAGTACCTCTACAAAAATATCGCGGACATTATTTTTATAAGTAACCTCGCCTTCAAGATTTGAAAGAACGATGCGGTAATGAACAATGCCAGTTTTGTTGGCAGGCAAAGTAAAATCAAGCGACTGGAAAAAGTTTTCGCTGTTGTAATTAATGTCTTTCTGCTGAATTTGTTTAGGCTCGACACCGGCGTTAATTTCGTAAATACCAAGCTTGGCAGTTTTGCCTATAAAATTATTAGCCTCGACATCAATCCGTAAACCGAATTGATCGTTGAGATAGGCGATAGTATTATAATAGGTATTGGCAAGTTTCTGATCTTTCTGAATTGTAGTATCACCTAGGGCAATGGTATAAATAGAGTATGGCGCTTTGGTTGCTGAATATACCGGATTGATGCCCTTGTTATAAATACCATCGCTGGCAATTACAATGGCGCCTAAATTTTGATTGAAGTATAAATCATTAATCTCTTCAACTGCCGAGCTGAGATCGGTTGATTTATCGGTGAAAGAAAAATCGATGCCCTTGCGCAACCGGTCACCGGCGGAGAACTCGGCTACCTGATATTTTTCTCCTAATTTTTCAATTAGTGCTGAAATTTTTTGTCTGTATGCGGCTGTATCTTTTCCAAGCCCGTTTTTTATTGATTCGCTGTTATCGTTTATTACTGCTATGATGGGTTTAAACTGCTGTGTGTTGCGAGTGCGGAAAAAAGGAGATAACAAAAGAACTGCAAGAATGGTAACTGCCACAAAGCGGAAACCGCTCATGGCATATTTCCAAAATTTAGAACCGGAGGCTTTTTCATCAAAGGCGCTATCCTTATAATATAGCAAAGCTGCGTAACCGGCACCTAAAGCCAGGCACAACAATAAAAACCACATAGGATAATGAAATGAAAGGCCGGAATTCAACTTTTGTAAATTAAGAAGTGGAAAGATAGAAACATTATTGCTTTTAAACTACCGGCTCATTCCACCGCATACACTAAGCACTTGCCCTGATACGTAGGTTGAAAGATCGCTTGCCAGGAACAAAGCGGCGTTTGCTACTTCTTCGGCACGGCCCATGCGTTTCATAGGTACTTTGTCAAGAATACTTTTTTTAGTTTCTTCATTTAACACGCCTGTCATATCGGTTTCGATAAAACCCGGTGCAATGGCGTTGGAACGAATGCTGCGTGAACCAAACTCATCGGCAATAGATTTTGTAAAACCAATAATGCCAGCTTTTGAAGCTGCATAGTTTGACTGGCCTGCCTGACCCATTTCGCCCACTATGGAAGTTAGGTTGATGATAGAGCCCTTTTTGTTTTTAAGCATTATTTTAGAAACATGCTTAGTTAGATTAAAAACTGATTTTAAGTTAGCGGTTATTACCTCATCCCATTGTTGTTCCGTCATTCTTAAAATTAGATTATCGCGAGTAATACCGGCGTTGTTTACTAAAACATCGATAGTGCCAAATTCTTTTACTACATCTTCAATTAATTTTTCGCTTTCGGTATATGAACCGGCGTTGGATTTATATCCTTTGGCTTTAATGCCCATGGCATTCAGCTCAGCTTCGAATTGTTTTGCTTTTTCCTCGGAACTTAAATAGGTAAAGGCAACATTACAACCTTCTTCGGCAAACCTTTTTACAATAGCATAACCAATACCACGGCTGCCTCCGGTTATAAGAGCAGTTTTATTTTGAAGCATCATAATTTCCTTTTTTGTTCTTTATAATTTGGAATAACTGCGGCAAAGAAAAAATTTTTTAGCCAACCATTAAACTTCGTTTGCATGAAGCTGGATAAATACTGCAGTAAACGGCAGAAAAAGAGCCGTCAATTAATTCTTTTAACGGCTGTGTTTGACTAAATAGGCGATGAGAATGATAGAAATTGAGTGCCGATTACGGGCTTAATGGGTTTAATTTCGAGAATGTTATTTTATTCGCTTTTCCCAAAAAATGCATAAAAAGGTCGCCTTTTTGAGTAATTTTGCGCAGAAACCATGTTAAAAATGTCATTTTTAAGAAAAAGTTGGATTTCTTAAAAGTTGTTATAGAACGTTAAATGAATTAAAACCTATCGGTTCAATTGTAAATTTGCCGACTTAAATTTTATTTAACCCAACAAAAAACAAAAACAAAAAGGCCATGAAAAAAATCTTCTTGACATTGTCTGTAGCTTTTGCAGTATTAGCTGTAAGCGCACAAGGAACAACAACAGCACCTGCTAAAACAGAAACTAAAACAGCTACTACTAAAACAGAAACTAAAACAGCTGCTACTAAGACTGAAACTAAAACTACAGCTAAACCTGCTGCTAAAACTACAGCAAAACCTGCTGCAGCAACTGGCGCTAAAGAAGCTCCTAAGAAATAATCAACTTAGTTGAAATTTCTATAAATGAATCCTGGCCCTTGGGCCGGGATTTATTTTTTTAGGGCATTGGTTAAGGAAAGTTAAAGGGAACGAAGGAAAAAAGATTGGCATTGTGTTTGAATTACTGCAATTATTCGTTCACAATTAAAAAACAAAAAACATGAAAACGATCAAAAATCTGGCAATGCTTTTAGTAGCTGCCTCAATCACCCTAAGCGCTAGTGCACAAGGTTCAACCACTAAAGTAGAAGCTAAGCCGGCTGCTGCAACTGGTGCTAAAGTTGCTGCCAAACCAGAAACTAAAGTAACTGCAAAGCCTGCTGCTAAACCAGCCGCAAAACCTGCAGCTGCAACTGGTGCTAAGGAAGCCCCTAAGAAATAATCGACCTTGTTGAGTTTCTAAAAAATAAATCCCGACCTTATGGTTGGGATTTATTTTTTAGGGCAATGACCGATTAGTTAACGAAAGTTAAAATCAATGGCTTTAAAAAGATTGGCACTGTGTTTGGATAACAGCAATCATTCGTTCACAATTAAAAAACAAAAAACATGAAAACGATCAAAAATTTAGCAATGCTTTTAGTAGCAGGAACAATTGCATTTAACGCAAGCGCACAAGGTACAGAAACTAAACCAGCTGCAAAAACTGAGACTAAAACAACAACTACTACTAAAACTGAAACAAAACCAGCTGCAAAACCAGTTGGCAAAAGCACAAGCACAGAAACAAAAACAACAAAAACTGAAACCAAAACTACAGTAAAACCTGCTGCAGCTACTGGTGCTAAAGAAGCTCCTAAGAAATAGTTGTTTCTTAAGTTTTAAAAAAAATCCCGGCCCTATTGCCGGGATTTTTTTATGCCCCTGGTTAACGAAAGTTAAATGCCGGCTTTAAATAAAGATTGGCATTACGTTTGGATAATAGCAATCATTCGTTCACAACTAAAAAAACAAAAACATGAAAATGATCAAAAGTATGGCTTTGCTTTTAGTAGCAGCCACCATCGCAATTAGCGCAAGTGCACAAGGTACAACTACCAAAACAGAATCGAAAACGGCTACCACAAAAACTGCTGCAACTAAGACTGAAGCTAAGCCAGCAGCTAAAGGAAGCAAAGGAAGCAAAGGCAAATCTGCTAAAACAACCATTAAGTCTACTAAGACTACAACTACAGGTTCATCTACTAAAAAACAGTAATAACCCGAAATTTTGTAAAATCCTGGCCCTTTGAAAGCCAGGATTTTTTTTGGTTAACGAAAGTTAAATGAGTTTTATAAAAAAATTGCCTCGCTACATTTGGCATCAACCTTTTAAATCACCAATAAAACAATCAAAAACATGAAAACAATCAAAAATTTAGCAATGATGCTTTTAGCCGTTGCTTTTTCGTTAAGCGTAAGTGCACAAGGTGCGAAAGCAACTACTGGCCAAAACAAATCAGCTACTAAGACTGAAACAACAAAAACAACTAGTACACCAACTACTACAAAAACTGAAACAAAAACAACAGAAACTAAATCAACCGATAAAGTTAATGCAGCTTTAAAAGGCCCAAAAGGCGAAACTGTATATACTGGCCCAAAAGGTGGCAATTATTATCTTGACAAAAACGGAAAGAAACAGTATATTAAAAAGTAATAGTTAAGTTTTGGTTTTAGGGTCAAAGCGAAATCCCGGTCGAAAGGCAGGGATTTTTGCTTTTATAGAGGTGCTATAAACGTTAAAACCTTTGGTACTATATTGATTTTCAATGGAGAATAACCCACAAACTCACCATCCATATCTATAGGAAGTGGCTCGGTTAGCGATTCGATATGGATTTCACGGGCATCGAAATACTTCACTTCAGGGTGTTCTACTTTCAAGCATTTCCGTATTCGGCCCAGATTCATCAGGTAGTCCCAAATAGATATTTTGCCAATTATAACTGCCGAAAACAGGCCGTCATCAGGCAGCGCATTTGGTGCTATACCCAAACCTGCCCCAAAATATTTACCATTCGCGGCAATAAAACTCATTACTTTGCCCTCATAATCAAAGCTATCGGCCTTTACTTTTATCTTTTTATGCCGATAACTAATCAAGGAACTGATAATTATAGCCTGATAAGTAATAACAGCCCCCAGCAGTTTTGAAGAGCCCGAAAGCTTGCGTGCTATAATACCGCCAAGGCCTATATCGGTAATGTTTATGAAATAGTGTTTTGCGGTGTTACCGTTAGTGCCTTGAAATGTTGCCAAGCCTAGGTCAACAGGCTTATAACTATCGTTTTCAATAAGCTTTTTAAGTGCCTGCAAATCGTAACTAACCCTTATTGTTTTACAGAAATCGTTTCCTGTTCCACGTGGCAGAACGCCAATTTTTACGTTATTCAACTGCAAATCATCAATAAATCCATTGTTTTTGGCATTCATTACTCCATTTGCTACTTCGTTAAGGGTTCCATCGCCACCTACTGCAATAATAAAGGAGGCGCCATCTTGTATGGCTGAGGAAGAAAGTTGGATAGCATGGCGGGAATATTGGCTTATGTGGAAGCTTAAATCGTACCTGGCAGAAAATACTTCCTTTATCTGCGAAATGATTTGCTGATGCTTTTTGATTTTACCATGCACTATAAAAGCAATTTTCTTTTTCATGGTAGGCAAATAATTATGAAATAGGTAAAAAGCGTACTAGGTTTTATAAACATTACCCGCTACGGGAACTACTATATCGTGCGGGAAGAGTTTTGACACCAGGGCAGTCATTTTATTGATAAAGCCCGGGATTACGACACTTTTATTTTTCATAAGGGCATCTAAACCTTCTTTAGCCACTCTATCGGCACCCATCATATAGCGGGCATTCTTTTCAACCACCTTACCTAAGCCTGCGGGAACAAAAAATTCGGTTTCAACACCACCAGGGCATAAAGCAGTTACATAAACATTTTTGGGTTTCAATTCCTGCCGAAGCGCCCTTGAAAAGAAAAGCATAAATGCCTTGCTGGATGCGTATATAGCCATAGTAGGCAGGGGTTGGTAAGCGCCCAGGCTAACTGTATTTAGTATGTAGCGCCTTTGGCTGGCATCAGTCTGTTTTAAAAACTCGTAGGCCATTTTTACACAGGCATCAACATTCAGCTTCATAACATTTAAATTCTTCTGAAAATCTGCATCCTCGAAATTGCCGTAAAGCGCAGCGCCGGCATTATTTATAAGCATGTTTACATTCAGTGAGTTTTCTTTGGCAAACTGAAATATTTTTTTTGGGGCGTCATCTTCCAATAAGTCGGCAACAAAAGTTTTAACTGATACATTCTTGGTTGAAAGTTCTGAGGCTAATTGCTCCAATAAATCTTTTGAGCGGGCAACCAGCAATAAATTCATTTTCCGGTCAGCCGCTTCGAAAGCTACGGCTTTACCAATTCCTTTAGAAGCGCCGGTAATAAGGGTATAATTCATAGTTAAAGTAGCAATAAGTGTAGCGTAAAAATAAAAGAATGGTTTTAATATTATTTGAAGTGCCGAAAATACGTTTTCATACATTAAATAATTGTTCAAAAATAATGAGCTAAAAACTTCACTTTTACACTTCCCGCTCTAATTTTGATGCAGTTATGAAAACCTGAACTTGTATAAGTTGTTTCATATATTACAACCTAATTCTTAATATCAATTAATATGGCTTACACGGCATTATTTAAAAGTTCAATCGGAAAAAAACTCTTAATGGGCCTTACGGGGCTTTTTCTAATAACCTTCCTTTTAGTTCATGCTTCTATCAACGCTATGATATGGTTTCAGGACGGTGGTGTTACCTTTAACAAATGGGCTCATTTTATGGGATCTAACCTCATTATCCGCACCATGGAATGGGGTTTGTTCTTCGGTTTAATTCTTCACGTAGTAGATGGCTTAATGTTATATGCGCAAAACCGCGCTGCCCGCCCGGTAAAGTATGCTTATAACCGTGCCGGTGATAACAGCAGTTGGTATTCGCGCAGTATGGCATTGTTAGGAACTTTGATTTTACTTTTTTTGATTTTGCACCTTGCGCACTTTTGGGTAAAAACAAGGATTACCGGTATTGAAAAATATGGCCTGGATACTGAAAATCAGGAAAATCTATTTGCTGTAATGCAGGAGGTTTTTCGGAGCGGACTTGTTGTAGCTATTTATGTGGCTGGCTGTTTTTCGCTTTTCTGGCACTTATTGCATGGGTTTAAAAGTGCGTTTCAATCGTTAGGATTAAACCATGTAAAATATAACGAAACCATTGCCGTAATAGGTATTGCATTTTCGATAATAGTGCCATTTGTTTTTGCCATGATGCCAATAAGCATGCATTTTGGGTTGGTGAGATAAAACACCTCACCTAAATCCTCTCCGAAGGAGAGGACTAAAAAAATAGATTGTAAAATAGATACTTAAAATATTAAAAACTATTTACCATTCACTAATTTACTATTTACTAATATATGTCTGAACTTAATTCGAAAATACCAGATGGCCCTTTGACCGAAAAATGGGCCAATTATAAAGAACATGCCAAATTGGTGAACCCTGCCAATAAAAGAAAAATAGAAATTATAGTTGTAGGCACCGGTTTGGCAGGTGCATCGGCGGCAGCTACACTAGCCGAGTTGGGCTACAAGGTTAAAGCATATTGCTTTCAGGATTCGCCACGCCGTGCACACTCTATTGCTGCGCAAGGGGGCATTAATGCTGCGAAAAATTATAAGAATGACGGAGATTCAGTTTTCCGTTTATTTTACGATACTATTAAGGGTGGCGACTTTCGCGCGCGCGAAGCTAATGTTTACCGGCTTGCAGATGTAAGCCGTAATATTATTGACCAGTGTGTAGCACAAGGTGTTCCGTTTGCACGTGAATATGGAGGGTTGTTAGATAACCGTTCGTTTGGTGGTGCGCAGGTATCGCGTACTTTTTATGCCCGGGGGCAAACAGGCCAACAACTTTTGTTAGGAGCATACCAGGCATTAGAAAGACAAATTGGGTTGGGCAATGTAACCATGTATTCGCGCCATGAAATGGTGGAACTGGTAACTATAGATGGAAAAGCGCGCGGCATTATTGCACGTGATTTAATAACCGGGAAATTGGAAAGGCATTTCGGCCACGCTGTTTTACTTTGCACCGGTGGTTACGGAAATGTATTTTACCTATCAACCAATGCCATGGGCAGCAACGTAACAGCATCTTGGAAGGCGTATAAAAAGGGTGCGTATTTTGCTAACCCTTGCTATACTCAAATTCACCCTACATGTATACCGGTAACCGGTGACTACCAATCGAAGTTGACTTTGATGAGTGAATCATTAAGAAATGATGGGCGGGTTTGGGTACCAAAAACGAAAGAAGATTCAGAAGCAATTCGTAAAGGAACTAAGAAGGCGGAAGACATTAAAGAAGATGACCGCGATTACTACTTAGAAAGAAAATATCCATCGTTCGGTAACCTGTGCCCGCGCGATATTGCTTCGCGTGCTGCCAAGGAAGTTTGCGATGAGGGCCGTGGCATAGTGCCATCAGGCTTTGGAGTATTTCTTGATTTTGCTGCAGCAATTAAACGTTTGGGGGTTGACACAGTGAAAGCGCGCTATGGCGAGCTATTCCCGATGTATCAAAATATTACGAACGAGGACCCATTGAAAACACCGATGAAAATTTATCCGGCTGTTCACTACACTATGGGTGGCACATGGGTTGATTACGAATTAATGACCACCGTTCAGGGTTTATACTGTTTGGGCGAAGCAAACTTTAGCGACCACGGCGCCAACCGGCTTGGTGCTTCGGCATTAATGCAGGGTTTGGCGGATGGTTACTTTGTAATTCCTTCAACTATTAGCAATTATTTATCGCCCGAAATTTTCACTAAACCTATTCCTACCGATCATCCTGCATTTGTGGAGGCAGAAAATGCGGTAAAAGAAAGGTCGGAAAAATTAATGTCGATTCAAGGTAAAAGAACGGTGGATGATTTTCATAAACAACTTGGTAAAATTATGTGGGAATACTGCGGCATGGCCCGCACTGCCGAAGGGCTTACAAAAGCGCGTGACTTAATACGCGAATTACGTAAAGAGTTTTGGAGCGATGTAAAAATACCAGGTTTGCTAAATGATTTTAATTCGGAATTTGATAAGGCAGGCCGTGTAGCCGATTTTATTGAGTTAGGTGAATTAATGGTTGTTGATGCGCTACATAGAAACGAAAGCTGTGGAGGCCATTTCCGTGTGGAATATCAGGACCAGGGTGAAGCCAAACGCGATGATGCGAACTTTGCGTACGCGGCGGCATGGGAATTTAAAGGTGTTGATACTGACCCAGTATTGCACAAAGAAGAATTGAAATTTGAAAACGTAGAATTACAGGTAAGAAGTTATAAATAAAAATATATGAAATTTAACCTAAAAGTATGGCGCCAAAAAAACGCCAAAGCAGACGGCAGACTGGTAGATTATACCATTGACAATATTAATGTCGATATGAGTTTTTTGGAAATGGTGGACGTGCTTAACGATGAGTTGATACGCAAAGGCGAAGACCCGATTGCTTTCGACCATGATTGCCGCGAGGGGATATGCGGTATGTGTTCGATGTATATTGATGGGCGTGCACATGGGCCGCACCATGCTGCGACTACCTGCCAATTATACATGCGCACATTTAAAGATGGCGATACTATTTATGTAGAGCCCTTTAAAGCAAAAGCATTTCCAATAATAAAAGATTTAGCTGTTGATCGTTCGGCGTTCGATCGGATTATTGCAGCCGGTGGCTTTGTATCGGTAAATACAGGGCAGGCTCAGGATGCTAATTCGCTGCCAGTTGAAAAAGAGGCTGCTGAGAAAGCTATGGATGCAGCTGCTTGCATAGGTTGTGGTGCTTGCGTTGCCGCTTGTCCTAACTCGGCCGCTATGTTATTTGTTTCGGCCAAAATTTCGCAATTAGCAATGCTGCCACAAGGCGGCCCTGAGCGCAAAAACAGGGCTATTAAAATGGTTGAGCAGATGGATGCCGAAGGTTTTGGTAATTGCACCAACATAGGCGCTTGCGAGGCTGAATGCCCTAAGGAAATTAAGCTTACCAACATTGCCCGTATGAATAGGGAATATTTAGCCGCTACGATAATTGATGAATGAAGATGAAAAAATAAAATATTGCAAAAGCCCTGACTGTATGTTGGGGCTTTTTAATTTAATCAATTAACAAAAAAGAATTAGATAAATGCAATAAAAGATACCGCAACTAATTTTATAAAAATCAGCCAAAAACATGGTTATTTGAACAAGTTATTCCAATAATGACGTATTTTGCTTTTTGATGAAAGTTACCGGTAAGCATTTCTTTCTTATTCTTCTCACTTTTTACTCGGCTGGTTTATGGGCTACCCACTACCGTGCCGGTGAGGTTTTATATAGAGTTATAGGGCCTTTGTCATACGAGGTAACAGTAATTACATATACTAAAATTAGCGGCACCAGTATACAGGCTGATAGAAATGCGGTTGCAGTTAATTGGGGCGATGGCACAAGCGATACCATACCGCGGGTTAACGGACCTATAATTGGGGGTTTCCATCAGGGAGAACTGGTTGAAACAGATGTTAGAAAAAATGAATATCAAGGCACACATAACTACGCCGGGTTGCCCCCTCCACCAAACAATTTTTTTGTTCTTCAATTTTTTGATGAAAACAGATTGGCCAATATATTGAATATGGCCAGTTCGGTAGATGTTCCTTTTTATGTTGAGGATACTTTATTCTATCCTAATGATATCAATGCAATCGGTTACTTTTCTTCGCCAATTTTAGAAAACCCTGCCGTTCAATACGCTAATACTTGTCAGCCATTTTATACAAACCCAGAAGCTATAGATGCCGATGCCGATAGCCTGGACTATCAGTTAATAGCCTGCAAGCAAAATCAGAATAGTGTGGTCCCGTTCTATTCTTTTCCTGATGCGTTTTGTAATAATCTGGGCACTTGTGTGAACATTAATACTTGTACTATTGACAGGCACACCGGCGATTTTGTTTGGAAAGACCCATGCGAAAATGGCTACTATAATGTGGGTATTCTAATTCATATATACCGGCATGGTTTATGTATAGGCACTATGCTGCGCGACATGCAGATAATTGTATTGAACGTGCCTAATCTAAAGCCGCCCAAATTGATTATTCCGCCTGACACCTGTATTCGCGCAGGAGATACACTGATACAACATATTGGAGCAACCGACCCTAACGATTCTATTATTACCATTAGTGCTACCGGGCAGCCTTTCCTTGTTACAAACTCACCGGCTACTTTTCCCAACGTAACAGGTCGCGCATCAATAACCGGTACTTTTACCTGGAACACAACTTGTGATCACATACAAAAACAGCCTTATTATACCTATTTTACAGCGGCTGATAATTATCAGTTTACAGGCCCAGATGGTGTACCTGCACCTTACCCTATGCAGGATATGCAAAGCTGGCAAATACATGTTATACCACCACCGGTTGAGGGGTTAACGGCTATCGCGAATCATTCAAGCGTTACGCTTAATTGGCAAAACCCATATAAATGTGCATCCAATTCAAATTTTCGCGGGTTTTCGGTATGGCGAAAAATAGGCTGTGACCCGTTTGTGCCGGGTTATTGCGAAACTGGGCTAGCCGGCACCGGTTACGTAAAAATTTCAACCAATAATATTTTAACTTATTCGTACGTTGACAATACAGTTGTACCGGGCCAAACATACAGCTACCGGATATTAGCCGAGTTTTATAAACTGCCGCCAGATGGAATACCTTCACTTCAATACGATAATCAGGAAAGTGTTCCTTCAAACGAAGTATGTATCAATGCACCTATTAATGTACCGGTAATTTTAAATGTTGATATAACGCAAACCGATGCAGTAAATGGCCAGATTTATGTGCGCTGGCAAAAACCTTTAGCCGGTGCAACAGATTTAGATACACTTACCGATCCACCGATTTACCGTTTTGATTTATACAGGAGCGATGGATTTAATTTTTCTGCTCCGACGCTGCTTCAAAGCTATACCTACCCATCATATTCAGCTATTCCGGATACTACTTCGTACCTTGATAGCTTAATAAATACTCAGGACTTACCGTGGAGCTATAAGGTTTATTTTTACGCTAATAATAGCAATGGACATATTGATACTATTGGTGCGTCAGCTTCCGCCTCATCGGTTTTTCTTAAGATTGGGCCAAGTGATTCAACACTTTATTTGAATTGGAATTATAATGTGCCATGGTCGAACGATAGCTTTACCATTTATCGGCAGAATCATATCACTAATATTTACGACTCAATTGCAATTGCTTATAAACCTGCTTACATTGACACAGCATTATTTAATGATACCACATACTGCTACTATGTAAAAAGTTATGGGCATTATACATCGGGGTTTTTCCCGCAACCGCTGCTTAACCGCTCAGAACGTGTTTGCGCTATACCGGTTGATACTGTAACACCTTGCCCGCCTTCATTAAACATAACTAACGATTGCGATTTATATAATGGGCAGGCATGGAACACCCCACAATTCATCAACCACTTAATATGGAGTAACAGCACTGATTCTACGTGCAAGGTTATTATTAGGCATTATCACATTTATTACAAAAATAGCGACTCAACAGGTTTTGTTTTACTTGATAGCACTACTGCGATTGAAGACACAACATACAACCACATTTTAAATGATAAACTTGCGGGTTGCTACGCCGTGACAGCAATCAGCAAATCGGGTGCTGAAAGTGGTTTTAGCAATGTTGTATGTATTGACAATTGCCCTTATTACGTTTTACCAAATGCCTTTACACCAAATGGCGATGGGTTTAATGATTTATTCCATCCATACGAGCCTTACAGGTTTGTACCAAAAATTGAAATGAAAATTTATAACCGGTGGGGCGAGCTTATTTTTGAAACCACTGACCCTGATATTAATTGGAACGGCACTGATAAGAGTGGTAAACCGGTAAGTGATGGTGTTTATTTATACGCTGGTTATTATTACGAGCAACATATAAACGGCCTAATAAGAAAACCGTTAAGCGGCGAAAAGAAGGGCGGCGGTTTTATACATTTGATAAGAAAATAGTAACACAGTTTAACCCATGTTTACAGGAATAATTGAAGCCACAGGTAAAGTAGTTGAACTAAGAAAAGATGCCGGAAATCTAAACATTATTGTTTCCTCTCTTGTTTCGCATGAATTAAAAATTGACCAGAGTGTTTCTCATAATGGGGTATGCCTTACTGTTGTTGAATTGGGCAACAACACTCACACCATAACTGCTATTGATGAAACATTGAAAAAAACCAACCTCGGATCGCTTAAAGTTGGCGATGAAGTAAACATTGAGCGCTGCATGAAAATTGGTGACCGGCTGGATGGGCATATTGTTCAAGGCCATGTAGACCAAACTGGGGAATGCTTATCGATGCAAGAAGAAAATGGAAGTTGGGTTTATCAATTCAAATATTCGCCATCAAAAGAAAACATTGTAGTAGAAAAAGGTTCGATATGTGTAAACGGCATAAGCCTTACTGCTTTTGAAGCAAAGGACAATACTTTTAAAGTGGCAATCATTCCTTACACTTACCAAAACACTAACATAAAACAGGTAGTAAAAGGCTCAAGCGTAAATCTTGAGTTTGATATTATTGGGAAATATGTTGCGCGAATGATGGGGTTTAAAAATTAAGTAGCTGCGCGTTTTAACCGGTCGTTAATAGCCCTACCCAATCCATGCTGTGGAAATTCAACTGCGCAAATTATATCTACTTCGCTATCATCCATACTTCTCATTGCGGCAAAAAGATTTTTTGCGGCTTCATTTAAATCGCATTTAGGTGAAAGCATTACCTGATATTTTTCATCAAATCCATTTACGTAATGGTCGAATGCTATAATACCTATTTTCTTTTCTCTTTCAGATGCACTAATATTTTGCAGCAAGAAGCTTTCAGAGCCGTAAATCATTTTCTTTTTTGGAGCATAGTGGCTCTTTAACATGCCCGGTGCTTTAGGATTAGATGAAGAGTGGGCGTTCACTTTTACTTTCCCTGCTACCTTTTCTATTTCTTCAACCGAAACACCGCCAAGCCGGTATACTACTAAAGTATCTTCCTCGAAACCTACAATGGTTGACTCCACCCCTACTGTTGCAGGTCCGCCATCAAGTATGTATGGAATTTTTCCATGCAGTTGCTCGAATACATGTTGGGCTGTGGTGGGACTTATATAGCCAAACGGGTTGGCGCTTGGTGCCGCCAGCGGAAATCTCAGCGATTTAAGTAATTGGATAGTGAGCGGATGCTGGGGGATTCGAATAGCTACTGTATCTAACCCCGAAGTAACTAAGTCGGGAATAAGGGCTTTCCTCTTTAGCAAGATAGTTAATGGCCCGGGCATAAAATGCTCAATCAATACCTGTGCTTTAGGCGAAATTTCTGCAGTATATTTTTCAATATCTTCTTTTGATGAAACGTGCACAATAAGCGGATCGAAATGGGGCCTGTTTTTGGCTGAAAAAATTTTCAGAACCGAATCTTCATTCAGCGCATTGCCAGCAAGCCCGTAAACGGTTTCGGTAGGTATGCCTACTACTTCACCTTTTTCAAAATAATTTTTGGCAATGAGAATATCCTTTCCTATGATTGTATTGAAATACGACATTTAAAAGTGCGCTATAAATTAATTGAATTGAAAAACCATTCCTTCGCGAACTGCACAAAAGTAAATGAATATATGAAGTTTCATTTGCTGGTTTTGCTTCTCTGTTTTTTTTCGACAATAAATGCGCAAACATATAAAGCAAAAATTATAACCAACCAGGGAACTATTATTATTGAGCTGTATGATGGTACACCGCTGCATCGCGATAATTTTATTCAATTAGCTAACCGTCATTACTATGATTCGTTATTATTTCACCGGGTTATTAATGGGTTTGTAATACAGGCGGGTGATCCGTATTCAAAACATGCCAATTCAGGCGTTTTACTGGGCGATAGTGACTTAGGGTATACTATCCCTGCTGAGCTTAAACCCGAAAAATATTTCCACAAACCCGGCGCTGTGGGTATGGCGAGGGATGGTAACCCTGAAAAGGCTTCTTCGGCCTGCCAATTTTATATTGTGCAGGGAAAAGTAGTCAATGATTCTACCTTTGTGAAAGCAAAAAGCAGGTCGGGTTATGAAATTACCGAAGAAAATAAGCAAGTTTATCGCATATTAGGGGGCACTCCACGTCTTGATTCATTATATACTGTTTTCGGAGAAGTGATTGGGGGTATGGATGTAGTAGATAAAATTGCAGCAATGGAAACAGATAAAAATGACCGGCCGAAAAATGAAGTGCGAATTAAAAAAGTGAGCATTATAAAATAGAGATAAATAAAATGAACAGGAGGAAGAAAAAACTAACCACTGCACAAAAATGGATGCAGGGATTTATTTCGATAGCCGGTAATATTGCACCGGTTGCCACTGTAAATTTTTTGGTAAGGCAAATGTTTACGCTTAAAACGCGGCCGTTGAAACCTGCCCATGTTGCCTGCATCAATAAAGCCGAAAAATTTAGTTTCGACGTACCCGAATTTCAAAACCCTGAACGCAAACTTAAATTATCATGTTATAGTTGGGGTGCCGGAACCAAAACTGTTTTATTAATGCATGGTTGGGACGCACGCGCTATCGATTTTTACAAATTAATACCGGTGCTGGTTGATTCTGGTTACCGTGTTGTGTCGTTTGATAGCCCTGGACACGGGCACTCGGAGGGAGAGATAAGCCATATTATTGATTTTAAAGAGGTGCTTCATAAATTTATACTTCATTATGGAAAGCCTTATGCAATAGTGGGCCACTCTATGGGTGGTGCTGCCGCGGCATTTATGCTTATGGAGTATGATATAAAGATTGAGAAACTAGTAATTATAGCTATACCGGTAGTATCGAAACGTTTTTTCGATCAGATGTTTTCATCTATGAAAGTACCCATGAAAATGCAAAAGGCTTTTTATGCCGGTTATGAAAGAGAGCTGGGAGAGTCCATCGAAAAATATAATCTTATTGAGCGGAAGGAAACTATTAAGGCCGATAATATATTTATGATATATGATGAGTTTGATGAAATAGCTGCATCAGAAGATGTGCAGGAATTTTTATTGGACCATCCCAAAATAAAAACCCTAAACATGAAAGGGGTTGGGCATTACAGCATTATTAAAGACAAGCACGTTATTAGCGCTATTACCAAATTCCTGCATCACGCCTAGGCCTAGCCTTCAATACTTACCTTACTTATTTTCATTACTTCTTCTTTTGTTTTGATTCAATTTTTAAAATTGAAAGTTCATTGCGCTTTGCTTCAGAACCGACATGAAAAATAAAATCCCAAGCAGGGATGCTTGGGAATTTTATTGGACACACTAACAAAGGAGAGACTCTTTTGTATTTGATGCCGAACACCGGAATAACCGGCATTTAAACATCAATCTACATTATCATGTAAGAACGAATTGTTCTTTTTAATTTCCGGACGATCGTTACCGCTATCATTTACACTGAACCTTGAAATTTCGCTGTTAGTAGAAAAATTCTGTTCTCCGTTCAATTCTATATTTTTTCTTTTGTAAGCTGGTTCGTTCTCTAATTCACTAACGTTTTGTTTGTTGCCAAAACGGTAGCTTAAACCTGAAAGAATTTTTTTGCGGTCTTCCAACTGTTTAGTTAAATCATCTTGTGGGAATGCAGAAGAAGAATCGGTTTCAAAGCTCTTTTTAGTATAAACCACATACTCTTCTTTCTTTTCCTGTTGTGGTTGTGCTATTGGTTCTTCTTTAGCACTAACAACTTCCTCTGTTATACTTGCTACAGTTTCTTCAACAACAATATTTTGCTCTTCGCGGGTTACGTCGAACTCAATTACATTTTCTGTTTCAGTTTCTTCAGTTACTGAGGGGAATAATGAAAAAGTATCTTCTTCAATTTGGAAAGAAACTAATGGCAATTCTTCTGTTTTAGTTTCTTCAACAGTTTCAGTCATTACCGGCTCTTCAATTTGTTCAACAACTGGTGCTGGTGTTGCTGTTTCTTCAACTACTGGCTGGTCAGTAAGCTCGTATACTTTTACTACCTTCTGTTCAGTATAAGTTGGTTTTCTGCTTGATTCGAAGCCTGTTGCTATAATGGTAACAGAAAGTTTATCACCTAGAGAAGGATCATCGCAAGCACCCAGAATAATATCTGTGCTACCTGCTGACTCCTGCACGTATTCCATAATCTCACCAATCTCATCCATAGTTACCTGACGGCTACCGGTAGTTATATTAACTAACACTTTCTTAGCACCTTTGATATCGCTATCATTCAACAGTGGCGAATTGATAGCGCCTTGAACAGCACGCATTGAGCGATCATCACCTTCAGCAGTGGCACAGCCCATAATAGCCGAGCCACCATTCTTCATTACGGTTTGAACATCGGCAAAGTCGACGTTGATTTCGCCTGGCACCGTAATAATTTCAGAAATAGATTTTGCAGCAGTAGCTAATATGTTATTTGCATGATTGAAAGCTTCGCGGCGTGTAAGGTTGCCGTACATTTCGCGTATTCTATCGTTATTGATGATAAGTAACGTGTCGACATATTCTTTCAATTTTTCAATGCCTTCCATTGCCTGGTTGTAACGCGCTTTGCCTTCGAACCAAAACGGAGTGGTAACGATACCTACCGTTAAAATGCCCATCTCGCGGGCTATTCTTGCCACCACCGGTGCGGCACCGGTACCGGTTCCACCACCCATACCGGCGGTAATGAAAACCATTTTGGTGTTTTTAGAAAGCAAATCTTTTATCGGGTCGCTAGATTCTTCGGCCGATTTCATGCCCACTTCAGGTTTTGCACCTGCACCCAAACCTTGTGTTAATGCGGGCCCAAGCTGAATTTTATTAGGAATCAAACTTATATCCAATGCTTGCGAATCGGTATTGCAAACCACAAAGTTTACCCCCACAATGCCTTGGTCGTACATATGGTTAACGGCATTGCTTCCGCCACCGCCTACACCAAACACTTTAATAATAGATGCCTGGTCCTTTGGTAAATCAAACTGAAATAATGGCTCCATATTTTTTTTATTTTACTGTTCTATATTTAAAATCCAGTATCTATTATTTTTATTCAAAATCCCCGTTCACATTCTCGTCTTCGAACCAGTTTTTTACTGATGAAAACATTTGCTGCAAAAGATTTCCTTTTTTCTTTTTATTTGCCGTTTCATCAACTATATGGTCGTGCTCCATTGGTGTTTCTTCTTCAAAAACTTCATGGTTTTCAATATCCACAGGTTTTGTTTCTTCAACCGTAACAGTTTGTTCCTGCTTGTCTGCAAACAAGCGCATTTTTTCAATCTCGGTCATTTCATCTACTTCGTCGTAGCCTTTCAACAATAACCCAATACCGGTAGCATACATCGGGTTTTTCAATTCGTCCTTATTATTCTTAGCAAGGAACGAAGTTGGATAACCAATACGTGTAGAAAGACCGGTAGCATATTCAACCAACTGTTTTAAATGCTTAAGCTGAGAACCGCCCCCGGTTACCACAATACCTGCATTTAAAGAGTTAGAATAGCCAGAACTTTTTATTTCGAAATAAACCTGTGCAAAAATTTCTTCCATGCGGGCATTAACTACGTGAGCCAATGTGCGCATTGATATTTCTTTTCTATCTCTACCGGCAATACCAGGGATAGAGATAATTTCATTCTCATGTGTTTCAGCAGGCAAAGCGCTTCCGAATGCAATTTTAAGCTTCTCGGCTTGTGGCCTTAGCAATTTGCATCCTTCCATTATATCTTCGGTAATAATATTTCCGGCAAAAGGAATTACTGCTGTGTGGCGGATGATTCCATCTTTAAAAATTGCAACATCGGTAGTTCCACCACCAATATCAACTAAAACAACACCGGCTTCCATTTCATCTTCATGCAATACAGAAGCTGATGATGCCAGTGGCTCAAGAATTAAGCCCATCATTTGTAAGCCTGCACGTTCAACACATTTTTTTATGTTTTGTGCTGCCGCTACCTTACCGGTTATAATATGAAAGTTGGCTTCCAGCCTGCTTCCGCACATACCTATCGGGTCTTTAATGCCGTGCATGTTATCTACGGTAAACTCTTGCGGAAGAACGTGTATTATTCTTTCGCCCGGATCTAGAGCAAGGCGGTGCATATCTTCCACCATATCTTTAACATGCTGGCGTGTAATTTCTTCATCGGGCCCGGGTAAGGTATAAATACCTCTGTTCTGTTTGCTGGCAATGTGTTGGCCGGCAATACCCACATAAACAACATTTATTTTATGACCGGATTGTTTTTCGGCATCGGCTACTGCTTCAAGAATAGCATCGGTAGTTTGTTTGATATTGGTAACTTCTCCACGGGTAACGCCGTATGATGGCGCTTTGCCCAAACCAATAATTTCAAGCTTACCGAATTGATCGCGGCGGGTTACAATTGCAGCAATTTTCGTTGTTCCAATATCAAGGCCAACTATAATTGGGTTTTCGTAATTGTGTGCAACTGCCATATAATGTTATTGTTTCTTATTAGTTGAGTCTCTTTTTTCGCAAACCAATTGGTCTTTATATCTTAAATCAATGGTTTTATATTTTGTCCAACCCATCTTCCTCAATCCCTCGGTGTAAAAAACTTTAAGCCTTCCAAATTTTTCCGCCATGCTATCATCAACGGGACCGAAACGTATAATATGCCCACCTACTTTGGGTATTATTTCCATTTCTCCATTTTCCTTTACATACAACTGGTCAACAAAGGCCTCTAAAAATTCATCCTTTCTTATATACTGAACCATTTTGTAAAGAGCGGCCTGTATTGTACTATCGCGTTTTGAGTCTTTGTGTGTTTCAACATTGCCAAGCGCAATGGCTACATAAGGCGTAAAATTATCATTGAGCGGTATTTTATCATTATTTTCTCCTATATAATAACTAACACCATCATTGTTGATTACTCGAACAATAGGTCGTTTTTGAAAAACCTCAACAGTCATGTTTTGCGACTGGTCCATATAAATCTCGGCATCCTTTACAAAAGGGTTTTTCTTTATTTCAGCCTCTAACTTCCGCAAATCAAGCTCAGGCAAGCGTTTGCCTATGGTACTACCCCCGTTTAAATAGTTGATTTTGTCCTTAATTTCATTATCACTTAAGAAGCCAACACCGGAGTCGGAGTCGATTTTTACCTGTATACTGTTGCATACAAGTTGATTTTGCTTTTTTATGGCCGAAGACAGAACAATGACAAAAACACATGCCGCCGACAACACAGTTGCAACCAGTAGAACTTTTTTTAATATGCGCCAGAATTTTTTCACTTTTGAAAATCCTTATATAGTGAATGGATATATGTTAGTGTCCGCCCAAAAGTCCGATTCTTTATTGTAATTACAACGCTTAATTATTGACAGAAATTGTGGATAATGCCAGAGTGAATAGCACAAAAGACAGGGGGAAATTACAGCCGCCCCGCGCACCCTCTAACTCCCTAAAGGGAGAACCGGCTCCACTGCAAAAAAACGCTCTAAAATTATCGAACAGGTTTAATTTAAATCTACCGCTGGCTGAGAATATCTTTAATCTCTGCAAGATATTTATCAATATCACCGGCGCCTATTGTAACCAGAACTTCAATGTCTTTTTTATTTCGAATAGTTTCCACCAGTTCATCTTTGTTAATTAAGGCCCTTTCGTTACTGGTAAGCTGATTATATATTAAATCTGAGGTTACTCCTTCAATAGGCTGCTCGCGGGCGGGATAAATGTCAAGCAAGATTACTTCATCGACAATACTCAAATTGTTGGCGAATTCTTTTGCCAAATCTTTGGTTCTGGAATAAAGATGAGGCTGAAATACTGCTGTTATTTTTTTACTCGGATACAATTCTTTTACCGACTCCAGGAACACGCGAATTTCTTCGGGGTGATGAGCGTAGTCGTCAATAAAAACTACTTTATCGTTTTTTACAAGTGTTTCGAATCTTCTTCTAATTCCTTTAAACGAAGCAAGGGCTTCTTTTATAAGTTCATCGGTTATTTTTAACTCTTTGGCGATGCATATTGCTGCAATTGCATTTTCAACATTATGAAACCCGCCAAGGTTAAGTTTAAAGCCACTTATTTTTTTGCCATAATAACTTATGTCGAACCGGTAACCCCCATCGAGCAACCAATAGTTGCTGCAAAAAACATCGGCATTATTATCATTTAAAGAATAGAATGCTTTATCCAACACCGGTAGATTATCTTCAATGCTCTGACCAGATTTAATGGCTAAAAAACCTTCTTCGGAAATTCTATTGGCAAATTCAATGAACGCTTCATCGATAGCTTCTTTGCTTCCGTAGATATCTAAATGGTCGGTATCAACAGCGGTAATTACTCCCATATCAGGGCTTAACCGGTGGAATGAACGGTCGAATTCATCGGCTTCAACTACTACTACATCATTCTGGCCGGGCAAAAAATTCGAATTATAATTGATTGGAATACCACCTAAAAATGCTGTGCATCCGAAGCCTGATTGTGTAAGTATGTGCGCAATCATTGAGCTTACGGTGGTTTTACCATGCGAACCGGCAACTGCAATAGTGAATTTATCGGCAGAAATAAGGCCGAGAACTTCTGAACGTTTTTTTAATTCGAAATTATTAGTCTTATAATAATTCAAGCCTTTATGTTCTTTTGGGATAGCCGGTGTGTAGATAACGAGGTCAACATCTTTAGGCATCAAATCAACATTATCTTCAAAAATTACCTGAATGCCTTCTTTCTCTAATTCACCGGTTAGGTGGGTTTGGGTTTTATCGTACCCGCTTACTTCGGCCCCTTGCCATTTAAAATAACGTGCCAGCGCGCTCATTCCAATTCCTCCTATTCCGAGAAAGTAAACCTTCTTAATTTCTTTTAGTGCTTTCATTTATCGTTTTATAACTTTTAATATTTCATCAACAATTCTTTCGGCACCATCGGCAATGCCCATTTTTTTAATGTTGGTGCTTAGTTGCTTTCGTATTTCTTCATTATTGAGCAAATCAAGTGCTGCGCCTATTAAATTTAATTTGGCCTCACTGTCCTCAATCATAAGGGCCGCTTTTTGATTTACCAAAGCCATGGCGTTATGCATCTGGTGATTCTCAGTAACATTAGGCGAGGGCACCAAAATAACAGGCTTGCCTATCAGTTGCAATTCGGAAATTGAAAGCGCACCGGCCCTTGATATAATTACATCGGCACAGGCATAAGCATAATCCATGCGGTCGACAAACTGTATGGCTTTTAAGTTTGAAACGCCTTTTGCAACAACTTTACAGTCTTCGAAATATATTTTACCGGTTTGCCATATTATTTGTGCACCTGAATTTTTTATTCTTTCTACCGCGGCTTCTACACTTTGATTTAAAGTGCGTGCGCCTAAGCTACCACCGGTAATAAAAATAGTTTTCTTGTTTTCATCTAAACCAAAATATTTTATCGCTTCGCTTCTATTTACATTAGGGTTTAATATTTCAGCACGAACGGGATTACCGGTTAATATAATTTTCTCTTTTGGGAAAACTTTTTCCATTCCTTCATAAGCGGTGCAAATTACTTTTGCGCTCTTCGCCAATAATTTATTGGTAATGCCTGCGAAAGAGTTTTGTTCTTGTATTACTGTGGAAACGCCTGCAAAACTTGCGGCGCGCAATAGTGGCCCGCTTGCATATCCGCCTACACCTATTGCCACATCAGGGCGAAATTGCTTTACTATTTTATATGCGCTGAACAGACTATCTATAAGTTTAAATGGCAGGGCAATATTTTTAACTATTGATGCGCGCTGATAGCCTGCAATATTTAGTCCTTTAATATCGTAGCCAGCTTGTGGTACTTTTTCCATTTCCATGCGGCCATTTGCCCCAACGAATAAAATTTTGGTTTCAGGATTTCTCTTTTTGAGAGCATTGGCAATAGCTACGGCCGGGAAAATATGTCCACCGGAACCACCTCCGCTTATTATTACTCTTAGTTCGCTCATGCCAGTGCAGCGTTTTCTTCTTCTTCTATATTTCTACTAACACTTAAAATAATTCCGAATGCTATGGATGTGAAAATTACTGAGCTACCGCCCATACTTACTAACGGCAGGGTAACGCCGGTAACCGGCATTAAATTAACCGCTACCGCCATATTTATCATGGCCTGTATAACAAGGGCCGTGCCCAAACCAACTGCTAATAATGCGCCAAAGGCTTTAGGAGATTTAATAACTATACGAATACACCGGTATAAAAAGAAAAGATATAATCCTACTAATAACGCTCCACCTAGTAATCCATATTCTTCAATAACAATGGCGTAAATAAAATCAGAATAAGGATGGGGGAGAAAATTTTTCTGTTCACTTCCACCGGGGTTTATTTTAAATATTCCACCTTTTGCAATGGCAATTTTTGCCTGCTGCATTTGGAAGTCTTCGTCGGCATCTTCTTTATCTCCTCTTATACCATGTGCAAAATTTTCGATACGGTGTTTCCATGTAGGTGCACGGGATACATGTTTCAAAGTAGTTTCAGGAACTACAAACAATAATAAAATGAATATTGAAAGGGCTACAATACCTAAACCCGATAACATCAAAATATGTTTCATGGCAATTCTGCCCAGGAACATTACAAAAACTGAAGTGCAAAATAATAAGAGCGCCGTAGAAAGATTCTCCGGTGCAATTAAAATTGTGGTTAATACAATGGGCAATAAAATTGGTAGAAAAGCTTCTTTAAAATCTGTGATTTGGTCTTGTTTTATTGACAGCTGCCGCGCCAGGAACATGATCAGGGCGAGCTTTGCCAAATCGGAAGTTTGAAAGGTTAAACCAACTACCGGTAGCGTTATCCACCGGCTGGCATCATTAATCCGCGAACCAAAAATCATTGTATAAATGAGCAGCGGAATACTTATCAACCATAGTAGCTGCGCAATACGTGAGTAATATTTATAATCAATGAGGTGCGTAAAAAACATTAGCATTATACCTGCAACAGCCATTGCGATTTGTTTCATTAAATATTTTTCGCTGCCTACTTGCATTTTGTATGCGAGTGTGCTGGTGCTGCTATATACCGCCAACATAGAAACAAGGAACAATAGCATGACTGTAAGCCATATCATTTTATCGCCCTGTAGGTAAGTGAATACTTTGTTAACCGATAGTTTCATTAGTATATATTCTTCATCCTTGTTTCTTAATCGAAAATTTGCATTTACAACTGAACCACTGCCTCTTTAAATTTACGTCCTCTGTCTTCGTAGTTTTCAAACAAATCGAACGAAGCGCATGATGGAGAAAGCAATACTACATCGCCAGGATTTCCTAAGCCGTAAGCCATTCTAACCGCGTCATTCATATTAGTGCAGTTTACAATAACATCAACTTTTCTTCCGAAAGCGGAATGAAGTTTGTTGTTATCAAGCCCAAGGCAAATCATGGCGCGCACTTTGCTTTTCACCATTGAATCAAGCACAGAGTAATCATTACCCTTGTCGATACCGCCGGCAATCCAAATAACTGGTTTGCTCATGGTTTCGAGTGCATACCATGTACTGTTAACGTTGGTAGCCTTCGAATCATTTACAAATTCAATCCCTCTCACTTTGGTTACGGTTTCTAACCGGTGCTCCAGTGATTTGAAATCTGAAAGACTTTCTTTGATCTGATCTTTACGCAGACCGTAAACATTAGCTACTATCCCAGCTGCTAATGAGTTGTAGACGTTGTGACGTCCTCGCAATCCTAGTTCCTGAATTGACATGGTGAATTGGTTTTGTTTATGGTTAATAATGATGTTTTCGTCTTTCACAAACCCACCCTCAGCAAATTCTTTATCATAGCTGAAAGGTATTTTTTGCGCCTTGGTTTTATACTTATCTATATTCTGCATGGTTATTTCATCATCGGCGCAATAAATGAAATAATCGTTCTCATCCTGATTTTCAGTAATGCTGAATTTTGAAGCCACATAGTTTTCTAACTTATAATCGTACCGGTCTAAATGATCGGGTGTAATATTGGTTAACACCGCTGCATTTGGCTTGAAGGTTTCAATATCATCTAACTGAAAGCTTGAAATTTCTAAAACATAGTAATCGAAATTTTCGGTAGCCACCTGGAAAGCGAAACTCTTACCTATATTTCCTCCTAGCCCCACATTCAATCCACTATTTTTTAAAATATGATAAGTAAGAGCAGTAGTGGTAGTTTTACCATTGGCACCGGTGATGCCAATAATCTTTGCTTTGGTATACCATGATGCAAATTCAATTTCGCTTACCACTTTTATATTCTTTGCTCTTATCTTTTTCACCATCTCGGCTTTTTCGGGTATGCCGGGACTTTTCATTACTAAATCAGCATTCAGAATTTCGTCAACGGTGTGTTTCCCTTCTTCAAATTTTACTTTCCAATCGTTTAGTAGTTTTTTGTAATTGTCTTTTATTTTGCCTCCGTCACTTACAAAGACGTCATAGCCCTGCTTCTGTCCTAGTACTGCCGCACCAAAACCGCTTTCGCCCGCACCGAGTATGACTAATCTCTTTTTCATCTTGTTTCTACTAATTTCTTACTACCGGATTTTAAGTGTTACAATAGTTAACACGGCCAGCAAAATTCCTACAATCCAAAAGCGTGTTACAATTTTCGCTTCGGGCATACCCAATTTTTGGTAATGATGATGCAGAGGGCTCATTAAAAAAATTCGCCTGCCTTCTCCATATTTTTTTCTGGTATATTTGAAATAGCTAACCTGCATTACCACCGATAAATTTTCTATAACGAAAATTCCGCACATAACGGGTATAAGTAATTCCTTACGAACGGCTATAGCCAGTGTAGCAACAATTCCGCCTATTGCCAAGGAACCGGTATCGCCCATAAAAACCTGTGCCGGGTAAGCATTGTACCATAAGAAGCCAACGCAAGCACCTACAAAGGCGGCGCAAAAAATAACCAGCTCGCCGGCATTTGGGATGTACATAATATCAAGGTAATTGGCAAAAATTACATTACCAGATACGTACGCGAACACTAGCAGAGTAGCTCCGATAATAGCGGACGTACCGGTGGCTAAACCATCGATGCCATCAGTAAGATTGGCACCATTTGAAACTGCCGTGATTATAAAAATAACTACCGGTATAAAAATCAGCCATGAGTATTGACATAAATTTTTATTAAAAGCACATAATATTATTGAGTAATCTATTTCGTGATTTTTGATAAACGGAATAGTTGTGGTTGGCGCCTTTTCAGAAACCATATAATGTACCTTAAAGTTGTCGTCGGTAACTTTGGTTACTCTATCGGCGCTGTATTCGTGAGCCTGCTTTGGCGATATTTCTTCTTTGGTAATTACATTTTTATTGAAATAAAGTGTTGTGCCCACAATTATTCCTAAACCTACCTGTCCAATTATTTTAAAAGTCCCGGCTAATCCTTTTTTATCTTTTTTGAATACTTTGATATAATCATCTGCAAAACCAATGGCACCCAGCCAAACCGTAGTGATGAGCATTAAAATAATATACACGTTTTCGAGACGCGCGAAAAGAAGTGTAGGAACTATAATTGCACCAAGAATAATTAAACCACCCATGGTTGGCGTTCCTTTTTTCTGAGTTTCGCCTTCCAAACCTAGCTCTCTAATTGTTTCTCCAATTTGTTTTCTGCGCAGCAATTCAATAATATCTCTACCATACACTACTGAAATAATCAACGATACTATAATGGCAGCAGCAGCACGGAATGAGATGTAGTTAAACAATCCCGCACCCGGCAAGTCGTAATGTTCTTTTAAAAATTTAAACAAATAATATAACATTGCTTACTTATTGATTTACTTTCCTAATTCAACAAACATTTCCTGCAAAACTTTTTTATCATCGAAAGGATATTTCGTCCCTTTTATTTCCTGATACTTTTCGTGTCCTTTACCTGCTAACAAAATGATATCGCCTTTATCGGCCATCATGCAAGCTGCGCGAATGGCTTCTTTCCTTTCGGGTATTGTCAATACTTTTCTTTTGTCGGTAACCGGTACGCCTTCATACATTTGTTTCAAAATCTCTCCCGGCTCTTCGCTTCTTGGATTATCTGAAGTCAACACCACTTTATCAGAAAGGCGACATGCAATTTCAGCCATTACCGGGCGTTTCGCGGCATCTCTATCACCGCCACAACCTACTACAGTGAATAGTGTTTCATTGTTACCTCGGATAGCATTGATGGTTTGCAGCACATTTTTCAGCGCATCAGGTGTGTGTGCGTAATCAACAATGCCTACAATTTTTCCTTTCTCAGAAATCAATTGGTCGAATCTTCCCTCCGGTGGGGTAAGTGCTGAAAGAATTCTCAGACATTCTTCTTTATCGGTTTCAAGCAAACGAGCAATAGCATAAACTGCGGTCAGATTGTAAGCATTAAACTCGCCTATTAATCTTGTGTGTACTTCAATGCCATCCATCTCCAGCATTAAACCGGTAACATCGTTTTCAATTATTTTTGTTTTGAATTCAGAAGGAGTTTTGAGAGCGTAAGTATGTTTTTTCGCTTTTGTGTTCTGCATCATCACACTTCCATTCCTGTCATCGGCATTGGTTAATGCAAATGCTGTTGCTGGAAGCTCATCGAAGAATCTTTTCTTGGTTCTTAAATAATTTTCGAATGTTTTGTGATAATCGAGATGGTCGTGAGTGATATTGGTGAATACGGCACCGGTAAACTTTAATCCTTCAATACGCTGTTGGTCTATAGCGTGAGAGCTTACTTCCATGAAGCAATATTCGCAACCGGCATCGGCCATTTGCTTCATCAACTTATTTAAGCTAATAGCATCTGGTGTGGTGTGTGTTGATGAAATGATTTCATCGTTCACCTGATTTTGTACAGTTGAAAGCAGGCCAACATTTTTACCCAACGCCCTGAACAAACGAAATAACAAAGTAACCGTTGATGTTTTGCCATTAGTACCAGTAACACCAACTACTTTCATTTTAGCTGAAGGATTACCGTAAAAATTAGAAGCGAGAATACCGGTGGCTTTGTGGCTGTTTTCAACCTGTATGTATGTTACATTTTTATCAATTGTTGAAGGCATGCTTTGACAAATAATTACGCGCGCACCTTGATTAATACATTGAGCAATAAAATTATGGCCATCAACAGCGGAACCTTTAACGGCAATGAAGCAATCACCGGTAGCTACTTTGCGCGAGTCCAGTTGAAGCTGGTTTATCTGCACATCTGTAGAACCTACTACTTGTTGTAGTGCTACGCCGTATAATATGTCCTTCAATATTGCCATTATCAATTTATAATTTCTTCAAAAACTCTTCAACTTAATTGAATGGTTATTGTGTTTCCTTTAATAATTTTTGTTCCCGGTTCAATACTTTGTTGCCTAACACTACCCATTCCTGAAATATTTACTTTCATGCCCATAGATTCGAGCATGTAGATGGCATCTTTCATGGTCATACCGGTTACATCGGGCACTACTCCATTGGCAATTTCATTTTCGCTTAATGAAACTCCTTTATCATTTACATTAGCTGTAGCCCATCCGCTAACAGCGCCGTTAACTTTCACACCAAAAAATTTGTATATACTGGACAAATCACCGGCGTTTGCTTTTTGAATAGAGGGGATATTATTTTCTGCAGTTAAATTGTGATTGACTGCCTGATGCATATCAAGCGAAAGCGAATAAACTTTATCGGCTACTTCTTTAAAAATACTTCCTGCTACTACGTTGCCGTAATAACCGTTCGTACCCGGTGAGTTAATTACTACAATCATTGAGTATTGAGGGTTTTCGGCAGGGAAATAGCCGCAGAATGAGGCTTGATAAATTCTCTTTTTATATCCCTGGTTGCCCTGTGCGATAACTGCAGTACCGGTTTTACCAGCTACGTGCAAATAATCGGTTTTAAGATTCATGGCCGTTCCGTTTTCGACAACGCCTTCTAATATGGCGCGCAGTTCTTTATCGGTTTGCTCGCTGCATATTTTTTCGTTTACTACTGTAGTTCTTGTTGAGTCAACGGTTTTGTTGTACTCTTTTACTTTATCAACTATGTAGGGCTTTACCATTACGCCGTTGTTGGCAATGGCGTTATAAAATTGAAGGATATGTAATGGCGTAAGTTGTATTTCGTAACCGTGAGCGATGTATGCCACCGACACACCGGACCATTTTTTAGGATCGGCTAAAATGGGGTTACCGGCACCGGGTAATTCGATATTGATTGGTTTTGTAAATCCGAAAGATTCTAAATGCTTATAAAATTTTTCGGGTGCTGAAGAATAACTTTGAAAAGCAAGTTTTGCCATTGCAACGTTGGAGGAAACTTCGATAGAACGTTTTAAGGTTAGCTTTGGCGTTTCAGGTGCTTCGTGGTCTTTAATGGTTAGACTGTAGAATTTTGCTTC
Organism: uncultured Bacteroidota bacterium; assembly: GCA_903919075.1. Taxonomy (GTDB): domain Bacteria; phylum Bacteroidota; class Bacteroidia; order Chitinophagales; family LD1; genus Bog-950. The sequence goes on along the minus strand of CAIXGR010000081.1, from coordinate 7,106 downwards.
GCCGTTTCCTACATCTATTAAAGTGTTACTATTGGCAAGGCCATCTTCCATTACAGAGGCGGCGGTTGCTAACTTGAAAGTTGAGCCCGGCTCGGTTGCTTCGCCTACTGCGTAGTTGAAATTTTCGGTGTACGATGAATCTTTTGTTAGGCCAAGATTTGCGATGGCCTTTATTTTACCGGTTTTAACTTCCATTAAAACTACGCAGCCGTGCTCGGCCTGGTGGTGTTGTAATGAGCGGAACAAAGCATCTTCGGCTACGTCTTGCAATTCGATATCAATAGTGGTGTAAATATCTTTACCGGTTTGCGGTGCAATGCCTTCTTTGGAATCGAGAGGGATTGTAACACCACCGGCAATTTTTTGTACCATTACTTCGCCTTGTGCGCCGCGTAAGGGTTCGTCGTATTGCCCTTCGAGGCCTACTTTTCTTCCATCGGTATTTGTAAAGCCGATTGTTCTTTTAGCCAGTAAACCGAAAGGCATTAAGCGTTTGTCGTTCTGTGTACTCAGCATTCCGCTTTTGTATTGGCCTTCGCGAAACATTGGCCACTGCTTCATTTCAGCTAATTGATTGAAGCTTATATTTCTCTTCAATAAATAATACCGGTTCTTTTTGTGGCGCTCGGTAATTAATTCATTCTTGTATTGCTCTTTCGATTTGTCTTTAAACATACCGGCAAGAAGTATTGACAGCGAGTCGATATTTTCTTTGAAAACTTCGGGGTGCGTGTATGTTGTTTTGAAATCAATTCTGATATCGAAGGTTGGAAGTGTGGTTGCTAATAATCTTCCATCCTCAGAATAAATATTGCCTCGCTCGGCCATTACTTTTTTAGGGAAAATGGTAAGGCTATCGGCAAGGCTGCGATAGTAAACTCCCTGCACACTTTGTATATAGAATGCGCGCCCGATAATGGACACACCCAGTATACAAATGAACATGAACCCGAAGTAGGCCCTTAAAAGAATTTCCTTTTTTTTGTTGCTTGCCATTTAATTTTTACCGGTTGGCCGGTGTGTTTTTTTTCTTTCCTCCTTTACTTAATACAATAAAATATCGGGGAGCCTCTTCCACCTCCGTTTTTACCGGAGCGTTAGAAGCTCTATTTGAAAATTTGTTTTATCATGCTTTAGTTTTCCGAATTCCCCTGCCCGTGTCCTTTTTCCGGGTTTACCGGTGTTTCAATTTCGTAGGGTGGTATTCTAAGTTCTTTGATTCCTTGTGTGCTTACCATTTTTGCTACTTCGCTCTGCTTGCTAATGTGCATTAAGCCCGAAGCAGAGGTCATATATTGCCAGCGTAGTTGTTTTACTTCTCTTTCGGTTTTTGTAATGCGGCGTGCATAATTTTCGGCAAGGTGATTGTTTGCTATATGCAGCGCGGCCAACAAAAACAAAAACAATACAAAGGGCATATTGAACAATAGCTTTTTCAATCCTGTTTCGCTAACAGAATCGAGCTTACCCAGCCATGAGCCTAAGCCTCGGGGCTTAGCCTTTGGTTCCGTTTCCGGGTTTTCTTGTTCGATGATGTTTTCTTCGGCCATTGTATTTTTATAGTTTCTAATTCTTTTATTTCTTCTCTGCTATCCTCAACTTGGCGCTTCTCGCTCTCGGGTTTCGCCTTACTTCTTCTTCGCTTGCTTCTACGGGTTTTTTATTTATCGCTTTATATTTCAGTTCAAACTTTCCGAAAAAATCTTTTTCGGGTTCGTCTTCAAAGTTTCCGTTTCTTATATAATTTTTCACTAATCTGTCTTCGAGACTGTGAAAAGTTATTATTGCTAATCTTCCGCCGGGTTTTAAAACTTCAGTGCTTTGTTGAAGCAAAGTTTTTAGCGCCCCTAACTCATCGTTCACTTCTATTCTTATGGCTTGAAAAACTTGTGATAAGTATTTCATTAAACCACCTTTTGACGTTTTTTCGGTAACCGCTTTTAAGTCGGCTATCATTTCAAAGGGCTTGACATTTCTTGCTTCAACAATTGCCTGTGCCAGTGTTTTTGAATTCCTCACTTCGCCATACCTGCTGAATATTTCCTGCAATTGTTCGGCATCATATTCGTTCAAAATCTCGGCAGCTGTTTTTCCGGCCAACCTGTTCATGCGCATATCCAGCGGGCCTTCGAACCGGTAACTGAAACCACGCTCAGCGGTATCGAATTGCCAGCTTGAAACACCGAGGTCGGCTAGAATACCATCTACCGGTATTGCTTTATGAAGGCGCAAAAATCTTTGCATCTCGCTAAAGTTGGCTTGGATGAGTGTGAGCCTTTTATCGGTCGGCGCATTTTTCAATGCATCTTCGTCCTGATCAAATGCTAACAGCCTTCCGTTTTCGCCCAGCTTTTGCAATATTGCTTTGGTGTGGCCTGCTCCGCCAAGCGTGGCATCCACATAAACGCCATCGGCTTTTATTGCGAGGCCTTCAATACTCTCATGTAAAAGAACGGGTATATGATATTCACTATCAGCCTTCAGATTTCGGATTTTTTCTTCTTTCACTTCTTCATTTTTAATGAGAAATCCGAATGCTGTTACTTTTCTTTTTCTCCATTCAGCGTATCCAAATGCGTTGCTGCTTCATCAGCCAAAGTCTGAATGTTCGAAATATTGCCTTGTGTATATTGTTCGTATTTGCCAGCATCCCATACCTGCACGCGGTCAAATTTTCCTTTTAGGACAATCTCTTTGCCATTGCCGAGGTATTTCATCAGGCTTTTACCAACTAAGAAACGATCAGCGTTGTCCATTTCCACTTCGGTAAGCCCTACGGTGATGGCGTTAATAAACTGCTGATGTTTTAAGTTGAAAGGATTGAGTTTAGAAAGAAGCGCCTCCTGTTTCTCCCAGGTTTTGATAGGATATATTACCAGGCAATCTTCGATATCCTTGGCAACCATAAAACGGTTACCGTCTTCCGCGGGAAATTGCTTACGCAAAGAGGCAGGCATTTTAATGCGCCCCTTGTCGTCCATTGTGCAATCGTATTGTCCGCGGAATACCATAGTTTTTTACTTCTTTAAAAGTGAGACAAAAATATGCGTTTATCCCACTTAATACCACTATATACCACTAAAGTAGTATAAATATTTTTCAACAATGCAAACTTTTCAATAAAACATAGATTTACCAATGGTTTTAGAAGTGGTAAAAAGTGGTAAATTATACACAATTAACGTTGCTTGTTGACAAGATGTTGCGTTATCAACAGGTTTTAAACAGCCTATTAACAGATTTGGAAGGTGGTGTTGATAGGGATTTGGGCTTCCGGCACCCTCTAACTCCCTAAAGGGAGGACCGCTGCCCTGCAAAAAAAATTCTGAATTATCGAAAACGAATATTATTTGAGGATTGGTTTAGGAAATCGGCACACAAATTCTTGCTTGGAAATGATTATGTAAGAATTCGTATCTTTATTATAAAGATATTTCTGTATGAATAAGCCAGCTACACAAACCAAGCTCCGGTTTTTTTCAAGCTGCTTTATCGTATGCCTAGTGTTTGTCAATAAAGTCAACGCTCAGTGGAGCGAGTTGGGCGGATTAAATGCATTAGCGGCTAATGGATATATTCTTTCGGTTTGTAACGATTCATCAGGCAATATTTATGCAGCAGGATGGTTTACTAATAATAACGACAAACAATATGTAACCAAGTGGAATGGCAGCACATGGAGCGAATTAGGTGGAGCTAATGCTTTGGGGGCTAATCGCATTATTGCATCGGTTTGTAGTGACAGATGGGGCAATATTTATACGGCTGGATTTTTTTGCGATAACAGCAGCAATGAGTATGTGGCCAAATGGAATGACAGCGCGTGGAGCGAATTAGGCGGAATCAATTCTTTGGCAGCTAATAATTGGATTAATAGAGTATACAGCGATAGAGCGGGCAATATTTATGCAGCGGGGGAATTTACAAATAGCAGCGGTAAATGTTACGTAGCCAAATGGAATGGTAGTAATTGGAGCAAATTAGGTGGACCCAATGCCTTGGCAACTAATAGTTACATTTCCTCAATTTGCAGTGATACATTGGGCAATATTTATGTAGCGGGAGCTTTTACTAACAACAGTGGTAAATATTATGTAGCCAAATGGAATGGAAGCAATTGGAGCGAATTGGGCGGAACTAATACCCTGGCGGCTAATAGAGAGATCAATTCGGTTTGCTGCGATACATCGGGCAGCATTTATGCCGCAGGAAGTTTTGGTAACGATAGTGGTAAATATTATGTAGCCAAATGGAATGGAAACACATGGAGTGAATTAGGCGGGCTGAATGCTTTGTCTGCCAATTGGGATATTTATTCGGTTTGTAGTGATAGAGCAGGAAATATTTATGCGGCAGGACGATTTACTAACGGCAATTATTTTCACGATGGTTCTTCTTATATAGCCAAATGGAATGGCATTACATGGAGTGAATTAGGCGGAATTAATGCTTTGGCAGCTAATGGGCCAATCCATTCGCTTTGCAGTGATGGAGTAGGAAGCATTTATGCTGCAGGACAGTTTACCAACAGCAGCGGTAGATATTATGTAGCCAAATATGCTAACCCTCTAACCGGTATTCCGCAGGTAGCAAATGTTGCAACTTCAATTAGACTGTACCCAAACCCTACCGGCAATTTGGTTACTATTATTAGCGCTGAAAATATCAAAACCATTAAAATGTTCAACCAAACCGGTGCACTGGTTCAATGTATTGAAAGCCTTAGCGGCAAGCAGCACATTTTAAACCTTAGTAATTTGGCAAAGGGTATTTATTATGTGCAGGTTAATGATGATGATATTTCTTTGCAAAAATTGGTGGTGCAGTAATAGAGGTTCATCCCACCGATGGCGCTTATGTGTTAACTTACCGAAAGATTAGACACGCTCAAACTGAGTGTGGTAAAGGGCTTTGTGGTTAAAACATATTTGCGTTTTCAGTTGCTGCTTCCCGCGCCTCACCCCGTCTCGCTTCGCTCGCCCCCCCTCTCCACACTTCGCGTAGAGAGGGGAATACAAAAAAATGATTCGCTGCGCGAATAATTATTAGATCGAGATTATCTAAATTATTTAAAGTATAAAATTTAGCTTATTTTGTTATATTTGTAGAATGAGCTATGCCAACTATATTATTTGGTTTTAAACTTGAATACATGGTTGACACTTTTAGAGATTAAAACATTGATTATCAAATAGGTAGTTTTAAAGTGTCAACTGTCAACCATGTTTATTTTGTAAGCTATTGAAAGTGAATTTATTGCAAAAAAATTATGGGTGGGCAGGGTTGACAGTATGGAACCCTTTCACCTCCTTCGCGCGAAAATGGCGGGATGAAACACCTGCGAAAAGAATTTTATAAATTATGGAAGAAACGTACTTTTACCCTTATGAAAGAGCCTGAATACGAGCAAATTATTATTGGTGCCGGGTTTGCTGGTATTTGTATGGCCATAAAGCTGAAACAGGCGGGTATGAGTAATTTTATCATACTTGAAAGGAACTGCAACCTTGGTGGGACCTGGTGGGATAATGCTTACCCAGGGGCGGCTTGCGATGTGGAATCGCATTTATATTCTTACTCGTTTAAACCTAATGCGGTGTGGAGCAGGCAGTTTAGCCCGCAGGGGGAAATACTGGACTACTTGGAAAGGTGTGCGGCTAAGTATGAAGTAGAAAAACATTTGCACCTGAATTGCGAAGTAAGCCAAACCATATTTGATGAAGCGGCAGCGGTATGGGTGGTAAACACAACTACCGGTAAAGCTTTTTCGGCCCGTATGATAATTTTATGCACCGGTGGGTTAAGCCAGCCTGCTTTACCGGATATAAAAGGTTTAGAAAATTTTAAGGGGGAAATGTTTCATACGGCGCGGTGGGATAAGAGCTTTGATTTAGCAGGCAAAACTGTTGCCGTGATAGGAACCGGAGCCAGTGCTATACAAATTGTTCCGGCTATAGCACCGGTAGTAAAGCAATTATATCTTTTTCAGCGGACACCGCCGTGGATTATTGCTAAGGACGATAAACTGATTTCGAATTTCAGAAAAACACTTTATAAATATTTACCATTTACTCGAGCGCTGCACCGGTGGCGGCTATACTGGCTACACGAACTAATGGCCATTGGGTTTGTGGTAAATGTGGATGTGATGAAGCTGTTCGGAAAGATTGCATTGCGATATTTGAAGAAAAGTGTGAAGGATGAAACACTCAGAAAAAAACTGACCCCCAATTATATAATAGGATGCAAACGTATTTTACTATCGAACGATTATTACCCGGCGCTGCAAAGAGATAATGTGGCCGTAGTAACAGAAAGTATTGAAACAATAAACGAAACCGGTGTATTAACCAACCAACAGCAATACCCGGTTGATGCTATTATTTTGGCAACAGGTTTTAAAGCTGCTGAGGGAGTAATACCGTTTACGGTTAAAGGGAAGAATAGTGAAGACTTAAACGAGGCGTGGCGTAACGGTGCAGAGGCTTATTTAGGCACGAGCGTTTCGGGCTTTCCGAATTTATTTTTGGTGGTGGGGCCTAATACGGGTTTAGGACATAGTTCGATGATATTGATGATTGAGGCGCAGGTGCATTATATTATGGAGTGTATACAATTTATGAAAAAACGTAATATAAAATCAGCCGAGGTTACAAAAGCAACACAGGCTAATTTTAATACTGATTTACAAAAGCAGCTTGCTAAAACTGTTTGGCAATCGGGTGGGTGCCATAGCTGGTATCAGAATAAAAACGGAAAAAATGTAACGCTTTGGCCGGGTTTTACTTTTACTTTTATGAGGCGGACTAAAAGGTTTGAACCGGGGAAGTATGAGTTGGTAGAATGATAGGCTCCCCGCACCCTCTGACTCCGTAAAAGGAGAACCGACACCACAGGTGAAAATTTTCTTTTTTTGAATTTTACTTTCTGTGTATTTATAAGTATTCCTACTTTTTTCTTGATAAAAAAGTAGCAAAAAATCAAGCCTGCTGTAACGTCCCAAAATAGGTTGACTGATTAGTAAATGTAAAATTTATTAAGATTCCTGCTTCATTAGTGGTTTATTATATCTGCTTTTCCATCTTTTTAATGGTAGTTTTTGTTGT
>CAIXGR010000080.1 GCA_903919075.1 uncultured Bacteroidota bacterium | reverse complement strand
GGCTACCGGCTTAACTATTTTCAATAGTGATTGTGGTGCGTATAACTTTAACGCGGGCACGCCTTCTTCTCCAAACTGGTTGGCAATAAACTCAGGTAGTAATGTAGCTGCCAGTGTTAGTATTTATGCTAACCCTTCGGCACCAATTTGCCACGGCACAAACGTAACGTTTACAGCAATACCGGCAAGCGGCATTAGCTCACCAGATTACCAATGGCAGGTAAATGGCTCGAACGTTGGTGGAAACAGCTCAACTTATTCAGATAATACTTTAAATAATAATGATGTAGTAACTTGTATTTTGTCGACCAGCCAAAGCTGTGTTACTGGCTCACCAGCTACGTCGAATGCAGTTGCTATGATTGTAACTTCGGTTCCAAGCACTCCGGTAATTAATGCACCAATTGCTTGTATTAATACTTCTAATAATGTTTATTCTGTAACACCAATTCCAGGTGCTTCTTATTATAACTGGACAGTGCCTTCGGTTTTACTTCCGGTTAACAGTGGTTTAGGAACTGATTCAATTAGCGTTAACTTTGGTCCTAACCCTGGTTACATAGGAAGTATTGGCGTAAGCGCATCTAACAGTTGTGGTACAAGTGCTACCGATACTGTGTCGATTAATATAAGCCCTGCTCCACCTGCTACACCAGGTACTATTAGCGGTACAGTTAACAGTTTCATTAATCAAGCTAATAATGTATATTCAATTAGTTCGGTTCTTAATGCAACTACCTATACCTGGACAACACCAGGTTGGGCTACTATTATTTCGGGAGCTAATACTACAAGTGCTACAGTTAATTATGGTAGCACACCAGGCACATATACTATATATGTAACAGCAGGAAACATTTGCGGTACAAGCGCTCCTGCTACTTTATCCGTATCTCTTTGTGCACAAAATCACGGCACACAATCATTTACTTATAATGGTAGTGTTCAAACATACACTGTTCAGTGTGCTACATCAGTAACTATTACTGCTTACGGTGGCATGGGTGCTTATGCTCAATGCTGTAACTACGGTTTTGGTGGCTCGGCAACAGGAACTTTAACTGTTGTTCCGGGAGAATTTTTATATGTGTATGTTGGTAGCAAGGGTAATGGTGGCTCTGCAGGTTACAATAGCGGTGGCGGTGGCGATGGAGGAAGTTCTAACTACTGCGCAGGCGGTGCTTCATCTGATGTTAGAACAACCCAAGGCAATTTGAATACCAGAGTAATAGTAGCCGGTGGTGGTGGTGGTAACAATATTCCAGCTAGCTCTGGTTGGGGTTCATTCCCAGGCGGTGGCGGTGGAACTAGTGGTATTAAAGCTACAGATGGTATTATGAGTTACTGGAACGGTTCTAACCTTGAATATTGCTATGGTGGTGGCGGCGGAACACAAGGCGGCGGTGGTAGCGGTGGTGCCGGTTATACATCACCTTCGGGCGGTACTACTGGTAATAGTGGTGGCTTTGGATACGGTGGTGGCGCTAACTCTTACTACTCAGGTGGTGGTGGTGGTGGATGGTATGGTGGTGGTGCTGGTGGATATGACGGTTATACCGGTGTATATTCATGCGGCGGTGGTGGTTCTTCATACATCAGTGGCCTTAGCAGTGCAACAACAACTTCTAACGTTAACGGGCCAGCTAGCTTACACAGTGGAGACGGATATGTAATTATTACCTGGTAAGAAAGAATACCAAGAGAGAAAATATTTCACACTAATAAAAAGAGAAAGCCGTTTCAAATAATTTGAAACGGCTTTCTCTTTTTATATAAGGGTTGCTTAATTAGGATTGAAATTGTTACTGCCTAAACTGGCGGAAAAATTATTTCTTTGTGTAAAATACTTTTAGAATGGATTCTGTAACGCATCTGGTTTTAGGCGCTGCTTTAGGCGAAGTAACACTTGGTAAAAAAATTGGATATAAAGCAGCCATTATTGGTGCACTGGCTGATACTGTTCCAGATTTTGATGTGTTTCTAAATTTTTTTACCAAGGATGAAATACTGAAGCTGCAAATACACCGTAGCTACAGCCATGCTATGTTTACTCATATTTTAATAGCTTTTCCGCTGGCATGGCTTACTTATGCAATTTTTAAAAAGCGCATATCGTATATGCAATGGTACCTGCTGTGGATTCTGGGGCTTACTACGCATGGGCTATTGGATTGCTGCACTACGTACGGTACCCAATATCTGCTTCCATTTAGCCATATGCTTGTTGGGTTCAATAATATCTCGGTGGTAGATTTATTTTTCACACTGCCATTTATGGTTTTTGTAATTGCATGCTTTTTTATGCATAAAGAAAATCCGAAGCGGGTAAAAACGGCGTGGATGGGCATTAGCTTTGCCTTAATTTATATGGTCTTTACCTTAGTAAACAAATATAATGTGCAGCAACATTTTGCCAGCGAGTTAAAGCGCCAACAAATTAATACGGATGTGCTTTATACCTCGCCAACTTTGTTTAATAACTTTTTATGGGCAGGTATTGCTGCAACAAACGATAGTATTTGGCTTGGCGAATATTCTATTCTGCAAAAGCGGAGCGAGGTAAAGTGGGTGGGCTATGCGCGTAATACGGCACTAATAAAAAATTGGCCTGATAAGCATAGTGCTGATATATTGCTTTGGTTTAGCCAGGGAAAGTACTTTGCGCAGCCAGATAACGATACTGTGAAATTTTATAATGTAAAGTGGGGCAGGAGCGATTTTAGAGAAAAGGAGGCAAGTAAGGCTATGGTATTTGGGTACTTGTTATATACCGACAAAGGGAAATATGAAGTAGCCATGGTGCAACCAAATATGACCTTGACCGAATTAAAATCGGCAGTGGGTGCTTTGTGGCGCCGAATGTTTGATGCCGGCGAATGGTAAAGTATGTAAGCTATTCAGGTCCCAACGGAAAGCTATTGGTAGTAGATGAATTGCGGCTTTTAAGCTTTGCGGCTTTAGTTAGGTCGGCATGGGCCTCATCATATCGGTTCAATTCTATTTCGGCAAGCCCCCTGTTTTCATAGGCGGCATCCATGTATGGATTTAGCTCAATAGCTTTACTGAAGTTTGAAACTGCAATTGCGAAGCTTTTCAATTTGCTTTGTACCATAGCTAACCAGAAATATTTATCGGCATCTGTATTATCCATTGAAACCGATTGGGTAAAATCTTTTAGAGCAGCCTCGTAATTTTTTGCATTATACTCTGCCGTGCCTCTGTGGTAGTAGCCAAAAACTTTGTGAGGCTCAAGTTGTATGCCTTTATCAAAATCGCTAATAGCATCGGTGTATTCGCCATGATAGTAGTCTGCTAATCTTTTTTTTGCGCGGCCCCTGCCGTTATAGGCATCGCCCATACTATCTATAGCCTTCAACATTGCCTGAGAGTAATCAATTATTGCCAACCGGTATTTAAATATTCTAAACTCGGCCTCGGCACGGTAAAAATAACTGTTGGCATAAAATTTTCCCGCGCGCATTTCAGCCGATTCTTTGCCCACCGCAATATTGCTGCATAGTTCAATAGTTTTATTGAAATCTTGTATGGCGCCAGCAAAATCGGGTATTTGAAATTTAACCATGCCCCTGTGATAGTATGCCCCTATACCGGTTGAATCTGTCTTTATGGCTATGGTATAATTAACCACAGCACCTGAATAATCTTTCGTCTTCTCAAGGCCTTTCGCCTTTTCGTAATAAGTTTTGTAATCGCTTTGTGCTGAACATAGAAGCACGCCCAACAGAAAAAATGACAAACAAAATACTCGCGCCATAGGTATTAAATTTTGGATGATGAAGATAAAAGATAATCTACAATAGGAATGCCTGCTAACCAACATTAGTTATCTTTTAAGAATGTGCAGAAAAAAAATGATTCTCTCAGAAAGCTACTTAAATTCTGGTACAGATTTAGAGATATTAGGTTTGTGTTTTTTAAGGCTGGCTACTTTTACCAAATCGGTACGGGCAGCTTCAGTTTGCCCTAGTTCCAATTCGGCATGGGCGCGGCCTTCGTATTCGCGTGCTCTGGCTGGATTTAACTGAATGGATCTAGTAAAATTTATAATAGCACTGTTGTAGTTTTTTAGCCTGGTTTGTGCCATGCCTAGCCAAAAATACTTGTCGGCATCAGTAGTATCCAATTGTACCGCTTTAGTTATGTCAATAAGTGCTGCACCATAATTTTTTCCATTAAATTCTGCCGTGCCACGATGATAATAACCAAAGGCATTGAACGGTTCAAGTTGAATACCTTTATCAAAATCGCTTATTGCCTCAAAATAATCACGCTTATAGTAATCGTCCAACCGTTTTTTTGCACGTCCCCTGCCATTATAGGCATCGCCAATGCTATCTATGCCGTTTTTAATAGCCTTCGAATAATCTTTTACTGCCGGCTTGAAGTTGAACATCTGAAACTCTGCCTCAGCGCGATAAAAGTAGCTGTTAGCATAGTATTTACCCTCGGGCAGCCGCAATAATTTTTTACCGCTCGCCATTTTGCGGCTAAACTCAATGATATGGGTAAAATTATTTGCGGCACCTACAAAATCCGACATCCGAAGTTTAGCAATAGCCCTGTTGTAGTATGATTCGATATGAGAGGAATCAATACCTATAGCTATGGAATAGTCAATAATGGCATTAGTGTAATCGTTTGCCTGAGCTTCGGTTTTTGCCTTCTCATAATAAAATTTATAATCAGCTTGCGCCGAACCCAAAAATACGGAGCATAATAAAAACGACAAGCAATATATTTTTATCATAATAGTGAAATTGGAGCATGAATTTAGAATATAATTTGGAAACGAGCCGGTATAGGTCTTGGGCACGAATTTTTTCTAACTTCGTTTAAGGCAATATAATTGAACGTGAGCAACCGTAGTTTTTGGGTGATTTTGTTTTTGATAGTGTTGGTGTATACCCTTAACTTAAGGTTAGATGTAATGGAAATAGATGCTGCCCAATATGCCGAAATAAGTTGGGAGATGCACAGCACGCATAATTTTCTGCAGCCGCATTGTTTAACTCACAATTATCTTGATAAGCCGCCTTTGTTATTTTGGTTAAGCGCCTTTAGTTTTTCGGTATTTGGCGTTAATAATTTTGCTTACAAATTGCCTGCATTTTTATTTGCATTACTGGCTGTTTTTTCCGTTTACAGGTTAGCAAAAATATACTATAACGAGAAAACGGCCCGTATGGCGGCGCTGATGCTGGCCGGTTCGCAAGCCATGTTTTTGATAACTAATGATGTGCGAACGGATACCATATTAATGGGCGCAGTTATTTTTTCTATCTGGCAACTATCGGCATTTTTTGAAAAGAGCAAAACGCACAATCTTTTATTAGGGAGTATTGGCATAGGGCTTGCTCTGCTTACAAAAGGCCCTATTGGTTTAGTGGCTACCGGTGCTGCATTGGCCCCTCATTTTATTTTAAAAGGAATGTGGAAAAGGTTTTTGGATGCGCGCTTAATGGTTGGTGCAATATTAATAGCTGTTTTGCTTACCCCTATGTGCATTGGGCTGTATCAGCAATTTGGCATAACGGGTTTGAAGTTCTATTTCTGGACGCAAAGTTTTGGGCGCATAACAGGCGAGAGTGAATGGAACAACCACCCCGATACATTTTTTTTGCTTCATACTACTGCGTGGGCATTTCTTCCGTGGTCGCTCTTTTTAGTGCTGGGTTGGGGGAATGCAATATTTAGTTTGATACGGAATAAATTTAAGGTGGAGCAGGATGGAGAAATCATTTCAGTAATTGGCTTTACGCTGGTGCTTATTATGCTTTCGCTTTCTAAATATCAACTGCCGCATTATATTTTTGTTGTGTATCCTTTGGCAGCTATTATGGCGGCCAATGGTTTTATGCAACTTGCTTCATGGCCTAAGGCAAGGCCTTGGGTTACGGCTTTACAGTTAATTGTGCTTGCCAGCGTGGTTATTGGTTCTTGTTTAATTCAATATTCTTTAATGGGGACTGATATAATTTCTGCCATTTGCCTTATAGCTGTGTTTTCTATGGCAATATGGGCAGCCATTAAAGCTGATGGCGGAATTAAAACTTTTGATAATGTAATAAGCTATGTTTCATATCGGTTCCGTAGGTTTTACCAAAGCATTTCCGATTCAAAGAGCAATAGCCAATTAGCTATTGTTTTTGGTTTAGACATGGCTTACAAAAAGCTTTTTTTTATTTCGGTAGCAATTTTCATCGCACTTAATTTTTTACTCAGTGTGTTTTATTATCCTGCAATTTTAAAATATCAACCGGAGAATGATATGGGCCGATATGTAAAAAATCATGCAGGTAACAGCAACTTTGTTTTCTATGATGCACCCTTACCGGGCTTTGCAGTGGCTTTTTATGCGCAGCAAATACCAGCCTATATTGGAGATGTAAGTGAGTTTAAGAAAATGCTAAACGAGAAGAAGGACCTTCTTGTTTATGCTTCAGATAAAGCAAAACGGCAGTTAGATGAAGAGCATATTAACTACCAAGTAATTGAAGAAAGAGAATCTTACACAGTATCTTTATTAAGTTTTAGTTTTATAAACCCCTCCACCCGGGCCTCGGTATGCAGCAAAGTTTATTTGCTTGATGCAAAATTATAATGTGGTTTATGAAGAAAAATAAAACCACCAGTACCGGATAGGTTATTGCTCTGATACTGGTGGCGTGTGGTTATTTTACTATTTGAATGCTCATTTTTCCGTTAGGGGTTGAAATAACAAGCAGGTATGAGCCTGACGCTAATTCATCAGGGAAGAGAATGGCTTGTTTGTGTTCGCCTATTGTCTGTGTTTGGTTGTTTACTAGTGTGTTTACTATTCTTCCCTGCATATCTACCAGGTTAATTGAAATCAATTCTTCCTTATTCAAAGTGTATTTCAAGGTAGCGTTTTGTTCAACCGGATTTGGGTATATAAGCAGTTGATTGTTTGAAACTGAGAAGTCAACTACCCCTAGGCTTAACCCGGTTAAATAGCGTGCAGCAAAGAAATACGACTGGTTATTATCGGTAGCAAAGCCCGAGGTTACAATTTTGCCATCGGGTTGTATAACTGCGGCGTATGCTTCGTTATCGCCGGTGCTTAGCTGCGAAATTACAATACCGTTGGTGCCGAAAGTGCTATCTAATGTTCCGTTTGTATTGTAGCGGGTTAAGGCATTATTATCGGCCCCACCGGTATTGGAATTACCGGCTGCTACAATTTTACCGTCGGGCTGCCTTACCACTGCATAAATTGCTTCGTCATTGCCACCCATATCGGTAACTGTTTTTCCCTGAACGCCAAAGGTGTTATCCAGACTACCATCGCCATTGTAACGTGCCAGGGCAAAATCGTTATTGATACCATTGCCTGAAAAACCACCGGCAATAATTTTGTGAGATGAAGTATCTACCGATATAGACCATATCAAGTCAGCGCTATCGCCAATTGAAGTAACTACTTTTCCGCCGGTGCCAAAGGTGTTGTCTAAGGCGCCATTAGCTGTATACTTGGCCAGTGCGAAATTCATTTTTAGGCCATTAAAAGCAAAGCCGCCTACGACTACGCTCCAGTCAGATTCAAAGGCCAGAGAAAATATAATATCGGTACCGTTGCTTATATCTGTAGTTACTTTACCATTGGTGCCGAAAGTGCTATCTAATGTGCCATCGGTTTTGTATTTGGCAAGGGCAAAATCCATATTGCTACCGCCGAATGAAGCGCCGCCTACTACTACGCTCCAATCATCGTACTTTACACCAACGGAGCGTATTTTATCGTTACCGTTGCTTAGGGACGTAATCACTTTTCCGTTGGTCCCGTAGGTGCTATCTAATGTGCCATTGGTATTATACCTTGCTAAGGCAAATTTAAATTTGCTGCCGTTCCAGGCCGTTCCGCCCGCTATTATTTTTCCATCAGGCTGAAGTGCTACGGAATATATTACTGAGCTACCGTTGCCCATAGGTGTAATTACTTCGCCATTCAAACCAAAGGTACTATCCAGAGTGCCATTAGGCTTATATCTAATTAATGCAAAATTGCTGTCGATACCGTTATATTCAAAACCGCCAACAACTACGCTCCAATCGTCTTGTATGGCCATTCCCCATCCTTCGCTGTTTCCAGTGCCTACTGCTGTAGTTGCCTTGCCGCCATTGCCATAGGTATTGTCTAATAATCCTGCTTGAGCGTATAGCTGGCTTGAAAATAAAACGAAGAAAAATACAATGAGTAGAATCGTTTTTTTCATAAGCAAAAAATTATTGTGTAAAAAAAAGAATAGCGTGTCTATAATAATAAGACGTATTTGATACAAAAAAGTTTCAGCAAATACAAGTACAATTGTTAAATTGTATTCTACACTAACTTTTGGGTATTAGCATCGTATATTTAAGTATGAATCCGACCACCGGAAAAACAAAGGATATTGAAGACCTTATTTCTCAGGCACAAGGCCTTGTAGAAAGAAGAAGCCAGGATGCCTTGCCCGTAGCAGAAAAAATAATGGCGCTTGCCTTAAGTACAGGTAACCCACGCTATTATGCGCAGGCAAAATATATACTGGCGTTCTACAATTGCCTGGTGGCTAATAATTACGACAAAGCCATTGAATTATGCGAGGATTTATTGGCCAATTTGGATGATGAAGATTTAGATGATATTATTTACAAGATATACATGACCCTCGGGAACTCGTACCAGCTTAAAGGCGATATTTTTTCGGCTGAGCAGAATTATATGAAAGGGTTGAGGCAATTGGAAGGCAAAAAAGATTTGAACAAAGAGGAAAAGGGTTTTTTGGCTTCGTTTTATTACAATCTTTCGCTGGCTTTAAGTTCATCGAAACTGGCTATTTCATCTGAAGAGTATCTTGAAAAAGCAATTGCGATTTATGAAGAGTTGGGAAACTCGTTTAAGCTTTCAAAAAGCTATTTGGCTTACGCGGATATTTTTGAGAAAAAACAAAAATATTTGAAGGCTATTGACTTGCTGTATAAAGCACTGGCTATTGACGAAAAACTGAACGACCCATATAGTATTGCTTTATCAAAAGCTAATTTGGGCACATTGCACCTTCGCATTTACGATTATAAACAGGCCTTTAAATACCTTAATACAGCATTGGAATATTTTGAAAGCAACAAAATGCTTTACGAAACGGCCATGGTAAAAGTAGATTTTGCCGAAACCTTAAATGCTACCGGAAGAAAAGATGAGGCTATTCAGAACCTGCAGCAATCGGAAAAGCTTTTTGCTGAACAGAACAACCGTCAAGAGCTTAACCGAGTATATGAAATTCTTTCGAATTACCTGAAGGAAAAAGGCAATTTCGAACAAGCACTGGAATATCACCATAAATATGCTGAAGGCTTAAAATCTTTTTTTGATGTAGAAAAAACAAATGCACTTACGCGTGCCAAAAAGGAGTTTGAAACTGAGCAAAAAGAGATTGAAGCCTCGATGCTTCGGCAAAAAAATGAAGAGATTAAACAATACGTAGTAAAGCTTGAACAATCGAACAATCAATTGAATCAATTTGCCGGTGTTGCTTCGCATGACCTTAGAGAGCCGTTGCGGATGATTTCGTCATACATCGCCTTACTAAACAAGACAATGGGCGGCAACGCCACACTGCAGCAAACCGAGTTTATGGATTTTATTAAGGGAGGCACCAAGCGTATGGAAATGCTTATAACAGATTTGCTGCGATTAACTAAAATAGATGCGGATCCACATTTGGAGGAGGTAAACCTGAATGTGTTAATGCAAGAAATTAAGTTGAACATAGTGATGCTGATTGAGGAAAAGAAGGCGTTGGTAGTTTACCCCGACTTGCCAAAAATAAAAGCCGACCGGGTTATGGTGCTTCAACTTTTCCAGAATCTGGTTAGCAATGGAATTAAGTATAATAGACTTCTTCGGAAAATAGTCAAAATTAGTATCTGTACACATTTTGATGTCGAAAAGTGTGTATGAATAATTGGGTTTAGGAAAGGAATTTTGGGTATGTTTTGGAACCAAATTAAAACCCTACCTGATAAGAGGTTTAAGCGGCTTACAGGAGTTAAGCGTGAAGTTTTCCTACAAATGGTGGACGCGGTGAAAGTCCATAAAGAACAAAAGCGTAAACATGCTACGCGAGGTAAACCTGCTAAATTGTGTTTGGAAGATAAATTGTTGGTCATGCTAATGTACTATCGGGAATACCGGACGCAAGAGCATATAGGTATGACCTATGGCATTAGCGAAAGCCGGGTCTGTGAGATCATTCAGGACATGGAAGACATTCTGATAAAGGATAAAAGATTTCATTTGCCTGGTAAGAAGAAATTGCTTGAATTATCACCCGACATTGAAGTAGTGCTGATAGATGTTGCGGAATCCCCTATTGAACGGCCTAAAAAAAACAGCGACGGTATTACTCCGGTAAGAAGAAAAAGCACACGTTCAAAACGCAGGTAATAGCCAGTAAAAAAACGAAAAAGGTGATAGCCACAGCGTTCGGTAATGGCCGCAAACACGACTACCGATTGTTTAAAGAAAGCAGCACCAGTATTCATCCCCAAGCAAAGACGCAAACCGATACCGGTTACCAAGGCATACAAAAGCTGCATAACAACTGCGAATTGCCCAAGAAAAGAAGCAAGAAAAATCCCTTAACTAAAACAGACAAAAAAATGAACCACGCTATTTCTTCCAGTAGGGTAACCATTGAGAATATCATTCGTGAACTTAAAATATTCAGAATTTTAGCGGAGAAATATAGAAACAGACGAAAGCGTTTTGCCTTACGCTTTAATCTTATTGCCGCACTTTATAATTTAGCCATCAAATGATTTTCCGAAGAGGTCTAATGAAAGTCCTTCTCCTATTATTAAAATAAATTGCCGCCAGTTTGATAATAAGTTAGAAATAACTGTTACCGATAATGGAATTGGAATACCAGAAACGCAGCGGGAAAGAGCATTCCAGATTTTTCAACGATTGCATACCAGCAAGGAATATACAGGAACCGGAATTGGCCTGTCTATTTGCAAAAAGGTAGTTGAAAGTATGGACGGCACCATATCAATAAGCGACCACAAAAGTGGCGGAACAGTATTTACTATTTTACTGCCAGCCTCGGTAATATCAACTACCAAAAGATAGGGCCCAACAACTAAAGGCAGAGTTGTTTTATCTTTTTCCTAACCACGAACTATAATATCTGCCTATGGGCGCAATTAGCCTAATCCACTCCAAAATATTTACTGCTATTAAATTAAGGAATTTACATACCGCTTTAACCCTTTGCGTAAAGCATGGTATTTTTGAAAAAATAAGTTTATTTTTTAGTCTTTTTCTTGCTCTCTTTCTCTTTTTTAATAGACTTCATCACCTTATCTTTTGGAGTAGTTAAGGCGGCTTCTATTATCTCTTCAAAAGAGTAATTGTGCTCTGTAGCTCTTGTTTTCGCTTGTTTTTTTACCCGTGTCATTATACCTAAATATACATCCGTTTTTCATTATTATTGTATTTTTAGAGCGATAACTACCATTTAATCACTAAAAATATTTGCACATGAATAAAACGCATTAAAATGATGTAATAATACTGCTTCTCTAAATTACCACAATAACAAAGTAGCACATAGTACCTTATTAGAACAACATATGCCGTACGGCGTAGCTGTTGTCTTTTGTACTATGTAGGCTGTGGTAAGCCTTGAGAAGCAAAATGATTGATGGCTACGCTTATTTTTTGTACTGCATTTTACTAAATCTCAAAATTACCACACATGAATACTACTGCAAAACTCTTACTAATTATTTTTTCAGGCCTAATTTCTTGCCTTGTATTTCAAACTTGGACAACAGCTCCTTACATAGGCGAAGTAGAAGGTATAAACAACGGAGCTGGTATTGTAACCCTTATCTGTTCAGGTATAATTATTGTATTGAGTCTTATGAACGCAATTTCCACGAAGAAATTTATAGCCTGCTCTATACTAAGTGTAGTTATTATATGCTCATGTATTTTCTACATACAGACTCTTAACGAGGCTAAACAGTTAATGGTTAATGCAAGTAAAATAACGATGTTTGGAATCTCGACGGGGCAAAACGCAATTGAAGAAGATACTCCTATATTTACTCCACAGCCGGTTATTTATTTCATCTGTTGTCTGAGCGTTATAAATATCCTTATCTGTCTAGGCTATAAACATTTCCCACCGGAGGCACCAACTGTTAAAGAAGTACAAGAAGCTGTTGAAAACGTATCTTAAGTTTCTTTATCTGTAAATTTTTGGCTATCTTTCTTTCAAATAAAAACGGAGCTTAGTTGCTCCGTTTCTCCTAAAAAAAATCGCATAAATTCTAAAAGATACCCATGAAATATCTTTTAGAGACTTCCTTTAGTGATGGGAATACTTACCTTCCAGAACATAAGTAACACTAATCGAGAAAATTGTATAAAGACCACAACCCAATGTGGTCTTTTTTTATGCTTAATCTAAAGTTCCTAATTACTTTTCTTCTTTCCAACCAAATCTTTATACGTTAGTCTGCAATTAATATTGTTCATTGAACTGTCTAGAATTTCTTGAACAGATATCTTTCTCGTGTTATACCGGTAGGTAAATTCATCACAATACCTTTGTAAGTGTTTTCTGCTTACTTGGTGATATGTTCCAATAATGGTTCTTTTTAATTGAGACCACGCTCCTTCAATAGTGTTAGTGGTAAAACCTTCTGCGTCTGCGTATTGTCCTTTTCCATGGTCCACTACATGATGTTTAAATTCCGTGTGAAGTCCTTTGTATGCGTGCCATTCATCACTAACTACGGTACTTCCTTTCTTAACTTTTTCAAAAATTATAGGCTGTATTGATTTAGCTTTCGTATCACCTATTACCTTGCATGTTATGTGTGATTTCTTAGTTACTACTTTTTCAGTAACAGTTTTATGTGGTTCTACTTTATTTGGTCTTTGTATATAATGAGCTTCTTCTCTTTGTAATATTCCCATTACCGGTGTCTTATCTTTAAACGACCGACCTTGACTGTATTTGACTTTTTTGTTCCATGGTCTGTTTTTATTCTTACCTCCCACAAATGTTTCATCTAGTTCAACAATTCCCTCAACTAATTCCATTGACTTGGTAGAAAGCATATGGCGTATTCGGTGAGCCATATACCAAGCTGCCTTTTGAGTTACTCCTAAATCTTTTGCTAATTGACATGAGCTAATCCCTTTCTTATGGAAAGAGTATATAAATATTCCCATAAACCATTTCTGTAAAGGAATTTGGCTGTTCTCAAATATTGTTCCTTTTATTGCAGAAAACTGTTTTTTGCAACCGGTGCATTTATACCTTTTAAACTTCCCTTTGAGTTCGTAGATTTTGGTGCATTGACAGGTTGGACAAGTTGTTGTTCCTTTCCACCTCATTTGTGTGAGATAATCAATACAATTTTTGTTATCAGAAAAATGTTGAACTACATCTATTAAAGAATCAAATTTCATAGCACTCTAATTATATGATAAAAATAGAGCCACTATAAGGAATAAACCCGCTTTTTCGCTGATAAATGCGAGATAATATCATTATTATCAATTAGTTATAGCAAAAACAGTAGATTTTAAAACTTATAATTTGGCGTGCGATGAAATCTAAATATTTTACTATTTAGACTAAGCGATTTGCCTCGAATGAAGCATCGCAAATGTAGTAATATTTATCATATCTTTGTAGAGAAACATAAAAAAATAAGTAGAGGGCCAAAGCCGTGGAAAGCTACCCTCTACTAGCTAAACCATATAGCCATGAAAAATCTTAATTTCCTAATAAACCAAGGGAGTAGTTTTCGACGCTAAACTCCCTTGGTGATAAAATACATTATCATGAAAAATCTTAATTTATTAAGGTTCTTAGCTACTGCTTTTGAAGTAGATAAAACCACTAGTGTAAATTTTAATACTCTCGCCTTCGATTCAGGTCTTTCAAAAGAAGATTTAGACCAAGGTCTTAATCAACTCGAAAGAGAACGCTTTATTGACCAATTTGTAATCGCCGATTCAAATGACTTTT
Organism: uncultured Bacteroidota bacterium; assembly: GCA_903919075.1. Taxonomy (GTDB): domain Bacteria; phylum Bacteroidota; class Bacteroidia; order Chitinophagales; family LD1; genus Bog-950. Next base: position 16,355 of record CAIXGR010000080.1, on the reverse strand, counting down.
TATTAAGAGTAAGACAAAATGTATTTAATACTCTTATTAACTAAGGGGTTAAAGCGGTATGTAAATTCCTAAATTAAATACTGAAAGTGTTTTTTGTAATCTATATATTTGATATAGGAATTGGTGGTTTGAAGTAGATTAAATTTATAAATTACGCAAGGTATGGACAGGGTGGGTTCAGCAAGCGAATCAATAACGGTGAATAAAATAAACATCTTAAATTGCAACGTGGCTTAAATAAATAAAACCCTAATTATTATGACTCACATTTTAAATAAGACCAACTCCATACTTAATACCTTTATTGCAGAAATACGCGATGAAAATATTCAGAAGGACAGTATGCGTTTTCGGAAAAATTTGGAACGTATAGGTGAGATAATGGCTTATGAGATTAGTAAAAATTTGAATTATAAAAATCAATCTGTAACTACTTCTCTTGGCGTTGCGGGGGTTGATCTGATTGAGGAACAGCCGGTAATTGCCAGTATATTGCGTGCGGGGTTAACACTGCATCAAGGTTTTTTAAATTATTTCGATAGGTCGGCGAATGCTTTTATTTCTGCTTACCGGAAGCATAACGCTGATGGAAGTTTTGATGTGCAGGTTGAATACTTAGCCTGCCCTGATATCAATAATAAAATATTAATTCTGTGCGACCCTTTGCTTGCTACCGGAACTTCCATGGTATTAACTTATAATATGTTGATGAAGCATGGCACACCGGCACATACCCATATTGCATCGGTTATTGCGTCTAGTGATGGGTTGGCGTATGCAGAAAAACATTTACCTAAAAATGTAACACTTTGGTGTTGTGCTGTTGATTCGGAATTAACTCCCAACTCGTACATTAAACCAGGTTTGGGCGATGCGGGCGACTTGGCCTACGGAAAGAAAATATAGTATTTACTACTTCTTATAGTTAAGGCATGAAAAAGCCAAAGGATATAAATGAGTATATCTCAGGGTTTCCAACAGAAATTCAAAGTATGTTGAAGCAGCTTCGTGCAGTTATTAAAAAAGCTGCCCCGAAGGCAGAAGAGGTAATTAGTTATGGAATTCCTGCCTTTAAAGCGAATGGAATATTGGTTTGGTTTGCCGCCCACACAAAGCATATAGGTTTTTACCCACGCGCTTCGGGAATAGAAGCATTTAAAAATGAACTATCGAAATATAAAGGAGCAAAAGGTTCGGTTCAATTTCCAATTGAGAAGTCGCTACCGGTAACTTTGATAGCCAAAATTGTAAAGTTTAGATTGCGAGAAAATTTGAAGCGTACCAAAACCAAAATAAAAAAGAAGTAGCTGTAATAGAGAATGCCACAACTATCAGTAGTTGTGGCATTCTCCTTACCTGAAAAAATAATGGCCTCGTATTTTTTAACGGGCTATTACCAGTTTTTTAACGGCCTGTTTTTCTCCACGAATTATTTCAACCATGTATACCCCAGCGCCAAATGGAGAGAGGTCGACAATAGTTTGTGTAGATGAAATTGACTGTAAAGTTAATGATTGGCCTAAAACATTCTTAATGTTTAGCGTAGTGCCCTCTTTCAATGCTGTAAGTTCTATTATTACTTGCGATTGTGCAGGATTAGGATGCAGATTAAATGACATTTCATTTTCAACTACACCAATTCCTGATACTAAGTTTACTAATACCGAACCTGTTTTTTCGCAGCCTTTATAATCAGTAATAGTTACTGTGTAAGTTCCGGGGCCTAAGTTTGTAATAGTTTGTGTGGTGTCCCCATTACTCCATGCGTACGAATAAGGGCTTACTGCATTATAAACGTTATCTACAGTGGCCGTACCGTTATTCTGGTTTTCAATAGCATCAGTAGAAGAAGTTGCAATTTGAATCTCATCAGGTTGGGATAAGAAGAGATTAGTTGATGTAGTGCAATTGTGGTTATCGGTAATTGTAACTGAATAATTACCGGCTGCAAGTCCGCTAACTGAATCTACCAAAGCACCGGTATTCCAAGAATACGAGTATGGTGCGTGTCCACCGGTTGCTATTATTTTTGCGTTTCCATTCTGTTCGCCGAAGCATGAAACATTGGTTTCAGTAGCAGCAAGAGAAATAGGCGGTATGGCAATAACATTGAAAGTAGTTGAAGCGGAACAACTATTTGCATCAAGCACAGTAATTGAATAATTGCCGGTTGAAAGGCCGCTTATACTACTTGCGGTTGAATTATTGAACCAGTTGTATTTATAGCCGCTTGTACCGCCTGATGGCACTGCTGTTGCAGTTCCTCCGTTACAGTCGGATTGTGCAGTATCAACAGCAACAAAAAGTATGGTGGGCTGTGTAATAGCAACGGTGTCGAAGCTGGTGCAGTTTACAGAATCAAAAATACTGATGGTATAATTCCCCGGTGCCAGGTTATTAATTGTTGTTGTAGTATCGCCATTATTCCATAGGTAATGGTATGGGGGTGTTCCACTTAATACGTTTACAGCAGCAGTGCCATTGCTGCTGCCAAAGCAACTTATATTGTTTAATGTTTTATTTACTACAAGTGAAAGAGAATTTGAAATTATTGTTGAGCCGGTGGCGATGCAGTTATGCCCATCGGTAATTGTAACGTGATAAGTGCCAGCACCAATATTTAAAAGGGCAGAATCTGTGTTTGAATTATTCCATAAGTAGCTGTAGTTCTGTGTTCCGCCTGATACGTGAGCGTATACGCTGCCATTATGCCCGTTGCAGGCACTGTTATAGCCCACTACTGAAAGGTTAAGTGCAGTTGGTTGTATAATAGTTTCAGAAATGCTGGCAGAACAGCCTGCTGAATCTGTTACAATTACAGAATAGTTTCCTGCAGTTAGCCCTGTAACAATAGCCGTAGTATCGCCATTGGACCAGGCATATTTAAACGGCTGTGCCCCATTGCTGATATTAATGCTTACACTACCGGTGGCTTCGCCAAAGCAATTTGCACCCGTAGCATTGCCAGTTATATTTAATGCGCCGGTATTATTGATAGTTGTTGATGCAGTTGATTTACAGTTTTTGCTATCGATAACCGTAACGGTATATACGCCTATTGAAAGGTTGGGGTTGTAAGCATTATGAACACTATCGCTCCAACTATATGTATACCCCGGTGTTCCTCCACTTACATTGGCGGTAGCACTGCCAAATGACGAGCCGCAACCCTCGTCTGTTTTTGATACCGAAACATTTAATACTGTGGGCTGCGTAATTGTAGTAGTAGCAGTACCAGTACAGCCCAACGAATCGGTAACTACTACTGTATAAATGCCTGGAGTTAAACCCGACCGGTTTTGGCTGGTTATTCCGCCGCCCCAGTTGTAAGTATAGTTAGGGTGCCCACCGGTTATTGTAAGCGTAATGCCGCCATTATTTCCATTATAGCAACTTACGTTGGTTGTAATTGTTGCTGGAACAATTTTTGCTGCTTGCCCTACAGTTTGCGAACTTGTTGCTGAACATCCAGCACCATCGGTAATAGTTACTGTATAGTTGCCGGCATGAAGATTGACTGCTGTGGCAGTAGTTTGATTATCGCTCCATTTGTATGTAAAATCAGGAGTTCCGCCAGAGGCTGAGATACTTGCAGAACCAGTTGATGCGCCAAAACAAATTGCATCTGTTTCGCTGCCGCTAACGGCATTTAAAGCTGGGTGGATAGTAGCTGTTACCGTTTTTCTTTGCGAAATACAATCTTTTTCTTTTACAAACCAGTTGTAAAAAAAGTAGTAGTAACCTGGCGCTGAGGGGCCGGCATTAGTACCGGTAATGCTTACCATTCCGTCGCCATCGTTGTATGGATATACGGCACCACCGTTGTTGCGGTATAAATCCACTGTATCTCCTATGCCTAGTTCATATGGCCCGCCGGGTATTAAATCGATATTTAATGTTATTCTGCTAGGGCCATTGGGGCAGTTTACAATTCGCTGTGCAATTATTCCACCTAAAGTATCGCGGTATTGAATGGTTCGGTGGCCCGAGCCTTGTGCATATATATATACGCTTTCAAGCGTGCAATATTTATTAACGGTAAATCTAAGTGCCCTTGTTGGGTTGTTATAATTATCGCCACCGCCTATTTGATTGCTTGTTGCGCCTACTGTAAATGTAGACTGAGTGACAGTGTCTTCAACACTATAAACAGTAGTGGTATTTAATACCGGTGTGATGAAAGGGTTGGCAGTTGAAATTACATTGCCAGACGAATCGAACCAGGTTACCGGATTAGAAGTTGAAGCTGAAAGACTAAACGAATCAGGCCCGCAACTTGAAACGTTGGCAGCTGAAGGGGCACCGGGCCGGCTTACCACAATGTAATTATTTTTAGTAGCCGTATTATTTCCAAATGAATTAGTTGCTTTAAGTGTAACTGTATATGTATTGTTTGATATATAAGTATGCTCAGGATTTTGCTCGGTTGATGTGCTGCCATCGCCAAAATTCCATAACCAGGCATTAGCGCCGCCGGTACTTAAATCAGTAAATTGAATAACGCCGGAGCAACTTTGTGTTACATCGGCCTTGAAATCAGCCACCGGTGGGACGGTAGCTGCAATGCAGCTCCAATGAATGGCATAGCCAACATCATTTACAAAAGGATCGGAAGAATGACGCAGGGTTATCGAAGGGCTTGAAGATGTGATGTCTGCAGGAATGTTGCTGCCCGTATAGCTGCCTATAAGCGGGCTGAAGGTAGAGGGGCCATCATATACATATAAATAATCGTAGCCGTTTTCCATTCCAAATTGGGTAAAATGCAATTTTACTTTTGCTGCACCGGCAGGCGAAATGGTAACGGTACTGCTACTCATGTCGGAGTAATTTCCGTTAGGTCCGCCATCATCATATACATTTCCCTGACAAGCGGTTTGTATTTGATATGACCCGCTTTGAGGAAGAATAACATCGCATGCATTATTGCTACTGATGCTTATGTAATTAGTTTGCGTGATGCTATCGTTACCGCATGTGCCTCCACTTACTACAAGTTTTACCGTATAGGTGCCTAATGAATCGTAAACATGTGATGGCTGAGAGGCAGTGCTGGTGCTACCATCGCCAAAATACCAAACGTAAGCATTTGTATTAGAGCTTGTGTTGGTAAAGCTAACTGTAAGCGGTGCGCTGCAACCACTTGTAGGCGAAGCGCTAAACTGTGCATGCACGCCCTGAATAAAATCACCACCTACTCCGGCTGCGTACCAAGCTTTTGTGGTGCTGATTACTTCCTGCGAACAAGGGCCATACAAATCAGTGGCGGCTTGTATTGAATAGAATCTTGAATCTGCATAATCGGCAGCATTGGTAAGATAATTCACCATGTTTCGCCAAGCAATAGCCGTAGCTTTATGGCGGGTAATACCTGTTACATTATAAGTACTGCCTATATCATTAGTGCCGCTACCACCGGTGGCTAGTATATAATCCCAAAAATTTTGAACATTGCTGTTGGTGTGCACTCCGCCATTATCATATGTACCGGTGTACCAATATTGCCCTTGATAGGTATTGGGGTCGCCATAACTTTTGGGATCGGACATGGAGCGGAACGCACTGCCTATATCTTCGCCTATTAGCCAGTTACCGCGTGTAGAATCGGCGAACCATTCCACAGCCGTTCCAAAAATATCGCTAAACGATTCATTTAATGCTCCAGACTCGTATTGGTAATCGAGATTAGCAGTAAATTGGTCAAGGCCGTGAGAAATTTCGTGGCCGGTAATATCTAAAGAAGTTAAAGGGGTATAGCCACTGCTTCCATCTCCAAAATTCATTTCCTGTCCATCCCAAAATGCGTTCAGATAGCCAACATCGTAGTGTACATAAAGGGTAAGGAAAAATCCATTATCATCAATAGAGTTTCGTCCCATTGACTTATAAAAATCATAAGTCATTTCGGCACCCCAATGCGCATCGCCTGCATATTGATCTTGATTAGCGTTTACATTGTTCCAGTTATTATTGCCATCCAAAAATTCAACTGCTGCCCCGTAGTTGGTACCCTGCTGCATATTAAGGGTATGGATACCTTGCCCGCGCGTAGTTTCGTACAAACGATATTGCCCGTTGTAGCTATCTGCAACAATGGCCCGCGAGCCCCTATAAGCTGTAATAGCTGTTCCATTTGCATTGGAGTTGCAGATGCGGGATGTTTTTTTCAAAACCTCGCCGGTGTTTGCATCTACATATACATAATTGCGACTTAAAGGTTCAGCTGCAAAAACATCGAACTTCCACGCCAGCTTAAATTGATTGGAAGAATTATCGCCAATTTGCAAAACACTTAATTCCCCTTTCGGATAATAACTTGCGGCAGGGTTTTTTGTTTGCGTTTTTAAAAAACGCTCTTCGCCGGCTATTTGCCATTTATATATGTCGGCATTAATATCATTTAATGCAAAGGTAAGTGCATTAGACTCGCTGATTGAAGCGACAGTGCTTGTTGAGATATTTTTAAATAAATAGCCGTTGTATTTTTTTACCTTACCATTAAGCTCATGCACAATAAAAATACCGTTAGAAACAGGAACGTTATTTAAGGTTAACTGGTAGCGTTTATGTTCCCACCCTATTTCGTCTTTTTCATTATCGGTTAAGTTGAAGTTATAGGTGGCAGGCAGTTGGAATATTTTTTTCAGGCCAAGAAAGAACATCTCTTCATCTGGCTCGCTTCCGTTTCGGAATTGGATAAAAGCAGGAATGATATTATCATGCTTTATCCAAATGTGCTCGGCACCTGGCCAAATATTATTGGCTTCGGCCCCAAACTTTTCGTTGTATGCAATTTTTGATTGAGCTACTATTGAGATGAACAGGAACAGAATAGCTACAGTGGCTGAGATACGGGAAAAATGTTTCATTAATCTGAGGGGTGTTTGAGCAACTAAATTATTAAATTTCCATTAAGCACTTACAGTTGACATGTTAAATAAAAACGGGCTAAACACATGTGTGAGTAGCATTTACGGGCGGGTGAACTGCCAATGATGTAAATAATGGGTTTCCGAAGATAATTATTTAAATGAAAATGTTTTTTTGAAGAGGTGCTGGGCATATTTGTTGTGCCACCAAGTTGAAAATTGTTTAATTAAGGGTGTTTTAGTAGTTCCATACAAATTGTTAAATTCGCCATATAGTTGGATTAACAAAATCAAAACCTGTTTTTATGATTAAAAAGATTGCAATCGGCGTGGCCGTATTTTTTGTGTTGGTAATAGTGGCGCTTGTTGCTATTCCGTATGTGTTTAAAGATAAAATTAACGCAGCTATTAAAGATGCCATCAACAAAGAGGTAAACGCTAAAGTTGATTACGCCAATTACGACGTATCGCTTTTTCGCTCGTTCCCGAACTTTAGTTTTGGATTAAACGGATTGAGCGTTACCGGTATTGACGAGTTTAAGGGAGATACCCTGCTGGCCGTAAAAAGTGTGCAGGTATCTATTGATATTATGTCGGTAATAAAAGGTGAGCAGTATAAAATACTATACCTGGGTTTGATTGAACCGGATATTGATGCTGAGCGCACCAAAGAAGGCAAAGCCAATTGGGATATTATGAAGCCGAGCTCGGATACTACGCAGTCGGTGCCCACTACCCTGACTAAATTTTCATTACAGATAAAGAAATATCAGATTGAGAAAGCGGATATTACTTATAATGACAAACAAGGCGGCACTTATGCTGAAATTGAGAACCTGAACTTTGAAGGCAGCGGTGATGTAACACAGGATATTTACAAGCTGGTTACTAAAACCAGTATAGCGTCGGTTACTGTAAAAAGTGGTGCGGTATCGTATTTAAGTAAGGCGAAGCTTGAAGCACGTAATGATATTGATGTGGACCAGCGCGTATCGAAATATTCATTCAAGAATAATGAAATTGATTTGAACGACCTGGGGTTGATGTTTGACGGTTTTGTGCAGATGAATAAGAATGACATGAACATGGATGTGACTTTTAAATCGAAGAAATCGGAATTTAAAAGTATACTGTCGTTAATACCGGCCATTTTTAAAAAGGATTTCGACAAGCTGAAAACATCAGGTTCGCTAGCACTGGATGGTAATGTGAAAGGAACTTATGCTAATGAGAACATGCCCGCTATTAATTTAAACCTGAAAGTAGATAATGCTATGTTTCAGTATCCTTCGCTGCCTACTGCGGTTACCGGTGTAAATATTGCGATGAATATTGCCAAGCCACAAGGCGTACTTGACCTGATGGTGGTTGATATTTCGAAACTACACGCTGAGATTGGGACCGACCCGATAGATGCTGCGATACACGTTAGCAGACCGATATCGGACCCAAACATAGATGCTAAAATAAAAGGCCGCCTGGACCTTGAAAATGTGCCGAAGTTGTACCCTATGGAAGGATTGAATAAAATTGACGGCATTTTGGAAGCTGTGATTGATTTTAAAGGAAAAATGAGCGATGTAAATAATAAAAACTATAAAGCCATTAATGCATCGGGCAATTTAAAGGTTACTAATTTGATATATGATAGTAAGGAAACACCCATGCCGGTAAATGTTTCGGCGTTTGGCTTAACGTTCAATCCGCAAAAAGTATCTTTAGATAAACTGGAAGCAGTGTTGGGCAAAAGCGATTTTAGTGCTACCGGTTCGTTGGATAATTTTGTTGGGTATCTTTTTAATAAGGGAAGCTTGGGTGGATATTTGACATTGAAGTCGAACAAGTTTGATGCTAATGAGTGGATGACTAAAGACGATAAAACCAAGCCTGCCAAAAAAGCTGCACCTGCTGATGCTAAGGCTACCGCTACACAATATTACCCTGTGCCCAAAGGAATAGATTTTACAATTAATTCAACCTTTGGAAAAATACTTTATGATAAACTGGAGCTAGCCAATGTAAAAGGAACGGTGCATGTGTTTGATGAATCTATACATCTGCAAAACCTGATGGCAAGTTTACTGGGCGGCACAGCTAATATTAGCGCGCTGTACAGCACCAAGGGAACATCTAAACCAAAAGTTACCTTCAGTTATGATATTAAGAATTTTGATATGACACAAACCTATAATGCTGTAGGCATGGCGCAAAAAATAGCACCTGTAATGAAATACATACAGGGTAATTTTTCATCAAATCTGGCCGGTACCGGTAACTTGAAAGAAGATATGAGTGTTGATTACAACTCGTTGCAGGGAGGAGGGAAGGCGACTATACCTTCTGCAAAAGTTGTGGGGCTGCCCATATTGCAAAAAATAGCTGAGACAACTAAAGTTAAACAGTTGGATAATTTGGTTATTACTAATGCAACTACCAACATAAAATTTAGCAATGGGCGTGTGAATGTTGACCCTATGGACCTTAAGTTTGGCGGAGGCTATGCTATGAATCTGCAAGGTTCGAACGGATTTGACGAGTCGGTAGATTACGATGTGCGTTTTGATGTGCCAACAAAAGATATGGGCCAGGCATCGAACCTGTTGAACATGATACCTAAGATACCGGGCTTTACGCCTAAATTGCCAGAAACACTGAATGTGTTTTTGAAGGTAGGCGGCACGGTAGCCAAGCCAACAGTAGCAATATCTAAAGTTGGTGGTGCGGGGCTTTCGACCGGTGATATGGCGAAGCAAGCGGCTGACGAATTAAAACAAAAGGCAATGGATGAAGCAAAAAAACTGCTTCAGGAAAAAGGGGATAAAGCAGCTAAAGACGCCGCCGATCAACTGAAGAATGCAACGAAGGGGTTTAAGTTGCCGTTTTGATTTGTGATTTGTAAATGCATAGAGGAATAACCACAGAGAAAAAATGCAGAGAAAATAGGAGGAGAACCACAGAGATATTTTTCTGTGGTTCTTTTTTTTGGATTTTATTTTTTCTTCTTGTGCAATTCTTCTCTTTGTGCGGCAACTACTTCGCTGTTTATAAAAGTGTCGAAATCCATTTCTTTGTCGAGCATACCTTTGGGGGCTATTTCGATGACGCGTGTGGCGATGGTTTCTACCAGTTCGTGATCGCGGCTGGAAAAAAGAATGGTGCCCCGGAAATCGGCCATGCCATTGTTGAGGGCAGTAATGGACTCTAGATCCAGGTGGTTTGTCGGCTCATCAAATAGTAATACGTTGGCGCGCATTAGCATCATGCGCGAAAACATGCAACGCATTTTTTCTCCACCGGATAGCACTTTGCAACTCTTCAACACTTCTTCGCCTGAAAAAAGCATACGCCCTAAGAATGAACGGATAAAGGTTTCGTCTTTTTCTTCGGGCGAATATTGACGCAGCCAGTCGATGAGGTTCATGTCTTCGCCTTCAAAGTAGGGTGAATTATCGCTTGGCATACTGGCGCGGGTGGTGGTAACGCCCCAGTTAATGGTGCCTTTGTAATCAGTATCGTTACCGGAAAGGATATCGAAAAATGCCGAAACGGCAATGCTGTTGCCCAAAATGGCAATCTTATCGCCTTTGTTGATGTTGAAATGGACGTTACTGAAAAGTGTTTGGCCATTAACGGTTTTGCTGAGGCCCTGAACATGCAATATTTCGTTGCCCGCCTCACGAAGAAAATTATTGAAAACGATGCCCGGATATTTGCGGTTGGAAGGGCGAATATCCTCCAAATTAATTTTATCCAATGCCTTTTTACGACTGGTTGCCTGCCGCGACTTTGATGCATTGGCCGAGAAGCGGCGGATAAATTCCTGTAACTCTTTTATCCGGTCTTCAGCTTTTTTGTTGCTATCAGCTTTTTGCCGGGCCACTAATTGCGACGATTGATACCAGAACGAATAGTTACCGCTGTAAATGGTCATTTTACCATAATCAATATCTACGATGTTGGTGCATACGGCATCGAGAAAGTGGCGGTCGTGGCTTACTACTAAAATAATGCCCTGGTAATCGGCCAGGAAATCTTCCAACCAATTGATGGTTTGCACATCTAAATCGTTGGTAGGCTCATCTAAAAACAGAATATCGGGATTGCCATACAGCGCCTGTGCCAGCAATACACGCACCTTTTGATTGCCATCCAGTTCTTTCATTAGTTTGGTATGCAAATCTTCGTGTATACCCAAGTGGCTGAGCAGTTCGGCGGCACCGCTTTCGGCATTCCAGCCGTCCATTTCGTTAAAGGTGTTTTCCAGTTCTCCGGCACGCACACCGTCTTCTTCAGTAAAATCTGCTTTGGCGTAAATGGTTTCTTTTTCCTGCATTACGGCCCACAGGGTTTTGTGCCCGCGCAGTACGGTTTCCAGCACGGGTAGCTCATCAAACTCGTAGTGGTCTTGCTTTAGCGAAGCCGAGCGCATGCCCTTGCTAAACGCTACCTGCCCGGTGGTAGGATCTACATCGCCCTGTAGTATTTTCAAAAAGGTAGACTTGCCCGCACCATTAGCACCAATAATGCCATAGCAGTTGCCGGCTGTGAATTTTAGGTTTACATCCTCGAATAAAGCGCGTTTGCCATATCGTAACGAAAGGTTACTTACCGTAATCATTGTATTCTATTTTCTTTTTGTTGGAGCGCGAATGTAGTGTTTTTGCCGCTACCCTGCACCCTCTAACTACCTAAAGGGAGAACGGCTGCCCTGCATAAAGGGAAGTTTGTCGCAAACCCACGTAATGAATTTGGAATGTTAGCTTAGGGTGTGAAGGTAATTATAGAGGATGCGATATAAACTTTTTGCAACGCCGCCTAATCAACTTGTTTGCCCCACCGGTTAATATAATGTAGTTTCACTTTCTTCTTTATTTGTATGCCGACCAGGGCTTTTTCTTTGTAGCTAAAACTTTTTTCTACGGTGTCGTACTGGTAGGGAATTTTTATTTCGCCTTTTGTATTTATAAATCCCCATTTGCCATTCATTTTTACTGCGGCAAGCTCATATAGAAAATCCTTCGCATCATCATATAAAAGTGGAATGATTAACTTGGCATGTTCATCTATATAGCCCCACTTGCCATCCTTTTTTACCCGCGCAATCCCATTACATAAATTGTTGGCAGAATCATAAGTTAAAGGTACCGTTTCGACACCTGCTAAAGTTATAAAGCCAAATTTTCCGGCTTTGCTAACTAAGGCTAATCCCTGGCAAAAACCACTCATGTAATCGTAAACTAGCGGAACTACAATGACCCCTGATTTATTTATGACCCCCGATTTTTTGTTGCTTTGAACGTAAGCGAAATCATTATTCGACCAATCTATTCTTTCATATAGGCATGGTATAACTGCATCGCCTGTTTTATTAATGTACCCCAGTTTATTGTTTTGTTTTACCCGCGCCAATCCTTTATCAAAACTTTTAGCATCATCATAAATAAGCGGGGTTATGGCTTTGCCATCGCGGTCGATATATCCGTATTTGTTATTTTGTTTTACCACTGCTACACCTTCGTCAAAACTTTTAGCTTCATCATAAATAACTGGTGTTAAAGGTTGTCCGACTTCGTTCAAATAACCGAATTTTCCATTTTGTTTTATTAGTGCAATGCCTTCATCAACCAATGGTTCATCATCATATTGCATGGGTACAACCAGTTTTCCGGTATTATCCATAAAGCCCCATTTATTTTCAAAATTTTGAACTTTAAAATAAAGGTACCGGTCTTCGTAATAATGGATATGCTGGTACTTGCTGGGAATAATTTCCTTGCCGTTACGGTCGACCACGCCATATTGGCTACCGGTTTGTACCAGGTTATAAGCCTCGCGGTACATATAGCTTGGCGGCCCTTCTACATGAGGCTTTGGCGGGGTGTATCCGGATTTTGTATCTCTAGGGGCTTTAAAATCATTTTTATTATCGTAGGAATATTGCCCTTTGGGGCCACCGGTGCTCATTATATCTCCATTGCCATAATTGTAGTTTCTTTGACCTTGTGCTAAGACCGTATTGCCATAGTGTAAAAGCAATATGGTGATGGAGAGGGTGAAAAATTTATTCGTTGGAACATATTTAGCAGATTTCCAAAAGTGTAGTTTCATCGTTCCGCAAAATACAAATAATTAATAATTTGTATTTTGAAAAGGGCGATAATGTCTGTAATTTACTTTCGATTAAACACTAACAACATTAATTTTTTATTGACTTTATTAATTAAGTATTAACATGAGAAAAATAATTGTTTTATCGATGCTTACATTGGATGGAGTAATACAAGGGCCCGGTGGACCGAAGGAGGATACAGCGGGTGGTTTTAAATATGGGGGTTGGGTTGCGCCTTATGACGACGAGGTTTATGGCAAGGTGGTGGAAAAGGAACTGAAGCAGGCAGATTATCTTTTGGGGAGAAAAACTTTTGAGATTTGGGAAGATTACTGGCCCAAGCATGCAGACTTTTGGCCCGGTATTAATGATGGCACAAAATATGTGCTGTCGAAGACCAGGAAAAAGTCGGATTGGAAGAGCTCGGTTTTTATTAAAAGTGTAGGGGATATTAAAAAGCTGAAAAAATCAAAGGGCGCTGATATTCAAGTTTGGGGCAGTAGTGAGCTTATTCATTTGCTGCTTAAAAATGATTTAGTGGATGAATTGCGGCTGAAAATTCATCCGTTGGTACTTGGTAAAGGAAAGAAGTTGTTTGATAATGGCGCGATGCCGGCAGCATTTAAATTGACTGAGAGTGTTGTAACACCAAGCGGAGTGATTATTGCCACTTACCGGCGAGCGGGAAAAGTGAAGACGGGGACTATGGGAGTTTGATGCGGCTAATTTGCGCTGATTTTTTTGAAATATAACCATCTATGATTGTCATAAAACTTAATAATAAAATTTAGCTAATTTTGTTATATTTGTAGTATGACGAAAACGGATGGGTTACATGGGGTTACACTTTTTTTGTGCAACATATTGATTGTAAGTGATTTGATTTTTAAAGTGTAACCTGTTACCCATCAAATAATTGATAATCAATGATATGGGTTCTTAAAAGGGTAGACAGTGTCAACCTAGGTGTGTATAGCATGTTCTTTTTTTGCTGCTCCCGCACACCCTCTAACTCCCGAAACGGGAGAACCGGCTGCGCTGCAAAAAAAGGAAAATTATGAAGGAGATTTATCTATGAATTTTATTATGTTTATAATATATTTATATTTTATATGAATGTAGAAGGGCAAATTAAAAAATATATTATCAGCCAGCCGGAGCCAAAACGTAGTGAAATGCAGGAGGTGCACAAGCTCATCCTGCAATTATCGCCAGCATGTAAGTTATGGTTCTTTGATGGTAAAGATAGCGAGGATAAAACTGTATCTAACCCTACTATAGGATATGGATTTTACACCATAAAATATGCTAATGGAAAAACCAGGGAGTTTTTTAGAATTGGTGTGAGTGCGAACAAAACCGGAATTTCGGTGTATGTACTTGGCCTGAAGGATAAAACATACTTAGCCAAAACTTATGGGAAAAAAATAGGCAAGGCGAGTGTAAGCGGGTATTGTATTAAGTTTAAAACTTTGAAGGATGTAGATGTTGATGTGCTTGAAGAGACGATACGATATGGGTTTGAGCAAGAATGAAGAAGGTGAGATACGAATATTACAGGGTCAATTTTCACACCTTACAGCAGGGCGACAGGCAGACCCGGTAGGAGATAAGCAAAAACGCCGCACTATGTAAGTGCAGCGTTTTTGAAAAGAGCAGCATATTTTTATTCAATCTTCACAAGCTTTTTACTTATCAATTGCTGGTTGTTATCGTAAACGCTGGCTATGATAATTCCTTTAGGCAGGTTGGCAGTATTCAGTTCTAATCTATCTTTTGGCCTGTTAAGATGCACGGTGTTTACCACTTTGCCATCAACTGTAGTTAAAGTTAGCTGGCCCTCCGGTTGCTGCATTAAATCGTAATCAACAACAAGGGTATTTGTAAACGGATTAGGGTAAGCGATAAGATGAAGACTTCCTCCGCTTTGATCGGGGTTTACAATACTTGTAGTGTAATTGCATTGATTACATGGCAGTGTGCCTGGAAGAGCATATATTTTTGGGGCCACTGTGTTTGCGGAAGTAAAGCCTGTTTTGAAATTTCCATTTACTTCAAACAAGGGCATATTGTTTGAAAAGCTTGAGTCGGGAAACACAAATTGCTTTTGTCCCAATTCATTTATTACAGCCATTTTATACAAGGTTTGATAATTTACAGTGGAATATTTATAAGCCAGAAATTCAATTAATGTATCTGAGTTAAAAAGGTTGTCGCTAATGCTACGAATGATAGGGAGAGTAGCGCCTGATGCTGTTCCTCCATTGAAATCGCAGTAAACATATCCATCTGGAATATGAACAGTCTTGTAAATTGACCAATCAGGATTATATATCGTCATTGTGTACTGGATGGTATAATTACTGTCCAAGGCGTCGGTTATCGCAAAAAATTTGTCGCCCAAATTTGTGGTGGAAAATTTAACTACAGGTGCAGGCGGTGTAAACTCATAAGTAATTTGCGAATTAACTGTTGTAAAAAACAGAAAGCTAAGTGCGAAAAAAATTGGTTTCATAATAGTTTACTTTTATTTAGGTATGAAAATGTTGTTGCTGAAATACTTCGCAAATTTCACCTATATTTTTTCTTGCTGCAAATAAATTATTTTATGATTATCGTATTCCTAAATGACTTGCCTCCTAGATGCTATAGCGATTACAAAATGCAGAAAACATTTATATATTTAAAATTATCCCATTCGCGTTGTTTGATGAATTGGCCAAAACCCTACCTTGTTGCGACCTGTAGGCTTAAAATGAAAAAGGGGGAGTAAAATTCTGGGTATGGTTTTAGAAATTTACGAAAGGAAATGAAACTTCGGAGCATAAAAAAAGCGCTCAAAGTGAGCGCCTGCTTAGGTTTTTCATTTCAATATCAATCAATCAATTTCATAATATGTAGCTCCGGGCATGCCAGTGATATACCTGGTAGTGCTTGGTAGCACTCAAGGCTTTCACCGAGCAAGCGCTTGGTTAACAAGCCTCCCGAAAATACAATTAAATCCAACAAGTCAGACTGCTTAGTAATCCTTAGTGCACCCAGGTAACAAGGTTCGTGCACGTATTCGTGCTACGTGCGACCGGTTCGTTGTTACAAAAATTGTAAATATGAGACTTCGCGTCAATTGAAAAGAAGTTATTTGATTGGGATTGCTTTCTTCAAAGAATCCTTTCCCCCTGTGTGAGTGCCTTGGACATTCTCAATAACTAATATCCTATTTTTCATTTGTTCTATCACCTTGCTTTGTGCTTGTATCTCTGACTTTAACATCTCTGTTGAGGCGTTATTAATGTAGTTGAAAAACGCAATTATAACAGCAGCGGAAGAGATAATTATCGGCACCCAAAAAAGTCTGTCTTGTCGTTTATCTCTTTCTC
>CAIXGR010000079.1 GCA_903919075.1 uncultured Bacteroidota bacterium | reverse complement strand
ATAATGAAATATGAATATAATAATATTTATAAATAGTACTATTGAGGTAATTGAAATACTCGTAGTTCGTTATTGTTGTTAGCCACCAGCAAGCATTTGCTCTTAAATCCGTTAATGGGTATTACTTGCAGGTGCCGGCATACCATAGTATTTACAAACCCCGATTTATTAATGTCAATAGGTGTAAAATCATTTTTACCATTATTAAGCATTACCACACCCGGCGAAGCGCAAGATAGCCCGGCCCAATAAAGGTCCGATTCGCTGTTTCCGGCAACTATAACATCGGGTTTATTATCGCCATTTAAATCTGCAACAGCAAACGTATTGGCCGGCGACCATTGTACCCTGCCGGGCAATTCATGTATTTCAAAATGAAAATCGCCCTTATTTTCTATCCAAATACTTTTTAAAAAATTTGCCTCATATTTTTCTGAAGTTTTCATTTTCTCATCAGTAACAATATCACTAACTTTGGCTTCAGAATATTTCTCGTAGGTTAAAAACTTCTTTCTGTATTTAGGCATTTGTTCGCAAAAGGTAGCCCGGTCGTATAAAAAGCCAACTTCGCCTTTTAAATAATGCGTAACTAAAGGTTCTTTTACGCCGTTATCATCAAAATCGTTATAATACAAAGTTACCGGTTCTTTAGGATTTGCCGCCAAGTATGTGTTGGTGCCTTGGTTCCCAATTAAAAAATCCATTTTACCATCGGTATTTAAATCAGCGGGAACTATACACTTCCACCAGCCTTTTAAAGTATCTAATGCCGAACCGGTTAAAACCCGTAGAAATGATTTCCCTGTATTTTTATAAAACATTATAGGCTGCCATTCTGAAGCTATTACCAAATCGGGTTTGCCATCTTTATTTAGGTCGCCGGCCCATGCGGCACATGTATTACCAATTTTAGCCAATTCAGGGCACATGGTTTCGGTAACATCGGTAAAATGTTTACCATCGTTGCGTAATAGATAGGACCTGCTTGATGATGGATATTCACCGGGTGTCATTCGCCCCGCAACAAATAAATCCATTTTCCCATCGCCATTAAAATCAAACGCCACCGGCGAAGTTTTAACGCCCTTCATCACTGGTAACATATAAGAGGCATCTGTAAAGCCATTTCCAGCATTGTTCAAATAAAGGCGGTCTCGCAACAGCGTATCGTCTTTCGAATATTCGTTGCTGCCGTTGGCTAAATAAAGATCCGGGTAACCATCGCCATTAAAATCGGCAAAAACAGCACCGGTAGTTTCAATATTCAATTTCTTCCACGGTTGCGATGCGGCAGGTAAAAAACTGCCATCTTTTTGTTGAAGTAATAGCTGCCCGCTGCTTCCTTTGTATGCTCCGCCAATAAAAACATCCAGTAGGCCGTCTTTGTTCACATCACCGGTAGCCATTGACGGCCCCTCACGCGACATCATAAATGGAAGCAATCTGTCTTTCTTAAAATCGGCAAAGTCATCTTCCTTATGCAAATTCGAAAGACCTTTAGGATGAACTTCAGTCATTAGAGTGGGTAGCGCTGCCACTATATTCTCGGTTTTTTTAGCATCTGTTTTTTTAACAGTAATTACCTGGTTAGCGGCAACATTGTAAAGTGTTTGTGTAGTACGGTCGTACCATTTAACTACTATACTATCTACGTTTTTAATATTATCTAAGCCAAAATGCAGCACCGATTCGGGACACGATTCGAAACCCCTTGAATTGGCTACTTGTTTATGTTGCCTGCCAACACTGGTATATAAATCCACAACAGTGCCAATGCCAAACTTGTTTAATTTATCGCCTTCACATTTTATTCGTAAAAAATGTTTGCTGCTATCCTTGTACGAGTTATTGCGGTAAATGGATGCGAAGTCATCGGTGTTGTTTACAATCAGTTCAAGGTTGCCATCATTATTTAAATCGGCGGTAACAGCGCCGTTTGAAATTACTTTTTCAGGAAGCCCTGAAGAAACTGATTCATCAGAAAAATTGAGGTTGCCTTTATTGATAAAAAGATGGTTGATATCCTTTGAGGCCGGTGCCTTAGAAAGCATAGAGTCAGAGTCATGACGAAAGCCCTTTGAATGTGAAGCATCCATTTGCAGCTGCATATAATCAAGGTCTAATAAATCGCGTTTCATACCTTGTGTAATAAAAATATCATTTAACCCGTCGTTGTTCAGGTCATCAATATTTACGTTCCAACTCCATCCGGTTTTTGCTATTCCTGCCACTAATGATATTTGGGAAAAAAATTTACCATCGTTAGATAACTGCAGTGAGTTTTTGCTGAATTGCTGAGGAGGAAGCTCCTTGTGCAGTTGTTTGTACCATTCAAAAGCCATAGTGCCGAAGTGCGTTTTCATTTGCTTGTGGTTATCCCACATCATATCAGCAACAACTAAATCCGGGTAGCCGTCGTTATTCAGGTCGCCAAAATCTGAGCCCATTGAAAAAAGCGATGTTTCCTTGAAATATTCCGAAGTTTTTTCGGTAAAAGTTTTATCGCCATTGTTAATATAAAAGTGATCGGGCCCCAGAAAATCGTTGCATACATATAGGTCAGGATAGCCATCATTATTTACATCGGTAACACAGGCGCTTAGCCCATATGATAATTGATAATTGATGCCCGCTTTATCGCTTACATCTACAAAAGCGCCTCCTATATTTTCCATAAGCCGGTCTTTGCCAAGCTTAAAAAGTGCAGAATCGCTATAGGCATAAAAATTATGGGTGTACTGATTAAAAACCGAAGGATGGTTTACAAGATAAACATCAAGGTCGCCATCATTATCGTAATCAAAAAATATGGCCTCGGTGCAGGGTTGGTTATTTTGAAGGTTGTATTTCTTAGCCTCTTCAGTAAAAGTTCCATCATGATTATTAATGAATAAGAGATTTGACCATTTGGTGGAATCGGGACCGGAGCGGCAAACATAGATATCTAACCAGCCGTCCGCATTAATATCTATCATAGTTACACCTGTATACCAACCACCAAAATCTGTGAGACCCGACTTGGAAGTAATGTTATCAAATTTCATTTCGCCTTTATTTAGGTATACGCTGGGCCCTTTCTCGTTCGAAATAAACACAAGGTCGCAAAGCCCGTCGTTATTCAGGTCGCCGGCGGCTACCCCGCCACCATTATTGGCATTAAGATAGGTTAGTGGATTAATATTTGTATCCACCACATCATTACGAAAATAGATACCGGTACTTTCAGGGGGCAATAGGGTAAATAAGCTTTGGCCTTGCTTAGATTGCGTAGCTTTGCTTACCTGGCAGTTTGAATAAAAGCCAGCCAGCAATAAACTTGTAAATAGAAAGAGGGCCAGCAAATGTTTGCAAAACTTACTACGCAGTACTGCTACCTGTTGCATTCGGAACGCATTCATTATAGAGTATATTTTAATATTTAACAGCGTTAATACAATAACCATTATTTGGGTAATTGAAATACGCGCAATTCTTTATTATTGTTAGCCACCAACATGCACTTGTTCAATCCATTAATAAGCATTACTTGCAAATGTCTGCAAACTGTTGTATTAAAAAAACCTGATTTAGCTGCATCTACCGGCACAAAATCATTTTTACCATTGTTAAGCATTACCACTCCAGGCGATGAAGACGATAAGCCCGCCCAATAAAGATCTGCCTCGCTGTTTTCGCCTGCTATAATGTCTGGTTTATTATCGCCATTTAAATCGGTAACAACAAAAGTATTGGCTGGTGCCCATTGTACCCTGTCGGGCAATTCATGCATTTTGAAATGAAAATTGCCCATGTTTTCTATCCATATACTCTTTAAAAAATTCACCTCATATTTTTCCGAGGTTTTCATTTTCTCTGCGGTAAATATGTTCTTCATACCGGTGTGCATATATGTGTCATACGTAAGAAAGCGCTTTTTAAATTTAGGCATTTGCTCGCAAAGTATCGTCCGGTCATATAATAATCCTAATTCGCCTTTTAGGTAATGTGTTACTAATGGCTCTTTTACGCCGTTATCATCAAAATCATTGTAATATAAAGTTACCGGTTCTGCCGGTGTGGCTTGCAGGTATGAATTCATTCCCTGGTTTCCAACCAAAAAATCTATTTTGCCGTCGGTATTTAAATCGGCGGCAACTATGCATTTCCACCAACCCTTTAGCGTATCTAAAGGAGAATGAGTTAAAACCCGTGTAAATGTTTTTCCGGTATTTTTATAAAACATTAAAGGCTGCCATTCTGAAGCCACGATCAAATCAGGTTTGCCATCTTTATTTAAGTCGCCGGCCCAAGCAGCGCAGGCATTTCCGGTTTTGGCTAACTCAGGACAAAGTGTTTCGGTAACATCGGTAAATTGTGCGCCATCATTACGCAAAAGGTACGATCTGCTTGATGATGGATATTCTCCGGGCATCATTCGGCCTGCAACAAATAAATCCATTTTTCCATCACCATTAAAATCAAACGCTACCGGTGAGGTTTTAACCCCGCTCATTACCGGTAACATGTACGATGCATCTGTAAAGCCCTTTCCGGCTTTGTTTAAATAAAGCCGATCGCGAAGTAATGTATCATCTTTCGAAAACTCGTTACTGCCATTGGCTAAATAAAGGTCTAAGTATCCATCGCCATTAAAATCGGCAAAAACAGCACCGGTGGTTTCAATGTTTAAATTTTTCCAGGGTTGCGGTTGGGCTAGTAAAAAACTTCCATCTTTTTGCTGAATTAATAATTGTCCGGTGCTGCCATTGTATGCGCCACCAATAAAAACATCTTCTAAGCCATCGTTATTTACATCACCGGTAGCTATTGCTGGGCCTTCGCGCGAAAGCATAAACGGAAGCAGCCGGTCTTTTGTGTAGTCATTAAAATCATCTTCTTTATGCACGTTGGAAAAACCTTTGGGGTGCACCTCTGTAATTAAAGGTTTGACGGTGGCAGGTTCATCAACATATTTTTTTGCGTCCTTCTTTTTTATAGTCAATAATTGATTAGCTGCAACATTGTATAATGTTTGTGTAGTGCGGTCATACCATTTAACTACTATACTATCAACACTTGTGATATTATCTAACCCAAAATGTATCATTTGCTCAGGGCATGATTCAAAGCCACGTGAATTTGATAATTGTTTGTGTTGCATGCCAGCACTGGTGTAAATATTTACTACCGTACCTATGCCGAATTTGTTTAAGCTATCCCCTTCAAGCTTTATGCGTAAAAAATGCTTAGTAATGTCTTGTGTGGCATTATTCTTATATATGTAAGCAAAATCATCCATGTTATTTACAATAAGCTCAAGCGCCCCGTCGTTATCAAGGTCGGCTGTAACGGCACCATTCGAAAGAGCTTTTTCAACAAGGCCGGAGGAAAGGGTTTCATCAGAAAAATTTAAGTTGCCCTGATTCATAAATACCCGGTTTGTAAATTTTGTACTGGGCATTTTTATTTCAACCGAATCTTTGTCATGATGATAGCCTGCCCGGTTATTGGTATCGCGTTGTAATTCGGTATAGTCAAGATCTAAGTAATCGCTTTTAATACCTTGGGTAATAAAAATATCGTTTAGCCCGTCGTTGTTCAGGTCATCAATATCTACATCCCAACTCCAGTCGGTTTTTGCGGTGCCGGTTACAAGCGATATTTGCGAAAAGAACTTGCCACCATTTGATAGCTGAAATGAATTTTCGGCAAACTGGGGTGGTTGCATCTCCTTATCGGTATGCAGTTTTTGATACCACTCTAATGGCATTGTTTTATAATGCGTTTTCATGCGCAAATGGTTATCGGGCAGCATGTCTACAACAAACAAATCTTGGTAACCGTCATTGTTCAAATCTCCAAAATCTGAACCCATTGCAGAAAGAGACGTTTCATTAAAATATTCCGAAGTTTTTTCGGTAAAAGTTTTATCGCCATTATTAATATAAAAATGGTCGGGCGAAAGAAAATCGTTGGCTACGTATAAATCTGGATAGCCATCATTATTAACATCGGCAACGCCGGCACTAAGCCCGTACGAAAGTTGGGGGTTAATTCCTGCCTTATCACTTACATCAACAAAAGTATCACCAATGTTTTCCATCAACCGGTCTTTACCCAAGCTATTAAGTTGAGAATCGGTAAAGGCATAAAAATTAAATGAGTAACGAAGAAACACTGAAGGATGGTTTACAAGATATACATCAAGGTCGCCATCGTTATCGTAATCAAAAAAATATGCCTGGGTACATGGCTGGTTATTTTGAAGGCCATATTTTTTTGCCTGCTCGGTAAATGTGCCGTTATGATTGTTGATATATAAAAGATTAGTCCACTTTGTTTCGTCGGATCCGGAGCGACATATATATATATCTAACCATCCGTCGTGGTTAATATCAACTAAGGTTACTCCGGTGCACCATCCGTCTGTTCGGGAAAGGCCAGACTTGGCGGTAATATCTTCAAACTTCATTCCGCCCTTATTAATGTAAACGCTTGGTCCTTTTTGGTTAGATGTAAACACAAGATCGCACAAGCCATCGTTGTTAAGGTCGCCGGCAGCCACGCCACCGCCATTATATGCGTTTAGGTATGTAACAGAACTAAAATATTTGCTAACAGCTACATCATTACGAAAAAAGATACCGGTGGAATCGGGTGGTAATAAAGTAAACGAACTTTGTTTGGTGGCTTTTTTTAAAACCTTATTTGCCTGGCAATATAAATTCAGGCAATTAAACATAAAAACTGCTCCTAATATAAATGGAAACCATTTTTTGCAAAATCTACCATAATTTAAAGGTATCACTTGGGTATGGGGTATGTTCATTTTCCTGATGCGATTCCTCAAAGATAGCAAAAAGAGCGTTGCCTAAACTCTTTTTTGCAGGTTCTATATGCCAATAATTAAAAAATATTATTTTTGTAGTAAAGACAGTTGATATATATAATTGTATAGAAGAATTTTATGCTAAGGTGATTTAAGGATGACGTTATTTTGATTTTTTGCAACATTTTGATATTCAATGACCTACTGGTTTATGGGCGGTCAAATTCAATTTGAAGCCATAGTAAGACACGAAACAATTAATCGTGCAAATGTTAAAAAATTTGCATTTTACTAATAAATAGTTTACTTTGCAGGTATATATTGAAATAACTAAACCATGAATTATGAAAAAATTATTCTATTTATCTATTGCATTTATCGGGCTT
>CAIXGR010000078.1 GCA_903919075.1 uncultured Bacteroidota bacterium | reverse complement strand
TATTTCTTTGATTAAAGATTTTGCGCTTTGTTTTGATTCTTTTTCTTCTGACATGGTCTAAGTTTTTAGGTTAATAAAGTTAGTAAACACTCTCTTTATTTTAACCCTCTATTAGTCCACTTTGTTCTGAAGGTTTACAAAATATACAAGCAACTCGGTTTACCAAAAAGCGATAGACCAGGTTAATGCGGCCTATGTAATTGTAAGTGTTAAGAATGATGATAAAGTAATTACCAGAAAATTCTTTATTGTAAATACTCAATAAGGTATAATATAGGTAAGATTTAAAAGTGGGCTAGAATTATTCTGTAGGGGAAATTATGAAATAATCCCTTACTTCAAGGCGAAGTTAACAGCCATACTTTGACGGTTACTGGTAATACATATTTACAATTCGCCCCCGACACCGGCAATCAGATTTGAAATTAGGCGAGCCTTTTTATTATCTATGGAATATGGCAGACGAAAAGCCCGCTGGATTTTATGTGGGTAGACAACAAAAATACCTATTTCTTTAGGTGCAAACCGTCCACAAATCGGTGCCGATAATTGTACATTTAATCCGGTGTCACATGCTCAAACTGAATTTGAAAAAACGAAAATCACCGCTTAACATTCTGGTCATAATAGCGATTTGAATTCGCCGGTTGATTGGGAAATGCTGATTCATCAAATGTAGGTTTAATTATAATATTTTCTTCTTTGCCATAGTCATGAATTTTTTTAAATGTTACCCACGTTTCATCGCTTCCTTTTTTTAAAATATCAATAAGCTTGCACTTATCCTGAAAAATCATTTCCAGGATTATCGAATCCTGCAATTGCAATTCATCCCATTGGAATAGCTATAGTAGTAGAGTGTTATACATACAATGCTTATATAGGCTTGTTTATTGTTGGTAATTTTCTCCTTCAGAAATTTGTTGTGAAAAGTTATAGCACGCAACTAATTACAATAGTTACAGGTATTTATATACTCTTTTTTATAGTAACCACTTATAGTCAAATTAGTGTTTGGAAAAATAGCGAATCATTTTGGATGCAGGATAAAGATCGATTCCCAGATTGCCCTCAGATAGAAATCAGGATAGCACTATTATTTATTTCAGAAAAAGTATTGAATTGATACAAAATGAACCCTTGCTTAAGCAAAATAAAAATGTGAGCCGATTATATTCCAATTTCTCCCGAGCTTACATTATGAAAAGAGAAAGTGATTCAGCAATTTCCACGCATATCAACGTTTACATTACTGGGGTTACCGAAAAATTAAAAACATGGAAATTGAAGGTCAAAGATTTATTGGGACAAACTATTTATAGGGGGGGCAATCTTGCGAACTCCAATTGAATTGCCCTTTCGGTGAGCATAATGTTTAAATTATCTCTTATTATTTTAAACAAACTGGCAGAAGGCTATGGACTGCAGTAAGTTGGTTTTCCGCCGGATTAGCTTTAGACGCTTGATTTTCTAAAGCAAATACTATGTTTTAACTAAGATTTTAGAACGTCCAGGCTAATTAAGGGGAGAAAGAAATTATGATAAATGTTTTACCCGTTCAATGAAAAAGCCTATAAATTACTGATTTATAGGCTTTTTCATTGAAAATCTGTGATCCTGTCGGGATTCGAACCCGAGACCCATACATTAAAAGTGTATTGCTCTACCAGCTGAGCTACAGAATCGAACCGTGCTTTTTAAAGCGGACGCAAATATATATTCTTTGGCGAAATCTAATCGGTAGCAGCCATATTTTTTTTCTCTGCGTTTTCCACAAAAGGCTAAGAGAAAAGGAGTTTGAAATAAAAAGCAGGATTTTTTAGCCGCGCGCGCACATCCAAATCCTCAAACATACACGAAATGGCTTCGCGCAAAGTTGGGTTACTATTTGCCTTGCGCACTACATAATTGAATACGCTCGGCACATTAACTAATTGCTGCAGGCGGTATGATAACCGTAATTCGGGCCAAAGCCTTTTATATAAGGCCTTGTCATAATCTTCCATTAAAGTAGCCGAAAAATTATTTTGTTTTAAACAAACCTCAGCCTGCAATGCGGCGTACATGCCACTCATCATGGCATTGCCTATGCCCTCACCTGTAAAAGGGTCTATAAGTTGTGCCGCATCCCCGCAAAGCATATAATTATTGCCTGATAGCTTTCTCTTTTTCGAACCCAACGGCAATCCAAATAGTTTTATCTCGCCAATTTTTTCGGCGGTTTTAAATCTTGCAGCAATAGCCGGGTTGGTTTTAATAATCTTTTCGAAAGCTTTTTTAAGGTTAATTTTTTTGTTGTGCATTTTGTCGGCACGCATTCCTATGCCTACATTGGCATAGCCACCGGGCAATGGAAATATCCAGAAATACCCAGGCAAAATTTCTTTCAAAAAATGCAACTCAATAAAATTTTCGTTATCCATGCCCGCCACATTTCTGTAGTAGGCCCGCAATCCAAAACAATTATGTGCAGGCTCGGTAGCTATACCCGCCAAATTTTTTGCGAATGAAGAATAAGCCCCATCGCACGCTATAACAATTTTGGCTTTAAAATTTTTCTCGTCTTTTGATGTTGCAGTTATGCCATCATCATGCGCAGCGTAATTTCTGATTTCCGTATTTACAACCAGTGTTATTTTTTCATTTGCTTTTGCTTTTTCAACCAACCAATTATCAAAATCCATTCGTTTTGAAATAAACCCAGGTGCATTTTCATTTTGCTTTCTGGTTTTAAAGGGTACGCGTAATAATTGACCCGAAGGAGCAAAGAAGTTTACACCCCAAGAGCCAAGAAATTTTTCGTTATTGTTTAATTCCGCGGCTAAAGTCTTATCTAGCTTATTCAATACCTCTACCACTTTTCCGCTCAGCGCATCGCCACATATTTTATCTCGTGGAAATTTTTCTTTATCTATAATAACCGATGCTATTCCTTTTTTTGCAAGGAACAATGCTGCACTGGCACCCGCGGGGCCGCCACCAATAATCAATACATCAGTTTCGGTAATTGATAACAAGCGAATTTTTTTACAAGAATAATTAAAAGGCTATTTATAGACGAAGAGAAATATTTATTAGAATGAACTGGCTATTCTTAAATAAAGCGCTGTGCCGGGATAATAGGAGGGAACCGCAAGCCCGATAAGATTGGTGCTGCCTACAGTAAGGTCTAAGTATTTCCATGATTTCGAAAACTCGAAGCCAAGATTAAATAAACTGTACCCCCCCGCGCCCGCAGTGGCTGATATTACCATATCACGTTTCATAAAATAATTCAGTTTCGCAAACCCATAAACGTTATAACCAGGCAGGTGACGGTATTGCGCACCAATATTCAATACTAATTTATCGTGAAGTAAAGGTTTCGAAAAAACAATCTGCGCCTGAAAGGGTAAAAAAACTGAGTAAGAATTATTTGTTCTAGCAGGCAGCTTCGATTTTAAAGCGCTGTCAATATTTAAAGTGTCAAACGTTTGCGCGCTAAAGGTTGTCAAATCAGGAATTACAATACCGTGAAATTCCACATAATTACTACCCGAATAATTTACCGGCGATTTTCTAAAACTCATTAGCCCAAAATCGCTCAGGTCAAATGCCAGCTTCCATTTATCGTTATTCATAAATGCTAAATGCAAATCGCCTGAAGCACCAAAACCAGCATTACCGAAAAACTTAGCCGCACCTTGCGGCGAAGAATTATAGGTAAGATTATAGTTTAATGCCACATACTCGCCGTACGGCGCAGTATAAAGCCAGGTATTGGCACCGGTTTGTATATCCTGATTATTAATAGCTTGTAAAAACGAACCTAATACTCCAAACTCCATCTGGTATTTATCATAATCCATTTTTTTGCTAATGCCAATAGAGTATTGATTGTAATTATAAAATTGAAAATGAATATTGCTAAGATTAGCAGTATCACCTTCAAAGCGCGCATTGCCATAAAAAATAGTTTCGAAAGCCTGCTTGGGCCCCGATAGATTAATCATTTGCCTGTAGTTGTAACCTACAATCAGGTTCCCGTCCCAACTATTAAAATGATGCTTGTAGGTAATACCGGTTTTCATGTATTCTTCAAACTTCATCGTTTTTCCAATCATCCTATCAGTTCGGTTTTTCAATGCATCCGAAATAAAATAATTGAAAATCATATCGTAACCAAAACTGGCCGGTACGCTGTTTGAGTTGGCATAAAAATCAAAATCTACATCAATGCGGTTTAAGGTTCCGCTTTTTATATTATCATTAAATGTATTATTGATTGAGGGCGAAGTGTAATTGTAAAGCCGGTAACCATTGTTTATTGGCGCACTAGAAGTGTGAATTATTTTTGCAAAATGTTTATGGTGATGAGGAACAGCAGTAGAATCTTGTGTAAAACCTGATGAGAAACGGCTTATAAAAAACAAAACGAGAAAAACTTTTTTCATGAATCTTATCACTTATTTCGCCGGTTCAAAATTTGGTGCCCACCTGGTAATTAAATTTAGCCGATAGGGTAATGCCCAATGTATAATCGCTATATATTTTTAAATGCTGCCCGTTACACAAAGTATTACTCGATGGAGTTGAAAAGTCAGCAGTTATTATAGCATACTGGCCTTGTTTAAGTTTGTTTACTACGTTCTGGTCAACAAATTTCTGAAGCACACTCTTCTTAGGCTGGTTGGCCCTGCATGAATTATCCAAGTCAGCCGCCGCAATAGTTTGGTTAATAAAAAGCGTATCCGGGGCATTCCAATTACCATCATAAATTACCATGGTAATATTGGCATCTATTGGGTATTTATTTTCGGTAATTAAATAAATCGTTCCATCGGTAATCGAATTTACATTAGTCTGCGTATTGCTTAAATTAAAATTAATGGTGTCTTTTAGCACCAGGTGGTTAGCAATAAGCGATAGTGGAACTTCGGCATTTAATCCAATAGACATATTACTATGAAAATACGCGAAGTCCCGGTACTGGTGCGAGTTGCCATTGGTATTAGTTTTTACTTCAACATTGTAAAGTAGTTCGGTAGGTAGTATTCCCAAAAGGTCTTTAATATTTGAATTGCTGTTGTTCAGCACATAATTACTCACCGCCGGCGTAAGTGGAAAATCTGTAGCGGGTGCTATATTCAAAGGCTGCCCCAAAAGAGATGATGTAAGAGTTCGCATTCCATTAATGGGGCTGTAGGCCTGCAAACCATTTATTTTTACCTGTCCCCCAACCCCCACTCCGTTAATAATATTAAAGTTCATATTAACATCTTGAAGATTGATGGAGCCGCTTTTAAAAATATTGAGAAAAGAAAACGCAGCGCTGTCATTCGCGGTAATATCATCTGTGCCGGCATAGCCCTTCAGGTAATTCGGTGTAATTCCTTCTAATTTGTATTGAATATTCAAACTATCAGCAGTAGTAATATGCTGTGTTTGCCCGGTAGACTCAATGCGCGCAATTATACGTTGGGTATAAGTATTAAAAGCCGAACCATTTTTGCCAGTAAGATTAATCGAGTAACCGGTTATATTAATTACCGTATCAATAGCCGAAAAAGAACCAGGAGGTGCGGGCGGCACAGTAGTATATTCAATAAGCGGCTGACCCAAATTATTAAATGCACCAACCAAAGTATACTGCAAATAAAGAGGCTGTGGCACTGAATTGGCAATATGAATATGCAGATCTCCAGTATGTGCTTCAATGTAAGTAAGTTTCCGGTCTTTTATTATCTGTGTTACATCGGTTGTTTGATCAATAACTGTCTGTTCCGGAAACTTTGCCCAAGCTTCCGATACCTTCAATGTATTAGCAAATACATTTATCTGAATTTTATTGCTGGTGTCAATTAAAACAGGCTGCGCACTGCCAGGGGTTGACAGGTTACTAATGGTAAGCGTATCGTTGGCCGTAATAAATTTACCAGCCATCGGAATTTGAAAATAAACGTAGTCGTTAGGGCCAACAGTAATTCCCGTGCCCGGTGCATTAAGTATAGTGCCATCTTGGTTGGTAAAGGTACAAAAGCCGTTTATGGTAACTGGTAGGCCGTTGGTAATTTTTACATCCAGAATACCTGTTGTAAGCTGGGCGCTATCAAAATAACTTCCCAAATTAAAAACCGAACTTATCGGTGGTATCCCGCTAAAGGCTTGAACAGGTGCGTGTTGATGATTTTGAGCTATAATAAGCTGCCCTATAAGCGAATTTTGCGGGTTAGAACTATGTGCCATGTTGTTTGCAATAGCGCCTAACGAAAGACTATAAGTAAAATCTATATTGGCAAGCCTAAGGCTATCAATGGTAAATTTCTGCCCAATAGATGTATCTGGTATTTTTACTATCTGGTCGGCAATGTTAAATGAGTAAAGTGTAGATTGGTAAGCAAGCGTTAACGAGCTGTCCTTATTGGCTTTTAATGATGAATCTTTAACCAAATTAGTTAGCGATAAGCTAGAGGTTGCAATGGGTACAAGCATCTGTGTGTTCCACCCGGAGCGTTGATCCTTGTGGCACGAGGTAATAAAAAAAACGCCCAATACAACTACTAAGCACAAACACTTAGTTTGATTGTTGAATTTCATTTGGTTAAATTTCAATTCGAGGTTCTAAAATAGGAAAAACTATTAGATAAGATTGCGGGTTACCAATAATAGATGCATAGCAACAAAAGTTAAAATATGGGTCAAATTCATTTTATACTATTATTGCACACTTTTAGTTAGTTGCCGGCACTATTTTTTAATAGCAATAAGCCGTATTTTAATGGTATTTGAAGTAAAATAGGCGTTAATATTTGGTATGAACAAAAAAGCTAGTATAGATGTTAACTGATGATCAAATCTTTGTTAAGAAAAACATGACAAATCAATGACACGGCAACGGATATTATTTTTCGGTTTTTAGCATATATTTGCTGTCCTTTATAAAAATGAATTATTAGTAATCCAGAATACTTTTGATAAAATGAGAAAACAAATTTTATTCCTTTCAACCTGTATTTTTTTTATTGCAAGTTCATCGCTTTTGCTTAGCAGGCAGCACAATGGGGGCTTGGGAAGTTTTATGCTAGAGCAGAAAAGCGCTGATGGCAAATCAGGGCTTAGCAAAGCACAAACCGCAGCCGATGCCGCTCAATGGCGCTTCGACAGGCTTAAAGATGAAAATGGCAACCTTTATCCTTCGTATTATGCAAATGCTATAAAAAGAGCTGAGCAATTAAGACAAACAGGTGCGCGTTCAGGGCTGGGCCTTCAATGGGAAGAACTGGGGCCCGATAACGTTGGCGGAAGAACACGAGCAATTTTAGTAGATAAACGCGACCCAAGTAACCAAACAATTTATGCTGGTGGCGTTAGTGGTGGAATGTGGAAATCAACCGATGGGGCCAATACTTGGACCAGGCTTACCAATTGGAATCAATGGTTGTCAATAGCCTGTATTGCACAAGGCCCTGCACCAGATTATACCATATACATTGGTACCGGTGAAGGATTGTCGGGCTCTATAGGTGGCACTTCAATGAACTCGGGAAGTATGGGTAATGGTATTTATAAATTAAATAGTAACGATGCCCCAGTTTTACTTACTCCTGATATTACTACCAATAACACACTTAATTTAAATTCACCATGGGCGGCTGTTAACCGCATTGCAGTTAACCCTCTCGATGCTACTCAAATTCTTGCTGCTACCTTAACCGGTCTTTACGAATCTATTGACGGTGGCTCTACATGGGGCCCTGTGCAGCTTCCAAGTAATTTGCACAGTATACAAACCCAGGAAGCTAACGATGTTAAATGGTCTAAAAATGGAGTGAATGTTTATGCTTCAGTAGGTGGTCCTTTCGGCGGTATATTACTTGAATCACTTAACGGTGGTTATACTTGGGGCAGAGTTACAACAGGCTCCAATCCCGGTTTTCCTAATGGATCACTTGGAAGAATAGAAATGGCTCTTGCTCCTTCTAATGATAGTATTTTATACTTATCTATTGCAACTACAAGTGGCTGCACCAATTCTGTATATCGTTCAGCCGACGCAGGAGGCACATGGGCAATCATTGGTGCTAAAGGCCCTTCATTCGATCCTATGACTACCGAATGCCAGGGATTTTATGATAATACTATTGCCGTAAATCCATTAAACCCTAATAAAATATATAATGCTGGTGTTAATTTCTATACCTGGTCTAATGAAACAGGCTGGAGTTTAGCTGATGCTGGATTGCAGCCACTTGGCGGCTCTGGCGATGTAAATCCTAACTATATACACCCCGATAAGCATGCCATAGTTTTTGCTGATAATGATTCTAATGTTATGTATGTCGGCTGCGATGGAGGGATATACAAATCTATTGATGCTGGAAGTAGTTTTCCATTCCCTAACTATTCGGTTAAAAACAGAGGCTATAATGTTACCCAAAATTATGGTATTGCTGCTGCAATAACCGGTGAAGTAATGGGAGGATCACAAGATAATGGAACTAATTATATTAATTATTTAGGTAATACCCCAATGGCCGCACAGGAAGTAATTGGTGGAGATGGAATCTTTACTGCAATATCCCATATTGATCCAAGATTTTATTTTGGTGGAGTGTATTATGCTGATGTTGAAAGAGATGGCGCAGGAGCAACAATAGGTGGTTTTTCTACATTCTATGATATAAAAGCTGATCCTCAGGGCCAGGGTTCTACCTCCGCTTGTGGCGCAAGTGCTGCTGCCGGTAATGCACCATTTATTACCCCGTTTCATTTAGGCGAAACTAAAACTGCTGCCAATGGTTTGAAAACAGTTCCATTTGTAGCAGATAGAAATTACAATAATGGCGATGTTGTTACTATACAAAGTGATATTGCAAAATATCCTTTCCAGGTAACGCTCTCCGCACAGCTTGATAGCCTTGATACGCTTCCAGTAGTTGACCCGGTTCGCTCAAGAATGTTTGTTACTTCAAATTGCGGTGTTTGGCTTACCTCCGATGCATTAAATCTGGGTATTATACCTCGTTGGTTTAAGCTTGCAAATTCAATTACAGGCATTGCTGAATCTTATGCTAATTCTACTGATGCAGACGTATTATATATAGGTACCAGTGCCGGTTACGTATATCGTTTTGCAAACCTCAACGCAAAATGCGATACTACCAAATATCCTTCAGGAGGAACTGCAAAAGCTATTTATACGGCTTCTAATCAATATTCTTATAAAATTGTTGCCAACGGCCGGTCTATTGAAGGTATTGCGGTTGATCCGAACGATAATAACCACATTGTGGCAACAGTTGCGGGTTTTTCATCTACTAACCAACCCCATGTTTACGAATCGCATAACGGTGGAACTTCATGGGTAGCCGATACTACAGGATTACCTAATATGCCGGTTTACAGTGTTGTAATTCATGATTCTACTACTTTCATTATAGGTACCGAACTTGGCGTATGGGGATGGGATGGAAGTAAATGGACTGAAGAAAATGGTGGAATGCAACGGGTGCCGGTTTTCAGAATTATTGAAAAACCTCTATATACTGATGGTTGTAAAGTACTTTACATTGGTACACATGGTAGAGGTATGTGGCGTTCAGTAACGCTTACGCCTTCTGATTGTCAAACTCAAGTAGCTACCGGTGTTGCAGATATAAAGAATACCGGTATATCGGACTTGAATATTTTCCCTAACCCGGTTCATTCTTCATCGCACGTGTCAATTACACTGGATAATAAAGCTGATGTAACCTTACGAATTTTTGATATGATGGGAAAAATATATAAAGAAAACACATACAGAAATACCACAAGCGGAGAGAACTTATTTGCCCTTGATGCATCTGGTTTAAGCAGTGGTACTTATTTACTTGCAGCCACAGTAGGCGGCGTAAGAACTAAGAGCAGATTATTCGTAGTAGCGAAATAGCAACATAAAAAGAAAATGCAATGCCGGAAGCTTTAAAACTTCCGGCATTTTTATTTATGCAAATGCTGTAGCATAAGTTTTCATTCTTTGTATCATGGCCGTGAGCCCGTTCGACCTTTGAGAAGATAAATGGGAGCGAAGCTGAATGCGGTCGATAAAAGCAAGCGGGTTATTGATTATTTCAGATGGCTTTTGCCCCGAAAAAACGCGAACCAGTATTGCAATAATACCTTTGGTAATTGAAGAGTTAGAATCGGCTTCGAAAAAAATTCTATCACCTTCTATATATGCATGTAGCCATACCTTACTTTGGCAACCTTTAACTAAAAAATCATCCTGCAAATATTGCGGTGCCAATGGTGGCAGCTTTTTGCCAAGGTCAATGATGTATTCGTATTTATCCATCTGGTCATCGAATAAATCAAACTCCTCTGCAAGTTCATTCTCTATTTCGCTGATAGGTTTGGACATAATACAATACTATTACTGTTTAAAGCGAACCACAAAGTAAAAGGATAATTATTTAAGAATAGTAACAGCCTTTTTAATACCCTTCACCAACTCATCTAATTCTTCAAAGGTATTATAAAAAGCCAGCGAGGCACGGCAAGTGCCTTCAATACCCAATCGGTTCATTAAAGGCTGGCAGCAATGGTGGCCGGTACGGATGGCAATGCCCTGTTCGTTCAATAAAACACCAAGGTCATAAGGAAGGATATCGCCCACTAAGAAAGAAAGCACTGAAGATTTATTTTTTGCTCTTCCTATTATTTTAAGTTCATCTATCTCCAATAATTTTTCGGTGCCGTATTCCAGCAACTCATGTTCATATGCCGAAATTTTATCCAACCCTATATTATTGATATAATTTAAAGCTGCGCCTAATGAAATGCCACCTTCAATATTAGGTGTACCGGCTTCAAATTTATAGGGCAACTCATTATAAGTCGTTTTTTCGAAGGTTACGTTTTTAATCATTTCGCCACCGCCCATGTACGGGGGCATTTGTTCAAGCAAACTTTCTTTGCCATATAATATGCCAATGCCGGTGGCGGCAAAAACTTTGTGGCCGCTAAAGCCCCAAAAATCGCAATCCAATTCTTTTACGTCTACCTTTTGATGCGGCAGCGCCTGTGCAGCATCAATAAAAACAATTGCACCTGCTTTGTGCGCCGCAGCTATTATTTCTTTTACCGGATTAATAGTGCCCAATGCATTAGATATGTATGGAACAGAAACAATTTTAGTTTTCTCGTTCAGTAGCTTTAAATATTCTTCAAAAATAATTTCACCATCATCTGTAATCGGAATTACTTTTAGTAAAGCACCTTTCTCCTCGCAAAGCATTTGCCAGGGAACAATATTAGAGTGGTGTTCCAAAGCGCTAATAATTATTTCGTCACCTTTGGTAATAAATTTTCTTCCGTAAGTAGCCGCAACAAGGTTAATAGCCTCAGTAGTGCCTCGTACAAAATTTACTTCCTTTTCAGCTGCGTTAATATGTTGTGCTACAGTTTTACGTGCATTTTCGTAAGCCTCAGTAGCAAGATGTGCCAGGTGATGGGCTCCCCGATGTATGTTGCTGTTATATTGGGTGTAATAATTGTTGATGGCATTAATTACTGTCAAAGGTTTTTGAGAAGTAGCCGCGTTATCTAAATATATCAGAGGCTTTTTATTAACCAACTGGTGAAGGATGGGAAAATCATTTCTGATTTGCTCAACATCCAACAGAGTTTTACTTATTTTTTTTTCGGCAATCATTTTTAAAAATCAAGGCCTAACTGTGTTTTAATTTTTTGGTCCAGGTATTCTCTCAATTCATCTATAACAATACCTTGTATAATTTCGTTCGCAAAAGCGTAGGTTAAAATTGACTTAGCATTTGCTTCAGAAATACCGCGTGCTTTCAAATAAAAAATCTCATTCTCGTTCAACTGCCCAATAGCCGCACCGTGCGAACACTTCACATCATCTGCAAAAATCTCAAGCTGAGGTTTTGAATTTACCGATGAGTTATCCGATAACAAAATGGCTTTCGATGACTGAAAAGAATTAGTTTTCTGCGCATCTGGCTTAACTAATATTTTGCCATTGAAAACACCCACAGCTTCATCATCCAACACACCTTTATATAATTGGTTGCTTTGGCAATTAGGAACTAAATGGTCAACCAGAATATGGTTATCAATAAGCGATTTACCTTTACCGTAATATAGTCCGTTAAGATGTGTTTCCGTGTTCTCGCCGCTTAACCTCACATTAGTGCTGTTGCGTATTAAAGTTCCTTCAAGCGAAATAGTGGTGCAGCTAAATTTCGCATCTCTGTCAACATCGGCTTCTAAAGTATGAACTGCCGTTGCGTTGGTAGTTTGCGTTTGCAGCTTAACTACATTTGCAGAGGCGTTTTTACCAATAAAAACTTCCGAAACGTGATTGTAAAATGATGCCGCTCCTGCATTCTGAAAATCAACTACAATATTTATATCAGCGCCTTCTTCAACAACAATTAAGTTTCTGCTTTGCGCAAAATTTTCGGGCGAGTTATAAATGTGAATGATAAAAACGGGCACCTTAGCCTGTGTTCCTTTCTTTACATGGATAAAAGCGCCATCAGTTGCAAAGGCAGTATTGAGCAATGAAAAATGCTCTTCGTATTTATGTACTAATTTATTGTAATATTTTTCCGAAAGTTCTTTGTTAGAAGCAAGGTTCTCTTTAAGGCTACCAGCGGTAACTCCCTTTTCTTCTATTATAGTAGATAGCTCAGGATTGAAAACCCCATTTACTAAAACCAGTTTAGTAGCCTTAATGTTAGCGAACGAATTATAACTGCCACCGGTAACTTGTAATTGCCCTTTAGCAGTAATAGTAAGTGATTCAGGTAGCTTGGTTTTGATGTGGGTGTATTTCCACTCCTCGTGCCTGTTGCTGGGTATGCCCAACTTTTGAAAAGCCGAGAAGGCTTGCTTACGGGTAGTAAAAAGCGCACTACCGCTTTGCCCGTTTATGTTTTTCTCAAGCAGTTCAAATTCTTTATTAATGTTATCAACCAAACTCATAATATTATTACACTATTTATGCTGCTGTTAATTGTTTACTAATTCGGTTTTGCCTTTCACCCAATCATATCCTTTTTCTTCCAGTTCAAGCGCTAATTCTTTGCCGCCGGTTTTTACTATGGTGCCATCAAACATTACGTGCACTACATCAGGCACTATGTAATTCAGCAAGCGCTGGTAATGGGTAATTACTAAAAAAGAAGTGTCTTTATTCCTTAATTTATTTACTCCTTCTGCAACAATGCGCAGCGCATCTATATCCAAGCCCGAATCGGTTTCATCTAAAATTGATAGTGACGGTTCCAGCATAGCCATTTGAAAAATCTCATTACGTTTTTTCTCACCACCGCTAAAGCCTTCATTCAATGAGCGGCTCATCATCTCTTTTTTTATTTCAACCAACTCCATTTTTTCTTTCATCATTTTCAGAAAGTCCTTGGCTTCTATTGGCTCCAAACCAAAATGTCTGCGTTTAGCATTAATGGCAGCCTTCATAAAATTGGTAACACTTACACCGGGTATTTCAACCGGGTATTGAAACGCCAAAAACACACCTTCACGCGCTCTTTCATCGGGCGCCATATCCAAAAGGTTTTTGCCTTTATATATTACTTCGCCTGATAATACTTCGTATTCCTCTCTACCGGCTAATGTTGCAGCAAGTGTTGACTTACCGGTGCCATTAGGGCCCATAATAGCGTGCATTTCGCCCGCCTTAATTTCAAGGTTCAGGTTTTTAAGAATTTGCCTTCCGTTGATGGCTACGTTCAGATTTTTGATTGACAGCATTGCTCGTTTTCTTTTTTCTTTTTCTATTTATTGTTCTTTTATCAGTCTCAGTGGCGTAAGCATCTTTTCTCAACTCTTCATAAATTGGTTTGAGGAGTTTTGAGTAAACAGTTTTACCTGTTTGATATAAACTATAAAGACGTAAAATCATACCCGCAAATTTATCCTACACTTCCCTCTAATGAAATACCCAACAGTTTTTGCGCTTCTACTGCAAACTCCATTGGCAATTGTTTAAATACTTCTTTACAATAACCGTTTATAATCATACTCACCGCTTCTTCGCTGGTTAAGCCGCGTTGGTTGCAATAAAATAAAAGGTCTTCACCAATTTTTGATGTTGTTGCCTCATGCTCCACCTTAGCCGAATTATTTTTTACTTCCAGATAAGGGAAAGTATGCGCGCCGCATTTATCGCCAATCAATAAGCTATCGCATTGCGATGAGTTATAGGCATTAGCAGCAGTTCTATGTATTTGCACCAAACCCCGGTACGAATTATTGCTGTGGCCTGCTGAAATACCTTTGCTTACAATACGGCTGCGGGTATTTTTGCCTATGTGTATCATTTTGGTACCGGTATCGGCCTGCTGGTAATTGTTAGTTACTGCAACCGAATAAAATTCGCCGATAGAATTATCGCCTTTCAAAATACAACCAGGGTATTTCCAGGTAACAGAGCTACCGGTCTCCACCTGTGTCCAGCTTATTTTCGAATTTACGCCCTGGCATAAACCGCGCTTAGTAACAAAGTTGTAGATGCCGCCTTTGCCTTGCTTATCGCCCGGGTACCAGTTTTGAATAGTTGAATATTTTATTTCAGCGTTATCATGTGTAATCAGCTCCACCACTGCGGCGTGTAGTTGGTTTTCATCGCGCATAGGTGCAGTGCAACCTTCCAGATACGAAACATAGCTGCCTTCATCGGCAATAATCAATGTGCGTTCAAACTGGCCGGTGTTTTCAGCATTAATTCTGAAATAGGTTGAAAGTTCCATTGGGCAACGGGTGCCTTTTGGGATATAAACGAAACTACCATCGCTAAACACTGCTGCGTTTAAAGCCGAATAATAATTATCGCGTACCGGTACTACTGTGCCCAAATATTGTTTTACTAAATCAGGATACTCTCGAATGGCTTCGGAAATTGAACAGAAAATAATTCCCTTTTCTTTCAACGATTCGCGAAAGGTGGTGATTACACTTTCCGAATCCATTACATAATCAACCGCTACGCCTGCTAATATTTTTTGCTCCTGAATGGGAATGCCAAGCTTTTCATAAGTGGCCCTAATTTCAGGATCTAAGTCATCAAGGCTGTTTATTTGCTTTTTCTTCTTCGCAACTGCGTAATAAATAATATCCTGAAAATTGATATCGGGAAACTGAACATTTTGCCACTTCGGCTGCTCCATTTTAAGCCAAGCGCGAAAAGCCTTTAGCCTCCATTCCAACATCCACTCAGGCTCGCCTTTTTTTTGAGAAATAAAACGCACTGTTTCTTCGCTCAAACCTTTAGCAGCAATCTCCTGTTCGATATTGGTAACGAAACCATACTTATAATCGCTGGTGGTTACTTCGTCAATTATTTTATCGCTATCAGCCATGATTTTTTTGATCTTCCTTTATTAGTATATTTGTGTTGGTGGCATTCGATAACCCTGTCCATTTCCACCTTTAGTCTTTGATAAAACAAACGAGCCTTACCCCTTGTTTTTAAAGAGTGTGCAAAGGTAATCCAATTTGAGAATTA
The DNA here is from genome assembly GCA_903919075.1 of uncultured Bacteroidota bacterium. Classification (GTDB taxonomy): domain Bacteria; phylum Bacteroidota; class Bacteroidia; order Chitinophagales; family LD1; genus Bog-950. Next base: position 23,200 of record CAIXGR010000078.1, on the reverse strand, counting down.
TTTAGATTTGGTCTAAACTAAATTTTGTGTCAAAAACCACAAAAGCAACCGATAAAGAAGAGATTCAGGCTCAAATGCGCCTGCGCCTTAAATATTACCCTCCCCGCGTGTTTACTTACTTGGTTTTAGTAGGCATTAGTTCAGCATTCTTATTCCTTACCATATCCTACTTCGCTACCACTTTTGGCACTAATTTTAACAAATTCAGCCTTCCGCTGCTTTTCCACGCCAATACCATTATCATTTTGGTTTCGAGTTATAGCATTAGCCAAACCCGAAAAGCTGTAATGCGCGATGATTGGGAGGGTTATATGTACGGCCTGTTTGTTACGGCAGGTTTGGGCATGGCTTTTACTTTTTTCCAAATAGTTGCCTGGAAAGAATTAACTGCATCGGGCATTAAACTCACCAATAATATTGCCGGTGCCTACTTATATATTATATCCGGATTGCATTTAATGCACTTAATAGTAGGTGTAGTTTTATTACTATGGTTTTCGGTAAAGGCCATTGATACTAAAAATGACCCCGTAAAGTTATTGCTATTCGAATCGGACCCTTTTAGTAAAATGAAAGTTGGCTTACTATGCACTTACTGGCATTTTGTTGATGGACTGTGGTTTTACATATATTTATTTTTTGTGTTTAATATTTATGTGTTGGGGAAGATGGATTTTTGATATGAAGATTTTATGAATTTCATTTCATAAAATTTAATTATTATCTTGTTTTGTACAAGCCCCGCACATGAAAAAACTTTACTTCAGTTTATTACTTATTGCCTGCGCAGTTTTTAATACTTGCGAAGCGCAACATTATGTAACTATACCAGATACTGCTTATGTAACGTGGCTGCAAGGACATGGTTTTGCAGGGTGTATGAGCGGCAACCAGTTGGATACTACGTGCAATGCTGTAGTCAATGCAACAATAATGAGATGCTATGGAGTGCCAATAAGGGATTTGACGGGAATACAGTATTTTAAAAATTTAACCCGTTTAGATTGTTCAAATGATTCTTTGACATTTTTGCCTGCATTGCCTGCTACTTTAACATACCTGAAGTGCCAGTATAATAAGATTATCAGTTTGCTGCTATTGCCTGCGGGTCTTAAAACTTTAATTGCTCAAAGTAACAAATTGACCAGTTTGCCACCTTTGCCCACAGGTTTAGATACTTTATACTGCAACCTAAACCAACTTGGCAGCTTACCATCGCTGCCTTCAACGCTGGTATATTTTGTGTGCGTCCATAACCAACTTACCGCTTTACCCGCATTGCCAGCACCTTTACACTTTTTGACCTGCGAAGATAATTTACTCACTTCTATTCCTGCCCTGCCCCCTTCGTTACTTGAATTTGGTTGCCAGAATAACCACTTAGACAGCCTGCCCAGCCCCCTGCCGGCAACGATGTTCCTCTTTTTTTGTAGCAATAACCAGCTTACCAGTATGCCGGCTTTGCCGGCGGCGGTAGCCCTTTTTGATTGCGGGAACAATCATTTAACCAGTTTACCACCGCTTCCCTTTAATTTAACGGACTTTGAATGTAGTAATAACGCCTTAACCAGCATGCCGGCTTTGCCTGATTATAATTTGGAGATCGTGCACTGTGATTTTAATCAATTAACCAGTCTTCCGCCCATACCTGAAGGAGTGTACTATCTTAGCTGCGGACATAACCAACTTAACAGTTTACCCGCTTTACCTACAACTTTGCAATATCTAGTATGCGACCATAATCAACTCACATCAATTCCTGATTTACACAATACAAATTACTTAGAGTTATACTGTAGATGCAACCCCAACTTATATTGCTTACCTTATTTAACAAACATAAGCGATTTGGACTTTGATAGTACAGGTATTACATGCTTGCCCAATTACAGTGGGATTTATAGCAGTTACCCGCCTTTAGACTCAATTCCACTTTGCGGAATTTATAATTCCAATGGTTGTACCCCTTATTGGAATATAAGCGGCAAGGTATTTTATGATGCCAATAGCGATTGCGTAAACGACTCAGGTGATATTGAACAGAATTACGTAAAAGTACAGCTATACGATGGTAACAATAATTTAGTGCAACAGGTATTTACCGGTGGCGAGGGCAACTATTCATTTCAAACGGGATATGACAATTACACCATTAACCTTGATACCGCCAACATCCCTTTTATTGTTTATTGTCCCTATACAGGTTATTTAGACGATACTATTTCACTAAACGATAGCTTGTCCTATAGCAAAAACTTTGCCGTTAAATGTCGCAGCCAGGGGTTTGATATTGGTGTGCAAAGCATTATTAATGCAGGCCCGCTTCCACGTCCGGCAGCTGTGATTTTTTTAAACACTGTGGCCGGTGATATTTCAGAACTTTACGGAGCACATTGTGCTGCCGGTATCAGCGGGCAGGTGCAGCTCATTTATTCAGGCCAGTTAACTTATGTCAGCCCCGCCTTCGGGGCGCTTGCCCCAACTAACGTAAACGGCGATACCATTACGTGGAATATTGCCGACTTTGGGACAGTGAACAATTTCGGCGCATTCAATTTAATCTTCCAGATAAATAGCAATGCCACTCCCGGCACTCAGGCGTGCTTTAACGTAAATGTTACTTCAACTAATGGCGATTATAACCCGGTTAACAATACCGGCAACTATTGTTTTACTATAGTCAATGCCCTCGATCCTAACGAAAAGGAAGTATACCCATCAGGCAATACCGATACATCTAACCACTGGCTTACTTACACTATCCGTTTTCAAAACACCGGTACTGCGCCAGCATTAAACATTCGCGTTACCGATACTTTAGATAGTCATGTTGACCCTTCAACTTTTCAACTATTGGCTTACAGCGCAAAAAACATAACACAGATTTTTGGGAATGATGTAGTATTCAACTTCCCCAACATTAACCTGCCCGACAGTGCTACCAGCGATAGCGCAAGCCGTGGTTATGTGCAGTATAAAATAAAGCTGAAAGACAACTTACCTATCGGCACGCAAATACAAAACACCGCTAATATTTATTTTGATTTGAACCCCGCAGTAGTTACTAATACAACAGTTAATACCATTACAACCTCAACCGGTATAGCGCCAATTAGCAATGAGCTTTCGATGCAACTTTATCCTAACCCCGCTAAAAATTATGTAATTGTTGAAACGGGTTCATACGCAATAGACGGTATATTGCAAATAACTGATGTTACCGGAAGAATTGTTGCGAAGTTGCAGGTTACAAGTTACAAGTTGCAGGTTAATACAAATGGTTTCTCCAGCGGTGTGTATTTTGTAAAACTAAGCGATATCAATGGACGAATTGCTACGCGAAAGTTGGTAGTAGAGTAATTGGTTTGGTATTTGAACAGGTAAGGTTTCTTCGCATTTTTTATTTTAATAAAAATAAGAATCTTACCTTACCATCAAATATCTAAACATGAAAATACTTATACGCTTTATACTCGTCAGCGCTATTGGATTTTTCCTTGTAGAACAAATAAATGCCCAAGCCCCAACCTTCTTTGATTCGCGTGGAATAGGTGGCGGCGGTGCGCTTTTCTCTCCTTCCATAAACCCCGGCAATCACGATGAATTATATGTGGGCTGCGATATGAGCAACCTGTTTCATTCCGGCGATGAGGGCCAAAGCTGGCAAATGCTGAATTTTAAACAAGTGCAGGGCGGGCACGATTCGTATGTTTCATTCAGCAAAGCCGATACACTTTATACGGTTGATTATTCTTCGGTAGATGGCATTGATATGATGCGTCCTATGAAAAGCGTAAATAGCGGAGAAACGTGGGAAGTGATAAGCGGCGACCCATATTCATCGGCACCGGATGTGCTGTTAAGATTACTGGCCGATTATAATAATCCTAATCGTGTAGTGATTGCCGATTACGGAACTATTTATTTTTCTAAAGATGGAGGAAACACTTTTACATTGATTCATACCTGTATTGATAACGGAGCGGGCAACCATATAGCCGGTGTGTTTTTTGATGGCGATAGTATTTACATTGGTACTAACGATGGATTAATATATTCTACTAACGGCGGCACTTCGTTTAATACAATGTCGGCAACAGGTTTTGGTGTCAATGAATCCATGCTTTCGTTTGCCGGTGCTAAAGAAAACGGCACTACGCGTTTTTTATGTCTAACCTCAATTAGTGTTTATGCGGGTATTCAATACGGCACTGATTATGCAGGAGAAATGAGCGGCGTTTATACCATGGATAATTTAAACGGCACATGGGCCGCAAAATTGAGCGGAATATCTATTGGCAGCGATTACCCTGTTTTTGTAGGCATGGCTAATAATGATATTGATACCATGTATTTGGCAGGAGGAAGCTCGGCGGGAAACCCGATTGTAATGCGCTCAACCACAGGTGGCGGAAATTGGCAGGAAGTATTTTTAACTACCGGTAACCAAAATATTTACACCGGTTGGTGTGGCGATGGCGGCGACCACCATTGGAGCTTTCCAGAAGCGCCGTTTGGATTTGAGGTTTGTAAAAATGATTCGCGCATTGCTATGATGAGCGATTACTCATGTGTGCATATTACTGCTGATGGAGGTGCAAATTGGAAGCAAAAATATTTGAGTGCAAGCGATGAAAATCCTGAAAATGCACTTACCCCAACGCAAAAAAAATATCATGGGATTGGGCTCGAAAATACTTCGTGCTGGCAAACAATGTGGGTAGATTCAACTCATTTGCTTTCAGCTTATTCAGATATTAACGGAATAATGAGCGATGACGGGGGGGCAGGGTGGAAATTCATTTCTAACCTCACATCTAATTCAACTTATAGAATTGTAAAGCATAGTAATGGCAACATTTATGCCTGCACTTCGAACCGGCACGATATATACCAAACTACTACTATTTATAATAATACTCTTGATAATAGAACCGGCGCTGTTTATGTTTCAACAAATAGTGGTGGTAGCTTTACACAAATAAAAGCGTTTAACGGACCGGTAATATGGATTTCTCTTGATCCAACCAATGCTGACAGAATGTATGCCGCAGTAATTAATAGCGATACAACAAAAGGTGGAATATGGAAAACAAATAATCTAAGCGCCGGTGTTTCTGCAGTGTGGACTAAATGCAAAAATGCCCCGCGTACTGAGGGCCATCCGTTTAATATTAATGTATTGAGCAATGGTGCCCTGGTAGTCACCTACAGTGCGCATAAACCCACTAGTGGTTCGTCATTCACACAAAGTTCAGGCGTTTTTTACAGCACAGATGGGGTACAAACCTGGGCAGACCGCAGCGATAATAACATGAAATTTTATACTCAGGATGTTATTGTTGATGTAAACGATACCAGCAATAGCACCTGGTATGCCTGTGTCTTTAGTGCTTGGGGTAGCGGGGTTCCATCAGGTACCGGTGGCGTTTATAAAACAACTAATAAGGGTGTTTCATGGACTCAGATTTCTGATGAATACCGTGCTAATTCATGCACCATCAATCCATCAAATTCTAACGAAATGTACGTTACTACTGAAACCGATGGATTGTTATACTCCAATAATATTAACTCGGTTTCGCCAACCTTTACACCGGTGGCTGCTTATCCGTTCCGCCATCCTATGCGTGTGTTTTTTAATCCTTGGAATCTCTCCGAAATATGGGTTACCGCATTTGGTTACGGTATGGCTGTGGCAAATATTAATTGCAGCATCACTATCCCATCCATTACCCAAAATGGCGATACGCTTACTTCTTCCGCTGCTACAACCTACCAGTGGTTATTGAACGGCAATCCTATTTCCGGCGCTAACTCACAAAGTTATATACCGACTGAAAGTGGCAATTATAGCGTTCAAACACACGATGGAGGCATTTGTTCGGCGACAGCTCAAAGTGTTAGCGTAACAATTTCGGGAATCAAAAATGTAAATGGAGTAGCGTCAATTGAAATTTTTCCAAATCCCACAAATAATAATTTGAATGTTTTATTGCGAAATGTTATCCCGGGCATACATACTATAAATATTTATAATGCTATTGGCCAAAAAATATTTGAAATAGCCACCGGTGATAATACTCTGAATTTGAATGTGGACGAATTATCCTCTGGTTTGTACTTTATAAAAGCAAATGGTATGATAAGAAAACTTGTAAAGCAGTAGAATTGCTAATAGTATGTTAGGCGTTATTTGCCGGTTGATTCAAAAACATCCAGTAAAATCCCAACTCTGCAATTGCTTTAGCAAAATTTGTAAAGTCAACGGGCTTTACTATATAGCTGTTAGCGCCTAAAGCATAACACTTTTTTATATCCGGGTCTTCATCCGAAGATGTTAGAATTACAACGGGAATAGTTTTGGTTGAAGGGTCTGTTTTTATTCTTTCCAACACTTCCATGCCGTTTACTTTTGGCATTTTCAAATCGAGCAAAATAACTCGTGGTTTACAAGTAGCATCACGCCCTGCAAATTCCCCTTCAGCAAAAATAAAGTCAAGGGCTTCGGCACCATCTTTAAGATGAATAAGGTTGTTGGCCAGGTTTTCTTTTTTAAGTGCCCTGATGGTTAGTTTTGCGTCATCAGGATTGTCCTCAATCAATAAAACTTCGATATGGCTGTAATTCATAAACTATATTTTTTTAAGCAGGCAATGAGAAATAAAATGTAGCCCCTTTTCCAATTTCTGATTCGGCCCAAACACGGCCACCGTGTTTGGTAATTACGCGCTTTACTAATGCAAGTCCTACACCATTTCCTTCAATTTCGTTATAGTTATGCAGACACTGAAACATATGGAATAACTTATTATAATATTTCATTTCAAACCCGGCACCGTTATCTTTTACATAATAAATGTCTGCTCCGTCTTTTTGTAATGAACCAATTTCTATTACAGGTTGCTCTTTAGTGCTAGAGAACTTGATTGCATTTGATATCAGGCTGGTAAGCACCTGCCCCAGCATGCCATAATCGCCTATTGCCGGTGGTAGATGTGTGATATTTATTTTTGTTTTTTCAGGAAAATCATATTGTTTCAACTCCATTAATGTTTTTTGCACTAAGTGAGTCATATTGATATCTGTTTTTACAATTTCCTTTTTACCCACCCTTGCAAACGCCAGAAGCCCGTCTATTAACTGGCCCATTTTTTTTACATTCTTCATGGTCTTATCCATCATCTCCCGGGCTTCTTCGTCCAAGCGGTCCATGTATGTATCACTAACTATTTTGGTGTAGCCGTAAATGGCTCTTAAAGGGGCCCGCAAATCGTGCGAAACAGAATAGCTGAAAGAGTCGAGCTCGGCTTGAGAATATAGCAGAGCGTTGTTTTTCTGCTCCAAAATTTCGGCATTCTTTTTTCGTTCAGCGGCCCTGGAAATTTCGGAGTTTATTGCTTCAGTAACATCTTCTAACCGGTGAATAATATATGCTACTTTGCCATCGGCATTTAATACCGGAGAATTAAAAGAACCCCAGTGTTTTTCCTGATGGGTTGCAGTCGTTTTTTTTTCTGACAGATACGCGCCCCCATTTTGCAGGGGTATTGTATCGGATTTCTTCGACTTTAGAACATAATTTAAAGATGCTTTCAGGTTCGAAACATCTGTGGATGCCGGGTTGGTTGTATTCTCGGTAAAAACATCAAATATATATTTACCCATTATCTCATTGCGTTTTGTTCTAGTGGCCTTGAGATAAGCATCACTTACAGCTGCAATGATTAAGCCCGGAGTTAACACTAAATATAATCCCGGAACAGATTCAAATAGCAACCTGAAATCGACTTGCGTTGAATGTACAGATGATTTCACCATGTATGCATTATTAAAATAAAAAACAAACCCCCTATATTTCCGTAGTCGAGTAGTTGGAAATATTAGCTGAAAGACACCCTACAACACTAATATAATTGATTTTATTTAAAAGTCAATGGCTTCAAAATATTGAAGCATTTTTGTATCTGTTTAAAGTTCAATAAGTTTACAAATTGAAGCAATTATCGTTACATATAATTATCCTTATTAGTTGCCTTTCCTCTTGTAATCAACCAACGACTAAAGTTGTTGTTCAAAGCCAAGTTGGTAATTCTGTAACATCAACGGCAATTTGGGTCGCGCCTGATACCAGTACCCTTGGCAACTCAGATACCGACCGGTTGATTAAATACGGCCGGGAATTGATAAGCAATACCTCGCTTTACCTTGGCCCGCACGGAAAAGTGATGAATATTACTAATGGTATGAATTGCCAAAATTGCCATTTGGACGCCGGTACTAAGCCCTTTGGCAACAATTATGCCGCAGTAGCTGCCACTTATCCTAAATACAGAGGGCGCTCCGGTAGTATAGAGAGTATTTACAAGCGTGTAAACGATTGTGTACAGCGCAGCCTTAATGGTACAGCGCTTGATACTTCAAGCCAGGAAATGCAGGCTGTAAAAGCGTATATAGAATGGCTTGGAAAAGATGTGCCCAAAGGTACCAGCCCTAAAGGAACGGGCTTGCTTGACCTTGCATATCTGGATCAACCGGCTGATCCGGAAAAGGGAAAAATTGTATATGCGAGCAGGTGCGAAACATGCCATTGGCCAAACGGAGAAGGGAAGTTTAACGCTAATAACGGATCCTATCAATATCCGCCATTATGGGGAGCGCATAGTTATAATATAGGTGCCGGTTTATACCGCATTTCGCGATTTGCTGGGTATGTAAAATCAAACATGCCTTTTGGCACATCGTACGAACACCCGCAGCTAACAGATGAGGAAGCCTGGAATGTGGCAGCCTACGTTAACTCTCAACCGCGGCCCGGTATAAACATAAATAAAGACTGGCCCAAAATTGAAGCCAAACCCGATGATTATCCTTTTGGCCCATATGCTGATACGTTTAGCGAGCGGCAACATAAATATGGGCCCTTCCTTCCGATTGCGGAATATAAAAAGCAAAACAAGCATTTATGAAAATGAAGAAATTACCCGGCGCGTCAGATTTGCTGGTAAAGCCTAAAACAGAACTTCCGATAATTGCCTTCAAATCACAGAGCGATTTCAGGAAATGGCTTACAGCAAACCATTCCAAGTCGAATGGTATTTGGCTGCAATTTTTTAAAAAGGATTCCGGTCATGTTTCTATTACTTATGCCCAAGCAGTGGATGAAGCACTATGCCATGGCTGGATAGACGGGCAAGCTAAAAAGAACGATGAAAAATCATGGATTCAAAGATTTACTCCTCGCCGCGCAAAAAGTATTTGGTCGAAAAGAAATATTGAACATATAGAACGGTTAACCAAGGAAGGCAAAATGACAGTAACCGGACATAAAGCAGTGGAAGATGCCAAGCAAGATGGCCGTTGGCACAGAGCTTACGACTCGCCCGCCAAAATGCAGGTACCGGAAGATTTTTTAAAACTGCTTTCGAAAAACAAAAAGGCTAAAGCATTTTTCGAAACATTGAATAAGACAAATACTTATGCCATAGCTTGGCGTCTTCAAACCGCTGTAAAGCCCGAAACAAAATTAAAACGAATGAAAGCCATTCTTGAAATGCTTGAAAAAGGAGAGAAGTTTCATTAATAAGAATATGCCTTTGTCCGGTCAAAGCCCTCTTTGGCATTTACCAAAACTTAGTTCCGCCCAATTTATTTAACTGCAATTTCGAAAGCAGCAAATTATACTCCAGCTGAATTTCTCCTAATTGTGCATTTTGTAAATCGGTTTGTGCTGTAAGTAATTCCAAATTAGTGATAACACCATTGCGATAGCGAATATTGGCAAGATTCAGCGCTTCTTTAGCCTGGTCTATTTGCAAAGTGTAATTTTTTATTTTGCTATCGGTTGCAGTAATATCGCTTTTGGTTTGAAGTATATCTTTGTTCAAATTTATTTTTTGAGCCTCTAAGTTATACTGTGCAGCCTGCATGTTTATTTTTGCCAACTTGGTTTGGTAATTAGGTCGGGCCGCGCTAAAAATGGGAATGTTTAAACCCACACCTGCCGAGTAAGTAAGCTCTAACTGATTTACGTCTGGTATATAACCATTCTGGTAGCCAATCTGCGCACGGCCTACAATGGATGGCAACCAACCACGTTTTGCAGATTTAATATCCCATGCAGATGATTGCAACTGGTCGTTTAAAGAAATAATATCGTAGTTATTATCAACCAAAACTTCGGCATTGCTTATTTCGTTAGTAGCTACTTCTTTTTGTGCAATATAATTTTCGCCTTCTTGGGCTGTAAACATGTTAAGCATTTCATACTCCTTTTTCAGGTTTGTTTGCAGGTCAATCAACAAGTTTTCAGCATTATTCTTTTTTACCTGTGTTGAAAGAAGGTCGAATTTTAAAGCATCACCATCTTTCAATCTGTCGCTTATTATTTTTTCATTTTCCTGCAGCAGTTTTATTTGCTCGTTTTGCACATCAATACTTTTATTCATAAAAACTACTGCATAATAAATTTGTGCCACCTGGTAAGCCAGCATTTGTTTCGAGCCTTCCAAATTGTTTTTTGAAGTAGCTATTTGGGTAAGCGTTTTCTTTACGCTGGCTTGTGTGCGGCCAAAATCCCAAATGGGCATTACCAATCCCACGTGCATGTCGTAATTATTGGCTGGGAAGAATTGTAAGGTACCAACAAACTGATTGCTTATAGATGGTGTAGGCTTTCCATAACGGTATGATGCAACACCATCTAACGTTGGCATATAAGCAGCCTTTGCCAAATCGTTTTGGGTTTCGTTCAGCTTAATGTATTCGCCGCCTTCTTTTAATTTAGGATAATTATCAAAAGCTTTTTTTACTAAATCTAAAAGTTGCTGCGGCGCTGCTGCATTTTGCGCAAATGTGAAGCCCGAAAAAGCAAGCATGAATATAATTATCGAAAAAAATCTTGTCCGCATAATATTTGTATTTATTATAATGTCAATCAATTAATGTGCAGCTTCCGATGCAGCTTTTTTAGCCTCCGCACTTAGCTTTGCATTTTTCAGAAATGGTATAATTGGAAAAACCATAATCATTAACACAACCGAAAACAAAATACCATCTAAATAGGTAAGCAGGTAAGCCTGTTTGGTTACAGTAAGGTCAAGAATTTGGTAGGCCTTTTGTTGCACATCACCGGTTACCGCCATTTTCGAACTAAGGCCACTTACTAAAGCATGGTTTCTTTGCACAAAATTGTATGAACCGGCAGTAATATTACTTACCAGGTCGTTTCTATGTATAGCAAATCTTTGTGCTATGTAAGTGTTCATCATGGCAATACCAAAGGCACCGCCTACCTGGCGCATCATATTATTTAATGCCACTCCTTGCGGAATATCTCTCGGCTTTAAACCGGCCACTGCCTGGTTAGTAAGCGTAACAGCCACCATTGAAATGCCAACGCTACGTATCATTAACGGAAAAAAATAATCATTTAAACTGCTGTTTATATCGCTGGCATTATACAGCATCCAGCCGTAAAGCATTAGCACTGCAAAGCCTGCCGCAATAAATATTTTCGGCGATACTCCTTTTTGCAGCGACCTTCCAACAATAGGCATTATTAATAATGCACCGGCGGCACTTGGTAATAGCGATAGCCCCACCATAGTAGGCGTATAACCTAATACCCGTTGCAATAACAAAGGATATATAAATACAGAAGTATATAATGAAAATCCCATGATGAAGGTAAGCACGGTAGTAAGCGAAAGGTTCGCATCTTTAAGTAGCCTCAAATTTACTACCGGGTCATCTACATACAATTCCCATACAACAAAAACTATTAGTGCAACTGCAGCTATAATTGCAAAAATGCGTATCAGCTCATCGTCAAACCAATCATTCGATTCTCCTCTTTCTAATACATATTGAAGCGACCCGATACCGAGGGTTAGCAGTATAATCCCTATACCATCAATTTTAGGCTTGGGGCCGGTATGGTGAACAGAATCTTCAATAAAGAAATAAGTAAGTATTGCGGCTATAATGCCGAAAGGGATATTAATATTAAAAATAAGCGGCCAATTGTAGTGGTCTATAATTAAACCGCCAACTGTAGGCCCAACTGTAGGCCCCACCACAATACCCATACCAAAAATAGCTGATGCTGTACCTCGTTTCTCGGGTGGGAAAGTATCGAACAATATAGACTGAGAAGTTGAAAGCAATGCGCCACCACCTATGCCTTGAACAAAACGCCATAACACCAGTTCCCACAAAGTACCGGAATTGCCGCACATAAAAGAAGCAATTGTAAAAATGATAATAGAATAGAGATAATAGTTTTTCCTGCCAAAGTAAGCAGCCAAAAAGCTTGTCATCGGAATGATGATAACATTGGCAATAGCATAAGCGGTAATCACCCAGCTAATATCCTCAATAGTTGCACCAAGGTTACCCGCCATTTGGGTCAAAGCCACGTTTACAATGGAGGTATCAATCAACTCCATAATGGCCGCCGAGATGGTGGTAAAAACAATAATAAGCTTAACTAACTTCACCGGTGTTTTTTATTTAATATGGGGCCGATACATAAACACTCATACCAGCACGCAAAATATTTTTATAGTTCTCAGCACTATCAATTTCAATGCGTATAGGCAAACGCTGGGTTACTTTTACAAAGTTGCCGGTGGCATTATCAGGTGGCAAAAGCGAGAACCGGGCACCGGTAGCATCGGAGAATGAAGATACTGTTCCCTTCATTTTTATACCGGGGTAAGCGTCCATTATAATTTCTACCTTTTTACCCAGTGCAATGTGTTCAACCTGCGTTTCTTTATAATTGGCTACTACCCAGAAATCTTCATTATTTATTACCGTAAATAAAGGTGAGCCGGCTTGTACAAATTGGCCTTCGTCAACATTTCGTTTACCTACCTTGCCATCGCAAGGGGCATATATTTTAGTATAAGTCAGTTTCAGTTTTTGCTGTTCAATATTTACTTTCTTAATTTGAATGGTTGATTCGGCCTTTTTAAGCTGCGCGTTAATTACGCCCATTTTGGTTTGTGCTACTGCCACATCATTTTTTGCAGAGGTATATTGTTTTTCAACCACATCCTGGTTCGATTTTGAATCGTCTAATTGTTTTTTGGTAATAGCCCCATCATGAAATAAATTCAGGTCGCGCTGATAATCTTGTTGGGCTTTATCCTTTCTGCTTTGTGCCACATCAAGATTAGATTTACTTGATTCGTACGATGCTTGGGTATTAGTAATAGAAGCATGTGCATTTGTAATATCTGTTTCGGCTTGTGCAAGGTCGGCTTCCATTTCAGATAACTGTAATTGCAGTTCAGCATCATCTATTTCCACCAGCAGGCTGTCTTTTTTTACAGCCGCATAGTCTTCTACATGCAATTTTTTGATATATCCGGAAACACGGGGAAGAATGGGAACCATACGTGCTTCCACCTCAGCATTGTCAGTACTTTCATGGTGAAGTTCATAATAGATTTTTTTGCCTCCGAAATAGCCACCAACTAATAAGGCGCCTATCAGTATTACTCTGAACACAATGGTTTTAGGACTCGCTTTTTCTTTTTCTTCTGCCATGTTTTTTGATTTGAAGGTGCAAACGTAAACTAAGTTGACTAAATTGTCAAGAGAGTTGACTAAATTTTTTTTTGTTATATTTGCATGACGAATTAAAGGCAATAAAATTTTAAGCCATGCTTGACAAAGGCTCAAAAGACAGATTAGAGGATTACATGCAAAAGCGCAAACGTAACCTGGGGCGTCTTATATATATAACGCACCGGCACTTTAATGAGTGGGCATTAAAGAGGTGGCATGAAGATGGTTGGCACGAGATACGACCTGAACATTTAAGACTGATAAGTATTATAGGTTTAGAGGCAATTAATAATAATGAACTTGCTAAAAAAGCGCGTGTAAGTAAACAGGCCATGAGTAAAATGGTAAATGATTTGGTAAAGCGCGGCGTAGTTGATGTTCAACCTGACCCCGATGATTCGAGGGCCAAAATTATTTCCATATCAAAAAGTGGGGTTGATTTTATTATTTATTTCAATTCATGTTCGAAAAATTTGGAACAGAAGTTTAACGATATTATAGGCAAGAAGAAAACCGCCCAGCTAATAGATATTTTATCAGAATTAACCGAAGGGATACTGGAATGCGAGAAAAATGAGGTTGCGGACAAAAAATAATGCCATCTGCGCCTTAATTTTGTGAAACCTGCTTAAAATCATCAATTAAATCCGAATCTTAATTTTGTTAAAATTAGCCTATTTTAGATTTTCTCAGCATTTATTGCATTTCTGGCAGCAAAATTGCTATCTTTGCCATCCGTTTTGCAAAACCGGTTCCAAAATTTTTACTAAAATGCTGATTGACAAGGGTTTTTCTCTCTTTTAAAGAAAAGTAAGAACACCTGTTATTTTGTATTTTATGTATTAAAAGTAGTAGAACCATAACTTAATTATAAACACCATGGCAGAAATCCTCAAGAAAAGCGCTGAAAGAATCAACTTTGGTAAAATTAAACTTCCTGATGAACAACCGGATCTGCTCGACATCCAATTAGAAACATACAAAGAGTTTATTCAACTCGAAACTACTCCGGAAAACCGTAGTAGTGAAGGTTTGTACCAGGTGTTCAGAGAGAATTTTCCGATTACCGATACCCGGAACATTTTCGTGTTGGAGTTTATTGATTACTTCGTTGATCCTCCTCGGTATACTATCGACGAGTGTATTGAAAGAGGTTTAACTTATTGTGTGCCTTTAAAGGCTAAGTTGAAACTTTCGTGTAACGATCCTGAGCACATCGATTTCAAAACCATCGTTCAGGATGTGTTTTTGGGTAATATCCCTTACATGACCCCGAAAGGAACATTTATTATTAACGGTGCTGAGCGTGTTATTGTATCGCAATTACACAGAAGCCCGGGTGTATTCTTCGGCCAGTCTTTCCACCCGAATGGAACTAAAATTTACTCTGCACGGGTTATTCCTTTTAAAGGCGCCTGGATGGAGTTTGCAACAGATATTAATAACGTAATGTATGCATACATCGACCGGAAGAAAAAATTCCCGGTTACTATGCTTTTACGTGCGGTAGGTTACGATTCAGATAAGGATATTTTGACCTTGTTCGAATTGGCAGATGAGATTGAAATTACCAAGAAAAATGCTTCAAAAGCTATCGGCAAAAAATTAGCTGCTCGTGTTCTTAAAACATGGATGGAAGATTTTGTGGATGAAGATACCGGTGAAGTAGTTTCGATTGAGCGTAACGAAGTATTGTTAGAGCGTGATACTATAATTGACGAAGAGAACATAGCACAGATTATTGAATCTGGTGTTAAGAGTATTTTTGCACACAAGGATGTTCAGGCTGCTGATTATTCAATCATCTTCAATACCCTTAATAAAGATACTTCAAACTCAGAAATTGAGGCGTTGAACCATATCTACAAACAATTGCGCGGTTCTGAACCACCTGATGAAGAAACAGCACGCGGAATCATTGAAAAATTATTTTTTAGCGATAAGCGTTATGATTTAGGTGAAGTAGGTCGTTACAAAATCAATAAGAAACTGGAGTTGGATATTGATATGGACACTAAAGTTCTTACCAAAACCGACATCATCGCTATCGTAAAATACCTGGTTAACCTTTCTAACCAACGTGCGGAAATTGATGATATTGACCACTTGAGCAACAGAAGAGTTAGAACTGTAGGCGAACAACTATACTCTCAATTCGGAGTAGGTTTAGCGCGTATGGCTCGTACTATTCGTGAGCGTATGAACGTGCGCGACAATGAAGTGTTTACACCGGTTGATTTGATCAACGCAAGAACACTTTCATCTGTTATCAATTCATTCTTCGGAACATCACAACTTTCTCAATTCTTAGACCAAACTAATCCTTTGGCTGAGATTACTAATAAGAGAAGGGTATCGGCATTAGGGCCCGGCGGTCTTTCGAGAGAGCGTGCAGGCTTTGAGGTTCGTGACGTGCATTATTCGCACTACGGCCGTCTTTGCACCATTGAAACACCGGAAGGACCAAATATCGGTTTGATATCTACACTTTGCGTTCACGCTAAGGTGAACAAAATGGGCTTTATTGAAACCCCATACCGTAAGGTAGATAAGGGCAGAGTAAACCTGAAAGGCAAAGTAGAGTTTTTGACGGCAGAAGAAGAAGACTTTGTAAAAATAGCACAGAGCAACGTAGGCTTAGATGAAAAAGGAAACTTTAAAACCGATAAAATTAAATCGCGTTTTCAAGGCGACTTCCCAATTCTTGAGCCTAATGAAGTTCAATACATGGACGTAGCACCAAACCAGATTGTGGGTGTTTCCGCATCGTTGATTCCTTTCTTGGAGCATGATGATGCGAACCGTGCCTTGATGGGTTCGAACATGCAACGTCAGGCAGTGCCATTATTGAAGCCACAAGCTCCAATAGTAGGAACAGGCCTTGAAGCAAAAGTTGCTGTTGACTCTCGTAACCTGGTAAATGCTGAAAGAGATGGAACAGTAGAGTTTGTTGATGCACAACAAATCATTATTAAATACGACAGAACAGAAGAAGAAAAACTGGTATCATTTAAAGATGATAAAGTAGTATATAACCTTTCGAAGTTCTTGAAAACAAACCAGAGCACCTGTATTAACTTAAAGCCTATCGTTAAGAAAGGCCAGAGAGTTGGTAAAGGACAAATTCTTTGCGAAGGGTTTGCTACACAAAATGGTGAGTTGGCTTTAGGTGCTAACCTAAAGGTGGCGTTCATGCCTTGGAAAGGTTACAACTTCGAGGATGCTATCGTAATTTCTGAAAGAGTTGTGCGCGATGACGTGTTCACTTCAATACATGTTGAAGAATTTGAATTGGAAGTGCGCGATACCAAATTAGGTGAAGAAGAATTGACACCAGATATACCTAACGTTTCGGAAGAAGCTACAAAGGATTTGGATGACAACGGTATTATTCGCGTTGGCGCAAGAGTAAGAGAAGGTGATATCCTGATTGGAAAAATTACGCCTAAAGGAGAAACTGATCCTACACCTGAAGAAAAACTATTGCGTGCCATCTTCGGTGACAAAGCCGGTGATGTGAAAGATGCATCGCTTAAAGTACCACCTAGTATTGAAGGTACAGTTATCAGCAAAAAATTGTTTGCACGTGCTAAGAAGGATAAAACTTCGAAGGCTAAAGAAAAAACGCTGCTTGAGAAATTAGATAAAGATCACGAGAAGAGAGTAAGCGAAATAAAAGGCAACTTAGTTGATAAGTTAATGACCGTATTAACTGGTAAAGTAAGCACCGGTGTTCAAACCATTTATAAGGAAGAACTAATCAGCAAGGGAACAAAATATACAGCTAAGGTTCTTTTGGATTTGGACTATCAGGTAACTGATGGAAACAACTGGACCAAAGACGAAGACGTAAACAAACTGGTTAAAATGATTTTGCACAACTACAACATCCGTGCAAATGAAGAGACCGGTAAGTTTAAACGTGAAAAATTCAATATTTCTATTGGCGATGAATTGCCATCAGGTGTATTGAAATTGGCTAAAGTTTATGTTGCTAAAAAACGTAAACTGAAAGTGGGCGATAAAATGGCGGGCCGCCACGGTAACAAAGGTATTGTTGCTAAAATAGTTCGTGCAGAAGATATGCCGTTCCTGGAAGATGGAACACCGGTTGATATTGTATTGAATCCACTAGGCGTACCTTCGCGTATGAACCTGGGTCAGATTTATGAAACAGTATTGGCATGGGCCGGTCAGAAACTGGGCGCAAAATTTGCTACCCCAATTTTCGACGGAGCATCATTGGACGAAATTCAACAATACATTGCTAAGGCAGGCTTACCACAATTAGGCTCTACTTACTTATATGATGGCGAAACAGGTGAGCGTTTCCACCAGCCTACAACTGTAGGTATCATCTATATGTTGAAGCTGATTCACATGGTTGACGATAAAATGCACGCACGTTCTATCGGGCCTTACTCACTTATTACACAACAACCATTGGGTGGTAAAGCACAATTCGGTGGTCAGCGTTTTGGTGAGATGGAGGTTTGGGCTATCGAGGCTTACGGTGCATCTGCAGTATTGCAGGAATTGCTTACTGTTAAGTCGGATGATATTATTGGCCGCGCAAAAACTTACGAAGCAATTGTGAAGGGCGATAATTTACCTGAGGCCGGAATACCTGAATCGTTCAACGTATTGATGCACGAATTAAGAGGTTTAGCTTTAGACTTGAAGTTTGATTAAGCTTCTTTGAATCTCTGCCCGGTGTAGAGATTTAAGACGCAGATTGTTTGGAGAATTTTTTTGAAGAAAAAACACCATTAAATAAAAGGAACTCTATGGCATTTAGAAAAGAGCAAAAGCAAAGAGCAGATTTCTCGAAAATTACTATCATGCTGGCTTCGCCTGATGCGATACTTGGCAGAAGTAACGGAGAAATAAAAAAACCGGAAACCATTAACTACCGTACTTACAAACCCGAAATGGAAGGTTTGTTCTGCGAGCGCGTTTTCGGCCCTACTAAAGATTACGAATGCTACTGTGGTAAATACAAAAGAATACGCTACAAAGGCATTGTGTGCGACCGTTGCGGTGTTGAAGTAACCGAGAAGAAAGTGCGTCGCGAGCGTATGGGCCACATTAAGTTGACCGTACCGGTAGTGCATATCTGGTATTTTAAATCGTTGCCTAATAAAATCGGTTATTTGTTGGGCATTAGCTCTAAAAAATTAGAGAGCATTATTTATTATGAAAAGTATGTGGTAGTTCAGCCAGGAAAAGCTGCATCCGGTGTTGACCTGATGACTGAGAAAGGCGAGGAGCGCAGAAATGTAGCTTACTTGGACCTGATGAGCGAAGAAGAATATCTTTCAGCGCTTGAAGCAGAGGAGTTGAAAAACAACCACCTGCTTGAAGATACCGACCCTAATAAGTTTATTGCGAAAATGGGAGCGGAGGCTGTTAAGGAACTTCTTTCAAGAATTAACTTGGATGACCTTTCTTACCAATTGCGTAACGGTGCAGCTAACGAAACTTCGCGCCAACGTAAAGCAGAAGCTTTAAAGCGTTTGAGCGTGGTGGAAATGTTCCGCGAAGCAAATGAGCATATTGAAAATAAACCAGAGTGGATGGTAGTGCAGTTTCTGCCTGTTATTCCACCTGAGTTGCGTCCGTTAGTTCCTTTGGATGGTGGCCGTTTTGCATCATCTGATTTGAATGACTTATACAGAAGAGTAATTATACGTAACAACCGTTTAAAGAGACTTCTTGAAATTAAAGCACCGGAAGTAATTTTGCGTAACGAGAAGCGTATGCTACAAGAAGCTATCGACTCATTGTTCGATAACTCTCGTAAATCAAACGCGGTAAAAGCTGAAGGTGGACGTGCATTGAAATCCCTTTCAGATGTATTGAAAGGTAAACAAGGACGTTTCCGTCAGAACTTGTTAGGTAAACGTGTTGATTATTCAGGCCGTTCGGTAATCGTTGTAGGCCCTGAGTTGAAATTGCATGAGTGCGGTTTGCCAAAAGATATGGCAGCAGAGTTATTCAAGCCGTTTATTATTCGTAAACTAATTGAAAGGGGTATTGTAAAGACCGTAAAATCGGCTAAGAAATTAGTTGATAAGAAAGAACCGGTTATTTGGGATATTCTTGAAAATATATTGAAAGGCCATCCGGTAATGTTGAACCGTGCGCCGACACTTCACCGTTTATCAATTCAGGCTTTCTTGCCTAAGTTGATTGAAGGTAAAGCTATTCAATTGCACCCGCTGGTTTGTACAGCATTCAACGCCGATTTTGACGGTGACCAAATGGCCGTGCACGTACCACTTAGCAATGCCGCTATTATTGAAGCACAATTGCTAATGTTAGCTTCGCACAACATTTTGAACCCGCAAAACGGAACACCTATTACACTTCCTTCTCAGGACATGGTTCTTGGTCTTTACTACATGACCAAGGAAAAGAGAAGCACTAAAGAGGAAGTAGTGAAAGGGCAAGGGCTTTCATTCTATGGTTATGAAGAAGCATTGATAGCTTATAACGAAGGTAAGGTTGAACTTCATGCAGTGGTGAAATGCCGTGTGCGTGTAAAAGAAGGCAAAGGCGCTTCTTCTATTAAATTGATTGAAACTACAGTGGGCCGTCTTATCTTCAACCAGGCAGTTCCTGAGCAAGTAGGTTATGTAAATAAAATGTTAGGTAAAAAGCAATTGAAAGATGTTATCGGTAATATTCTTGCTGAAACTAACATTCCTACAACTGCGAAATTTTTGGATGATATTAAGAAGCTTGGTTTCTTCTATTCATTTAAAGGTGGCTTGAGCTTTAATTTACGTGATGTGGTGGTGCCAACCAGTAAAGATAAATTGGTTGAACAAGCACAACAAAAAGTTGATGAAATTCACGATAGCTATCAAATGGGCTTTATCACCGATAAGGAAAGATTTAACCAGGTGGTAGATATCTGGACAGCTACCGATAGCCAGTTAACTAATCACTTGATGAAGCAAATTGCAGAAGATAAGCAAGGCTTCAACTCCATCTTCATGATGTTGGATTCAGGAGCACGGGGTTCGAAACAACAAATCAAGCAGCTTTCGGGTATGCGGGGTTTAATGCAAAAGCCGCGTAAATCTGGTTCATCAGGTAATGAGGTTATCGAGAATCCGATTTTGGCGAACTTTAAAGAAGGCCTTTCGGTATTAGAGTATTTCATCTCTACACACGGTGCGCGTAAAGGTCTTTCCGATACGGCTCTTAAAACTGCCGATGCCGGTTACCTTACCCGTCGTTTAGTTGACGTTGCGCAAGATGTTGTTATTAACGAAGAAGATTGCAGCACATTACGTGGTATCACCATATCAGCTTTGAAAGATCAGGAAGATATTGTTGAACCATTGTTTGATAGAATATTAGGACGTACTTCGTTAATGGATGTTTACCATCCTGAAACTGACGAGTTATTGGCATCAGCCGGTCAGGCAATTAATGAAGCAACTGCAAGAATAATTTCAGAATCAGGCATTGAATCTGTTGAAATACGCTCGGTGCTTACCTGCGAAAGCAGAAAAGGCGTTTGCGTAAAATGCTACGGCAGAAACTTAGCTACAAACAGATTAGCTGAAGAAGGAGACGCAGTAGGTATTATTGCAGCACAGTCAATTGGCGAGCCGGGAACACAGCTTACACTAAGAACTTTCCACGTGGGCGGTATTGCGAGCATGAGTGCTACTGAAAGCGAAATGCGCGCTAAGTTTGATGGTATCATTCAGTTCGACGGTGTTCGTGTAACTACTTCGGTTGATGAGAATGGCGAAAAAATAAACATCGTTATCGGAAGAACCGGTGAAATGAGAATTGTGAAAGAAGATAACCCTGATAAAACACTTATCTCTAACCACATTCCTTACGGAGCTACTATGTTTGCAAAAGACGGCAAACATGTGAAAAAAGGTGATGTGATTTGTAAGTGGGATCCATACAACAACGTTATCATTTCGGAAGTTGCCGGTAAAGTGAAATTTGAACACATTATCGAAAACATTACTTACCGCGATGAAATGGATGAGCAAACAGGCCACCGCGAAAAGGTGATTATTGAATCAAAAGATAAAACCAAAATACCTTCGGTAGTAGTTGAGCACGGCAAGGATGGTAAAATTTATACTCTACCGGTAGCTGCGCATATCGTGGTTGAGAATGGTGAGCAGGTTAAGCAAGGACAAATTCTTTCGAAGATACCACGTATAATGGGTAAGGTGAAGGATATCACCGGAGGTCTTCCACGTGTTACCGAGTTGTTCGAAGCACGTAACCCAAGCAATCCTGCAACTGTTGCCGAGATTGACGGTGTAGTAAGATTTGGTGGTATTAAGAGAGGTAATCGTGAAATTATTGTTGAGTCGAGAGATGGTGAAATTACTAAATACTTAGTTCCACTTTCCAAGCACATATTGGTACAAGAGCAGGATTTTGTTCGTGCCGGTACACCGCTTTCTGATGGTGCAATTACACCTACAGATATTCTGCATATTAAAGGACCATTTGCAGTTCAGGAATACTTGGTAAATGAAATTCAGGAAGTATATCGTTTACAAGGTATCAAAATCAACGATAAGCACATTGAGGTTATTGTTCGTCAGATGATGGGCAAGATGATTGTTGATGATCCAGGTGATACTAAATCTCTTGAAGGCGAATCAGTAGAAAAATTCGAATTGCTTTCGGTGAATGATGAGATGTTCGATAAAAAGGTGGTAACACAAGCCGATGATTCAGAACATTTGAAACCAGGACAAATTGTAAGCCTGCGTAATATCCGCGAAGAGAATTCGATACTGAGAAGAGCGGATAAAAAACTGGTTGAATTCCGTGATGCTATTCCAGCAACGGCTTCGCCACACTTACAAGGTATTACCCGTGCATCATTATCTACTTATTCATGGATATCGGCTGCATCGTTCCAGGAAACTACTAAGGTGTTAAGCACAGCATCAATTGGTGCTAAGCAAGATTACTTAGCCGGATTGAAAGAGAACGTAATTGTAGGCCACAAAATACCAGCAGGAACAGGTCTTCGCAGATTCAACAAGTTAATTGTTATGAATAGAGAAGATTTGGAACGCACAGAAAAGAAACAAGAGAGTGGTGTTGAGTTAATAGGATAACCACAAATCTTTAACCGGATTTAAAATACAAAGCCCTTACGAAATTTCGTAAGGGCTTTTTTGTTGGCAGGTTGATTGAAGTTATCAGTCAAAGACTAAACTTTGACCATTGAAGTTTGTTTTAAAGACATAATATCAGGTAAATGAATAATTTCTTTCTATTCTTAATATGTATTGCTATTCCCATGTCAGTTGGAGCAATATCGGGCATTTTTACAATTAAAGCTGTTAACGGTTGGTATGCTACAGCCATAAAGCCTTCATTCAATCCCCCCAATTATGTTTTCGGGCCGGTTTGGACAGTGTTATATTTAATGATGGGTGTATCGCTTTATCTTATATTGAAACAAGCGGGCACAGCATTTCCTACTTCCGCAGTAATAGTTTTTTCAATCCAGCTAATACTTAATTTTTTCTGGAGCCTTATTTTTTTTAAATGGCAAAAGCCAGGCATAGCGCTGTTTGAGATAATAGTAATGTGGCTGTCAATAGCGGCTATG
>CAIXGR010000077.1 GCA_903919075.1 uncultured Bacteroidota bacterium | reverse complement strand
TATTTCTTTGATTAAAGATTTTGCGCTTTGTTTTGATTCTTTTTCTTCTGACATGGTCTAAGTTTTTAGGTTAATAAAGTTAGTAAACACTCTCTTTATTTTAACCCTCTATTAGTCCACTTTGTTCTGAAGGTTTACAAATCTAGCTACTCCACTTCGTTTCAACATACCGCACGTGTCAAATACGATGTTGACTTCAATACAAGCAATGTAGATACGTTAGGTCTAAAACTAGCTGAGTTGAGGGAGAAGATTCAGTCAAATCAGCATAGAAATGTTCATGTCGGTTTTCAAATAACTTTAGACCACGTAATCCATATTGAAAGCCTGCTCAATCAAATTTTAGAAAGGTACAAGGAGGTTTTCTATGTGCTGCCGTCCAATAAGAAGATTTACACCATTAATCAGAAATTGAGAGAAGCAGAATCCCCCTCCACAAAGGATATAGCCAAAGAGGTTTTGAGGGAGATTCTTAATCCCAAAACCAAACCCAAACAAACCAAATCTGAAAAGATGAAAGCAGATGCCGAAGAGGTAAGTAAAAAGCGAGCTTTGGCCCTTATCCAAAAAAACAGTGCTAAAAAGAAGTAAGACGGTGAGTTTTACCTATGAAAAAAATATAAAACACGGTGCTAAAACAGTGCTAAATACCCCCAAACGTAGGGTTTTCTTAAAAATGCAACTAATTGATAATCAATAAAAAATGCCCCAACTAGTGGGGCATTTTTGCTCTGCGGAGAGAGAGGGATTCGAACCCACGGTAGGCTCATCACCTACGGCTGTTTTCAAGACAGCTGCAATCAACCACTCTGCCATCTCTCCGGGGGCAAAAATATAAAGTTGTGGCAATTATTACAGGGGTTGCGAAAAAATATAAAATGCTTAAGAAACTTGGTAAATTGATGTTTTTGACTTCAACACCATATCGCCGTATATAAAAGGGTGTTTTAGCAAACAAAGGTTATTGGCTTTCTGCTACCGCACCCATAGAAAGATTGAATAACAGGGCAGCTCCCTCTTCGCTTAATCCGCCCTTAGCGCATGGGAAAACTGTTTCAAAATCTTTTAAGGCCTGATTTAATATTTCTTTAGCACTATCAGCAAGCGGCAGGCCCAAATAATGTGTAGAGCCATTACTTTGCTTAACTATAATTATACCGCATACCGATTTGTCCTCATCTGTGGCAACAAGCCTGCAAAAAGTGACCGTGCCGATACTTAATTGCCTAGGTTGTTCTTTTACCACTTTATAACCCTCCATCATGCCGGTGCCGCTATCGGTTACTTTAGCGTATCCCTGAGCGGCAAACTTATATTCGGCCCAACTGGTTTGGGCGCTAGCAAATACGGGTACTAAAAGAACAAGAAGGATAAACTTTTTCATGATTTATGTTTTATGAATATACCGATTCACAATATAAAATAAATCTACGTCATAAACTCTTTCATTTTCGTAATTTCGGTTTTTCAATCACACAAACACTTAGGGATGAAATATCTTTTGCGATTACTTACTATTTATTTCTGCATCTCTATTTATTCATGTTCAAATGGGCCGGGTAATGCCCCCGCAACTGGTGCAAAACCAAAATTAGTAGTAGGTATTGTAGTTGATCAAATGCGTTGGGATTACTTATACCGGTATTCGAAAAAATATTCTCAGAATGGGTTTAAACGCTTATTAAGGGAAGGCTATAGTTGCCAAAACACTCATATTAATTATTTGCCATCATTTACTGCACCGGGACATACTTGTATTTATACCGGCTCGGTGCCTGCCATACATGGTATTGCCGGAAATGATTGGTATGATATTGAAAAGGGCGCGAAAGTTTATTGCGTGCGCGATACAACAGTGGTAAGAGTTGGTGAAGGGAAATCGAAAGGAAATGCATCTCCTCGCAATTTGCTGGCTACCACTATTACTGATGAGCTAAGGCTTGGTACAAATTATCAATCGAAGGTGGTTTCAGTAGCTTTAAAAGACAGGAGCTCGATTTTACCCGGTGGGCATAAACCCAATGGGGCTTACTATTTAGATATGAAGAGTGGTAACTTTATAACTACATCGTATTACATGAGCCAAGTGCCGGGTTGGGTGGATTCGTTTAATGCACAGAAGCTGCCGCAAAAATATTTAGCACAAAATTGGAATACATTACTGCCGATAAATGAATATACCGAAAGCACACCGGATGATGAGCCATATGAGCGCCCATTACATTTTGAAACAAAAGCCGTTTTTCCGCATAATACATCTGAACTTTTAAAGCACGAGGTTACCGTTTTGGATAGCACACCTTATGGAAACTCATATACATTTGATTTTGCACGTGCAGCTATAGAAGGTGAACATTTGGGTGCCGGAAATTTTACCGATTTTTTGGCTGTGAGCCTTTCTTCTACCGATATTGTAGGACATGAGTTTGGCCCTAACAGCGTTGAAACGGAAGACACTTATCTACGTTTGGACAAAGATTTGGAAAACTTTTTAAACTATCTCGATCAAAAAGTTGGGAAGGGAAACTACCTCGTTTTTCTTACTGCCGATCATGGTGCGGCGCACTCTGCAGATTATATGGCTGAAGAAAATATTCCGGCGGGAAGTTTTCCGATGGATACAACTGCTGCACATTTGAATGATGCCTTACAGCAAAAATTTGGGAAGGGCGAATGGATATTAAGCCACGAAAACATGCAGGTATATTTGAATCATACCTTAATGAATGAAAAGAAAATTAAGCGTGAAGATGTTTTTGCTTTCACAAAAGATTACCTGATGCAGTATAAAGCCATTGCAAATGTGATTGACCTGAAAAATATTTCAACTACAACGCTTCAGGCAGATATTAAGACTTTGATAGTTAATGGTTATAATGAAAAGCGTTCGGGAGATTTTGAAATTTTATACAACCCCGGCTGGCTTGAAGAATATGATAAGGGCACTACACACGGCACACCATACGCCTACGATACACATATACCATTAGTATGGATGGGATGGAAAATAAAACATGCTGAGGACCATTCGGACATTCACATGACTGATATTGCGCCTACCCTGGCGGCTTTGCTGCGTATACAGGAACCGAGCGGGTCGGTGGGTAAAGTGATAAAAGGGGTAACTGACCATCAACAATAATGTGAACTAAATTTTTACGTAAGTGGTAAAAATTTTAATAGCAATGGCTAAAAGTATAACCCCGAAGAATTTTTTAATAGCAGCGAGGCCGGTTATACCTATTTTCTCTTCAATCCAATCCATAGAGCGTAGGGCTAGATAAATTACCACCAGGTTTGCCAGTATGCCAATAAGTATTTGCCATGGATAGTACACCGAGCGTAAGGAAATGATGGTAGTTAGTGTACCGGCACCGGCTATAAGCGGAAAAGCTACCGGCACCAAATTACCGGAGTGAGCATCATCAGGGTTGCGTTTAAAAATATTCATGCCGAGTATCATTTCCATAGCAAGAATAAAAATTACAATAGAGCCTGCGAGGGCAAACGAACGGACATCAACGCCCATTAATTGTAAAAAGGCTTCCCCGGTAAAAAGAAAAAATATCATTAAAGCGCCAGCAGCAATAGTAGCTATTAGCGGACTAAAGTTTTTTTGATGTTGCTTGATGCTTATAATAACCGGTATACCGCCTACAACATCAATAACAGCAAATAAAGTAAAGGTAACGGTGAGAATAGATTTAAAAGCTACGAGCATGGCATAAAAATATGAAATTAATAAATGAATTATTTTGCCGGAGGATTGGCTTCCAGCCGCTTCAATATTTCCAACATCAGTGCACTCTGGTTTTCTAGGTGGGTTAGTATGGTTTCAATTTCAATTTCGGCTTTTGTATTTATTTCAAAATCGGCCTCGGCTCTTGCTTCGGCATGGTCGGCCTGCAAATTTTGGCCTACCATAATTAATGGCATTAACAGCAACTGAATCATATTAGAAATAAATAACCATAAAACAAAAGCAGGGTATGAATCGAACCGCAACTCCTTTGGTGCAAGCGAATTCCATGAGAGCCAGAAGGCTGTCCAGCTAAAAATAATAACAAAAAAACCCATGCTGCCCACCCTGTCTGTTATCCATACTGCAATTTTATCGAGAGTGGATAATTCTTTTTTCCGTTCGAGATTAATATTTCGAATAGGCTTGATTATTTTTCTTAGTTCTTCAAGCGTTTTAGGTTTTGGTAGTTCCATAATTACAGATTTGCTTTAAATAAATGATGAGTAGATATTACCCCCATTGTTCAAATATCGAAAAGAATAAGGGAAAATTATTTTTCTATTACTAATGATTCGGGCTCGGCACCAAGGTCGAACAATAGGGCTTTAATATCCGATACAAACTTATCAGGCCCACATACATAAAAGTATTGTCCGAAATTTGAAACGTGTTCAACCAAAAAGTCGCGATCAATTCTTCTACCTAAAAAGCCGATGTTATTTTGACGGGTATAAATATTTATGAAATTATCTTTTAGCATTTTCTGAAATTCATCATTAAGAATAACATCTGTGGGGCCCTTGTTTGAACATATCAGTTTATTACCCGGTAACTGCTTCGTGCGTTGTAATTCTCGAAAAATAGAAATAAAAGGTGTTACACCTGCCCCACCAGCTATAAAAACCCCGGGGCCTTTATATTGAATAGCGCCAAACACATCGTGCAGAATAAGTTCGCCCCCCGCATTAATACGGCTTAGCATTTGTGTTACCCCATCTTTATGATCCATATAAATTTTAATCATAAACTCCAGGTAATCGGCCTTGGGGATGTTTGTGAAAGTAAAAGGCCGCAATTTATCGCGCCAATTGGGCAAATTGATGGAAACGTCGGTTCCTTGGCCTGGTATAAAAGTATACCCATCAGGCCTTTCGATGGTAAAACGCTTTACATCGTGGGTAACAAAACCAGCATCAATTATTTTTACTACGTATTCGGCCATATCTTTTAACGCTTTTAGAAGCCCTGGAAATTATAATGGGCTAAAGAATAAGTGAATATAACAAAAGTTGAAACCCCATTTGAACGCAGAAATCGCTATATTTGCCGTAGGTGCCAAACCATTCTGCCGGCTACCGAAAGAGAGCTGGCAGAAAGCGCGGGCGGTGGCGAAAGCCATTGCCCTTTTTTTCTAAATAGCCGCACCTTTTTAAATATAGTATTAGAATGGAAATGTTTGAGTTAATTAAAAAATTCCCCGACCAGTTGCTTGAGGCGCTGGCCATAGGCGAAAAGGCGAATATTACAGGGAATAAATCTTCAATCAAAAACATAGTGGTATCGGGCCTTGGTGGCTCGGGCATTGGCGGCAGCCTGCTTGCAGAATTGCTGCGCGAGGATTTGAGCGTTCCTGTGATTGTGAATAAGGGATATTCGTTACCGGCGTTTATTGATAGCTCGTCGTTAATTATACTTTGCTCCTATTCGGGTAATACCGAAGAAACACTGTCGTGCGCCAGCCAGGCCCTTAGTAAGGGGCTTAAACCGGTGTGTATTACATCGGGCGGAAAGCTGGAAGAAATTGCAGTGAAAAATAATCTTTCGATAATAAAAATTCCCGGAGGTTTTCCGCCAAGGGCTTGTTTAGGTTATGCAGTGGTGCAATTATTTTATGTTTTGCACTATTACGGATTGATTGACGATAAATTTAAAGAGCAAATAAAAAACGTTGCTGCATTTTTAAAAGAGCAACAACCGCAGCTGATGAAAGATGCCGAATTTTTAGCAGGCAAGCTGACTAAAAAATTGATTATAGCATACGCCGAAGATAAATACGAAAGCACTGCATTGCGTTTGAAACAACAGATTAATGAAAACGGAAAAATGCATTGCTGGTATAATGTATTGCCCGAACTGAATCACAACGAACTTCTAGGCTGGCGCGAAGCTGACCGTGCACTTGGAATTTTAATATTTACTACAGATGATGCTTACCCTCGAAATACGCATAGAGCGAATTTTACAAAAAGCGTTATTGAAAAAGTTTCCTCGAATGTTTTTGAAATAAATGCACAGGGGAAAAATCTTTTCGAAAAGCATTTCCATTTAATTCATTGGGGGGATTGGTTTTCGTACTACCTCGCCATCAAGCAGGGACTTGACCCTATGGAAATTGAAGTACTGAACCGTTTGAAAGGACATATGGCTTCAATTGCAGATTAATATTTACAGTTAACTACCAATAAACAGCCTCTTAAAATGAAAAATGTTATGCCCGATATTGATGAAGTTACCGGTACCGGTAATGAACAGGGCGATGACCTGGTAGAACAGGTAAACCTTACTGTTGACAAAGGGCAAGCGCCGCTTCGCATTGATAAATTTATCCATAATTTTATGGGTAACAATGTAAGCCGCACCAAAATACAAAATGCTGCCGATGCAGGAAGTATAAGAGTAAACGGTAAGCCGGTTAAATCGAATTATAAAATAAGGCCGAGCGATGAAATATTGCTTATTATACCACGCCATGCTGAGAATTATGATTTAACACCTGAGAATATTCCGATTGATGTGGTTTACGAAGATGATACTGTTATTATAGTAAATAAATCGCCTGAGATTGTTGTGCACCCTGGGTTAGGCAATCCGCGCGGAACACTTATTAATGCCGTGCTTTGGCATTTTCAACAATTGCCTAAAGGCTCGGATGAATCGAGGCCAGGATTGGTACACCGGTTGGATAAGGGCACCAGTGGGCTTATTATACTTGCAAAAACCGAGTTTGCGCATACCCATTTGGCTAAACAATTTTTTGACCGCACCATACAGCGTAAATATATAGCGTTGGTGTGGGGCGAGGTGAAAGAAGACGCGGGTACTATTACCGGCAACATAGGCAGAGACTCGCGCGAAAGAATGCAGATGGAAGTTTACCCTGAGGGTGATAAAGGCAAACACGCAGTAACACACTATAAAGTTTTGGAGCGCTTACATTATGTAACCTTAGTAGAATGTAAATTGGAAACCGGACGCACGCATCAAATACGCGTGCATATGAAATATATTGGGCATACCTTGTTCAACGATGAGCGTTATGGCGGGGATAAAATTTTGAAAGGAACCATTTACACCAAATACAGGCAGTTTGTAGACAATTGCTTTAAGATAATGCCCCGCCAGGCTTTGCATGCAGCTACGCTTGGTTTCGTTCATCCAACCACCGGTAAGAACATGTTTTTTGAAGCGCCGTTACCTGATAATTTCACAATGCTGCTTGATAAATGGAGAAAGTATTGGGCGAATGTGAATGAAGATAATCTTGAAGAACAGGATTAGTTAGTGCTATTCAAAAAAGATAATACTGCATCAAGAAATTCGCTAGGCTTATCGGCATGTACCCAGTGCCCTGCTCCTTTTACTTCAGCCAATTCATGATTGGGAAAAAGGCTAACTACGTCTACATAGTTGGAAGAATTAATGTAGTTTGATTTTTCGCCATTAATAAATAAAGCCTTACCGGTGAATGGCTTGTCTGCGCCAACAGGGCCCGATATTTTATCGTAATTTTTCATTAGCGATTGAAGATTAAACTTCCATTCAAAACCGGTTCCATTTTCGTTGCGGGTGAGGCTCTTCATTAAAAAACCAACTGTTACTATGTCGTTATTCAATTTAGCATTCAGAATTTCTTGCACTTCTTCTCTGGTATTAGCGTGTTCAACATAGGCAGCCATTAAAGCTTTAAATACGTGGCTATGGCCATCTTCGTACTGTGATGGCGCCACATCAACTACTATTAATTTCTCTACCATTTCGGGATGCAATAAAGCAAAGAGCATAGCTGCTTTACCGCCCATTGAGTGGCCGATGATATTGGCTTTAGATATATTATGTTGCTTGAAAAATTGAAGTAAATCATCTGCCAGCAATTGATAATTGAAATCATCACTATGCGGTGACTTACCATGATTGCGTTGGTCGACGGTATAAACCTCGAAGTTTGATGCCAGCTTTTTTGCTATGCCCTGCCAGTTATCTAACGAGCCCATGAGGCCGTGCAGAATAATTAAGGGGAAGCCCCCGCCAAATTTTTTAAAATTAAGTTCCATATAAAAATACGAAATAAAGTAAGATCCAATTATAAATAGAAATGGTTCATATTATGCATATGAACCATTTCTAAATTAAGTTACTATGAAAAATTTATTGCGGGCAAGGAACCTTTTGGGTTACTAATCCACCTGCAGTATTGATTGTAAGTTTCCAGCAAACTGAGTTCGAATCTTCAAGAATAAGACCATGGCCTGAAGTCATATCTAAAGAGATATCACCACCTATAATTCTCATCTCAGCTGTTTGTGAACCAGTGCCCGGTAATACTGTATTGCCGCCAGAACCTGTTGCTCCTGTGGCACCTGTTACTCCTGTTGGACCTTGTAAACCAGTACCTGTAGCACCAGTAGGACCTGTAGGACCTGTAATACCTTGTGAACCTGTAGCGCCTGTTGCACCACCACCAACACCGGTTGCACCTGTAGGACCAGTTGCACCTGCGCCTGTAGGGCCAGTTACACCTTGATCGCCAGTAACACCTTGTGAGCCTGTAGGACCTGTAGGACCTGTGTTACCCTGAATACCGGCACCAGTAGAACCTGTAGGACCTGTAGGGCCAGTAAGACCTTGTGAACCAGTAGTACCAGTATTACCTTGAATACCCTGACCTGTAGGACCAGTTACACCTTGTGAGCCTGTAGGACCGGTTACACCTTGGCTACCTGTTATACCCTGTATACCCTGAGCACCGGTAGGACCAGTTACACCCTGAATACCTTGTGAACCTGTAGCGCCTTGTGAGCCGGCAGTGCCAGTAGCTCCTGTAGCTCCAGTAGCCCCTGTATGACCCGCTGCACCGGCAGAACCAGATGGACCAGATGGACCAGTTACACCTTGGATGCCTTGTGAGCCTGTAGGACCAGCATTACCTTGAATACCCTGAGAGCCTGTAGGGCCAGTTACACCCTGAATACCTTGTGAACCTGTAGGACCAGCATTACCTTGAATACCTTGTGTACCCGTTGGGCCAGTTACACCCTGAATACCTTGTGAACCCGTTGGGCCAGCATTACCTTGTATACCTTGTGTACCCGTTGGGCCAGCTATACCTTGAACGCCCTGAACACCTTGAGTACCTTGAATACCCTGAGGGCCAGTTGGGCCAGTAATACCTTGTATACCCTGAACACCCTGAATACCTTGATCGCCGGTTGCACCTGTATTGCCTTGAGGGCCAGTTGGACCTGTGAAGCCTTGTATACCTGTTGGGCCATCATTTCCTATAGGACCGGCAGGACCTGTAGGGCCAGGAACGCTATTAGCAGCAAATAATGCGTAAGGAACGCTTATTAATTGGCTTGAGCCCATTTCAATATAGCTACCTGAGTTGTTGATTTCAACTTCAACTTGTAAATATTTTTGACCGGTACTCCAAATTACTGTTGAAAGGGAAGTATTGCTACCTATCTGCACATTTGTTAAACCAAATTGGTTTGTAGTATCCAGTAGGGTTTCATTAAACTGAATGGAGCCTGTTGGTGAACCATCGTGAATTGTAAACCGTAAACTTACAGGTTTATTAGCCACGACAGAGCCATCAGAATTACGCACAACTGCCTGATAATTTAATTGCTGGGGCACTTGCGCATTAGCCGCAATTACAGCAAACAATAGCAGCGCGCTAAAAAGGAAAAATTTTGATTTCATAGTTGCTTAATTTTAAGTAAAAATAATTATTTAATTCTATTGACCAATTTTTGTGAAAAAAAGTTTTTGGGCTAATTTTCAGGACTATAATTGGAAATACTGAACTGAAATTTTGGTTATTATTAATCGCTTTAAAAATACCCAGAAAGCTAAGATATAAAATAGTTACATCATTTTTGTTCTTTTGGTAAGAAAAGGGAGCAAAACTTGTCTAAAATCGAGGTTGATGTCGGCTTCCACAAAATCTATTCTGAATTGTCCACAGCGTAATTTAAGTTCCTTTTCAAATTTTTGCATTTGCTGAACGTAAAAATCCTTTACCTCGTTAGCATGAATTTTTACTTTTTCGCCCGATTCCATGTCAATAAATTGATAGGGGCGATTTTCAAATTCGAACTCCAATTCCTTGCGCTTATCAACTACATGAAATAATATAACCTCGTGTTTGTTGTATTTAAGATGTTGTAAAGCAGAAAACAATTCATCTACTCCTTCCCTATCCAGGTTATCAAACATATCGCTAAAAATAATAATCATGCTGCGTTTGTGAACTGTTTCGGCAATTTGATGAAGACATTTAGCAGTTGAAGTTTTTACATTGAGTGGTTTGTTTTTTAATAGATTTTCGAGATTAGAATAAAGAAGTTGAAGATGTTTAGTATTTGATTTGGCATCGATATTTACCAGTAGTTCCTCAGTAAAAACGGTAAGACCTGCTGCATCTCTCTGGCGCTTTAGCAAATTAATTAAAGCCGCAGCCGACAGAACCGAGAACCGGAGCTTATTTGTTTTTGCATCTTCATCGTTCGGAAAATACATGGATGATGATGCATCAATTACAATTTGGCAACGGAGGTTAGTTTCCTCTTCGTATCTTTTTACAAACATTTTACCGGTGCGGGCATAAACTTTCCAATCGAGGTGGCGCGATGATTCGCCGGGATTGTATAACCGGTGCTCGGCAAACTCAACCGAGAAACCATGAAAGGGAGATTTGTGTAATCCGATAATAAAACCTTCAACTACCTGCCGGGCTAATAGTTCGAGGTTTTCAATTTCTGGAAAATGTTGTTGTTCTAATGCCATTTAACTATTAGTATACGCTAAAAAAAATAAGGGGCAACTTATCGGCTTATACCGGTAAATTACCCCTGCAATATAATGCTTTTGTAAATTGCTTACGAAAGGTGTTTGTTTAGCATAGCTACTAAATTGGCTTTAGGTACTGCGCCTACTTGTTTATCAACTACCTGACCACCCTTAATAAAAAGAATGGTAGGGATATTACGAATACCGTATTTCATAGCGGTTTCGGGATTGTTGTCAACATCTACTTTACCAACTACAGCTTTGCCTTCGAACTCTTTCGAAATTTCTTCGATCATAGGGCCAATAGCCTTACATGGGCCACACCATTCAGCCCAAAAATCTACTATTGCTACTTGGTTACTATCGAGAACTGTTGTTTTAAAATTGCTGTCGGTTAATTGAACTGCCATAACACTGGGGTTTTAAGTTTTTATAAATTGTTTTGCAAAAGTAACTCTCATTTCACAATTAATGTACCGCATACAAAATTAATTGTTAACAGCCTTTTCTGCCAGACATTTTTCAACTACATCGGATATTTTGTCACTTAGGGGTGGTGTCCAAGGTAGAAAATAGTCAGCTATTTTGCCATCTCTGCCAATAAGGTATTTGTGAAAATTCCATAAAGGTGCGTTCTTCATAAATCCTATTTTTGAGTTGTTGGCCAGATACTTATACAAGGGCTGTGCATTATCGCCTTTAACCCTGCCTTTACTGAATATTCTGAATTTTATTCCATAATTCTTCTCACAAAACTGATTTATGCTTTCAGCCTCTTTGGGTTCCTGATAAAAATCGTTTGAGGGAAATGCAAGAACTTCGAAGCCTTGGCTTTTATATTTCTCATAAAGCGTTTCTAACCCTTTTAATTGGGGGGTTAGGCCACATTTTGAGGCAATATTTACAATGAGCAACACTTTCCCTTCATAATCAACAAGTTTAGCCTTTTGGCCACTCAAATCCGTCAATTCAATTTCATATATACTTTCAGCCATAAATCATGTGTTGTAACAAATAAAGCTACAGAAAGTTTAAAAGCAAAACTTCTATTTCTGGGTGCTTACCTTTTGCTTCAGAATTTCAAAGGTGGCAAGTGGGTTTTCGACACTTTGCGAGTTGGTGAGCCAATCAGGGATATTTCCCCCTGGGTTGGACGAATATTCATTTACAATATCTGTTCCAGTGCCTTTAGGCGTAAGCCTCCAGGTACATATCATCTGCTGAATGCGCACCACATTTTCTTCTTCGTTTATATACTTAGGCTCAGATATTTCAGTTATTAAGATGCCACCATTTTTTGCATCTTTTTCAACCTTAACACGCACTACGCAGTCGCGATCTTTAATAGGCCAAGGGGCTCCAAAAACAAGGCGCACAATATATTCGTGGTCGTTAGGGCGTGCCAGTAAGCGTGACTTTTTACAGCGGGGAAGCCAAGTATTATAATGGTCGAAATCAGTTAGCAGGCTAAGAGTTTGTTCCGGTGTAGCGGCAACAGTCATTGTTGCTTTACTATCGCGCAACTTGCCCCATGAACCTTTTTTGGTAAAAATTTCAATACCTTTTTTCTCGCGCTCATAAACCCAATCGTTAGCTTGTTGCGGCCTTGAATGCCAGAAAGACGAAAGCGAAAAGAAAGCTAAAAAAAGTACCAAAAACTTAATACCGGGTTTCATATATGCAAATTTACTTTTTATTGGATACACACATTAACTGTTGAGAAGGAATTATATTTTAAAAGAGGTTAAATATTTTTAAACAGGCAATGCCTGCCTGCACCCTCTAACTCCCTAAAGAGAGGACCTCCCCCATGCTTCACTCACACTATCTATATTCCTTCGCTGTAAGCAATTTTCCCCAGTGCCTCACCCCGTCTCGCTTCGCGCAGAGAAGGGAATACACGAAAAATCAAATACCCTATTTAAATCCTTTTTCAGATAACCACCTCTCAGCTTCGAGGGCGGCCATGCAGCCTGTGCCGGCGGCGGTTACTGCCTGGCGGTATATTTTATCCTGTAAATCGCCACAGGCAAATACGCCGTGTAGATTGGTTTTAGTTGAGTTGGGGCTGGTGATGATATAGCCTTGGTCGTCGGTTTTTATGTAGTCTTTAAAAACTTCGGAATTTGGTTGATGGCCGATGGCAACAAAAAAACCGGTTACCGGTATGGTTGTTTTATCACCTGTTTTGGTGTTCACTATTCTTACACCTTCCACTACATTGCTGCCTATTACTTCGTCGGTAAGGCTATTCCAGTATACTTGTATGTTGGGGGTGTCTACTACCCTATCCTGCATAATTTTTGAGGCGCGCATTTGGTCTCTGCGTACTATCATGTGTACTTTGGTGCAAAGTTTTGAGAGATAAATAGCTTCTTCGGCTGCTGTATCGCCAGCGCCTACAATGGCTACTTCGGTGCCTTTGTAAAAAAAGCCATCGCACACGGCACATGCGCTTACACCCGAACCATTTAGGCGCTTTTCGCTGGGTATGCCAAGCCATTTGGCCTCAGCACCGGTGGCTAATATTACGGCATCGGCCTCGACCAGTTTTTCGCCATCAATCCAAACTTTATGTGGGTGAGATGAAAAATCGACTTTGGTAGCCAATCCAAAACGGATATCGGTACCAAAACGTTCGGCTTGTTTTTTAAAATCTTCCATCATCTCGGGGCCGAGGATACCGGTGGGGTAACCGGGGTAATTTTCAACATCGGTGGTGTTCATTAACTGGCCACCTTGCAGAAGGCCGGTATACATAATAGGTTTAAGGTTTGCACGTGCAGCATAAATAGCAGCGGTATAACCGGCAGGCCCGGAGCCTATAATTAAGCAGTGAATTTTTTCGGTATGGTTGTTCATAGTGTCAATCAAGTAAGGAAGCCGCTAAAATAATCAGGTATGGAAATAATAAAAATGATTTTAATTAACACCCCTTCCGTTCCCTAAAAGGGGAAGTAGGTTAACGTAAACAGGTTTTTGGGGGAATGGTTCACGAATCAGATGGAGAAGCCAAAAGAAAATGCTGTTGGTCATCTTTAAGTAAAGAATAGGCATACCATATCCTTAATCATTTCTTGTAAAAAGAAATATTTTGACGGTAACCATTGATAATGTAGATTTGGTATTAAATATTTTTTTATACGTTGTATAATTATACCCTAAATGCACAACAAAAAATATCGACCGATAGCACTTATTTTAATAGCATTATTACTGGCACTTACCACAAGTAAGAGCTTTTCGCAATCGTATTATATAAAGCAATTTAGTGAGATTGCCGGCATCCGGATTACTAAACAATATAACGACAGCATTTTTATATTCGGCGCAGTCAATAAGGACGACTCCACCGGCTCTATAATATTTTACAATATTAATTCTGGCAATTACCTTACAAAAGTAATACCTGTTATACCAATGTGGCTGTTATTTTCCGGCGATACAATATTTTATTGCGGTGCAGTTACCTATGATTTTGTTGCGGTTCAAGCGGTATTTGGCTATGTAATGATGAGTGGCAGTGGAACCCGCTTGGTGCCCATTGGTAATATGTGGTTGTCTATTGCTCAATATTTCAATAAAACCGGTAACTACTATTTTAGCGTTGGGGGTTATGGGATTTCGGGGCATATTGTTAGCTATTATTACAAATTCGATCAGAATGGTAATTTCATTGATTCAACCCAACTCACAAATGATGGTTTCGCTCGAATATGGACCGTTATTGATGATGCCAATAAAAATGTTTTTTTGGCAGGTGATGGACATGGTAACTATATTACCATGGTTGACTCCAACGGACATGAACACTTTACGGCTTTTTATTATTATGACACTAATTATGTTTTTACCAACAGTATTAAGCTTTGGGGCAATAAAATATTGCTTTGCGGAAATATGACGAATTATTCTACAAACAATGATGGAGCACTCTTAAGGGTAACAGACTCAATAGGGCACAGAATTAAGGATTATATCATTGGTAGCGTACCTCATTTAGTAATTACTAATGGCTATGATGTTTATGTCGATGGTGATACAGCCTTTGTTCTGGCTGGAACTATAGCCTCCCCTGCAAGTGGCTATCTTGATAATTTTTATCTGGCCAGATTCGATCTTGCGGGCAATATTGTATGGCAAAGAACCTACCCCGCCCCGCCCGATGCTCAATGGACCCCACAAACTTTAAGCCGACTTTCTGATGGCTATTTAATAGCTGGCCAGGGATATATAGACCATCCAAACTTGCAGAATATTAATATACAGGCAATTCTTATAAAAACCGATCTACAGGGCAAACTTTATTCAAGTAGTATTTTCGGTAATGTTTCGTATTACGATAATTGCGATTCAATCAAAACAGCTCTACCTAACCGATTAGTGGTAGCTTCTTCGCCGCAGCAATCCTATTATGGCATTACGGACAACACGGGTTTGTATAGCATAGATGCTGATACGGGAGTTTATAAAATTTACCCATTTCTAAATTCTATTCTGGAAGATACGTGCCGTACGTTTATGGTATCCCTTTTGCAAAATGATACTGCAATTGTTGATTCCTTGGGGATTAATGTTGCCGACAATTGCCCAATTGTAACTCTTAATTTAACGAGCTCTTGTTTTGGTTTTGTACCAAGCGATAGCGCCTATTACATTTTAAATTGCAAAAATATAGGTACCGCAGGTGCATCGAATCTTACTTTTGATTTATATATTGATACATTTATTAAAGTGCTTAGTTCCGAAATTCCTTTAAACAATTTAGGCGAAAACCATTATACTTTTTCATTGAATCAACTACCGGTAACCGCAGACAGTTCTTATAAAATTGTGGCGCAAGTAGATTCAACGGCACCACTTGGCTGGTACCATTTATCCAGGGTTTCAATGCGCGGTGATACTATTTGCGAAGGCATCCTTTCGGAACATTCGGTTATAAAGTGCTATGCTGCATGTCTCAACGATTCTATACTTTTTACGGCCCGCAACGTTGGTGCAGGCATGGCCGATAGTACCGTATTCAACATTTACGAAAATGATTCTTTACTATTAACCGGTAAACTTAGGTTAACAAATAATGAGTCATTTGTTATTCAACTGCCATCACATCACGGTAATTTCTATCGGGTAGAGGCTGTTCAGGAGTTTTACCCTATTCTCACTAACGCATGGTCATTTGTAGAATATGCAAATATTTGGGCTTGCGATAGTGCCAATCCTTACTCCGTTAAATATCTGAATAACTATCCTGAAAATTGCTTTGATGCCTATGCTGAAGATATTAAACAAAACGTTTTTGCTTTCGACCCGAATAGTAAATCTGCTGTGCCGAAAGGCTTTGAAGAACAGAATTACATTTTGCAAGGCGGAGATATTGAATATACTATTCATTTTCAGAATACCGGTACTGCGAGTGCGAGCAGCGTGTTTATTGTAGATACTTTATCACAATTTCTAGACCTAAATTATTTCGATGTTATCTCCTCAAGCCATAAATATAATTTCAGCTTTGCGGGTTCTAATATTTTAAAATTTGATTTTCCTGGAATCAATTTACCCGATTCAGGACATAGCCAGTTAAATTCCAATGGATTTATAAAGTTTCGGCTGCGCATCAAACCCAACGCAGCACCCAATAGCCTAGTTCAGAATACAGCTTATATTTATTTTGATTTAAATGCACCGGTAATTACCAATTCCACCCAACATACTGTTTACTATATACCGGGCCTTCAAACTGGTATTTCTGATCATACCTTCTCAGCTTCTTCTGTCTATCTGTTTCCCAATCCGGCTACGGATGCTGCTTACTTGAATTCACCAGAAGATGGAACTATAACCTTTATTGATATTATAGGGCAACAGGAAGGTTCTTTTAAGATAAAGACTGGACTAAATATGTTAGATGTTTTTTCAATCCCAAAAGGGGTGACCATCTACTCTATTCATTTCAACAAAGGCATAGAAGTGAAAGGCAAAATAATCCTCAACTGAGTGTAAAAAAGCAAGTCTTTTCTTCAATTTCTTATAAGTCTTTTTTTAAAGGCAATTTCATAATTATCAAAAAAATAATTTTTATCTCAAATAAATAAATACTATTTTGCAGTATGTATATAATTATTAGCCAAATGAGAAATGCCTAATGCCCGCGCCAATCAGGGTTCAAAGGGGGTTACAGGTGGTTACACTTTTATTTTGCAAAAAATTAATATTCAATACTTTAACTTTTAAAGTGTTACCCCCTTGACAACAATTTTTCCATTTTTTATCGCGCTAATACGTTTATTTCGGCACAACAATGGTATAATACTTTGTGCCGTAGCCAGCAAATACGCCAAGGCCATTATTAACGTTGGTTTGAATTTTTACCGGTGATGAAAAGGGGCTGCTACCGCCGTCGTTTTCAAGCGTATTGAAAAAATTATAGGTGTTGCCGTCAATGTTGCTCCATTTAAGTGTAACGGTGTCGCCTTTATGAAAATACAGAAGGGTATTAATATCTAATTTGGCATCGGGCGATTGGCCTGGTTCTAAAGGAAGCGAAAGTGAAAGGCCTACAAACTGCCGGTCGTCGTAAACCGAGCCACCGGGTGGTGCATAGTAGGGCTGGTTATTTATTTTGGTTTTGTAGCGTATAAAATTGCCGAAAGTATCGGGGACAGTGATGTAAGTATATATGGCAGAAAATGAATCGGCATAAGCCGCATTTGGGTCGGGGCGTATGGCGAGTGAATCAATACCCACTGCTGTAGGAATAGTGGTGGTTGAGGTAAGATGAATTGAATCGTGGCCGGAGTAAAGGGGCGGTGTAACGATGTTGAGCGTATAGCTTAGCTTTTCTTTACCCATAAAACTACAGCTACCGGTAAGGTAATAAGTAATAATATCGGGAACGGTGTAGGCACATACATTAAGTGCATTGGCCGAGTCGATGCTTGTATAGCCCAATGCACTCAACAAAGTTTCGGTTTGCGATGTGGATAGGTTGAGGTCTTGAAGGCAAAACTCGGGTAAATCGGATTGGGTTCCGTCGCTGGCCTTTATTGTAACTTTTGCGCCATGCACAAAATAGCTGCTTAAATCGTTAAGGTTTGTGTTGCCAAAAAAAGGTTGGCTTTTAGTTAGCAAAATAATTGGTGGCACGTTGTTTTCAATGCTGCCATCAACCACTACTTGTTGCGACGCCGGAGGTATGGTTACATTAATTTGTTTGGAGCAGGCAGTAAGAATTATAGCACTAATAAACAGAGCACTCTTAATTAAATTATTCACCCACCGGGTTTCTGTTTTGCTGCCTGCGCGCACCCTCTGGCTCCCTAAAGGGAGGACCGCCCCCCTGCAAAACAGAGTTCTGAGGAGCCACTTCATAGAATAATATTTATTAATACTAAACATTCATCTAAAATTTAAAATTCCATGTTACACTGGGCAATATTGGGAAAAGTGATACCTGATACGCCTTAAACGAAATAGATTGTTTGCCACCGGCACCCACATCGCCTTTATAAGCTATATAAAGAAAGAACGGATTTAACCTATTATAAGCATTGTATATAGAACAAGTAATATCTGAATTAAGGTTTCTTTTCTTCTTCTTTTTAGGAATAATACTGTAAGTAAAACCAAGGTCGAGGCGGTTGTAAGATGGCATTTGATACCAATTACGTGGGCCGTAAACATAACTCGGCTGCCCCTCGACCAAATAATATGAAACGGGAAGGGTAACCCGGTTACCGGTAGAAAACACAAAGGTGGCTGATACCTTCCAATGCTTATTAATTTCGTACATGTTTACAATAGATAAATCATGCCGGCGATCGAAGTTTGCCAAAAAGGTTTGTCCATTGTCGATACCCGGAAACTTGCGCCACGCCCATGAAAGTGTATAGCTAACCCAACCGGTCCATTTGCCACGTGCCTTCTTTACAAAAAATTCGGCACCATATGTCCAGCCTCTGCCGAAGGTAAACTGGTCTTCAACATCGGTAGTAGGATTTACCGGTATGGCGCTCTGTCCAAACTCAATTTGGTTCCACAAATATTTGTAGTAAACTTCAACCGAGGTTTCGAACATATCGTCTTTAAAATTTCGGAAATAGCCTATGGAAGTTTGCAAGCCGGTTTGTGGTTTTACAGTTGAGGTACTGGGCACCCACAAATCGATAGGCAAGGTAGTAGCTGCACTGGAAACCTGGCTAATGTATTGCCTGTTGAGCGATATACCTGTTTTTATAGAAGAGTATTTATCAACCTTAAAGCGTAAAGAAAGACGCGGCTCGAGCCCCCAATAGGTTTTTATATTTTGACCGGGCTTGTAATGAATCGTATCTAAGGCATGTCCGTTGTCATCGAAAATAATTTTTGAGTAAGGTCCTAGAAAATTGAAGAGCGAAGCACGAAGGCCGAAATTTATTTTAAGCCATTTGGTAGCCTCAAAATCGTCTTGAAAATAAATGGCAGCTTCATCGGCATATTTGTTGGATTGATTGGTGGTAAGCAGAGCCGTGCCACCGGCTTGTGCGCTGGTTTGATAAGGAGTGAGTACATGAAAATTGTATTGGCCTCCGAATTTCATCAAGTGACCAATAACCGGTGAGTATTCGAAATCCATTTTAGCGGTTGCTTCCTGAACGGATGAATTAAGGTTGTACGAAACATTTTGAAAATTAGTGTTAGCCTTAAAACCAAAACTATTGTAAATAAGCATGGTGTTTAAAAAAAGCTTATCGCTAAAAAGATGGTTCCAACGGGCAGTAGCGGTTGTGTTTCCCCAGGGGAAATTGATATTGAAAACGCCGCCGGGATCGGCAAAATTGAAGACATCACGTCCAAAATAGCCACTTAAATAAAGCCGGTCTCTATCAGAAATAATGTAATTTATTTTAGCGTTTAAATCGTAGAAATAATAGCTATTATGCGAGTAGGCACCATTATTAATATTCAGCAATATTGGCTTTAACAATATATCAAGATATGTTCGGCGACCGGAAACTATAAACGAACATTTATTTTTTTTAATTGGCCCCTGCACTGTAAGGCGCGATGAAATTAAACCCAGCCCACCCTCTACATCCCACTTTTTCATATCGCCATCCTTCATTTGCACATCAACCACCGATGAGATTCTTCCACCATATTCGGCAGGCATTCCGCCCTTAATTATTGTCGCATCTTTAACAGCATCGCCATTAAAGACTGAGAAAAAGCCTAATAAGTGCCCAGTGTTATAAATTGTTGCGTTATCCAACAACACCAGGTTTTGATCGGCTCCTCCTCCCCTAACATAAAAACCGGTGTTGCCTTCGCCGGATGACATAACACCTGGTAAAAGCTGAAGAGTTTTTAGAATATCTATTTCGCCTAAAAACGCTGGGATAGATTTTACTTCCTCCATTTTTAACTCTTGTCTGCCCAAATCTGTGCTTTCAACGTTTTGGTCTTTTTTCTCAGCGGTAATTACCACCTCTTTTTCTTCAAAAGCTTTCGAAAAAAGTTCGAAGTTTAGGTGCACATCTTTATTAAGAATTATTACAGCCTGTTGAGGGGTATAACCTATGTACGATACCCTGATAGC
The DNA here is from genome assembly GCA_903919075.1 of uncultured Bacteroidota bacterium. GTDB lineage: Bacteria > Bacteroidota > Bacteroidia > Chitinophagales > LD1 > Bog-950. The sequence goes on along the minus strand of CAIXGR010000077.1, from coordinate 55,730 downwards.
GTATGTGTCGGCTGGCAAAGTAACGGTGTAAAAGCCGTATTGATTAGTATTAACACCCTTATTAATTTTGGCTACGTAAACTGCTGCTGCAGGAAGGCTTTCGCCGTTGGAACTATCTTTTACAAAACCACTTATAGTAAATTTACTTTGCGCACTAAGTATTATACTACACAGTGAAAACAAAGAGAAACACCATAGAAACCGCCGAATACTGTACCCCATTTACTACAAATATGAATCCTACTCAAAAATATAAAACTTCAAAGCGCTAAACGATATAAATCGCTTCAATTTAACTTGAGTATTAAATTAACAGGTATATGGCTCTTTAGCATTGTCTACCTATGCTCTTTAGTCCTAAGTCACAAATATTTATTTTAAAAAACAAGCTGCAACCTGTATAGGGTCCAACTATTTTTTCTATCTTACGTTAAACAGCGTAAGGATCATTTATGAAACGCTATCCACATATATATACTTTCCTACTTCTAATCAGTATATATATTGATGTATGTGGCCAGCATATTAACGGCGAAATTTTTATACCGATGAATAACCGGAATGAAATTTGGCTGAAACCTAAAATTGATACACTGGATAACAAGGTAGATTACGAATTTAAAATCAGGGTATCGCCCGATTTTAATATTTCGCAATTTTTGTTCGAAAAAGGTTTGGCTATTCAAAATGATAGTGTGCTTGTTATTACACCCAGCAGTATTAAAGATGGAGGAGTAGATACTGCCACCCTGCGTGTAATAGTAACCAGCACAACCGGTTCGCGCATAATGCTTTTTCAAAAGCAATTTGTAATACGTGTGCCTGAAAAAGCTTACCCGGTTATTGCCAAGCCTAAGACGAATGTTATTATGGTAAATGATAAAACGTTGCTTGAAAGAAATGAGCAATATTCAAAATCAGTGTTTTCTGATGCCTTCCCGTTTGTTACACTTTATGACAATGAAGTAAACATGAAAAAGCTGGAAGTAAAAGGTGTTACTATAGCATTGTTTGAAAAGGAAGGAAAACATTATGTTTCTAAGAGCGATACGATTAGCAATGAAGCTTTGCGCGAAATAAAAAAAATAAAAAAACCTACCCCGGTTTTCATTAGGGTTGATGGCCTGAACGGCAAATTGAGAAAAACCGTTTGGAATAGGATTATCGTGGCTTCGGAATAGTACTACTACGCTTCTAACTTTTGCCACAGTTTAAGAAAATACTCAGGCGCAAACCTTAACCTGCTACCATACCACGAAAACATTTCCCCATCAACCAAAACAACTTTTGAATTAGGTGAGTACGCGTTAAATTCTTCGATATGCTTTTCGGTAAACCGGTATGGTTCTGATGAAAGAAAAATAAAATTGGGCTTTAGTTCGGCCAGCTTTTCAGGTTCAATCTCAGGGTAACGCTCAAATGCCGAGAAAACATTTTTTACACCAAATACACTTAGCATATTATCTATAAATGTATTGCCTGCAGCTACCATGTACGGTTTGCGCCAAATAAAATAAGCAACTGTACTAACGGCGTTTAAGGGTTTGAACTTTTCAAATGATAAAGAAATTTCCGACAGCAGCTTCTCTCCTTCTGCTTTGCGATTCACAATTTCTGAAACTCGTATCATCATATCAAAAGCGTCATCCAGATTATATATATCGCTCATCCAAACCGGGAAATGCTTTGACAATTCATCAATACCTTTTTTATAGTTTTCTTCTTTATTGCCAATAATAAGGTCGGGCGTAAGAGATTTTATTTTTTCTATATTAAATTTTTTAGTGCCTCCTATAACTTCTTTCATCTTCACTTTATTCGAAGGATGAATGCAGAAGCGTGTGATACCTGCAATTTCATCGTAAAGCCCTATGTCGAAAAGAAATTCGGTTTGCGAAGGCACTAAGGAAATAATTTTGCGTGGCGGGAAATTAATTTGGATGGTATTGCCAAGCTGATCGATGGAATGAATATGTGTGCTCACCGGTTTTGTTTAATTCTGAAATCTAAAATCGCTAATCTTCAAGCATTATTCAAAAACCACTTTCTATAAATGGTTATCTTATTTATTTCAATTCAGCTACCATAAAAAAAAATTTAGTGCTATTTACTTTTTAAACTAATTATTATATATTACACCTGAGTTTTGCTGACTTATGGTTACCTCCTGAAATTATAGCACTAGTAGGCCCACCTGTGAACAACCCATGGCCCGAAAATGCCCAATGCGCTGCCCCTGACACCCATTAAGACACCGCACTGTGAACGAAGGAGGTAACCTTCTTTTTATCGGCAAATTCCACCAACAATTTACCCAACATACTGTTTGCTTCGTAATTTATTTATAACCTTGCCCGGTGATTTTAGCAGATAACCGAAACACATCAAATCCATACATTAACCTGGCTATTGAGGAATACCTGGTTAAAAACGCCGATTGCACCAATAACGGTTTTTTGTTGCTTTATATTAACGAGCCTTGTATTGTGCTAGGGAAAAACCAAAGCATTTACAGAGAAATAAATTTCGATTTTTTAAGAAATGAAAAGCTAAAACTTACCCGAAGAATTTCAGGTGGCGGTACCGTTTATCACGATACCGGCAACCTTAATTTTGCCCTGATTTCGAAATTTGCAGAGGAAAAAATAAATAACTACAAGTTATTAAATCGCGAACTTATACTGGCACTTCAAAATACAGGAATAAATGCCTCTTTCGATGCAAGGAATAATATTATTTGCCAGGGCAAAAAAATTTCGGGCAATGCTCAGTTTACCAACCGAAAGAATATTATAAGCCATGGAACACTCTTGGTTGATGCTGACTTAAATATACTTAGAAGTTGTTTGGCAGAAAATAGTTTTAAGATTGAAACCAAAGCTGTTCGATCAGTAGGCAGCCCGGTAATAAACACTAAAGAAATTACCAAGCAATTTGCAACTGCACAAGACTTGAGTAATTACCTTACCCAAACATTAACAACGCAACCTACATATCGTTTTACTGATATTGAATGGAACAACATTGAAAAACTGGCAAACGAAAAATTCCAGTCTTTTGAGTGGGTTTATGGCCGAAGTCCGCATACAAAAATTACCAAAGGCGAAATTGAAATTGAAATTGATAATGGCGTTATTATAAAAATATCAGGCCCGGATAGTATACCCGATTTGCTAGGTGTGAAATATGAATATGCTTCCATAAAAAAAGCGTTAGAGATTTACCCTAACGCTTCTGAATTGCTTTCAACAATATTTTAGCTTTTTACTTTTTAGCTGCTTTCGGTGCTTTTTGTGGTGCCTTGTTAATCTCAATAGCCTCTTCTAATGTTTCAGGAACTTTCTTGCCTTTATATTTAGGGTTTTCGCTCCATTCGTATACACGGGTTCCATCTATATACTTAGCTACAAAAGCATCTTTTATGCCTAGTTTACGAATATCTTTAACGAAATTTTGAGCCACATCCTCATCGGCAAAATAGCTAATTATATAGCGATTCATTCCATCCACTTCTTCATAACCTATAAGCCGTTGTTGGTCGAAATACTTATTAATGTTTAATGTTTTATATATACCCAATTGAACTTTGTAAATAATGCCTTTTGAAGGGGCATTTGTGGGGGCGTTATTACTGGCTGTAGATGACTCTTCTGTTTTCATTGTCATTTCGCCTTTTTCTTCCTGTGCGCTTTTTAACTGGGCATCGGTTTCGCTTAGCTTGTTTTCCAGTTCAGCTTGTTTACTATTGGCCGAAGCAAGGTCTTGGGTTAACTGTTTTATTTGAACATCATTCGAATCAAGTGCTGCTTGATTGGCCTCCATTTTAGCTTTATAAGCTTCAGGATTTTTCATATAGCCTTTTAACTCTTCTTTTATTCTTGATGCTTCTTCTTTTGAAATCTTTCCGGTTATAGCTGAAGAAGAGTTATTATCCTTTTTAGATGATTTACCTTTACCTTTTTTTGCTTGCTTCTCAGCAGCGTCAGCCTTCTTCTTCTCTTCTTTTGCAAGTTTTTGCTCGGCAGCTGCTTTCTTTTTATCTTCTTTTGAAGAGGATTGTGCCGTTGAAAAACTAAACAGCATTATAACACATGCCGTAAGGGTAAAAAGCTTTTTCATTTTTTGAGGTGGTTTAATTTAAAAATTGTTGCAAATCTATTGAAGCATGAACATAAATGAAATTATTTTTCATACTCTTACATAGTATCCTTTATTTTGTTGGCAAGATAACCCGAAGAATTGATTCATAAAAGTGTATAAGAGTATTTCTTTGAATAGTTTAGTTGAAAACAGAGGCCTGTTAGAAATCCATATCATCATTTTACAATTTCGGCGTTGTTAAAAAGGGAATTAGAACTATGCATAAACTTGAAAATAGTTTTTTGAAGATTAAAGCACGGGAATATGGCGCTGAGCTTACATCGGTGTTTGATAAACAGCATAATATTGAACATTTATGGCAGGCCGACCCGAAATTTTGGGAATGGCATGCTCCGGTTCTTTTTCCGGTTGTAGGAAGATGCTTGAATGACGAAATTATTATTGACGGCCGTAATTACGAAATGCAAAAGCACGGATTTGCACGAAAATCGGAGTTTAAATTGCTTGATTTAAATGAAAACCGAATGATTTTTTCGCTAAAATCTAACGAAGAACTGCTAAAAGTATACCCTTATAATTTTGAGTTTTTGGTGGGCTACCGCTTAAACCTTAGTTCGCTGGTTGTTTCGTATGAAGTAATAAACCGAGATAATAAAGACATCTATTTCCAGTTGGGCGGTCATCCTGCCTTTGCGGCCCCTTTTATGCCTAACGAAGATTACCATGATTATTACCTGGAGTTTGAAGAAATTGAAGATGCCTCAAGATACTACATCAACGATTCGGGTTATTTTGATGGAAGGAAGGATGTATCGCTGTCAAATTCAAACACCATTGCCCTTAAAAATGGCCTGTTTAAAGATGACGCCCTTATTTTTAAGCACCTGAAATCGCGCAAAGTGAGCATTAAAAGCAAAAACCACAATCACTTCCTATCTGTTAATTTTAAGGGCTTTAACTATTTAGGGGTTTGGGCCAAAGTTGGTGCTCCGTATGTGTGTATAGAACCCTGGCTGGGTTGTGCCGATACAGCCGATAAGCCAGTAGAATTCAAAAATAAAGAAGGTGTAGTAATGCTTGCACCAGCGACTAGTTTTTCGGTCTCATTCAATATTGAGATGGGATAAAGTAATCAACAGGTATTTGAAATGCTGTTTAGGTAGATTATTTTTGTCCCCTACCGAAAACCACCCACTATGACATTCTCTCACAAACCTTATCAAGAAGACGAAACCTCGGTGCAGGATACAACCTTGCCGGAAAATAACCTTGTTGTACACAATGACGAGGTAAACACCTTTGATTGGGTGATTGAAACACTTATAGATATTTGTAAGCATTCGCAAGAACAGGCAGAGCAATGCGCCTATATTATCCACAACAAGGGTAAATACGCAGTAAAGCATGGCAAATTTGACAGGCTGAAGCCTATGAAAGACCAGATAGTTGAGCGCGGTATTAGCGCAACTATTGAATAGTTAATTAGTATCAACTATTGTTCTCGAATATTTACTGGATTCAGTCCCCTTGCAACACTTGAAAAGCATTTTGTAACATATAAAACTGAAAATATGGCTTCGCTTCCCGAAACAGCAAGAGAAATGATTTACTCTCTACCTAAGAGATTAAAGACGGATGAAGTTGACGATACTGCGGTGCACAGGTTTCATATTTTGCTTGATGGCCCTACCGGTGGGAACTTTACAGTAACCTTAAAAAATGGAAAAGTAGTAGTGCTGGATGGTTTGGTTGACGAACCCACTTGCCAGATAAAAGCCAAGGCTTCCGACTACGAAGACCTTGAAATGGGCCGTGGCAACCCACAATTAATGTTTATGATGGGTAAAATTAAAGTTTCGAACATTGGCGAAGTGTTGAAATTTGTTGCCTACTTCAGTCGCATTAGCGAACTATAATAAGTAAAATGGATAGTGAAACGAAAGCTTCGAAATCTGGTCCGCTATCCGGTGTGAAAATTATTGATTTTACCCGATTACTACCTGGCCCACTAGCTACTATGTTTTTAGGCGATATGGGCGCCGATGTAATAAAAGTTGAAGACCCCGACAACCCTGATTACGTTAGAAATTACGAGCCGCATATTAATGGGGTTAGCATGTTTTACCTTTCCTTAAACCGGTGCAAACAGAGTTTGGCGATTAACTATCTTTCACCTACCGGTAAGCAAATTATTTACGATTTGATTAAAAATGCCGATGTAGTAATAGAACAATACCGCCCCGGTACTATGAACGAATGGGGGTTGGGTTATGAAATGCTTTCAAGCATAAACCCTAAATTAATTTATGTTTCCATAACCGGTTACGGGCAAAATTCATCAAAAGCACAAGCTGCCGGGCATGATATAAATTATATGGCTGTGGCCGGTGCATTAGGAGCAAATAAATCTGAAGATGGCACACCGGTAATACCGGGCTTTCAAATGGCCGATATAGCCGGTGGCGCATACATAGCCATGAATGCTGTACTGGCAGCTTTATACCAACGCGAAAAAACCGGTAAGGGTGAATTTGTAGATGTAGCAATGACAGATGCAGTATTGCCCTTAAATGTTTTGCAGTTTGCGCAGCACCAAGCCACCAAAAAAAATGATTGGCTCGAACTATCGGGCGGCCTTGCCAATTATAATATTTACAAATGCCACGATGGAAAGCATATAGCGTTGGGCAGCCTTGAACCAAAATTCTGGAATAAATTTTGTACCCGTGTTGGCAAACCACAATGGGTAGAAAAAGCTGGCAAAAAAGGAAAAGATTTAACTGAACTAAAGCGCGAAATGCAGGAGTTATTTGCCAGTAAAACAAGCGAAGAATGGCTATTAATGTTCAAAGAAGATGACATTTGTTTTACCCTGGTAAACGAAATATCAGATTTGGAAAATGATGCTTATTTGAATGAAAGAAACATGTTTGTCGAAAATCAACACCTGCAGGTGGGTAAGTATAAGACCATCAACCAGCCCTTAAAGTTTAAACAAGCTCAATTTAGTAATAACAAAAACGCTCCCGAGCTTGGTGAAGACACTGTGGCAATTTTAAAAGAAATAAATTACACAGATGAGCGTATATTTGAATTAATTAAAAATAAAATAATAAAAATAAAATGACGAAGCAGAAAAATTGTGTTTTTAAAAACCTGCTGGTTATATTTTTTATTGCGCTATACTTTATAACGTTTGCCGGCGATATTGATAAAGCTTTTAAATACCTGAATACCGGCGATTACCCGAACGCTTCCAAATATCTTTACGAATCTGTAGTTCAAGACCCCGGTAACGCTGCCGTTAACTTTGGCTTGGCCAAGTTTTACTTTTTAAAGGATAACAAATCTTACAATCTTGATTCGGCCAATTATTATATTAAACGGGCAGTAAAAAAAGTTCCACTTAACCCTGAGGATAAACAAACCAAAAAATTTCTAACGCTGGGAGTTCGTGATTATACCATACAAAATTTACAGCAAGAGATTAATAAAGCTGCCTTTACCGATGTAGAGCAGGAAAACACTGTTGAATCGTACCAATATTTTTTAAACAACTTTACCGATGCCGGTTTGCTGGCCAGGGCCATGCAAACACGCAATCAATTAGCGTTTATTCGTGCACGTGGTAAAAACGACCCGAAGGCACTTGCTGAATTTGTAAAAAACTACCCGAATGCAGATGAGATAAAAGACGCAAAAACGATTTACGAAAAGCTTTTATACGAACAAACTACAGCCGATAAAACTTATACCTCATACAAAAGCTATTTTGATCAATACCCTAACGGGGCCTATGTAACCGAGGCTAAGAAAAACTACCAAGATAAGTTACTGGAGTATTACAACAATAAACACGACTTGGTTTCATACATTGAATTTGAGAAAAAGTATAAGGATAATCCTGCCTATAACAGTATACAGGATAGCATTTATGTGCTTTCAACCCAATCAGGAACTATTGATGCTTACTTAAACTTTGTAAAAAACTTTAAAAGCAATCGCAATTATAAAGATGCCTTCGAACAATTTTATACCCTTTATAATGCTGAGGCCACTGAATTTATGTATCATAAATTTATGGAGCAATTCCCTGATTTTCCTAACCAGGAAAGATTGCATAAAGACATGGAGTTATCAAAGCTTGAATTGAAACCTTTTAAGCAAGGCAACAAGTGGGGCTATGCAGCGCAACCAAGGCCCGATTCGTTAACAGTAATTCTTTCTGCCGATTATGAAGAAGCCTTTGCATTTAAAAACGGCGTTGCGGCAGTTCGCACTACAGCTTGCACTGCCGGTAAGTGCAATTATTTTTATATTGATAAAAAAGGCGACCGGGCCATTGCCGGTAACTTTAATTTCGCCAGCGATTTTGAAAATGGTTTCGCCATTGCGGGCATTGGTAATTGCGAAAGCGATTCCTGCAAATATGGCATGATAGATAAACGTGGCCACTGGGTTATAAAACCGGTGTACGATGAATTGAACGACCCCACCGGTGGCCTTTACCTGGTAAGTAAGCATGATAAATTTGGATTTATCAATCAGGCCGGCGATGTTGTAATTAGTGTAAAATATAATAACGCAGTTTCGTTCAGCGAAGGTGCAGCGGCAGTTGCGTTAGATACCAGTTGGTTTTTTATTGATAGCACCGGTAAGCAATTATTTATTGATAATTTCAGCGATGTCTCTTCTTTTAAAGAAGGTTTATGCGCAGTAACTGCCGATGGCACTAATTGGGGCTACATTAATAAAGCAGGCACTTTTGTAATAAGCCCGGTGTATGAAGATGCCGATGATTTTGAAGGCGGTTTTGCTATTGTTTCGAAAAAGGAAAAAGACCCTAAGCACCGTGATTTAATGATAAGCCAACGCTATAAAATAGACAAAACGGGTAAGGTTATTGAGAAGCTTACAGCACCAAGTACCCGCGCTAAAAAAACCATTACAAAAAAGCGTACCCGGTAGCAATTACCGTTGGAATTGCTTCGCAATCAGGCTATTTATTGCCCTTTAAAACCTGATGATAATTTGTAATTTAATTTCAGCAACTTTGTGGCAGATTAATTGTTAATGCTACCATGAAAATTGAACAAATTTACACCGGATGCCTTGCAGAGGCTGCCTATTATATTGAATCGAAAGGCGAAGCCGCTATTATTGACCCTTTGCGCGAAACTGCCCCATATCTTCGTAAAGCTGAAGGCAACGGCACTAAAATCAAGTATATTTTCGAAACGCATTTTCATGCCGATTTTGTTTCGGGGCATGTTGAGTTGGCTGGTAAAACAGGTGCCACAATAGTATACGGCCCTAATGCCGATTGCGGTTTTAAATGTTATTCAGCAAAGGATGGTGAGGAATTTAAAATTGGAGATATAACTATTAAGGTCCTTCACACACCCGGACATACGCCCGAATCGACTACGTTTTTATTGATAGATGAAAACAAAAAACAGCACTGCATTTTTACCGGCGATACTTTATTTATTGGCGATGTAGGTCGTCCTGACCTTGCCATTAAATCCGATGTTACTGAACGAGATTTGGCCGGCATGCTTTATGATTCGCTGCACAACAAAATTCTTCCTTTACCCGATGATGTAATTGTTTATCCCGCTCACGGTGCCGGTTCGGCCTGTGGCAAGAGTATGAGCAAGGAAACATTTGATACCCTCGGCCATCAGAAAAAAGTAAACTACGCACTGCAACCCATAAGCAAAGAAGAATTTATTAAAGAAGTTACCACCGGATTGCTTCCACCACCTCAGTACTTTTCAAAAAACGCCATGCTTAATAAACAAGGCGCCGGTAGCCTGGATAAGGTTTACGAAAATGGCCTAATTAAATTATCGCCTGATGAGCTGGAGACTGTTGTTGAAAGCACCCATGCCATGATAATAGATACCCGCGACCCGCTAATTTTTGGCGCAGGTTTTGTACCCGGTAGCATTAACATTGGTTTAAACGGGCAATTTGCCCCATGGGTAGGTGCTTTAATAACCGATTTGAATCAAGCCATAGTTGTGGTTTGCGATGAAGAAAAAGAAGAAGAAACCATTCGCCGATTAGCGCGTGTGGGTTATGATAATACATTGGGATACCTTAACGGAGGAGTTGAAGCCTGGAAAAAAGCCGGTAAGCCGGTTGATTCAATTGCAACAATAAATGCAGATGAGTTTAAAGAAAAGTATAATGCAAAGTTGAATGTATTAGATGTTCGTAAGCCATCGGAGTATGAAGGTGGGCATGTAGCTAATGTAGAAAACAAACCGCTTGATTTTATTAATGATTGGACGGTTGAATTATCGCCAAAGAATACCTACTACATCCACTGCGCCGGTGGTTACCGGTCTATGATTACCGCTTCAATTTTGAAAGCCCGTGGGTTTGAAAACCTGGTGAACATTGCAGGTGGCTATTCTGAAATTGCTAAAACTGATATTCCGAAAAGTAATCTTGTTACTGAAATTAAATAGTGTAGTTTATGTATACCAAATCTTTCGTCATAACCTTGTTTGTAGCGCTTTTGTGTTATTCTTGCAATAGCCAAAATGCAGCGGTTAAAAATTTAAACCCTGATAGTTTTGAAAAGGGAATTGCCAATAGCAATGTTCAGCTTGTTGATGTGCGTACACCTGAGGAATACACCGAGAAGCACATTGCCAATGCCGTAAATATTAATGTGAACGATAACGATTTTGATAAGCGTATGGGCGCACTTGATAAATCGAAACCCACATACATTTATTGCCTGGTAGGTGGCCGAAGCAAAAAGGCTGCCGACTGGGCTGCAGAGCATGGATTTACCGAAGTTTATAATCTAGAAAAGGGAATCAACTCATGGACATCGGCTAAGAAGCCGGTGGTTACCGCTACTGGTAAGGCGCCTTCCGAAGGCATGAGTTTTGATGATTTTATAAGCTACATTAAAAATTCGAATAAGCAGTTGGTGATTGTTGATTTTAATGCCGTATGGTGTGGCCCATGCAAACTTTTAAAACCCGCAGTTATAAATACAGCGCAAAAAAACACCGATAAGCTGGAACTACTGGATATTGACGTTGATAAAAACCCTGAGATATCTCGAGCCATGAATATTCAAAACATTCCGCTTCTTATTTTATACAAACAGGGTAAAGAAGTTTGGCGTAACCTTGGCTTAGTTGATGAGAAAACTATAGCTAGTAAGATTGCCCAGTATTCGAAGTAAGAAATTTTGCCATAAAAAATAAATGAAATGGTGTCTGTATACAGATGCCATTTTTTATTTTAGATGTTATGAAACGCCACTACAACATTACGGTTAAAGGAAAAGTGCAGGGAGTTTTTTACCGGGCATCAACAAAACAAAAAGCTGATGAATTGGGTATAGCCGGTTTTGTTCGCAATGAAACTAATAGCGATGTATATATTGAGGCCGAAGCAGAAGAAGCATTACTACTAAAGTTTGTTGATTGGTGCAATAAAGGGCCGGAAAATGCTGCTGTAGAGATTGTATTAGTAAGCGAAGGAACATTAAATAGCTTCAACCAATTTGAAGTGCGGCGAGATTAATCTTAGCCATTGCTAAACGTAAAATAAAAAGAACTACCCAACCCGGGTGTACTTTCAATCCAAATCTTCCCGCCGTGCATATCAATTATTCTTTTGCAAATAGCTAAGCCCAGTCCATTACCGGGGTATTCATCTACCCGGTTTAATCGTTCAAATAAGCCAAAAACTTTTTCCTGATATTTTTTCGATATGCCTATCCCGTTATCGCGCACGCAGAAAAGGTTGTTGCCTTCAAATTTATCGAAGCCTATATCAATAACCGTTTTCTTTCCCTTCTTCTGAAATTTAAGGGCATTATCAATCAGCTGAAATAATAATTTTTCCACCAGTTCACGGTCGGCATTTACATCGGGTAGTTCGGCAATATTAATTTCGGCACCGGCCTGGTCAATTTTAGGTTTAAGCTGTTTCAACACATCAGCTACTGCCAGTTTCGTACTTACTTTTGATGCCGAGAATTTATAATCGTTAAGCGCCACATACACCTTAAAGTCCGAAAGCAGCTTATCCATCCTATCGGCAGCGGCTTTGGCAAAATCGGCGTATTCGGTGGCTACATCATATTTTTTATTGCTCAGGTTTTCCGATATCAGCTGCACGTAATTCAAAATAGTTCTTACCGGTTCGCGCAAATCGTGCGATGCCATGTGTAATATACCATCGGTAGTAAATTTATCTTCACTGCTTCGGCCCTTGGGTAAATTAATGCCTTGCTCCTCTCCCTTTATTTCAAAAATCAGCATCTCGTACGAAGCACCTGCAAGGTTTATGGGCTTCACCAAAAACTTCACCTCTTTCATAGTGCCATCCAACCCACGTAATATGCCTTTCGATTCACGGGCTCCAAAAAAATCGCGAACAGATAGCTTTGCCGGTGCCTGAATATCACCAGCAAAAATATCCTTCACCTGCCGGTTGCGTATTTCGGTTTCGCTTAAATTCAGTTTTAGTAAAGCGGGCTTATTGGCAAATGCTATTTTGCCCTCATGCAGCACCATCACATTTTCGCCTATCGAATTAAGAAAGGTAATCGATACCTCATCGGCTAAAAACGATATACCGGTGTTATCCTTTATCCGCACTTTGTCAATAACAAACATGTTTGCTTTTTCATCATTCCAATCGGTAGGGCTTATGCGTATTTTAATGGCAAGGTCTTTCCGGGGTTTTAATTCCAGTAGCTCATCTTCTTCCAACTCGCGGTAAACAATGTAACGCGCCAGTTGATTGCGCAAAGCCTCATCGCCCATAATATGATATGCTTTGGCGTTGGCATACAATACCGAGTCGCTTTTATCAACTATTAGTATTCCCGAATTGGTTTTATCCAACAGCTTGTACAAGGAGGCCTGCTTTGCGTTAAATTGGCTAAAAGTAGCATCCAATTTACTTTCGTCTTCATTAATTTTTAAAGTGTTCAGAATCACCTTTTGCAGCTGAAAAAGGTTGATATCGGTTTTAGCCAGGTAATCAACAGCACCGGCTTGTTCGGCCTGGGCTCTTATCTCGCCGGCTTTAACGTCGGAAAGAAGAATGATGGGTATATTCTTTCTTTCGGCAAGTTGTTTAAACTGTTTAAAATTGGCATCATTTAAAACACCGGCATCCAACAAAATAATTTCGGGCTTTTTATCATTCAAATAGCTTACCCCTTCCTGCAAGCCCAATGCATGGCTAATGCTAAAGGCATAAGCGCTTACCTTCAGAAAACCCTGTATTTCCTGAGCGCTTTGCCCGTTGGCATCTATTAGCAATATGTTATGAAGGGCTTCCATTTTGGGTGCAATAATACAAAATACGCCTTGTATGGGCGAAACAAATACCCTATAAGATAAGCTGCGAAGTGTGAAAAAGCAAGTGGCCTCACCCGGCCTTGCTACGCGCGGCCACCCTCTCCATTGCATGGATAAGGAAACAGCCGTTGTATTCCCTTCTCCACAAAGTGGAGAGGGGTGGCAAGTGAAGCGAGACGGGGTGAGGCACCGGGAAGCAGCAACTGAAAACGCCAACAGTTTTTAAAGTATAATCACTACTTAACAAAATAATAATTTTTATCTATAAAAAATAAATTTAGTATTTTTGTATTATGATATTTTTAAACCAAAAAAACAACTCTGCACTATTTAACCATACCCGATAAAGCAGCCCTGTAACACCTGGCACACCTGGCACAGTTGATACAGCCTTGCCACCTGTTCCACTTAAGCACTATTTACTGTTTTATACTTAGCGACACTGCCTCTCAGTATCGCAGAGGGGATGCTTTTTTATAAAACGCCACGGCAATTAAAATAGCTATGTCTTATCCAAAATCATATAACCAACCTGGCTTTTGGCAATACCTGCATCAAAATAAAATGGCGGGTTTTCACAGGTTGATAGTAGATAAGGCCAGGCATTTAAACGCATTGGAGCAAAAAGATTTATTTGCCATGCCCATAGCCGAAGCCCTGAAGCTGCAAAAACTAATGCACCGGCTTACTGAAGAGCTGCAACTGCTTTACGATTTTGAACAATATATAATAGAGCTGCAAAAACACTACGAAACCCCGCCTGATAACACCGGTATACCCAATACCGAAAACTACCACCAAATGCTTTACCAAATACAGCACTTAAACCAGCAGGTTGCCGAGTTGCAATTTTGCATGCATGCGGCTATTGATAATGGCCTGTTTTTGCATGAAATGATAGAAAATAAAATAAACCCAAACCATAAAAACCCCAAACTATGAATGACAGCATTGCCCAAATTATTCTTCAACAAACCAATTTTAAGGATGATGAAAAAAATATGTTCAACATTAAAACCGCTAACCAATGGATGGAAGAAGCTAAAAAATGCCCGGTGCCTAAAATGCTTTTTGGCGAGCTGTGGCATGAAGGCGAATTGTGCTTTTTATTTGCCGATACCAACTTAGGCAAATCAATACTGGCGGTGCAAATGGCCAATGCCATAAGCAAGGGCGAAAGCGAAAACTATTTTACGATTGAAGCTGCACGGCAAAAGGTGTTGTATTTCGATTTCGAGCTTTCGGCCAAGCAGTTCGAAAAACGCTACTCGGCCGACTATAGTAACCATTATATTTTCGACCGCGATTTTATTCGTATTGAAATTAATACCCAATACGCAGGCATTGGCGATTTCGAAAACCAACTGCTTATTGCTATTGAACATGCGGTGAACGAACATCAATCAAAAATTTTGATTATTGATAACGTAACGTTTTTAAAAACGCAAAGTACCGATACCGCTAAAGAAGCACTGCCTTTAATGAATGCCCTAATCAGCCTAAAGCGTAAATACGGCTTATCAATACTGGCGCTGGCACATACCCCCAAGCGCAATGCCGCTAACCCCATTACCATAAACGACCTTGCCGGCAGCAAGCACCTGGGCAACTTTGCCGATAGCATTTTTGCACTGGGCAATAGCTATACCCTGCCCAACACCCGCTACATTAAGCAAATTAAAGCACGGGCCACCGAAATAATATATGGTGCCGATAACGTAATAGTATGCGGGCTTGAAAAGAACTTTAACTTTTTACGCTTTGTTGCACACAACACCCAAAGCGAACATTTGCACTTAAGGCGGCTTACCGAAGATGAAATGGATAGCTTAGACACGCAAATTATTACACTTTACAACGAAAACCCCACCCTATCTGAACGCGAAATTGCCAGGCAGTTAAACACTAACCACGTAAGGGTAAACCGGGTATTAAAAAGAAACGGGCTAAAAACATAGCCATTTATTGGAACAGGTGGAACGGCTTTATGAACTGTGCCGGGTGTGCCAGGTGTTACAGTAGCGCTTGGTAAAAGAATGTAGGGCGAGACTGACATGAAGTGTTCTTGTGCAAAGACCACTCAATGAATTTTATACCCAATAGCATTATCCGAGTACATTTCAGCCGGCGTTATTTCTTCGCTCAAACTATAGAATAAACTATCTGGCTTATTTTTAGAAAACGACAAACATTCAGCATGTGTGTAGTAATTACAATATGAAAATACGGTGTCATTAACTGGTGCATCACGGTATAATTGCCAGTAAGACCAAGAGATGCCTACGCTATCATTATCAACGTTTTTGATATACACAGTATCAGTAAAATAGTAATAATGCTTAGTGGTGGTATAATTATATAAATTAGTTACCGTACTAACCCCTACATGTTGGCAGACATATGTTGTTCCCATCCACGAAAAAGCCGAAGGAACCGGAACTGGAATTGGAACCGGTTGTTGTATTGGCTTCTCTTTCTTGCAAGCACAAAAACACAACATTAATAAACCTAACAAAAAGGTGAATCGCCTGCACATACTATAAAGATAGTATACTTTATGCAAATCAAAACATAATGAAAACTAGACTCCCTCAATTAAAAATCGCCACCCTTTACTATGCTTAAAAGCTTAGCTAAGAATGGCGACTTTTTGAGTTTAACAGTTTACACTACATCTGGTGTTATATCAGGCGTAGTATCAGGTGTTGCATCGGTAGCACCCAATTCGCCGTCTTCCTCGGCATTGTAGTTTAGCTTGCCGTTTTCAACTTTTGCTATGGCTGCTATTTCGTCAGTTGCATCTAATTTGATAATACGCACACCTTGGGTGGCCCTGCCCATTACCCTCAATTGCTCAACTGCAATACGTATGGCAACACCCGATTTATTAATAATTACAAGATGGTCATTATCAGTAACATTTAGTATGCCAATTAAAGTTCCGGTTTTATCGGTTACGTTAATGGTTTTTACTCCTTTTCCGCCACGGTTGGTTATACGGTAGTCTTCAATATCGGTACGTTTTCCGTATCCTCTTTCAGATAATACCATAATGGTTTCGGACTTATTTTCCGGGTTAACGGTTATCATACCCACTATTTCATCCTTCTCATCTTCCAAAGTAACCCCACGCACCCCGGCGGCATTTCTACCCACTGGGCGAACAGTTTCATCATGGAAACGAATGGCCTTTCCGGCTTTAGTGGCTATTACTATTTCGCTCTTTCCGCTGGTAAGGGCAACTTGTACCAACTCATCGCCTTCGCGAATGTCGATAGCATTAACACCACCTGCACGAACATTAGAGTATGCCTTTAAAGTAGTTTTCTTGATAGTGCCTTTCTTGGTGCAGAAAATCACGAAGTTATTATCCAGGTAATTATCCTCTTCCAGGTTATCAACCGGAATGTAGGCCATGATTTTATCCTCTTTCGGAATATTAATCAGGTTCTGAATTGCCCTGCCTTTTCCGGTTTTCTCACCTTCGGGTATGTTGTAAACTTTTATCCAGAAGCAACGGCCCAACTGGGTAAAGAATAAAATGTAGTTATGGTTGGTGGCCAGGAACATGTGCTCTATAAAGTCCTCATCGCGAGTTGCGCCGCCTTTACTGCCACGTCCTCCCCTGTTCTGTGTTTTGTATTCGGCTGATAGTGTGCGTTTTATATAGCCTAAGTGAGAGATAGTAACCACCACCTCATCATCCGATATCAGGTCTTCCATATTAAAGTCGCCGGCGGCGTACTCAATATTGGTTTTCCGAACATCGCCATACTTTTCTTTCACCTCAATCATCTCATCTTTAATGATTTGCATACGAAGTGGCTCTTCGGCTAAAATCCTTTTTAACCACTCGATGGTTTTCATTAATTCGTTGTATTCAGCACGTATTTTATCTCTTTCCAGCCCGGTTAAGCGCTGTAAACGCATTTCCAGTATGGCTTTTGCCTGTATTTCGCTTAAAGCAAACTTGCTTATTAAGCCTTCTTTAGCAATATCAGGGTCGGCAGCAGCCCTTATTAATGCAATTACCTCATCTAAATGGTCGATGGCTATTAGTAAGCCTTCTAAAATATGGGCACGTTCTTCGGCCTTTCTCAACTCCCATTTTGTACGGCGTACTATTACCTCATGGCGAAACTCCACGAAGTATTTTATCATGTCGCGCAGGTTTAAAATATGTGGCCTGCCGTGAACAAGTGCTACGTTATTTACCCCAAAGGAAGTTTGTAAGGAAGTAAGCGCAAATAGCTGATTAAGAATAACATTTGACATGCCATCTTTCTTCAGTTCAATTACTACTCTAATACCATTACGGTCCGATTCATCGCGCACTTCGCTAATGCCTTCAATCTTCTTTTCATCGCCTAATTCGGCTATTTTCTTTACCAAATCGCTTTTAACAACCTGGTAAGGCACTTCGGTAATAATTATTTGCTCGCGGCCATTATCTAAGGTTTCAATCTCGGCTTTTCCGCGTAATACTACCCTACCACGCCCTGTTAAAAACGCCTGGCGAACGCCATCGTAACCATAAATAGTGCCCCCTGTAGGAAAATCGGGAGCCTTAACTACTTGCATTAAGTCTTCTATGGTAACATCCTTATTATCAATGTATTTTACAATTCCATCAATAACCTCTGAAAGGTTATGCGGAAGCATATTGGTAGCCATACCTACGGCAATACCCGATGCCCCGTTAACTAATAGATTCGGGATTTTTGAAGGTAGCACGCTGGGTTCTTCCAAGCTATCATCAAAGTTAAGGCGCATGTCCACCGTATCTTTTTCAATATCGCCTAATATATCCTCGCTTATTCTCCGAAGGCGTGCTTCAGTATAACGCATTGCTGCAGGTGGGTCGTTATCAATACTACCAAAGTTACCTTGTCCGTCAACCAATGGGTAGCGCAAACTCCAGTCCTGGGCCATACGCACCATGGCATCATAAACCGAACTATCGCCGTGCGGGTGATACTTACCCAAAACTTCACCCACTATACGGGCACTCTTCTTATAGGGTTTGCCGGGGCTTAGGCCCAGTTCGTTCATGGCAAAAAGTACACGGCGGTGAACAGGCTTTAAACCATCCCTTACATCGGGTATGGCACGCGATACAATAACCGACATTGAATAATCAATGTAGGCGGTTTTCATCTCTTCCTCTATATTAATAGGAATGATTCTCGGGTTTTGCTGGTCCGGTTCGTTTGGGTTGTGCGGGGTTAAGTCGTCGCTCATTTTTTAAACGTGTTAAAGTGCGAAGGTGTTAAAGTGTTAAGGTTAATCCTGCTTAGGATTTTAACATTTCAAGGTCCCTTCAAGTGTAATTATTGATTTATCTTGCTTTTAAGCGCTCAAATATAGTGTTTCGTCACCCCCCTTGCAAGGTAGTTGGAGGGGAAATTTTCAACATTTAAACACTTTTGGCAAAATTAACGGGGGTGAGGGGGATTTAGCAGATGAAAGCATCAAATAGACTGATTATTACCTTTACCGATACCATTGATGAAGCAAAAATATAATAGTCTGGAGTAATTTAAAACCGTGCTTTTCATTTATAACATCTGCAACGCAAAATCCCAAATCTGCAACTCATATTCAATTAAGTTCCCGACACTTGCTATAGCACCCACACATTGGCATTGCTTTGCCCATACCAAAGCTTCAACTTAAAGTTTTCAACTTAAAACTTTGAAAATTTGAAAAGACTGTATATTTAAGAAATGAAAATTCTTTCCTCTTTTCTGTTTCTACTTTTCTTCTACTTGCAGGCATATAGCCAGGCCGGTGAATGGACATGGATGAAAGGGGATAGCACCTATGATAGCTTCGGCAATTTTGGAGCGATGGGTGTTACTTCGCCTACTAACAAACCGCCGGGCCTTTACGCAGCAGGCTTTTGGACAGACACAGCAGGTAATTTATGGGTATATGGCGGCGCCGCACCCGACACCAGCTTTTATGGTTTTAATGGCAATACCATGGCCAATTTATGGAAATTTAATCCGGTGCTAATGATGTGGACCTGGATGAAGGGCCCTGATACCAGTAATTCGCCAGCAGTTTTTGCTGCTGCTCCCGGTGTTTACAATGTAAACAATAGCCCGGGTAGCCTTGGGTATGGCATGTGTACCTGGACCGATAAAAAAAATCATTTATGGATGTACGGCGGCCGTGGTGGCCTTTTAAGCAGTAGCAATAACCTTTGGCAATACGACCCTGTTAGTAATCAATGGGCCTTTATGAATGGAGGGCAGAATTTTCCATACATTTTTCCTGTTTATGGAACTAAAGGAATAACAAGCCCTTCAAATTCGCCGGGGGTAAGGCAGGAAGGAAATGCATCTTGGGTAGATAACGCTGGCAATTTGTGGATGTTTGGCGGGTATGGCGCTATAGATTCTATGGGGTTTCAGTATCCGGGTGATTACAACGACATGTGGAAATATGATATAAACTTAAACCAATGGGCCTGGATGAGCGGTAGTGATACCGGTAGAAGTATGGGAGTATACGGACCGGTGGGGGTGCCTTCACCGAATTATTATCCGTCATCCCGAGAATGTAATTTTCATTGGCAGGACAGTATGGGCCAGTTTTGGCTGGTTGGGGGACAAAGCAGAAATTTTAATTCTAATAATAATTATTACTATAACGACGTTTGGAAATTCAACCCCATGTCGTTGGAATGGACTTTAATAAAAGGCAACCCTCAAAACGACACTGTTAATGTAGCTTCGGTAAATTGTGTACCGGATACCGACAATGAAGAAAGCGGCCGTTACGAAAACAGGGCAGTGTGGAAAGTATGCGACGACCTTATTCTTAACTATGGTGGTTATTATGGTACGTTCAATAGAAATATACAAAATAATTTCTGGGGATTTTTACCCAACCAACAAGAATGGATGGAAGTAAGTGAAGGTGCGGCAGCCGGTAGCTTTGGCACCCAAGGTATGTCGAGCGCCCAAAACTACCCATCGGGCCGCTTTGGCTCTTGTAGTTTTACCGATAAAAACAGTAATCTTTGGTTGTTTGGCGGACGCAACAGTAGCGGCTATTGTAACGACATATGGAGATATGTGCTAAACCCATCGTGCTACGGTGGGTTTGCCTGTGGGCAACTTTGCCATCCAAGCCCTCCTACTATATCGGCCAATACCACAACCATTTGCAGCAACGATAGCGTTAATATTTGTGCGCCTTCGGGTTTTGCTTTATATAATTGGAGTAACCATTCCAACACACAATGTATGGCAGCTAAAGATACCGGTACGTATTATCTGATTGTAACTGATAATAACGGATGTACCGCTCAATCAAATAATATTGGCATTACTGTTTTACAGGCACCACAAGTAACTATTACCAGCAATGTAAATACAATTTGCGCTAACGATAGCGCCCAAATTTGTGCTCCCGCTGGTTTCGCATCTTATACCTGGCATAATATTTCAAATGCATCAAATTGCATAGAAATAAAAAATACCGGTAGCTATTACTTAACCGTAACCGATAACAACGGCTGTAGTGCCGAATCGAACCACATTAATATTTTAGCCACGCAGCTGGCGGCAATAACCATTACCACCAACGCCGATACCATTTGTGGTACAGATAGCGCGCACATTTGCGCTCCAGGTGGTTTTGCCACATACAGTTGGCATAACCTTATTAATACAACTAATTGTATTGATACAAAAAATTCGGGCAGCTATTATTTAACTGTTACAGATAACAATGGTTGCAGTGCCGAATCGAACCATATTAATATTACCGTATCGCAACCACAGCCCATAACCATTACTGCAAATACCGATTCACTTTGCCCTAACGACAGCGCACATATTTGTGCACCTTCAGGTTATGTTGCATATGCCTGGCATAACATACTTAATACGTCCAGTTGCATCTATACAAAAAATGCCGGTAGCTATTATTTAACTGCTACAGATAACTACGGTTGCACAGTTGAATCGAACCACATTGGTATTACGGCCATACAAATGCCCGTGCTAACCATTACCACAAACACTGATACACTTTGCCCCAACGATAGCGCGCATATTTGTGCACCTTCTGGTTTTGCATCATATACCTGGAACAACAACTTTGCAACTACCACTTGCATTGAAGCTAAAGCCACCGGCAGTTACTATTTAATTGCAACAAACAATTACGGTTGCACAGCGCAATCCAACAACATTGGCATAACCGTAACACAGGCACCGGCAGCAAATATTACGGCCAACCACCTGGCGTTTTGTACCGGTGATAGTTCCAAATTATGTGCACCTGCCGGGTTTGCTTCCTACAATTGGAATAGTGCAGGCAGCACACGCTGCACTGAAGTAAAAAGCGGGGGCAACTATAATGTAACCGTTACAGATAACCATGGCTGCACCGCCGAATCAAACCATCTTGGTATTACAACTTTCCAAACACCTACAGTAACTATTACTGCAAGCGACGATACGATATGCTCTTCCGATAGCTCCCGAATCTGTACAACTGTTGATTATATTTCGTACAACTGGAATAACAATAATGGAACTACGAAGTGTATTGCAGCAAAAGATGCAGGTAATTATTATGTTACTGTATCTGATTACTATGGCTGTACTGCCGAATCCAATCACTTAGGCATTGCTATTATTCAAGCTTTGCCCATCAGTATTTCGCGCAATGGAGATACGCTTACGGCCTATAATGCTATAGGCGTGCAATGGTATATTGACAATAACCCTATTGACGGAGCAACACAAAATACTTACATTGCCCAAACAACCGGCAGCTATACCGTTCAAGTTACCGATGCCAATGGTTGCAGGTCAACTTCGAGCCCTGTACTTTATACCGGTATTGAAAATATTAATGATGAAGAAAATATTTCTGTGTACCCTAATCCACTCTCTAATGGCAATTGGCAGCTAATGGTTGGCAGCCGCCTGCTAGGCAGCCAGATTGAAATATTTGATGACAACGCCAGAATAGTATATAAAGGCGAAATAAAAACACTTCATTCTGAAATTCCATGCCATCTATCCAACGGTATTTATTTGCTAAGAATTGTTTCGGGAACTACAGTTGTAACGCGCAAATTGGTGAAGCTGTAGCATTAACCCTGGCGCAACTTCATAACAACATCTGGCATTTTAAATTAAATGTTTAATTTTTACTTCAAATTCAGTAATTACTTCACTAACCATGAGTAAGATATATACCCTATTCATAGCTATTCTACTTGCCAACTTAGCTATGGCCCAAGCGCCGCAACAATTAAATTACCAAGCAGTAGTGCACAACGCTAGCGGGCAACCGGTTAGTAATGGCACTGTATCGCTTCGTTTCATTATCCATAATGATTCTGCAACAGGCACACAGGCTTTTACCGAAATACAAAATGTTACCGCCAATCAGTTTGGCTTGGTTAATGCACAAATAGGTTCGGTGAATAATCTTAATGTGGTTGATTGGTCGACTGGCCCTAAATTTTTACGAGTTCAATTGGATACCACAGGTAGCAACGATTATGTAGATATGGGAACTTCGCAATTATTAAGTGTTCCTTATTCACTTTTTTCGGGCAATAATATTGCTGGGCCAACAGGGGCAACGGGCGAACAAGGCATAACAGGGCCGACTGGAGCGACCGGTGATACCGGGCCAACGGGTATGGCCGGGGCAACCGGAATAACAGGTAACACAGGGCCCATAGGCCTACAAGGCGCTACCGGGGCTTCAGGGCCTGGCTTCCAACATTATATTGGCCAGCTTTATGCCGGTGGTATAGTTGTATCGGTTTGGAAAGATACCAGTGGTAATGAACATGGCTTGGTGGCATCTTTAACCGATTTAAGCACTTCTTCGGTTTGGAGTAACGATAGTACAATACAAATAGGGGTTACCGCACAAAACCCAAGAACCGGGGCTGCAAATACTGATGCAATAGTTGCACAGCCGGGACATATTACCAGCGCTGCATTATTTTGTCATAATTATACCGGTGGCGGGTATAACGATTGGTATTTGCCTGCTGTGTGGGAGTTGCAACAATGCTATAATGCAGATATGATTGTGAACCAGGTTTTAGGCGATACTAATTGTTTTCAGTCAGGCGTTAACGGCCACCCCGGCTACTATTGGACATCCACCGAAATGGATAATTACCAAGCCTGGGGTATGAGTTTTTATGATGGCGGAACTAGTTGGGGTAGTAAAGGCTACGCCTTTCACGTTCGTGCTGTTCGCAGATATTAATTTTTTAGAAAGCTGAAAACCTAAACTTAAAAGGGCTAAGGTGTTTTAAACGTTTTTAAAAACTTATTGCTAAAATTCACATAAGTAGATTGGTCATCTGGAAACTGAAATACCTTTAAATCTGAAAGATCATCCGGCAAATTTGTGTCGTATATAAATTTGTAATAATTAAACTGAACAAAATAGCTTGTTCCGGGCTTGGTGCCTGGTAGAAATAATGCTACACAAAAACCAGTTTGCTGCGGCTGAAAATCATTAATTAAATACAACTCGCCCTGTTTACCCTGGTCAGTAGTAAAAGGTTCAGGCCCGCTTATTTGCGAAGTTGCCTGTGCGGCTATTTCATCTGAACTGGCAATTTTTCCACTTTGTTTATACAATGCAGCCAAGTGTGTTTTAACCTGGCCAATTACCATTTGCTTTTTATCTTCAACCGGCTTTTTAATATTAGCCATTGTAATTATTAATCCATTAGCAAGCTTCTTCTCTCCTAGTGGAAAAGTTTCATCAAAAGGCTCTTCGTTTATTTTATTAAGTTTTAAATCGTTCCCTGTTTGTGTTCCTTTTTCTTGCCACATAGGGGTTACTGTCATTTGCAAATAATCATTTTTAAAAAAATACATGCTGCTATCGGGGCCGGTATCGGCTTTGCCTACAATCATATCTGGTAACTTCTTCGCTGTTTCAGCAAGCTTTTGATATTTAGTCATTTTCGCGCTATCGGGTGGCGGGCCTTGGGCAAACATAACAGCACTGCTTAAAAGTGCAAACGCAAGAAAGATTATTGTTTTCATTCTATTAATGTTTAAAGTAATGATTAAAACATTTTAATACTACAATTATAACGTAACTCTCCTCTGCTTTCAAAAATTTAATGTATTAAGTTTTGAAGATTTATGAATAAATGAGTTAAAATCAGCAATTCCATGTTCAATTTAGTAATTCAAAAAAGTGCTCTCAACTCAGCCCTACCTGTGTGGATTGGTTTCATAGTACTTTTATCCGAAGGTTCAAAGCCTGTCATACGCCCATCATAACTTACTGTTAGCTGAAGGTTATTAATTAGATTTTGGGAAAAGCTTATTGACCACACTAAATTATTGCCATTCTGTAAACCATTCAGCATGGCATATTGAAGCTGCTCGTTAGGATAATTTTTGTCGTTATACTTAATAGTAGAATAGGCAATACTGGAATTAATTGTGCTTTTCTTTTGCCGGTTGTATCGTGCCTCCAGCGTAAATGTATTGATTTGTGCGGTTTGATTTCCTACGGTATCAGTCGGGTTTATTTTCATTGCAAAATCGTATTTTATATCAAGTCGCAAAAATGTTTTGAACTGATAACTTAAGTCGGTATTAATTTCATTATAAGTAAACCTGTATTTTAATCCCGCGTAAAAGGCAGATTCGTTCGCTTTTAAACCGTTAGTATAAGTGGTTTGGGTATTAAATGCCTTTACTACATTCCACCTTAAAATAACATCCTTAATTTCCGAAAGGTTGTTTTCAAAGCCACCGGTTAGGTAGTTTCGGGCTCGTATATAATTATAATCAAACTGCATTCCGAATTTTGGCCCCAGCCGGTTAAAGTATAATGAATTCCGGCTTGATATTGTTGTGGCAACAATTGAGGTATCTTCCTTTTTTAAAGGAATGGGATTGAGATATTCGTATACTTTTTTATTAGGCTCAACATAAGTTTTTTTGTTTATTTGAATGCTTGCAAAGGCACTGAATAAACTCACAATTTTTCTAATTCCCTTTGTGTTTTTCCATACGGCAGCCGGATTAATGTTCAGCACTTCATTAAACTGGTTGGTGTTTACGGAAACATATTCGGGCGTTGGAATAAAAATTTGCACGTATGAAGTATCAGTCTTGTATGGCGACAATACAAATTCGTTTATTTCTTTAATCCCATTGTGATTAAAATCTACCCATATATAATCGCCCTGGTTGGTTGGCGAAACCTGATAAGTAACCTGTGTTCGTTGTTCACGACCGGTTCCTAATTCATATAAAGTTGTGGAGTGTATAACTCCTTTAAGCAAAGTAATATTGTAATCAACCCGGCCTAAATAAAAATTTTCCGGCTCGGGGCTTGATGCTGCAATTGAGTCAGCATTTTTTGCGTGCCGGAATGTTAGAGTATAATTAAGGGTTTGATTTTTCCAATTGCCTATGGTGCCTTTAAAGTTTATTGTTTGTGCGGCGTAATATGGCTTTCCGAAACCTCCGGTTGCACTATCGGGCCTTTGTTGGTAACGCAATAAAACTTCGAATCGATATTTGCTTTTTGACGAATCAGGGCTGGCAATATACATACTATAATTTTGCCATATATAGCTGACCGATGATAATGTATCGGCACCTTTGTACTTAAAAATATTTATCTCATGGTCATATCCTGCCCCTATTCTCCACTTCTTAAGCGCTTTAGGTGAAATCCAAAAATCTGCTTTGGGGCGAATAAAATTGGTATTTAATCCTTCGGAACTTGAATTAAGATAGCTATTAGCAAATGTAACGCTGAAGGCCTTTTTCGAAAAACTACCGTTTAACCCTGTTTCAATACCCCGGTATACTGTGTCTTCAAGCAACGACTTTACGTGAAAAGTAAGACTGCCTAAACCGGCCCATAAATAGCTAGCGTTGCCAGAAATAAGGTGCTGGTTATAGGTTTGCGCGGCTTGTGTAATATTCCAATCGCGGGCAAATTCAACATTCCTAAAACGCTCTATTGACATGAATGTATTCTGAATGAAGTCGTAACTAACATCGTAATTAATGCTTTGATTTTTTTTCTTAGCACTATCATTAGCGGTTATTGCTGTTCCTTTATAAGCAACATGGCCCCCAAAACCAATATTGGTATTGTTATTTATTTTCGAAAACATGTTTTGATCGTTATTGCTCATGGCACCCTCAACCGAAATAGTATTAAATTTATTTATATGATAATCGGCACCTAGCGTATACATTTGCTGATATTTCGGGGTAGTTAGAAAAATTACCGGATCGTATGAGCCTTGTGGAACAAAAACATGATGCGCCGTATCAAAAACCGGTTCAACCCATTGGTATACCCTGCCATTTGCTGATGATGTAGAAGGGATATAATTGCCCTGATTGTTACCTACAAACGAAAAATTGACTGCATATTTTGCATTAGCCGGATTGGTTGAATAAACAAAAATTGAATCGAAATGATAGGGGGTAATTATTGTATCGGTTAACTGGTATAATATTCTGTTTGGGTCAAAAGTTGTGGTATCGTATCCGCGATAAAAGGCTTTTTGAATACTATCGCCCAATTGCGAAAGAAAAGTCTGCTGACCGGAGGTAAGACTTTGTTGAAGATTTTGCCCCTTACTATCCTGTTCTGAAAACAAACTAAAATGTACATTTACTTTTTTTGTTTGCAGTTCGGTACTTAAAAAAGCAACCGAGCGTTGGTAAGCATTATTGGCATATTGAAACTCAACCACCACGCGCATATCGGGTGATACTATTCTTTTGGGTGTAAAGGTTACCTGCCCCAAATTGTAATCAATTACATAGTCTCTATCTGCACCGCGCTCCATTTGCTGGCCGTTTACAAAAACACGCTCGCTGTTTGCCAAAATAGTAATAACCGTTTCGCCGCTGGCACCTATAAGCGTATAAGGCCCCTGGTTGCCTTCGGTAACGGCCAATACATTGCTTGAAAATTTACCGCGCACAATACCACCAGCCACTTGCGTTTTTAAAACTCCCAAGTGCTTAATTTTAAACGCACCCGAATAATATAAGCCTTGGTACTTTCTTGAGAATTTTAAAAAATAATCATCGGGGCTCGCCAAATCAAAATCGCCTACAATAACTTTCTGTTGATCTTTTCTTATCTGAATAAAAATTTTATCGAACTCCTGTAATTGTTGCGTGTTGCCTTCGGGTTGTATGGGCACGTTGTTATCGGTAATGGCCGCTGTAATTTCAATATCATGCGTTAGCATACCGGATAGCTGCAGGTTAAACATTGAGTTAAGCGCTACGCTTTGATTATTACCGAATGAAATGCTTCTTGAAAAACTACCATTATAATCAAGGCTGCCAAAGTCGACCAGTTTGCCGGGTGCTTCATCTGGGTTATAAGTAAACGGCCGTGCTATAGAATTAGCAGAGGCTTTTAAATATGATGCGTAGCTTTTGTGGTAAGTAGCCGCGGCAACTGAAAAGGGGTAAGTGCGAAAAAAAATTTTTACCGAATCACCGGCAGGTTTTTTTTTCCAGATAAGCAAAGATTGGTATGGTTCTATAACATAAAATGAAGAGTCTAACATGCCGGAATTAGCAGGCCCACTTATGATTAGTGTTCCAGGCACAACGCTCATGCTATCCAGAAAAAGAGTATCACTGGCTACAGAAAAGTTCTTACTATGAATATTTGATATGCTTTGCCCCCACCCTTGCAAGCCTAAAAAAATGAATAGCAGTGGCAGCCCGTATTTTTTCAACACGGTTTTAACATAAGCAATAGGCGGGCTGTCAGGCAACTTCACACGGTAAATAAAATACAAGATATGATAATGACAGAATGTAGAGAATATTGTGTGGATTTAGTGTTATTAATACCCGTCTCTTACATTTCTTGATGCTTCGCTTTTGTGTCTATTTGACAATTTTTGTTGAATCAGGGGCTGTGGCAGCTGGAAAAACATCGTTCTGTGTATCCGTTTTCAGTTCTATCTTAGGTGCTACCTTTTTCTTATCTTTTTTCTTAAACAGGTCTGATGGTTTATCAAACTCTTGCCTGTAAGATATTCCCACACCTGTTTTGTTCGTATTCCTTGCGTTATAATAATCATAATCAGTTCGGTTGAATGCCTTTGCACGCCAGCCACCATCAGGGGTTAAAGAATAGCTTACCTGGAAATCGCCAGTTGGGATTACAGATTTGTTGGAACTGCCTGACTGCCCGCTTGGGCTTACACCAGTAATATCAGCACCAAAATCAAGGTTTCCACCAGCGCTTATGCTAAGGCGTTGGTCAAAAAACTTTTTTTGCAGTGCAAACTGAAACTCGCTATACGTTTTGTAAAGTGTGGCCGCATTGGTTGTGCCTGAAATAGAGGCCGGATTAGTATTCAACTGGTCAGATTGCTTGTAACCAACGTTAAAATCTAAGTTTTTTATATTGGCAAACTCTAACAGGTTGCCCAGGTAATTCGAAAACTGTGATGATAAAAATTCGCTTACCGTGTTAGCCGCAGTAGAGCCTGCATAGCTTGTATTAGCAATAGTATTTTGAGTACTAACGCTGGTTGGAATAAACTGGTTCATTACCAACAGACCAAAAACCTGTTTATTCATCTCAGTTTCATTAGCTCTTAACAAAGTCATTTTTTGATCAACATAGCTTTTAATGTTTGGATCCGGGTCAACAACCTTAATGTCGAATGACACTTGAGGCCGCTCTAGCACACCATTAATTTTTAGTAATAAATCGACAGGTGCACGGCTTTGCATGGCACTGTTAAGTGCCGGATTATTGGTACTGGCACTTCCTATCATATCCTCAATTAAATAGGTAAGGGAAGTCCTGATTTCATAAACTGCATTCAGGTTTAATTTTGCGCGGTAAACCTGCCCGTCGAAATTTATAGTGCCTCCTTTATCCAGCAAAAACTGTTTGTTCACTACATTTTGCATAGTAAACTTATAAGTACCTCTATCTATCTCATAAGAACCATACATTGAAATTTCACCGGTTTTAGCTATGGCTATTTTTAAATCTCCGTTTCCGTAGCCTGTAAGTAGGTCTCCTGCAATAGGGTCAAGCAGAATATCCATCCTTGCATCATTTGTTGCAGTTAGGTTAAGCGTAAAGGTTACGCCATTTGCTCTTACTTTACCCGGTTTATTTGTAATAATGGTATCCTTACCATGCCCAATAAATTTATAAAATGAATACCGGTTAGTTTCATAACTTGAATTAACAGGTAACTTACAATAAGTATCGCGACCGGTAGTGGCAACTGCGTTTATAACGGGTGAGTTAATGGACCCGCTGAATGTTACATAACCGGTACCGTAAGCAACACCATAAAAGCCCGGGCTTTCTTTTTCGGTAGTATTTATAAACTGAACTACGTTCTTCTGGTTATATTGATATGGGTTTTGAGTACTAACCTTTACGTCAAGATTAAAATCTCTGAAACTTTCGTGGTTAATGCGCCCACTACCGTATGCCTCTTTGCCATGAATATCATTAATTACAATACCATCCAAATCAAACCCATGTTCATCTAATTTTGCACTTTGATTATGCAGGGTGTAGGTGGTATTTAAAAAGGTAACAGTTACCGTATCATCTACTAAATTTACCTTGCCTTTAAGCAGCGGATTTTTCAACGTTCCATATATTGTGGCATTAGCCGTGGCATAACCCTTTACATTCTTCACGTACCGGTCGAAAAATTTATAATTAAGAACATTAAGTCCCAATCGCTTTGCATCAATATCAATTTTTAAATCGGGGTGATCGGGGTCGATTGAAAGATGTCCCCGTGCCTCAATATTGTTATTAATGCTTTTAACCGATGCAAAAATATTTACATTATTTCTTGAAGAATCTAAACGCGAATCAACGTTTATATCACCTATTAGCTCATCGCCAAGTTTAAAATCGCTAATAACAAAATCACCATACACCTCTGGTGTATTAAAAATGTCTTCTATTATTAATTTGCCATTCATAATCCCCGAAATTTCTTTCGATTTAGTAGCAACTGTTTTCGAAAATTCATCAAGATTAGTATTATCCAACACTAATTTTAAAGATGTTGAACTGTCATTTTTCAGGTAGCTGTTAATGTATACTGTTTGGTTATCGGACCGGAAAACGAGGTTCTTCGACGTTACTTTTTTCCCTTCAATAAAAATTGAATCACCGGGATCGAAGCGCCAATTACTTCCGCCCAGTCTTATATCGCCGGGCTCAAGCCTTACTATAGTTTTATCCTTAAGCGGTGTTATAAAGGCAGTAAGTTTTGCATAATTATTTTTGGCCTCGTCTGAAGCTTTCAAATCAAATCGAATATCATTTCCTTCTCTTCTGGTGGCCAACATTACCGAATCCAGCATTACACTATCGCCTTTATAAACTCTGCCAGCCAAGACTGATACATCGAATTTTCCATCGGTAGAATGTGCAATAACTTCGGCTCTGCGAATATCAAAATCGCCATAGCCAAATTCGGGAATAGATGCGTAAAGATTTATGGTGTGATTAACTGAATTAAAATCGCAAGTAAGACGCGAACTATTAAGTGCTGTTATTTTGGGATAAATAATTGGCAATAAATTTCCGGGCTCATATAATCTGAAATCTAAGGCAAAATTCTGTGGTATTTTAACCGATGAAGTATCGACATAGTCTTTTGTAAAAGTATGCTTACCAAAATTAATTAACGCTTTAGGCAATTCTTCCAAAGTGAAGTTACCACTCATCTCGGCTTCTGCAAAATCAGAATTCAAAGTAATTTCTTTCTTCTGGTTCGAAAGCAATTTAGCCTCTATATCAAAATATTTCACTTGCGCTGTGGCTGAATCGCGGCTAATGGTTACATTGTTTAACTTAACAGAGCCCACCATGTCATCTATATTACTGCCAGCAAAATCCGATGTCATTTTTCCGGCAACACGTATATCATCCTTGGTAATATTCAGGTTTTTTAAATCTGCTTTTCTAACAATGGCATCAAAATTAAATGCGGGGGTTTTATTGGTTAAATCTGCTTTGCCATTAAAATCCATATCTAAATACTTGTCGCGTACCTCCAGTAAACCATTGAATGATTTTTTCAAAACCGAACCATTTATTTTCAAATCGCGGTAATCGTACCCTTTAATAGTAATGCTTGAAATATTTCCCTCTAATTGTGCATTTAAACTTTCGGCAGTTAAGCCGCCGCCTTTAATTTTTGTTTCAAGCGAAACTTTTCCTAAAATATTTTCGCTGTTAAAGTAAGCGCCAAGATTAAATTCGTTTAGGGCAAGGCTACCATCGTAGCTGGCTTTATTGGTTTCTTTATTGTATTTAAAATCTACATCGGTGGTAGCGGAGCCTATAGATGTTACAAACTTTCCTTTCGATACAAAATCTGTAACAAACCCATCAAATGTACCCGTATAATAAATTAAGCCGAGGGTATTTAAATTATTAGGGATGATAGCCAGCGGATAAATCTTTTTTATATCCGCTGCTGTAGTGGCAAGCCTGCCCACATTAACGTTAATTGAAGTTTCGAAAACATTAGGCAATCCGCGACTGTAAAAATCGCCTTTAAAAATGGTGTTATCGGCTGTTGTTATTTCAATGCCTCTACCCTTCAAATTATTTATTCGCCCATCAATTTCGCCGCTAACTAAAAACTGGTTATGCTCAACTTTATCAAGATTTTTTATAAAATAGTTTAAATCTTTCAATGAAAATTTTGTGTGATCAAGTTTTGCTTTAATTCTTACAGCATTAAAAAAATCGCTAAAATCGTCGAGTGAGTTATAGCGAAAACTTAAATAGTCGGTAATATGACTGTTTGGGGTTTTAATATTTAATTTATCGAACACCAATGCGTTAACCGAAAATTTAGTTTCGGCGGTAAGGTTTTGTAAAATAAAGCCGCTCTTTTCGGTAGCCGAGAGCGATTCGATATTTGCCGAAATAGTATCGGCAATCATAGCGCCCTGTTGTGCTCGGAAATTGATTTTCGCTAAATCAAGGTGGTTGAAATCTATACCCTTTAATACAATCGAGTCGCTTTTATAATTATTGAACACAAATCTTGAATTGGTAACTGCAATCTCATCGAAAGTTAATTTCATTCCATCGCTCATTAAATGGAATTCTTCTTTTATGCCCGCTTTAGCACTATCCATTGCGTGCTTTCTTAAATCCACTGAAACATTGGCACCGTCTATTTGTATAGATTTAATGTAGGCCAGCTTTTTCTGCAAATCGAAATCATTTACGGTAATTGCACAGCTAGCCACATTCACTTTTAGGTCAGATTGATTTTTTTCATCCCAGTAACGGAAGGCAGCATTATGCAAGTCCAATTCCTGCAAATCAATATCCCATTTTAATGCTGCGGTTTTATTACCGGTTGATATAGGCGGTGACTGTGTATTCGATTGTTTTGTTTTAAATACTTCAGTAAGGTTCAGTTTTTGCCCTGTAGAATCGCGATGCAGATATAATGAGCCCCCATCTAACAAAATGGAATGAACATTAATTTTACGTTTTAATAATTCAAAAACCTTAAACTGAATTTTAAGTTCCTTAGCACTTATTAAGGTATCATGGTTATGGTCCTCCATATAAAAATTAACTAGGTCGGCTTTATTGAAAAATGAAAGCTCTACCCTATCAATTGAAACTTTTGTATCAAGACTTTTGGTAAGAACATCGGTAACCCGGTGGGCTAGGTAAGTTTGGAAAGCAGGATACCGCACCGCTACCAAAAACGCTATAGAAAGCACTAGTAGAACGGCAAAAAACCAAAGAATAATTTTGCCTATTTTCTTAATCAAAATCCTGTTTTAAATCTCTTTACACAAAGTGTTAACGTGTTAAAATACTAATGTATTATATTAACACATTCCCACGTTCGCACATTTAAGTATTTTTGTGGTTCATGAGTATAACTATTCTTGCCATTGAATCATCCTGCGACGATACCTCGGCGGCTGTTTGCAAAGATGTCAAAATTCTTGCCAATCTTACTGCTAATCAGGAAGTTCACAAAAATTGGGGTGGTATAGTGCCCGAGCTAGCCTCAAGAGCCCACCAGGTAAACATTGTGCCGGTGGTTGATATGGCTATTAAAAATGCAGGAATAAGGAAGGAAGAAATTAATGCGGTAGCATTTACTAGGGGGCCTGGCCTTATAGGTTCGTTATTAGTGGGTGTAAGTTTTGCCAAAGCATTTGCCCTGGCATTAAACGTGCCTTTAATAGAGGTAAACCACATGCAAGCGCACGTGCTGGCTCATTTTATTGATAATAAACCCAAATTTCCGTTTTTGTGCTTAACTGTTTCAGGCGGACATACGCAAATTGTATTGGTTAAAGATTTTCTGCAAATGGAGGTAATTGGTGAAACACTAGATGATGCAGCCGGTGAAGCTTTCGATAAATCTGCCAAGTTGTTTGGCTTATCGTACCCAGGTGGGCCATTAATTGATGAATACGCTAAAAAGGGAAACCCTGAAAAATTTCATTTTGCAGAACCACAAATCGCTGAGTTAGATTTTAGTTTCAGCGGGCTTAAAACCTCTGTTCTTTATTTTCTGCAAGCACAAACTAAGAAAAACCCGAAGTTTGTTGAAGAAAATTTGAACGATCTGTGCGCTAGTATTCAAAAAACAATCATCGATATCCTTTTAAAAAAGCTGACAAAAGCTGCACAAAAATTAAACATTAATGAAATGGCCCTATCCGGTGGAGTATCGGCCAATAGCGAATTAAGAACGCGTTTTCAGGAATTGGGGGTGCAAAATGGATGGACTACCTATATACCAAAATTTGAATATTGTACTGATAATGCAGCTATGATAGCTATTGCAGCACACTATAAATATTTGAACAACGAATTTACTACACAAGCCGCCGAGCCATTGGCACGATATCATATTTAATGTCAATTTTGCGTCATCTTCGTTTTTGCATTAAAATGAAAATGCCAATTATTTACATTTGCATTTCATAAAAATATAGTGATTATGAAAAATAAGCTTGCAGTTATATTTATATTGGCTTTGTCGGCTTCAGTTGCAATTTTGCTACTGCAAAATATAAAGCTGCAAAATAAATTGCTTGAAGCAACTTCGGAAAAAGCGAATATAGAAACACCTACGTCTCCAAAACTACCGGAAACCAAACCTGCAAACCCTGCCGGTGCAAGCCCGTTTGATAAACCGAATGTTGACCCTGCGGCAAATCAGTTTCCGGCTAATGCAGCAGAGGCTACCCAAAAATTAACCACTATTAAATTCGACCGCCTTACACATGATTTTGGCAGAATTGATGAGGGAAAAAAAGTGCGCACTAAATTTATGTTTACTAATACCGGTAATGTTGGGCTTATCATTTCTCATGCACAGGGCTCTTGTGGTTGCACTGTGCCAACCTGGCCGCAACAACCAGTTAAACCGGGTGAATCGGGCGAAATTGATGTTGAGTTTGATAGCAATGGCAAACACGGTGAAACAGAAAAAACAGTTACGGTAGTTGCCAATACCAACCCACCATCAACTATACTTACTATTAAATCAACTGTAATACCCCGCGATAAATAATGGGCCGCATACTAGCTTTTGATTACGGATTAAGAAGAGTGGGCATGGCAGTAACCGATCCCTTACAAATAATTGCCGTTAGCCTTGAAACATCGCCTACCCACAAAATTTTTGATTTTATAAAAAGCTATTGCCTTAAAGAAGATGTAGAGGCCTTTGTAGTAGGATATCCGTTCAGCCATGGCCATTCGGAAAATGAAATTGTAAAGCACATTGATAAATTTATATTAAAACTGAATGAGCTTTACCCTGAAAAAAAGGTGCATAAAGTAGATGAAAGCTTTACCTCTAAAATTGCAGCACACACATTGGCTACCAGCGGGGTTACTAAAAAAGAAAAGCATAATAAAGGCAACATTGATGCTATATCGGCCAATATCATACTACAATCATTTCTTGAAATGAAGGGTAAATAGCACAAAACTGCATCTAGGATTTGGAAAATCCGTTTTGTAATTCGTAATTCGTATTCCTTAACTTGAAAAAAATGATTCTTCCCATTATTGCTTACGGCGACCCTGTTTTACGAAAAACTGCTATAGAAATAACAAAAACCTACACCGGGCTTGAAAAGCTTATTGACGACATGTACGAAACAATGGAAAAAGCCAAAGGCGTTGGACTTGCAGCGCCGCAGGTAAATAAAGCCATCCGGTTGTTTGTTATTGATTCAACGCGCATGTATGATGAAGAAAAAGTAAACGAAGGTGTTCGCGAAGTATTTATTAACCCGCAGATGATAAAAGAATTGGGCAAAGAATGGCCTTACGAGGAAGGCTGCTTAAGCATTCCGGGAATTAGAGAAGATGTTTTTAGAAAAGATACTATCGTAATTCAATACCAGGACCGCAATTTCAAATCTCACGAAAAGGAATTTAAAGGCCTAACAGCACGGGTTATTCAGCATGAATACGACCATATACAGGGAAAGCTTTTTATTGACCATTTAAAGCCACTTAAAAAGAGTTTACTAAAAGGAAGATTGGATAAAATTTCGAAGGGAATTGTTGATGTGGAATATAAAATGAAGTTTCCTAAAGCATAGTTTCAATATAAAAACTACTCCTCTTTATTGTCTTCAGGTTTTAGGCCTCTGGTACCTGTTCCTAAGGTATATTTCCACTTATTGTTTGCGTCTTTTCTCCAGATGGTGCAGTAGGTTCCACCGGTCTTCTCTTTATCCTTTGCAGCTATTGAATAAGTGCCATAGGTGTAACCCAAATCACCCGAACGCGCCACATCAGCATATATCGGTATCCAGCTAATTACAAATGTAGAGTCGGGATGACGGCCCAATAGGTTGATTATGCTGTCCTTGCCATTAATAGGCATGCTAAAAGCCCTTAGCATAGTGGCACCGCTATCGGCATATTCAATAAAAGCTGCATTGCGCCCTTTTTCTTCAGCTAATTGCGAAAATGCTATATCAGTTTTTAATAAATCATTTTTCAGTGAATCCATTCGGGCGGCCTTCTGTTGCGGGTTTAAGTGGTGCCCGTGTTTTTCATGGCAACCAACAAAAAAACAGCAAAATAGCAGTAGAAAAAAAGAATATTTCATAGCCCGATAGTTTAGTGGTTCACCTCAGTTACCTCTAAATGTTCCCGCTCTTCAACTATAACAGGTTTGTCGGTTTTCTTTTTAAAAGTAGTGCGGTATATTAAATCCCAAAACTTAGTGCTTACACCAAAACCATTATCAGGGTCGCTATAATGATGTATCATGTGGTGTTGCTTCAAATCCAACCAAAATTTGCTTTTGAAATTTAAATGGTGTAGGGCGTAATGGGTCATATCATAAAACAAATAGCCAAGCACCAACCCGCTGAAAAAAGGAGCTAAATACCGCTCGCCCAAAAGATATAAAAACGTAAAGTAAAATAGTGCGCACAGTGGCAGGCTTATAGCAGGCACCATTACAAGGCGCATACTATCGCGCGGATATGAATGATGCACGCCATGAAACATAAAGTTAATTTTGGCTCCCAATTCGCCCGGTGGCATCCAATGAAATACGAACCGGTGCATGTTATATTCGGTAAAGCTCCAGGTTATTAAACCAAGCGCAAAAAACGGAATAATATATAATACACTTAACTGGTAAACAAAAATGGCTTTGTAAAGAAAATAAACCACCATTGGTACATAAATAAGAAGGGGTACAGTAAAGTGAACCCTACTTAAAAAGTCAAGGATGGGGTTATCAAATACCCTAACGGATTTATCGTCATTAGAAACAAAATTTTTAGCCATAGTATGTCAAATGCTCCGAGGGTGCAAATTATGCAATAAATGCAATATTATGTAGGCCTACACCAAATAACTTAGCTGTGGATAATATTTCGCCCTCAAAAACAGAGTGATAGTTAAAAATTTTAACTTTGAATTAACTGAAAATATGCCCATGAAGAAGTTGCTGCTTGTATCTGTTCAAATGGTTTTAATAATTACCCTTTTTGCCCAAAAAGTAAAACTATACGGCACGGTTACCGATGAGAACGACAGTATTATGGCTGGCGTAACCGTAGCCGTAAAAGGAACAGCAATAGGCACCCTAACTGACAGCACAGGCAAATACCAGCTTGAAATTGACCCGGGAACACATGCAATAGAAGTTAGCTTCTTAGGTTACGAAAAAAGAACCTTTTTAGTAAGCACAATTGATAAAAAGGAAAAACGCCAAGATGTAAAAATGGCTGAAGTTAATAAGGAGCTGGATGTAGTAGTTGTAACCGGCACCAAATACGAAAAAAAGCTTGGCGAAGAAATAACCTCAACAGAAGTAATTAAGCCCCAAATGTTGCAGCAGGGCAACTTAACAATGGATGAGGGCATGAATCTGATTCCGGGAGTAAACATGCTAGGTAAGTCTATATCTATACGCGGTGGTGGCGGATTTGCTGATGCTACCAGCAACCGGGTTTTGGCGCTTTTTGATGATATGCCAATTATTAGCCCCGAAAACGGAAGCATTATTTGGGATATGGTACCTATTGAGGAGTTAGAACAGGTAGAAATAATTAAGGGCTCTTCTTCTTCATTTTTCGGCTCTTCTGCGTTGGATGGGGTTATGAACATGATAACCGTAAACCCTACCCCCAAAATGGAAAACAAGCTAATTATTTCGTACGGCCTTTATGACCAACCTAAGAACAGGGCATGGGATTGGTGGTGGCGGGTGCCGGTTACTCAAAATGGCAAAACAGTTACAAAACTTCACCTGCCTATGTTTGGTAATGCCCAGTTTTTGCACCGAAAACAATATGGCGATTTTGGAGTGGTGATTTCGGCGGCATATTTACAAAACCAAAACTTTTTACAAAATGCCGGCTATACTGTAGCCCGTTTTGGATCAAAGCTTCGCTACACGCCGCACAAACACCCACACTTAACATTAGGCTTAAACTTTAATATATACTACAAAAGCTTTAATGATTTTTTTGTGGGCAAAGGCGTAGATTCATTGATGTATATATCCAGCACCCCCCCTCCGGTTGCCAACCAACACGCTATTAATATAGACCCCTACTTTAATTATTATGATGATAAGGATAACCGGCACAGTTTTAAATTCAGAATATTTAATGTTGCATATAATTCAGCCGCTGTTCTGGGCGGTTCCTCTAATTCTGGCGGCGACAGCACCAACTCAATACAGTATTATCTTGATTATACCTTTCTTCATAACTTCAAAAAAATAAACATGGTTTTAACTGCCGGGGTAAATGGGTTTATTACTTCAGTTACCGGCGATATGTATGCCAATAGTAATGCGCCAATAAATACACGCGGTGTAAAAAATGTAGCTGCTTTTATTCAGTTCGAAAAAAAGTTTTTTAAAAACAGGCTTATTATTTCGGGCGGGTTAAGGGCCGAGTATGCTCAACTTGCGGATACTACAGTTAAAAACCGGTTGCCTATAATCAACGCCATAAACAAACTGTTTGGCGGCAAAAATGATATCTACTCGCCTATTACACCTTTGGCACGGGTTGGATTAAATTACCAGGTTACAGAAGGAACTTTTATAAGGGCCTCGGTAGGCCAGGGTTTCCGATACCCTGCTTTATCCGAAAAATACATTTACTCACTTCGTAGCGGGGCACAGGTTTACCCGAACGATTCGCTTAAACCGGAAAACAGTTGGAATGCAGAAATAGGCATTAAACAAAGTTTAAAAATAAGTAAATGGGTAGCGTATTTCGATTTAAGTGGTTTTATAACACGCTATCATGATATGATTGAATTTGAGCACGATGACTATGCTCCTGCAAACGCTCCCGGCTTTCCTTTCCAGGCACAAAACGTTGAAAACGCGCAAATACTTGGGGTAGAAGTTTCAACTTTTGCCAATGGGAAATTGTTTGGTGTTCCTTTAAATTTTCTGGTTGGCTATACTTATCTTTATCCTCAAAATCTTAGTTACAACCCTGCCAATTCTAACTCAACACCCTTACTTAAATACAGGGTACAGCATACCCTTAAGGCAGATATACAATTTACTTACAAAGGCTTTGTGCTGGGAGGTAGCGCTTTTTACGGGAGCAACATGAGATATATAGACAATGTTGGCATAGGTGCTTTAGCGGTAGTTTCAAAATTCCGCAAAGCCCATCAGAATGGCGAGTTTGTAGCTGATGTTCGTGCCGGGTATAATTACAAGGATAAATTTACTTTCATGTTTATCTGCAAAAATGTTTCAAATACAGAATACATGCTGCAGCCGGGCCTTGTTGAGGCACCGAGAAATTATACTTTCCAGGTTAGTTATAATTTTTAAGAGCATAGCGTTTAGTTCTATTTCAGCTTCACTCTTTTCAAATTCAAAATATTCATTGCATTGGCGGTAAGCCCTTCAACATTTTTTTGCGAGAAATGTAACACCTCGTCATAATAAAGCGGCACCACCGGTGCCTCGGCAAGTATAATATTTTCCATTTGGTGGTATATTTCATAACGTTTCACATCGTCATTTTCCGCAAGTGCTTTTTCGTACAGCGCATCATACTGAACATTACTAAATCGGGTATAATTGGGCGGTGCACTATTTTTACTATAGAACACAGCAAAATAACTTTCGGCATCAGGGTAATCTGCCAGCCAGCTACCCCTAAAAAACTGAACGGTGCCTTTTGTCATCCATTCGCGCAAAATTGAGGGTTGGTCAATTTCAACTTTTATATTTAAACCAAGCTGCTCTAAACGCTTGCTTATAAACAGTGCAAACTCTTTATACGTTTCATTAGTATAAAGCTTTAGCTGTGGCAGGCCTTTACCATTTTCATATCCTGCTTCTTTCAGTAATTGTTTTGCTTTATCAGGGTTGTAAGTATAGCCTATAACTTTTTCGCCATTAAAAGATGGAAGCCCGTAAGGTGTAAAACCACTTTCGGCTGGCTTGCCAATACCCTTGCGTAAATACCTCAGCATCTCACG
This sequence comes from uncultured Bacteroidota bacterium, assembly GCA_903919075.1. Classification (GTDB taxonomy): domain Bacteria; phylum Bacteroidota; class Bacteroidia; order Chitinophagales; family LD1; genus Bog-950. The sequence continues at coordinate 15,240 of CAIXGR010000077.1, read as the reverse complement.
GCGGTCGAAACCATAGTTAATGGCCTGGCGCAGCCTTTTATTCATAAAAGGATTTTTCTCGACAACGGTGGTTTCTGTAGTTAAAAAGCCCAGATACTCTGTATTAAGATATGGTGTTTTAATCAGGTTAAATTTTTCTTTCAAATCATTCTTCAGGTTGCCATCATCACCCATTACTTCATCCATATAACTGGCATCAATGCTATTTATAAAGTCCAGTTCTTTTTGCTTAAACGATAGGTATTCAGTCTTCTTATTATCAATAAAAGATATTTTAATACCATCTAAATAAGGAAGCTTTTCTTGCCCATCTGCTTCAAAATAGTTTGGATTTTTTGCCAATATCAAAGCCGTTCCCTCCTTCCAATATTTAAACATAAAAGGACCGGTGCCTACCGGATGTGAACGAAAATTAGCGCCATATTTTTTAATAGCTTCCGAAGGGATTACTGAGCAATATTGCATAGTTAATATGCCCAACATAGGGCGAAAAGGTTTTACCAGTTTTAACTGAAATGTAGAGTCGTTTAGCGCAATAAAAGGTTCCGATTTATCTACAGCATTACTAAATATCCATGCACCTGGCGAAGCTGTTTTAGGATCAATAATACGATTGAAGCTATATACCACGTCCTGCGCATTTGCATATCTTCCCTTGCCACCATTAAAGCAACTATCGTTATGAAATCTCACATCTCTCCTAAGATGAAAAGTGTAAGTTTTACCATCTTCCGATATTTCCCAACTGCGGGCTATACAGGGCTTAATATTCAAGCTATCATCTAACTGCACAAGCGAATTATATAACTGGTTACAGGGCCAAATCACACCCTGGTCTTTAGCAAAAGCAGGGTCAAGCGAAGTAATGCCGGATGATTGGTTATACCGAAAAAAATTAAGTTTTTCAGTGTGCGCCTGGTTGCAACTATTGCACGATTGCAAAAAACAGCAAATAGTGAATAGTAAATAGTGAATAGTATTTCTGAAATATGGATACGGTTTTATCATTCAATTGGTTTATCTGCGTAAATGTAAACCAGAAAACTGTAAATCATATTGCATAAAGGTTTGGATTACCTTCTTTACACAGACCGAAGTTATTTAATATGAACCTGCACTGATTGTGCACTTTGTCCGGCAAAAATTCCATATCCATTTTGAATATTGCCGTATATATTAACCGAAGTATAGGTTGCACTTTGATTAGTATTTGCCAATAAGGCAAGCGTACGAAAGTATTCGTAATACGATTTTGAAATAGTATTTAAATTTATATATAAAGTAGCGTGCAAAATATTGCTGGTATTTGTATAAGCGTCGCAATTTAATATTACTTGCTTTTGTTGGCCGTTAAACCCATTATCACTAAATAAAATAGCATCGCTGCTGTAATCAAATACCGAATCCTGCAATTTAGTTAATGCACTGGGGTGAACAAAGAAATTATGGGTGTATAAAATAGTATCACCGGCAGTATCCAGATAAAACGAAACTGCCTTTTCCGTCATACTAATACTATAATAATTCGGCACAGATGGGTTGTCAGTAAAGTTTAAATCGACTGTTGCAATTCCATAATTACCCGAATCCACATACTGCAATAACTGGCACGAATTAATAGTTGCTGGCAATGGGATATTATCTTGTGCTGTGGCTTTACCGTACACAGGTTCGGTTACGGTAATAGAATAATTCCTCCCCCTTTGCGGAATCAGGTTTGATTTATAGGTGCCGGATGTTGAGCCTGACGAAACATGATGTAATATTTCTTTAAAAACGCTGTCTTCGTATAACTCAATACTGGCATCAGAAATGCCGGCGGTGTTATTATTAGCAAGGGGGTAACTTTTGCTTACAACTACGGTTACTACTGAAGTATCACTAAAAAAACTACTGATAGACATTTTTGTGCCAGACAAGGGCGTATTAAAATCCTTCTCGCACGATGATAAAATAAGGCTCGTTAATATGATAAATAATAGATGTTTCATACCTAAACGCCAAATTTTATGGTGTACGAAAGGGATGGAAGAACAGGGAATAAACTCAACTGTTTCATTTCATTTTGCGAAACGGAATAAATTTCAAAGATGTTATAGTGATTATAAACATTATAAACGCTGAAATTAAAAACATGCTCGGTGTGTTTTATTTGTTTCCTATAGGTAAATGAAATATCTAAATGCTGATACGAAGGCAACCGGTAAGCGTTTTTTGAAGTGTAAGCAGTTATATACGTGTTTCCGTAGCTATTGTAGCTGGTATTGTTGTAGCGTTGCTCTGGCAAGGTAACCATATTACCACTTCCATATATCCACGCCGCACCAACTTCAAAATGCTTGCTTATAACATAATTAAGCTGGGCTGCAAAATCATGCCTGCGGTCGAAAGCGTAGGGAAACCAAGCGCCATAATTCAAACCAGTAAATTCCCTGTCGCTCCAGGCAAGAGTGTAAGCTATTGAGCCGGTTATTTTACCGTAACTTCGGGCTACATACATTTCTAATCCATAGGCCCTCCCTATACCGCCGCTGTATACCTGTTGTTCCCATTTAACAGTTGAAAAAGAGTAGTCAACGCCATCTTTGTAGTCAACTAAATTTTTCATACTTCGATAAAAACCATTAGCCCCCCACTCAAAATTTAAAGGAAGTTTGTGCTTTATGCCCATTACATAATTCCAACCAGTTTCCGGTGGAGCATTATCTTTAGCCGGTACCCAATAAGTAGCCAAAACATTTGTAGAATTTGGGATAAGAAAATGTAAGTTTTGCGATGTACCCGAAACCGAGGCAAAAATGGAGATTTTTTTAACCGGTGTAAAAACAATATTTAACCGTGGAAGAAAGGTAAAAAAAGTTTTGTTGGAGACAGTGTAACTGCGCGCATGAAAGCCACAATTAATAAGCCACTGCTCGGTTGGCCTAATCTCATCTTCAATGTATGCAGAAGCTTCAAGCGCTTTAGTATTGTCGCCTTTTAAAGGTATTTCGTTTCTTATCAGATCAGTAACATAGCCCTGTGTTATTAGCGCCTTTCCATTGCCAACGCCCACATCTATATAGGTTAGCAATGCACCAGCCTTAAAGCTTTGCAGCCCATCGGGCAAAAAATCTATATCACTTTTGTACGATAAGTTTCTAAGATAGGAAGTGATATTTCTATCGGTATAGTATACAGAATTATTATTGAGGTTTGCCTCTATATAAGAATCGTGAAACCATTGTATATAGGTTGAACTGTAATTACTAAATGAAAATGAATTTTGCCATTTCCATTTCTTACTAAAATCATGTGTCCAAGCTACTGAAGAAACATAATTGGCCCAATTTGCCTGCTGAAAATAGGAGTTTATATGGCTGTATGAAGAATATGAATCTTCACTTCCGCGGTCGATAAGATAAAAATCGTTGTTACTAAAAAAGCTTAATGCTATCTTGTCTTTATCATTAAACCTGTGCAGTAACTTTAAATTTGAATCTTGAAAGTAATAAGCTAACCTACCGGTTAAGCCTTGTGATTTATAGTGTTTTTCGGATACCGGTAATGAAATTAAGCCGGCATAACACCCACGCATTGATAACGAAAAGGTGGTTTTATGGTTTTTACCTATCGGGCCATCTAAGTGAAACCTCGAAATAATAAGGCCAATAGAAATTGACGCTTTCAAGTGATCATTATTACCTGCGTTGGTTTCAACATCCATTACCGAAGACAGCCTTCCGCCAAAACGTGCGGGATAAGAATCTTTATAAATATCTACTTTATCAATAGCATCGGCATTAAAAACCGAAATGAAACTATAAAGATGCGAGATATTAAATACCGGCACGCCGTCCATTAATACCAAGCTTTCGTCAGGGCCTCCACCATGTATTAATAAACCACCCAGGCCCTCGTTTCCAGATTGTATACCGGATTGCATTTGTATGCTACGCACCGGATCATTCTCCCCTAGCATTGCTGGTTGGGCATAAAAATCTTCGGTTTTTAAGGTAATGCTTCCATCAGCATTATACAATGCAGTTTTTAATTTTCTATCATCGGTTATAACAACTTCAGATAATTGCACCTCGCTCTTTAATTGCACCTCAATTAAAGTATCCTTGTCAATATAAACTTTAATATTCTGTGAGTAATAACCGGTGTAAGAAAAGGATATTTCATTCAACCCGGGTTTTACCTGCAATTTAAAACTACCGGTAGAATCAGTAAAAACCCTGGTAGAAAAATGCGATACGTAAACCCCGGCTTTTACCAATGGCTTTAAATCATCCGCTAGCACCTTTCCCGAAACATTATACGTTGTTTGCGAAAAAACTGCTATTGAAATAATTGCCAAATGCAGCCATAAAAAAAACTTTAGGGCACTATTCATTCTACAATTTAGCAAATCGGGCAATTTGTACATATAAAAATAACTATTGTAAGATTTTAACTTAAAATGCAGTAATGAATAATAGGAACTAATAATTCAATGGTTGGTGTTGTATATATCCTCACCATTATACTTCTCGTCTGTATTATCACCGGCGCCGTTGGTACCTGTGTTTTTCTTCTTGTAATCGCCGCGCTGCCATGATTTTATAAAGTCAGCCCAGGCCAATGGATTGAAAATGTTTTGCGGCGGTGTTTGTCCGTAGTAGTACTTGTTAGCTGATTGTTGTTGTAAAGATAACTCCGAAGCCTCTCTTCCATCGGGCTCAAGTTTCTGACCCAAGGCTGCGAGCCTTTCACGCTCCAAGTTTTTCCTTGCACGCTCCAGGGCGTCTTCCGGTGGGTGCGTATCCATAAATACCTGGTGAAAATTATCACGTTTCCAAGGGAAAATAATAGTTTCACGAAGGTAAACTTCAGATTTCGACATAGGTTGTATCATCGAAAACTTATCAGATTCCAAATTTTTAGGGATTATATAAACCCAAGGCTTAAAACCCACCGAAGTAAAATAAAGAGTATCTCCCTCAACAGCGGCAAAGGAAAAGAATCCATCGGCCCCTGCAGTTGCAACTCTGCCACGGTTCATTATGGTAATATGCACAAATGGTACGCCCATCAAACTATCGGCAGTAAGCGCATAGCCTGAAAATTGTATCACTTTCCCTTGCTTTGCTTGCGCAGAAACAGTAGAAAAGAAGGTAATAGCTACTAATAATGTTACAAGATATTTTTTCACGATAACGAAAATATAAATGTTCATCAGTTTTATGGCTAAATGTTTTATGATTGAAAACAGCCCCTATTGATTTAACATGAAATAACCAAGCTAATTGTGCTAAATACATAAAAAGATGCTCTATTACCGCAAATCATGCTGTTTTTGAAATCTATTGTTATTTTTACATTCTCTACAAAAATGATAGACTATTTAAGATTGCTTTCATGAAGGAAAACCATATTCGGAGTGTTGTTAAAGGCGCAAGTTGGCGAGCAGTGGGCACACTTGACACTATGTTTCTTTCGTATCTTTTTACTGGGCAGGCTAGCAAAGCATTCAAGATTGGAGCCATAGAACTATTTACCAAGATATTTCTTTTTTACCTGCATGAAAGGGTATGGATGCGCCTGCCATTTGGCATTACAAGCACCATACACAATGGATTGGCTATTCAACATGAAAAGCATTACCGGAGTATAGTAAAAGGCATTAGCTGGCGGATAATAGGTTCAATAGATACATTTTGGATTGCCTTGTTTGTAAATCGAGAATCTGAACAGGCCATGCAAACAGCGTTTTACATATCGGCCACTGAAGTAATTACCAAAGTATTGCTTTTCTGGCTACATGAAAGAACGTGGATGAAGGTCAAATGGGGTGTCGTCCGCTAAAAAGTGAAACCGGAGCTAATGCATTGGGTGTTTAAATTACAATACTTCAGCTACTATAAATATGCTACCGGCTACTAGTATCATATCACCTTTAGCGGCTTGCTTTTTTGCAGTTTTAAAAGCAGCTTTTACGGAAGAATATGTCTCGCCCTCCAGTTTAAATTTTGCCGCTTGCAATTTTAATTCATCGGCATTTAACGCTCGTGGAAGATCGGCTTTACAAAAATAATATTCGGCATTTTTAGGCAATAATATCAGGTTTTTTGAAATATCTTTATCTCCTACCGTGCCATAAACAAAATGTAGCTTTTTGTGCGGTGTTTGCTTCAATCCATTTAATAATTGCTTCAACCCTCCTTCGTTATGTGCGCTGTCAAAAATGATTACCGGCTTTTTATTCATTACCATCCAACGGCCAATAAAATAAGTATTGCGGCTTACATGCTTTAATCCTCGCTTAATTGCTTTATCTGAAATTGAAATGCCTTGCTTGTTAAGCACTTCAACAGCCATTAAAGCGGTGCGGATATTTTTCTTCTGATAATCTCCTCGCAAATCAGTTTTAAAACCTTTACCGGATATGAGTTTATCGGTGAAGTAAATTTTTGAACCGGTAGCTTTTGCTTTTTTAATAAACACAGGCTTTGTTTCGGGCTGCGTTTCACCTATCACTACCGGAATCTTCGATTTGATAATACCCGCTTTTTCGGCAGCAATAAGTGGTAAAGTATTACCCAAAAATTGTTGATGGTCGTAACTAATGTTGGTAATAACCGAAATTACTGGTGTAATAATATTTGTTGAATCTAACCGGCCGCCCATACCGGTTTCAATAACAACATAGTCAACTTTCTTTTCTTTGAAATATTCAAAAGCCATAGCAGTTGTTATTTCAAAAAAAGAAGCATCAACCGTTTTAAACTTTTTGATATTCTCTTCAACAAATTTTGTTACAAATTTTTTGCTGATAAACTTGCCGTTGATTTTTATTCGCTCCCGGTAATCCTTATAATGTGGCGAAACAAAAACACCAACTTTATACCTCTGCTCTTGCAATATAGATGCTATAATATGCGTAACAGAGCCCTTGCCATTAGTACCGGCAACGTGTATGCACTTCAAGTCGCGTTCGGGATTGCCTAGTATTTTGCAAAGCTTAATAATATTACCCAAGTCTTCGCGGTAAGCGGCTGCGCCTACACGCTGAAACATGGGTAGTTGTTCTAAAAGATACTTCAGGGTTTCTTTATAAGTCAAACGAAAGGAATTTTAATTGGGTGGTAAAAATATAAAACTGATGCAAGAGGGCATCAAATGAATCTAATCAATCCTGTAAATATAGGTAATGGTGCCTTCCTGAATATCAGGCGCGTTAGGGTCAGGGCTAAATGTGGCTTTACGGGCAGCGTTTAGTGCGTTATTTTTATTGCATTCATCGTATGTGGTAGATTCGAAACGGCGGTATGTAGCTTCAACTACTTTACCGGTTTTATCCACTTTAATTCCAATTACCACTTTGCCCGGAGTGCCGCATTGGCTTGGCGAAGGCAGCGCAATTTTTTTCCTTCCCTTTAAACTATATCCGCCTTTTAAACCTCCGGAGCCAGGCTTCTCGCCTAAACCGGGCTCACCCAAATAATTCTTTGAATTGGGGTCGCCATTAGGGTTACCCTGGTCGCCTTGCGGGCCACCGGTGCCATCGCCCTTACTATTATTTGGCTTACCATAAGCACCTTTATGAAAAAGTGCGTTAGCATCTGCCTTAGGCTGTGGCGGTTCAGGATTAGGTGCGCTTGCCTTTGGTGTTACACTTGGTTCAGCCTTACTAGGTTTAGGATTATGTTTAAAAATTGCTTTGTTGTCAATTTTTGGTTTAGGTTTCTCCTCTGTTTTAGGCACAACAACTTCACTTTCACTCTTCTCGTCTGTAATTACGTTCTCCGGTGCACTCTCCTCGGGTGCGCTACTTGCTTTTGAAGCTGCGGGTGAAGCAGCTACCGGCCCCGGATTATAGGTAAACGGCTGTATATCGCCCTGGCCGGTTTGGTCAGTGCCATAGTTTACGCTCATTCCACCGGCGTTATCTTCGAAAGGTGGAACGGGGGTATGCAGAATATTGAAAATAAGAAAGAGTATAATAAGTGCATGAATGAAAATAGTAGTAAAGCCAGCTATAGCTGTCTTTCTATTTTTGAAACTCTTATCCTCATTTTCAAATTGTGATGCGAACATTTAGGTATATACTTTGCAATTAATTTCAACAACAACCGGTATTATTTATTTGTTGTGCCGAAGGCCATTTTAAACTTATTTTTATAAACTACGCTCATTACATCTACCACCTTTTGAAATTGCAGTGCACGGCTTGCATTTAAAACTACTGTAGGTTGGTCTGCAGTATCCTTACTGGTAAAAGTTTTAAGTTTTGTATCTAAATCTTCAAAAGCCAGTTTTTCATTATTCAGGTAATAGTTAGAATTAGAATCAATAGCTAATACAATATTTTTCTTGCTCACGGCTTTTCCCGCATCACTTTTAGGCACATTCACTTTAATAATTGAAGGTGCCACCATGGTTGACATGATGAGGAAAAACAGCATGAGGAAGAACATAATATCGTTCAGCGAAGAGGTGCTTACCTCGGATGATACTCTTGATTTTCTTCTTAGTTCCATTTTGTTTTACTGTTTAAAATCAATCCAGCTCCCGCTACCCCCTAACTCCCTAAAGGGAGAACCGCTCCCCACCTCGCTCACCTTCAAACTTTCCCACTTCTAACTTCTAAGTTACTTTGTTGGTTCTTGTATTAAGTCAATAAAATCAACTGTGGTGCTTTCTAATTGAAAACTTACACGGTCCAGCATCGCATTTAAATAATGAAAACCTATGTGTGCAATTATACCCACCAATAAACCTGATGCTGAGGTAATCATCTTTTCATAAAGACCACCGGCAATTAAACTAATGCTGATGTTATCGGCTAATGAAATATTATAGAAAATCTTTATTACTCCTGCAATAGTTCCTACGAAACCAAACATGGGTGCTATACCGGCAATAATGCCCAGGTAAGAGAGATTTTTTTCAAGCTTATAGATTTCGAGCTTACCGGTATTCTCAACTGCACTTTCAATTTCTTTAACCGGTTTGCCAAGGCGCTTAATTCCTTTTTCGAGTAACCGGGCAATGGGCATGTTGGTGCTACGGCATAGGCTTAACGCGGCTTCGGTTTTACCATCAAGCAACATGTGTTTTATGTTCGCCATAAATGCAGGGTCTATTTTTGAAGCCCTGTTTATAACAATAAATTTTTCGATAATGAGGTAGACAGCTATAACCGAAAGTATACCAATAGGTATCATTACAGGTCCACCTTTTAGTAGCAATTCGAACAGGTTAATAGGGGGTTGCTGTTGGGCTATTCCTTTAGCAGCAGCCGATGTATCGGCTACAATTTGGAGTAATGTCATTATGCGCAGGTTTTAAGAATAACGAATACTTGGTAAAAACATTATGACAAATGTGGCTTTGTTAATGCTTATTAGGTAGGCTACTACTGCACCTTAGGTTGTTAATTGTTGGTAGAATGGGACGTGGGGAAGTAATTTCTATTAGCTTATTTTCACAAAACTATACAATAACCTTTTAATTAGTTATCATGCAAAAGCAAGATTATGTTGACACTGGAAAAGCTTGAAATTTACCGTAGATACGGAGGTGATGTGGATGGTTATGCTAGGTACAATGAGGATATACCCAACAGCACATTTGACCGTAACGATTGGTCATTAATAGGTAGCTTCCTCCAAGATCTTTATCTTGTAAATACAAAGTTCGCATCGAGATCATTTGCACAGGAGTTACAGAACAAAATCAAGCTCAATTGTGATAATGCTGAAACTATAACCTTTTTAAATGCCTTAGTTAGTATTATATACAAGAATATCTAGAAGGAAGGTTAAATTACCTTCTGCATTTAGACAAACTCATCCTACAAATTCCCTCTCAACCCCTGCTCTCTTTCAATAGCTTCAAATAAGGCTTTAAAGTTGCCTTTGCCAAAACTTTTGGCGCCACAGCGTTGTATGATTTCGAAAAATACGGTGGGCCTGTCTTGCACCGGTTTGGTGAAAAGTTGTAACAGGTAGCCTTCGTCATCGCGGTCGACAAGGATATTGAGCTTCTTTATGGCGTTTACGTCTTCGTGTATTTTTCCTACGCGGCTCCAAACTTCATCATAGTATACTTCAGGTACATTTAAAAATTCAACACCGCGTGCGCGAAGTTCGGTAACGGTTGATATAATATCATCGGTAGCTAAAGCAATATGCTGGCAGCCGGCGCCATGATAAAACTCGATATACTCTTCAATTTGCGATTTCTTTTTACCATCAGCCGGTTCGTTGATTGGGAATTTTACATAGCCATTACCATTAGAAACCACCTTGCTCATTAATGCCGAATATTCAGTTGATATATCCTCATCATCGAAAGTTAGCAGTAGTTTAAAGCCCATTACGTCTTCGTAAAACTTAACCCACTCGTTCATTTTGCCCAACTCAACGTTGCCTACACAGTGGTCAACATGTTTTAAGCCAACCGGCTTTACAGCAAAGTTTGATTTTTTAGCTACATACCCGGGCATAAACACGCCCTTGTAATTTCTACGCTCAACAAATTTGTGAATGGTTTCGCCGTAGGTTTTAATGGCAGATATTACTACTTCGCCAAATTCATCTTTTATTACTGTGGGCTCTATTACTCCCACCCCACCGCGCTTAGTGGTTTCTTCATAACTTTTGCGGGCATCATCTACCCATAGCGCCAATACCTTTACACCATCACCATGTTGCAAAACGTGTTTCGATATTTCGCTATCGGGATGCATTGCGGAGGTTAATACTAACCGAACTTTGCCTTGCTGCAAAACATAACTGGCGCGGTCGCGCACTCCGGTTTCGGGGCCTGCGTATGCTATTATTTCATAGCCCCAGGCATGTTGGTAGTAATATGCTGATTGCTTGGCGTTGCCACAATAAAATTCAACATGATCGGTGCCATTTAATGGCAAGAAATCTTCTGCTATTTGTGGGTTTGGCTTCTTCAAAGTAGTTTCCATTGTTATCGTGTTAAAGTGTTAAAGTGCAAATGTTACAAAAAGTTTATTCTATCCACGAGCCGAAGTAATCAGGTGTCTCCACTCCTTTCGCTTCTTTTGTTATCCAAAGTGGTTTAAAGGTATCTACCATTACGGCCAGCTCTTTTGTTTCTTTCGCGCCAATACTTTTTTCAACTGTTCCTGGGTGTGGGCCGTGAGGTATACCTATTGGGTGCAACGTAATCATACCGCGTTCAACATGTTTACGGCTCATAAAATCTCCATCTACATAATATAATACCTCATCGCTATCCACATTACTGTGATTGTATGGAGCCGGTATAGCTTGCGGATGATAATCGTACAAGCGAGGCACAAAAGAACATATTACAAAATTATGCGCTTCGAAAGTTTGATGCACCGGTGGTGGCTGATGCACCCTGCCGGTAATAGGTTCAAAATCGTGTATTGAAAAAATATACGGATAATGGCAGCCATCCCAACCTATGGCATCGAAAGGATGATAGGCATAATGATATGGGTAAAGCAGTCCTTGTTTTTTAATGTATACTAAAAAATCGCCTTTTTTATCGGTAGTTACAAGGTTTTGCGGGGCTTTAATATCGCGCTCACAGTAAGGGGCATGTTCAAGCAGTTGCCCAAAATCATTTCTATAACGTTTAGGATAAACCACCGGCGAAAAAGATTCGACAATGAGGAGGCGGTTATTTTCTTCTGCAAATTCAATTTGATAAATAGTGCCTCGCGGAATAACAATGTAGTCGCCATACTTAAATTCCAGCTGGCCGAAAACTGATTTTAGCACACCGGTACCTTCGTGCACAAAAATTACTTCATCGGCATCAGAGTTTTTATAAAAGTAATCCTTCATTGATTTTTTCGGGGCCGCCAAAACTATATGAACATCGTTGTTCACTAACATCGGTTTGCGCGATTTCAAAAAATCGTCTTCAGGCTTTATGTTGAAACCCATATAGCAGCGATGTTGCATGTTTTTCATAGATGCAATAACCGGAGTTACATCAATGGCTTCGTCGACCTTTATAACCACGGTAGGCGGATGGCAGTGATAGATGAGAGAAGATACACTTGAGAAGCCCTCGGTTGACACTAATTGCTCGCTATAAAGCCCCCCTTCAGGATTGCGGAATTGGGTGTGCCGTTTGTGTGGGATTTTCCCTCTTTCTTGATAATGAGGCATAGTTTAAGTTTGAATTCGGAATTCGGAAGTTGGAAGTATATCCAACAAACCTTATACGAAGACCAAAGTTACCTACATTTGGGAAATAACACAAATTAAGATGGCTTTCGAAGACCTGACTATAGGTTCCGGTTTAATACAATGATGTAATTAACAAAAAGATAATTTTTATCTTTAATAAATAAATATTATTTTTATGGTATGAATTTAAACTAAAACTACGGATTAGCGCACCAACTAAGAAATTGATAATTCTTATTTGGGGAATGGGTTACAATGGGCAACACTTTTTGAGCGCAAACAATTGGTTTTCAGCGTTTTGATTTTTAAAGTGTAACCTGTAACCCATGTTTTTTTAAGTCTATTGCTACTTAGTTAAGCTAAAAACGTACCTCTGCGCACCCTCAACCAAACACACTCCCTCTCGAGGGGAAAAATAACCGCTAAACAAGTACAACGGGCTTCGTAAACTGGTGGCTTTTGTTCATTTTCGCCAAAATTTTAGATATGAAATTTGCTTTAATAGGATACGGGAAAATGGGTAAAACCATTGAGCAGGTAATTTTGGAACAGCATAAAGGCGATGAAATTGTGTTAAAAATAACCGACCAAAATCTTGCCGAATTAACTACTGAAAATCTTAAAAAAGCCGATGTGGCTATTGAGTTTAGCACGCCCCACTCAGCAATTCAAAATATATATAAGTGCTTTGATGCAGGAATTCCGGTAGTGGTGGGTACTACGGCCTGGCTTGATAAATTGCCTGAGGTTAAGGCAAAGTGCGCCGAGAAAAAAGGTGGCCTTTTCTTCTCTCCTAACTTTAGTATTGGTGTAAATATTTTTTGGGCGGTTAATAAAAAACTTGCTGCCATAATGAATACACAGGCACAGTACGAAATATGTATGGAGGAAATTCATCATACCGAAAAGCTAGATGTCCCGAGCGGAACAGCTATAAAAACGGCTGAAGTAGTAATGACCGAGTTGAAACAAAAAACAGAATGGAAATTGGAGAACCAAGAACCAAGAACCAAGAATCAAGAATTGAACCCTGCACAATTGTTAATTGTTGCAAAGCGCGAGCCTAATGTACCAGGCACGCATACAGTAAGATACGAGAGTAGCGTTGATTGCATCGAAATTAAACATGAGGCTAAAAACCGCAAAGGATTTGCTGAAGGGGCAGTATTAGCTGCTCGCTGGTTGGTTGGCAAAAAGGGCGTTTTTGAAATGAAAGATTTGCTTGAGATTCAATTATAACGTTTGAAATTTTATTTTCGCTTTACATAGTAAAAAATCTTCAATTCCCTATATGTCAATAACCGGATTAATTTTTATCGTAATACTTCTCGGCAATGTTCCATTTTTCTTTATCGGGCTTTATGGCATTTTTAAAAAAGCTGGGGTAGCACCATGGAAAGCCCTTATCCCCATCTACAATACTTTTGTTTGGTTAAAAATAATTGAACGGCCCTGGTGGTGGTTTTTTATGTTACTTGTCCCTGGAGTAAATATTTTTTATGCTGCCGGAATTGAAGTTGAACTGGTTACCTGCTTTGGAAAATTTTCTTTCCGACACCATGCAATGGCAGTTTTGCTGGGTGGATACTACTTTACATATCTTGGGTTTAGCGATAAGGAAAAATTTATAGGACCGAACGGGGTATTGCCCGGACAAAATCCTCCTAAGAGGTCAGCCGTAAGGGAATGGGCAGATGCCATAGTATTTGCGATTGTAGCCGCTACGCTCATCCGTATTTTTGTTGCCGAGGCTTATATGATACCAACCCCATCGATGGAAAAAACTTTGTTGGTTGGTGATTTTCTTTTCGTATCGAAATTTCAGTACGGTGCACGAATACCCAATACTCCGATTGCCATGCCTTTTGTTCACCACACTATTCCTATACTTAATTGTAAGTCATATAGTGAATGGATCAAGTTACCTTACAAAACTTTACCGGGTTTTGAAAAAGTGAAGCGCAACGATATGGTGGTTTTTAATTTCCCGGCAGGCGATACTGTGGTGTTAGAAAACCAGGCACCATCTTATTACGACATTATTCGTTACACGGCTTATAACAACCATGTTGACTATAACGCCGCACGCCAAATGCTTTGGAGTGATGGGAATACCCATATAGCTGCTCGACCGGTTGATAAACGCGAAAATTATATTAAGCGTTGCGTAGCGATACCAGGTGACAGACTTCAGGTGAGAGACGGAGTTCTATTTATTAATGACAAACCGGCTTACCGCCCCGAAAATCTTTATACGCCATATTCGGTAGTGTTTAAAAGCGGATATGTATTGCCTGAGGAAAAATCGCAAGAACTGGAAATTGAAAATATTAGCAACCGGTTTTCAACTCTTGCCCCCGATCATTATGTGGTGCTAATGACCAAGCAACATGTGGCCGATTTACAAGCCATGGGCGTAACAACTACACTTGAACCTTTTGCTTACCCAGTGGGTGCTGCACAATCGCCTATTGAGGATATTTTCCCTAATGACACTGCACATTATAGATGGAACGTTGATAATTTTGGTCCGGTTTACCTTCCTAAAAAAGGTTACACACTAACTTTAAATGACTCTATTTATCCGCAGTACGACAGGGCTATACGTGTTTATGAAAACAATACTGTTGAAAGAAAGAATGGCAAGTTTATTATCAACGGACAAGAAACTACTACATATACTTTTAAAATGGATTACTATTGGATGATGGGCGATAACCGTCACAATTCGCAAGATTCGCGGTATTGGGGGTTTGTGCCTGAAGACCACATAGTTGGTAAAGCATGGTTTATTTGGATGAGTACCGATGCTAACACAGACATACTTCATAAAATAAGGTGGAGTAGGTTATTCAGTTCGATACATGGACGCTGGGCACCTAAAGAGAAACAGTTTACAGAATAATTACGTAATACAGTAAACAATAATGCAATCTGCATCGAAATGATTTTGCAAATTTGAAAACTGTGGTAAATTTGTGTTCCTTTTAAATATTAGGGTCGGGTGGCCGAGGGGTTAGGCTGAGCTCTGCAAAAGCTCCCACAGCGGTTCAAATCCGCTCCCGACCTC
>CAIXGR010000076.1 GCA_903919075.1 uncultured Bacteroidota bacterium | reverse complement strand
ATCCAAAACATTTATAACACAGAAAAAAAAATAAATGGTAAAAATAATGAAGGCTTCTATCGTTAAACGAATAAAGCAGGCCATGCCATCCCATTTGCTGATAAGTATGAAACCAGCCGTTAGCATCACTTACTATCATTCCCTGATGGCCCTTAAAAAAGGATATCAGAGCCAACAGAAAATAAATAAAAAAAACTATCAGAAAGTTCCGCATATTATTCTGCCATTTCAAAGCTAAAGCATTTGCTGCTTATGTAACTATTTGTTTATTGTTTATGTTTGTTTATGAGTCGGCGCATCCAAATTTTTGTTCTTACAATAATATTCCTTTTAGCTTTAATATCCTTGTGGTTTTTAAACCGCACACACACTTCCAAATATAAAGCGGCAGCAATTTATGTTGTAGCACATCACGATGATTGGCATCTTTTTATGGGGCACGATTTTTTAAAAGATGCGATGGACACCAACCTGCATGTAATTTTAATAATCACCACTTCCGGTTCCGATCAGCATAAATATTCTATGGCCCGCGAAGCCGGTGTAATGGCTTCAATTAATTATGCCCTCGCTTTTAAAAATATTGCCCCCAATAATACAATCAACTATGCCAAAATTGATGGGCGTACCATCCCTACTTTCAGATCAGGTAATATTACAGTTTTCTTTTTAAGAATACCCGATGGAAATAGTGATGGCAAGGGCTTTGCTGCGCTAAATAATGTAAGCCTAACCAAATTACAAAACGGCGAGATACATGATATCATGAGCGCCGATTCGCTCAACCACTTTAAAAACTGGGAGGCCTTAGCCCATTTTGTTAAAGATATTGTTGAAGATGAAATTGATTCACGCCCGCTTCAATCGTTACATATTCCAGATACCAGCAAAGTAATTAACCCGGCCGATCACCCCGACCATACTGCTTCTGCATATCTTGCGTTAGATGCTTTTAACCATGCAGGTGGGGAGCATTTTTTATACCAGGAGTATAATACTGAACTTCTTCCCGCTAATTTGAGCCCGCACGATTCTTTAGAGCAACAACAATTTTTCAATTCATATAATGATAAGGTTACGCAGATAATGGGCTTTTGCACCACCTGCTACTCCAATTCTTACCAAAAGTGGTGTGGTAGATTGTATAAACGCCAAAATTAGATTCCCGTAATTTGTATCTTAAACCGTGAATTAAAGTAACCAGACACAAGATAGCGTGTACCTCAAAACTAAAGGCATTGTTCTTCATACCGTTAAATTCTCTGAAACAAGTGTAATTACAAAAATTTATACTGAACAGCTCGGCTTGGTTTCGTATATCGTAAAAGGTGTTCGTTCCGCAAAATCAAAATCAAAGGCTGCATTGTTGCAACCGCTTACATTGCTCGAAATGGAGGTTTCCCATCGAGAGAATAAATCACTGCAGTACATTAAAGAATTCCGCAGGGCTTACAATTATCAATCTATTCCGTTTGATACACTTAAATCTGCCATTGCCCTTTTTTTGCTCGAGGTTATTTCAAAGTCCATTCGCGAGCATGAACAGAACGATGAGATGTTCGAATTCATCTATGATTCTTTCTGCGCATTAGATCAATCGCAAAAGCTAAATCCCGATTTTCACTTAATCTTTTTGGTGCATTTTACCCGCTATCTTGGCTTTTCGCCGCACGGAAATTTTTCGGAAGAATTACAATTTTTTGAATTGCGCGAAGGTGTTTTCACTAAATATTCAAGCGAACCAAATACGCTAAACGCAAAAGAAAGCAAATTTCTAAACGACCTTATGGCCACTACTGTATTTGAAAATTCTCAATTTAAAGTTTCACGGGCCGAAAGAAAACAACTGATGAAAAGCTTGCTTAGATATTATCAAATGCATATCGAAAACTTCTCCTTACGCTCGCCCGAAATATTGGAAGTGTTGTTGGATTAATAACCGAAGTGTTTTATTTCACCCCAATTTTTATCCAAACCTTAGTCGCCCGGGTAAGCTTATCCTCTAACCGGCAAAAAACCGCACCGGTAGGAATTTGATAATGAGGCACCGGCTTAATTATAATGTTGCTTTCCTGTATTTCTGATTCTACCTGAACTGGGGCCATTGCAAATGAAAGTTGATTTCTTGTTTTCAAAACAAGATAGTCTCTATGTGGGTTACCGGCCTTTAGGCCATCGGTTAATAATATAGCTACAATAATCGCACTCAGTGTTTTCATTTTCCCAGCTTTCTGTAATTAAGAATCCATAATTTCAAATCCTGGCCTACCGAATAATGTTTAGCATACAGCCAGTTCAATTTCGAAAGTGTTGGGCCATCAAGATTCATATCGCCAAAATTTTCACCTTCTGAAATTACACCTGCATTAAGATACGGCAAATTATTGGTTTCGGCACCGGCATAACCCACCCATGTTTTTTTCCCTGAAAAAACCTGTAACCAGTTCGATAAAAATTTTCCGAAGTTCTTAATTATAAAAATGTTTAATAGCAACAGTGGAACCAAAACCAGGCAAAGAAATATATCCAACAATCTTTTTCTACGCTGGTAAATCGGGTTGGCAAGTTTAAAATGATGATCGAACGAATACACATCGCCGGCAGTATTTTTCGAATTGCTACCAATAAATGCGGTGCCATTTTCGTTTAAAATTTTGTATTCCATTTTATTGCCACACAAAATAATGCTATCAATAATCTGTCCAAACGATAAATCGCGCGAGCAAAAAATAATTTCGTTTATATCATACACCAACGCTAATTTTTTTATTTCACTAATCTGCTGAACAGAACTTACTACCTCACTATTAGCGCCGGTAGCTATTAAAAGCTTTTCGGCCCTTGTGCAATCTTCGTTATTTCCTGCCAGCAAAACCTTTTTCTCTTCATCATTTTCTATTGAAAGCGCCTGGTATTTAATAAGGTGGTAGCTAAGCCTTGTAAACAACATTTCAAAAGCCGTCCACATAGCACCTAGAATAATTATGGCGCGCGAAAAACGCCATTCGTTCGGCAGGAAAGCATAGACTGCTGCAATAGCTAGGGTTCCGAAAAATATACCTCTTAATATATTAGACGTGCGAAAAGGCTTATCATACCCTCCTCCCAAAAACGTGGCTACAATCCATATAATAATATACACCGGTACTACAATAAACAAAAACTCGTTCGGGTAATAATGCTGGGTATATTTTATTGCGCTTTCCCAGTAGGTGGTTATAAAATAAATGCCCGCAAAGCTTAAAAGGGCATCGATAATAAAAAGATAAGAAGAGGAAAAAATATTAGCCAGTAGCGTTAAGACCCCTCTGAAAATAATAGCCAGATTAATAAAAAACGAAAACAGCCCCGATTGATTTCCTCCAAAATGCTTTTTCGAAAAAATAATCATGGCCTTGTAAAATATCTTTACATAGTTCACGCTTGTTTTTTTGGTACTCTCGCCCTTGTAATGAATAATGGTTGTTTCAGGAAAATAATAGTTTTTATACCCTGCTTTTATTATCCGGTACGAAAGGTCAATATCTTCGCCATACATAAAAAATGCTTCGTCCAACAATCCGGTTTTATCTAGCGCTGCTTTTCGTATCAACATAAATGCACCTGAAAGAATTTCTATTTCGTTTGTTTCTTTTTCGGGCAAAAAACCCAAATGGTATTTTCCGAATATTTTTGATTTCGGGAACAGAGCAGCAAGGCCGAAGGTTTTATAAAAAGCAGCAGCCGGTGTAGGCAATCCGCGTTTCGATTCGGGAAGGAAGTTTCCCTTTCCATCTACCATTCTTACACCCAATGCTCCGGCATCGGCGTGCGAAGCCATAAATGCGAGGCATTTTTCAAAAGTATCTTCTGCTACAACTGTATCCGGGTTCAATAACAATACGTATTCGCCTTTTGCAGCTTCAATGCCCAGGTTATTACCTTTTGAAAACCCCAGGTTGCTTTCACTTCGTATTAATTTTACCCATGCAAATTTTGCGGCAACCATATCGCACGAGCCATCAGCCGAGGCATTATCAACTACTATAACCTCGGCATCTATTCCGTCTATAGCGCGCTTTACCGAAATGAGACATTGCTCAAGAAAGTATTTTACGTTATAGTTAACAATAACAATGGATAGTTTCACGCGCTAAATATATTACCGGCTTTTAATTTTTTACTTCTTTCGGTCGGATTAGAATAAAACGGTATTTCAGAAATTTATTTTTATTGGTATACAAGAAACCTATTCTGAATTTCTAACTAAATAATTTTCGTACGGCATACGGGTAGCAATCGAGCGCCCAAGGGTCATCTCATCAGTATATTCCAGCTCGCCTCCAAATGATATGCCCCGGGCAATAGTGGTTATAGGCACATTAAACTCGCGCAATTTTTTGCTGATGTAAAAAATAGTGGTGTCGCCCTCAATAGTTGGGCTAATAGCCATTATAATTTCTTTAACTCTGCCCTCCTTAACTCTTTGCAACAATGATTCAATATTTAATTTTTCGGGGCCTACGCCATCAATGGGCGAAATAATTCCACCCAGCACATGATAAACGCCACGGTAAGTATTTGTGTTTTCTATTGCTATTACATCGCGTATGCTTTCTACCAAACAAACTGTGGTATGGTCGCGGTGCACATTGCTGCATATTTCGCATACGCCGGTATCTGACACATTGTAACAAGTACTGCAAATTTTAATTTCATTCCGCATGCGCGTAATGGTTTCGCCAAAGCTTTTTACTTTGCCTTCATCCTGTTTTAAAAGATGCAGCACTAAGCGCAAGGCCGATTTTTCGCCAATGCCCGGCAGCTTGGTAAATTCGGCCACCGAGTCTGCAATAAGTTTCGACGAGTATTTCATTCTGTTGCTAAAATAAGTGGAATTATGTTAGGAATAAATAATGCCCCTCTTTATTGATAAAAAATCCTGCCTATTCGTTTTTGGAGGCCCTCATTATTTTTAAATCATCGAAATAAGTGCTGGTACGGCTAGTCACATTTTCAAAAAAAACTTCTACCGAATCGCATGCTGTTCCCGCGGGCGCATAAATATCTACATACACTTCCTGCCATTTATTTGAATCAGCAATCCTTTGTGGGCGAATAACCTTTGTTTTAATTTCTTCATTTCCCTTTTTAAGTGTTATGCCAAATAAGGTCTGCTTATCTGCGGCCCATACCATTTCTTTCGGAAATACTTTTACATATGCCCGGTACCAAGCAGGGCTGCCGTTGTTTTTAATACCAACAGGAACAACAATGCGCTGCCCGTCTTTATTCATTACAACAGATTTTTTTCCCGAACTCGCCAAGGAAGAGTCGTTGTAAAAACTATTCTCGAAATCAAAATTACCAATCAATTGAAGTTTGCTTTCAAGATTTTCCGGCATCTCCTCATCAGTATCTAATAATTTTTTATCTCTTGCTGTAATTGAGGTTTTCCCGATTATTCGCCAGTAATATGCTCTTGTCATAGCCTCGCTTTCCATTACTGTGTTTTGGCAGTTGGCCTAGTAAGTCATAAGCAGGTTGAACCAAATACAAAAAAGAATAAATAAGCTGAGCGCTATTGCTGAAATTATTTTATTAAAAGCCCATGTGAAAAATGAGGCTAACGGAAAGAGCAAAACTGCGTATGATTCAATAACTGCCCGTTGCGAAAACGAACCACCATACCACCATCGGCTCCATGCAAAAACAAAGTACAAATTAACCAATGTAAATATTGAAGCGGTCCAAAAAATATTTCTGTTTTTTTTAAATAAAGGAATGAAACCCAATATAGATAATATCATTACAGGAGTGTACATAAACCATCCCTTTCTGCAACTAAATAAACCAGCAATAAAATGGGGATGAAAAAAATCAAACCGTTCATCTTCACCATAACTCCAATGAATAAAATGCCCCGAATATTTTTTCCAATACAAAAGTTGTATAAAACACATTAAAGCTGCAAAGAATATATAAGCGGCAAGTTTTCTGTATTGTTTTATAAATGTTTGAATGCGAATTTTAAAACTGTCCCAATCACTTACGCCCCAAAAAACTGGGATAAATACACAAACTATTTCGGTAGGCCTTGTAATTACCGCCAATCCCGATAAAAAACCCAAAGCAGAAGCCAATGCAAAAGTAGGTTTTTCGTAAAAAAGTATGGTGAAGTAAATTATTAAAGCATAAACAGTAAAAAGGTTACTATGCGGCAGCCCGCCGGAAAACGAAACATAATTATAATAGTTAGTAGCAAAGCATAAAACAAAAAGCGATAAGGCTACAATTTTATCTGTATAATATTTAAGCAGAGCCCTTCTTATAAACCATAGGCCCAAAAATGAAAAAAACACACACCCAATTGTAAATGAAATTTGATATGGAAGAGAAAATCCATCTACCGGATAGCCGGTTAACTTTGCGCACAAATGGCCAACGGCAAAGGCCGGAAAAAACATAAGTGCCTGCCCGTATGGATATTTAATTACATAATTGCCATTAGGTTGTTTTAGTGCCTGGTAAAAACCATCGCCGAAAGGCGAATATTTTTCCTTAATGCTTTCGAGATTATTAATCTTACCCGGATTATCATAGAAAAAAGCCGGGAGGTATAAATAATAGCCCGCAATATCCCACGAAATAATGGTCCTTGAATTTTGCTCATTAAACTTATTGACAAGGAAAGTAGAACCTAGCAAAAAAACACAACATATATAATATATTAATAAGGATAAAGGAGGAGGTCTTTTCAGCATTTATTAGGATTACTTCTTTGTGTTTTAGCGTTAACCAATCAATGCGCCGCTAACCAATTGTCACCCACGCCCATTTCTGCTTCAATAGGCACATTCGTTTTTATGGCATGAATCATTTTATCGTAAATAATAGGCTTTATAATTTCTACTTCATCTCTATGTGCATCAAAAACTAATTCGTCATGCACCTGCAAGGTCATTTTCGATTTTAGTTTTCGCGTTTTAAATTCTTTATGAATGCCAATCATAGCCAGTTTAATCAAATCGGCCGCGCTGCCCTGCACCGGTGAATTAATAGCATTTCGCTCAGCAAATCCGCGGACGGTAAAATTTTTCGAGTTAATATCTTTCAAATAACGTCGTCTTCCTTTAATGGTTTGTACGTATCCATGCTCTCTGGCAAACTGTATATTGCCATTCATGTATTCTTTAATTTTGGGGAACTGGATAAAGTAGTTGTCAATAATTGTTTTTGCCTCCCCTCTCGATACACCAATATTTCCGGCCAGTCCAAATGCTCCTTGTCCGTATATAATTCCAAAGTTTACGCTCTTGGCTTTATAGCGCATCTCTTTAGTTACCTGATCTAATTCAACGCCGTAAACTTTGGCGGCAGTTGCCGTATGTATGTCCACCTTCTTTACAAAAGCATCCATCATATTTTCGTCGCCGCTAAGCTCCGCCACAATACGCAATTCAATTTGCGAATAATCGGCTGAAAGAAGAATGTGGTTCTCATCACGCGCTACAAAAGCTTTTCGCACTTCCTGACCGCGTGTAGATCTAATTGGAATATTTTGAAGATTAGGATTATCCGAGCTTAATCTACCGGTAGCGGCTATTGCCTGCCTGAGGGTAGTATGCACCCTGCCAGTTTTTGGGTTTATCATTAATGGCAGTGCATCTACATATGTTGATTTCAGTTTTGTAACCTCTCTATAGTCAAGAATTTTTTCTGCTATCGGATGATGTTTACTTAATGCCTGAAGCGCATCTTCATTGGTTGAAAGCTGCCCGGTGGCAGTTTTTTTGCCCTCAAACGGAAGTTTAAGTTTTACATACAATACATCGCCCAACTGTTTTGGCGAATCAACATTAAACTCCATTCCTGCAAGCGAATAAATTTCATCGCGCACCTTCAACATATCCGTTTCCAAAGTTTTTGAAAACTGTTGCAAAAATTGTTGATCTATCTTTACACCCTCATATTCCATATCGGCCAATACACCAATTAACGGATGTTCTATTTCATCTAATACACTTTCCAGCTCCTGGCTTTTAACCATGGGCGAAATTTTATGCTTTAGCTGAAGTGTAATATCAGCATCCTCAGCCGCGTATTCCGAAATTTTTTCAATCGGCACATCGCGCATAGTGCCCTGGTTCTTTCCTTTTTTACCAATCAGCTCTTCTATAGCTACCGGTGTGTACCCTAAATACGTTTCGCTCAAATAATCCATGCCGTGTTTTAAATCGGGCTCCACTAAATAGTGGGCCAGCATGGTGTCGTATAATGGCAAGCATACATGCACATCGTACCTTTTAAAAACAAGCATATCAAACTTTACGTTCTGGGCTATTTTCAGTTGTTGCTTGCTTTCTAATACAGGTTTAAAATATTGCGCTATTTTTTTTGTTTCCTCAAAATCGGGCGGGCAGGGAACGTAGTATGCCTCGCCTTCTTTAACACTAAAACTCATCCCAACCATATCTAAACTAAAATAATCAAGCGATGTAGTTTCAGTGTCGAAGCAAAACTCTTTATGTGATTCTAATTCTTTTACCAATTTTTTTATTGCTTCCTCTCCCTGTATAACATGATAAGTATGCGCCGTATTCGAAATATTTTTCCCCGTTACTTTCGCTATTGTCTCCTGTGTAGTTGCGGTTTCTCCACCAAAAAGATTTTGCTGCGTACCCGGTGCTGATGGCGCTGGGCCTGGTGTATTAGACGAACCGGTAGTCAGGTTAACCGAATAATCTAATCCCAAAATTCTTTTACCCAATGTTCTAAATTCCAATTCCGCAAAAATTGCCGATAGCCTTTCCTTGTCCGGTAGCTCTACTTTTAAATCGTCATCGCTTACCGCTATAGGCACATTTAAATTAATGGTGGCTAGTTTCTTGCTAAGCAATCCCTGCTCGGCATATTGTTTTACGTTTTCCCCAACCTTACCTTTAATTTTATCGGCATTGGCAATAATATTTTCCATCGAGCCAAATTCTTTAATCAACTTCTTGGCGGTCACCTCTCCTATTTTTGGTATGCCGGGTATATTATCTACCGCATCGCCCATCAGCCCAAGTATATCAATTACCTGCAATGGCGATTCTATCTCCCAATGTTTTTTTATTTCTTCTAATCCTAAAATTTCTACATCGCCGCCCGAGCGTGCCGGTTTATAAATGAAAATCTTTTCATCTACCAGTTGCCCATAATCTTTATCGGGCGTTACCATGTATACAATATGGCCCTCGGCAGCTTTCTTTTTGGCTATGGTGCCAATAATATCATCAGCCTCATATCCGCTAAACTCAAGAATAGGAATATGCCATGCGCTTATTATTTGTTTAATGTAAGGCACTGCAAACAAAATATCTTCTGGTGTTTCCTGGCGGTTGGCTTTATAATCGGCATAGTCAGCCTCGCGTTCGGCAGAGCCATCCAAATCGAAAACAACAGCCAGGTGCGATGGTTTTTCTTTTTGAATCAACTCAAACAGCGTAGTTGTAAACCCGCTAATGGCTGAAACATTTTGCCCCTTAGAATTGATAAGTGGGTTTCTACTAAATGCAAAATACGCCCGGAATATCAGGGCGTAGGCATCAAGTAAAAAAAGTTTATTGTCGGTCCAGGAGGTATAACTCATATTAATTGTAGATGAATTGCTAAGTTAAAAAAGGTGCTTTAGAAAGATGCATTTTTCTTTTTTAAATCTTAACACCTAACGCTTATTTCTCAAACCCCATCTCATCCATTATCTCGCCCAGTTCGTTATATATCTCTTCTTTGGTAAAGCCATATTGTTCCAAAGAGTATAGATGGTTGCTTTTGTAATTTTTATTCCGGGCCTCTTCATTTTTTAAGCGCTCAAGATATTTTTCAGATGGCACCCAGTTAAAGTGTTGGTAAATTTTCAAAACTGCGGCTAGCGGATCGCTCAATAGTTCTTCGTAATGCAATTCTATAAACTGATTGGCGGGTAAAGTTTTCTTCATCTCCCTCGAATACCTAAAAAAATCAATACCCAATTGTGCAAATGCTCTTTTTGCAGGGTCATTATCCGGCATTTGCGGAGAGTGCCGCCTATACATTCCTCCGAACATACTTACAAACGAGGGCACTGCTTCGTACGGATGGCGGGCTATGTATATAATTTTTGCATCAGGAAATCGCTCTACTAATGTTTTGAATCTGCCGGTACTCAAAACGTTTTTCGCTAAGTATGTTTTATGCCCGTTAGACGCATACATGAAACGCTTAATGCAACTTTCATAAAAATCCATTACGTTCTTTCTTACGTCATCCGGTTCGCGGTCAAGAAAATTGGTGTCTGGAATTTTTTGTAAAAATGGAAACAAAATAAAAATCCCTGCACTCATTATCATTTGTGCAAAAACCTGTTCGTCTTCTTCTGCCTTATTGAATCCCATGGGGTGTATCTCCTCCCATCCTCCCCAAATTTTTCTATCCAGCGCATCAATGCTTTTTCGCATCATGTTGCCCATGTGTTCATCTATCTTCTTCATTAACTTTGCCAGCTTTACAAACGAGGCCGTCATTTGAAAGGTGTGCGCAAATTTGGTATAGGCAAATTGCTCTTCGTCTAAACTAATTAACCGGTGAAGGTAGGTAGTGCCGCTGCGCGGGTTAGAAATTATAAAAACCGGCCTTTTAACCTCTATTGCTTTATAGCCACGGTAAAAAATTTCGTCTATTAATCGAAATATAATATGTATAAACTGGCCTATTAAATACATGCAAACAAACAGCAGGGTAAACACCCACAAGCGCCAGTTGAATTTTGTAAATGTCTCTCGCAGTATTTTACCCAAAACACTATACCGAACATAATAAAACGACGCATTGAAATATTTCATAGACTCACTACTGCCTCAACGGGAAAGTTTTACAAATTCAAAAACAAGCACATAAAAGTTTATTCTTTCTGAAGGCAAAGAATGCCTTTTAAAAAATATTCTCCAAATCATTTCAGTCAACAGGTTATTTTCGTAGTCTTAATTTAGCTATGCTATCTAACCGACAACTTTTTTTAAACCACGTGGCCCAAACAAGCCCCGCCCCGCTGATGCTTGAAATAGAGCGTGCAGAAGGGCTTTATATGTATGACGTATCGGGCAAAAAATATTTTGACCTCATTGCGGGAATTTCTGTAAGCAATTTAGGGCATGGGCACCCTGCAGTAGTAGCTGCAGTTAAACAACAGGCCGAAAAATACATGCACCTGATGGTATATGGCGAGTTTGTTGAAAGCCCGCAAGTAAAATACGCAAGCAAATTAAGCGAACACCTACCCGAAAACCTAAGCAACATTTATTTTACCAATTCAGGTACTGAAGCCACAGAGGGTGCATTAAAGCTTGCAAAAAGATATACCGGAAAAACGGGCATAGTATCTTTTAAAAATGCATACCATGGTAGCACACAAGGGGCTTTAAGTGTAATGGGCGATGAAACATTTAAAAGAAGCTTTCGCCCTTTATTGCCCGGCATTACTCTACTTGAATTTAATAATGAAGCTGCTCTTGCTAATATAACAACCGATACAGCCGCCGTTATTATTGAAACCGTGCAAGGCGAGTCTGGAGTAACAATACCTTCTAAAAGTTTTATACAAAAATTGCGGAATGTATGCTCGGAAAAAGGAGCGCTATTAATTTTTGATGAGTGCCAAGCCGGATTAGGAAGAACCGGAAAATTATTTGCCTTCGAGCACTTTGATGTGGTGCCCGATGTACTGCTGTTGGCAAAGGCATTAGGTGGCGGAATGCCTTTAGGCGCTTTTATTTCATCGAAAGAAATAATGCATTGCTTTACTGAAAACCCGGTTTTGGGGCATATTACCACTTTTGGCGGCCATCCGGTTTGTTGTGCTGCGGGCCTGACGGCTTTTAATATTTTGGTTGAAGAAAATTTAACCGCACCGGTTGCTGCAAAAGGAAGTTTTTTCGATACTCTTTTAACCCATCCTAAAATAAAAAGCAAACGGCATATTGGCTTGTTGATGGCTATTGAATTCGAAAGTTTTGAACAGAACAAAAAAATTATTGACCGGTGTATTGAAAAAGGTGTGTTAACCGATTGGTTTTTATTTGCCCCCCAATGCATGCGCATTGCCCCGCCTTTAATTATAACCGAACAAGAAATTAAAACCGCCTGCAATATTATTTTGGAATGTATTAATGAGGTAGCCTAGTTGCATTATATAGGCAATTTATATAAGTCAATATTTTTCCCCGAAAAAATTTTTTCTGCATTATCCGGCAGCCCGCCGCCTCTTTTTTCATGCTCGGTCATATAAAAATGTGCAGGGGCGGTTTCATCGGGCATACACAGTTTCTTCTCGTATAGGCGCAGCCAGTGCCCACGCAAAACCCAATTGCCGTAAAAACTCCAATCGGCGCGTATAACCGTTTCTGCAGGCGGTAATTTTTCATTGGCTGTTTTTAAATCCTCCAGCAAATCTTTATCCCGAATAATAATGCCCTTATTATTGAAACAAAGAAAAAGTGAAAGCAGCAGCGCAAATATTGCCGCCAATTTCACACCTATTGAAATCCGTTCTCTAAGACCTTGGCTAACCCTCAACTCAACCCATTCCAACATAGGAAGAAGATAGGCGGCAAAGCCGATTACTAATGGAATCATAGCAGGCAATAAATAAAAACTCCTTTGCTTTACACTTAGCGCAATGGGTGCGCTGCCACACAAAGCCAAAAGTAAGAACCTCCAGTAAGATTTTTGAAGCAACTCATTATTGTTTATTGATATAATTTTTTCTTTCATGCCAACCCGCACAACAGAAAAAAGGATAAGCGGCGAAGAGGCTATAAGCAGCTCAATAAAAATTTGATATGGCTTATACTGCATAGGCATATCATGATTCAACGCGCGCTTTAATTGCACATCAAAATAATGATGCAAAAAATTAGCCGGTGCCTCAAACGAAAAAAGAATTACAAAAAATAAAAAGAAAAAACCTGTCAACAGAGTGGTAAAAACAATACCCCTTTTTACATTGTAATGATTATTAATGCTAATTAATAACACCGGAAAGGCTAAAGGAAAAAGCGCCACCGGCCCCTTTGTAATAAATGCCAGTAATAAAAAAGCTGCTGCAATAATTGTGTGCAGTATTAACTGCTTTTGTATTTGTACATATTTTACGCAAATAATAAGCGCCGCAGTAGTAAATAACGCCATAGTGTTTTCCATCAGATTGTTCGAGTAGCTCCATCCAATAAGCGGCGATACTAGCCAAAACAGGCATGGCAGCCATGCATAGCGTTTTATCTTTTCATTCTCCGAAAATAGTGCTCGCCACAAAATTGCGATAAGCGATAATTGAACTACGGCACAGGCAAACGAATAAATGCGCTCAACCTGATAATGGTTACCAAAAATCTTGTAACAGGTTGAAAGCATCCACATGCTCAACGGCGGGTTATCCCAATAGGCCGGTTGCGAATAAAAAACACATTGTGGCGCCCAAAACGTACTTAAGCCCAGGTAAAGATTTTGAGCAAGTAGTGCATCGTAAACCCCATCCATAAACATGCCCAGCGAAAGCAAATGTGGTAACCATAAAAGAAAGGCTATGGTCACAATCAAAATCCAGTAAACAGGAATTTTTTTAAAACTCAATATCACTGCATTTTACAATTAGTTGGAGAAAAAATTACTCCATGATTATAAGAGATCTGTTAGAATTGGGTTGGGTGGCGGAAGAATTATAAATAGTATTTCCACCCGGGGCAAGGCTGAAATATTGCCAATGAACTACAACTGTGGTAGATGACCCTGGTGTTACTGTAATTGGAACAAAAAAAGAACCGCTCCATGGATTTGCATAAGCTGAACCTGAGCCCCACTCACCAACAGTGGTAGCACAACCTCGCCCATTTTGGGTTACCCCGTTTACCAATAAAGTAAATATTACATATTGACCGGGATAAGGATTGCTAATATCATAAGTACCGCTTGCAGAAAATGAAACATAGCTGGTGGTTTTTGTGGGAGTATACGTAATTGTCATTTGGCTCATAAGTGCTGCGGCTGAACCAGAGGCTTTGCTTATATCTGATGTTCCGATTGCTGAATAAAATTTAGCAACTCCGGTAGGGCCGGTCGCGCCAGTGGGGCCAGTATCGCCCGTTGGGCCGGTTATTCCCGCTAATCCTGTAGCTCCGGTGGCTCCGGTAGGGCCGGTCGCCCCGGCTACTCCATCGGCTCCGGCAGGGCCGGCAGCCCCGGTAGGGCCAGGCGCCCCGTTCAAACCATTAAACCCATTGGCACCAGTAGGGCCGGTGGGGCCGGTAACCCCATTATTACCATCGTTACCATTTGCTCCCGTTGGGCCGGTTGGACCGGTTGGACCGGTTGGGCCGGTGGCGCCAGTTGCTCCATTATTGCCATTTAATCCTGTGGGGCCGGTAGCGCCGGTGTTACCATCAATACCATTTAGCGCTGCAGGGCCCGTATCACCGGTTGCGCCGGTGTTGCCAGGTATGCCTGCACCACCAGTGGCTCCGGTTGCACCGGTTGCGCCAGTAACTCCGCCTGAAAATTGGCATAGCGATAACCAACCTGATGAGGTTGTATAATAATAAAAACAATTAAAGTCTATATCAAACACCAACAGGCCATTAGCCGGTGCAGCAACAGCCAGGCGTTGTACCGTTGTTAGCCTGGGAACTAAAAGGCCGCGGGTATTATCATTCAATTCAAGAATAGCGCTTGGATCGGGATTGGGGGTTCCGATACCAACGTTATTTTGTGATAGTAATTGCTGAATGGGAATAATCAGAAAACTCAATATTATAATTAGAGTTACACCTCTGTTTTTCATGGTGGAAAGTTAATAATTCTTATTCATTTTCAACACACCGGGGCTTTTAGCGTCCTTCCATCAAATAGCAAGATACCGGCGCTACACACAGTGCTGTACAAAATATAGATGCTTTTTGATAAAAACGGTTGTAAGCTGGGCCAATATTATTATTTGTCTTTATTGATTTTTGCGCAACATGGCCCCCTATATATTTCCATTTTTTTAATAAAGCCGCATTAAATAATAGGCTATCTTCGTTTCCCTTCTACCAACATGAAGAAATTATTACCCATTATAATATTTTGCTTGTTTGCCTGTTTAGGTAAAGGTTCGCATATAGTGGGTGGCGAGTTATTTTACAATTGCCTTGGTAACAATCAATATCAAATTACCTTAAAGTTATACCGCGATTGTAATTGCGCCGGCGCTAATTGTGCCGACTATGGAGACCCTGAGTATGTAACCATTTTTAATGCTTCAGGGGGAATTGTACAACAAATAGCTTTGCCGAAACCGCCCAGAGATACCCTTCAGCCAACCTTAAGTAACCCGTGTATGGTACAGCCCGATGTATGTGTAGAACAGGCTATTTACACCGGGGTAGTTACCCTTCTTCCCTTAGCAGGTGGATACGATCTTGTTTATCAGCGTTGTTGCCGCACTACAGCCTTATTGAATCTTGCACAAATAGGGGGCCTTGGCCAAGGCGCTACCTATATAAGCCATGTTCCCGATCCGGGTCTTGCTGCTTGCAATAGTGCGCCGCATTTTAACAGTTTGCCCCCCATGTATTTATGCGCTAATGCGCCCTTAAGTATTGACTGCTCGGCTACCGATCCCGATGGCGATGTGCTTGTTTATAGTCTGTGCGACCCATATGATGGCGCCAGTGCAAACTGTCCTAATCCTTCCCCTGCAGGACCTACCAATTGCCCTAGTGCCCCTTCGCCACCTTATAATAATGCCGCATATAATTTTCCTTATAGTTCTACTAACTTCACCAATAACCCTCCAAATGCTAATGATTTAACCATTAACCCACAAACGGGGCTTTTATCTGGAACGCCCAATAACATTGGTATTTTCGACATAACTGTTTGCGTAAGCGAATACCGGAACGGGCAATTACTCAGCGTTTTACGAAGAGATTTTCAGTTCAGCGTAACCCAATGTAATATTCCAATAGCTGCAATACCCCAAATTGGTGTTAACCAGGGCATCGGTATTTTTACCATCGACTGCAAATCTCTTAAAGTAGATTTTGTAAATAACACTTACAATCCGCCTCCATCAAATATCCCATTATCATTTCATTGGGATTTTGGCGTATTCAGTTCAACATCCGACACATCAAACCAAACTTCTCCATCTTTTACTTATCCCGATACCGGCACCTACATCGTGCATTTAATTGCCATGAAGGATAATGGAAATGGGCAGTTGTGTGCCGATACCACCGAAACTTTGGTATATGTATACCCAACTTTT
The DNA here is from genome assembly GCA_903919075.1 of uncultured Bacteroidota bacterium. Lineage (GTDB taxonomy): Bacteria > Bacteroidota > Bacteroidia > Chitinophagales > LD1 > Bog-950. The sequence goes on along the minus strand of CAIXGR010000076.1, from coordinate 42,231 downwards.
AAAGCCGGTTTTGAAACCGATAATGTTTGCCAATACGTACCGGCCGTATTTACCGATAAAACCGTATCTACTTCAGGCAATATTGCGCAGTGGAGTTGGAATTTTGGCGATAGCACATCTTCCGGCGCGCAAAACCCTAATCATACCTATGCCAATCCTGGAACCTATACCGTTACCCTTATTGATTTGAATGTACTGGGTTGCACTGATACAGTACAACACAACATTACTATATATCCGGAACCGTTAAGCAGCTTCTACTACGATACCCCATGCGTTGGGTCGCCGGTTCAATTTACCAATACTTCTACCGGAAATACCATCGCCTATCTCTGGAATTTTGGCAACGGCGATACCAGTAACCTGCAAAGCCCTGTTTATACATACAATTCCCAAAATACCTATACCGTATCATTAATTGAATTGGCGTCGGATGGATGTAAGGACACTATTCATCAAAATATTTCTGTGCACCCGTTACCGGTGGTTAGCATTTCAAACGATACCATTATTTGTCCGTTTACCTCTGCTCAGCTGCAGGCACAGGGCGGCGTTGCTTATTTATGGAGCCCGGCTGCTAGTCTTAATGATGCTACTATTGCCAATCCGGTTGCTGCGCCTCATCCGCCAAATGGAGTACGATATACCGTTATTGTTACCAGTCAGTTTCAGTGTACTAATAGCGATAGTATTTTTGTTTCGTTTCTTCCTTTTCCGCAAATTAGTGCCGGTGCCGATACTTCGGTTTGTTTAAACCAGGCCGATTTTCATAATACTGTTCCGCTTCATGCCACCGGTGGTGTAAGTTATGTATGGTTTCCTTCTGCCGGGTTATCTGATACTACAATTGCCAATCCTATTGCCAGCCCATCGGCAAACACAACGTATTATGTTACCGGTACTGATATTAATGGATGTAAGCTAACTGATTCCTTAACGGTGTTTGTGTTGAATCCGAACCTTGATATTATCCTTCAGGATTCCGCCACTATTTGCTTTGGCGATACCGCATTTGTAACTGTTGCCAACCAGGGGGCTTCTTCGTATTTTTGGAATCCCACGCAATATCTTACCAACCCCAATTCTTTTAATACCGGCTTTTATCCTCCCGATTCGGCTAAATATATACTTACCATTACTAATTACTGTTACAGCAAAAGCGATACCATTTCAATTATTGTATGGCCACTCCCTCAATTAAATTTAAGCCCGCTTGATTCGGTTTGCCTTGGCGACTCCATTCAACTGCATGCCCAGAATGCCGCTACTTATGTATGGCGCTATAATGCTACGCTTAGCAATACCTCTATCGGCAATCCATATGCTAAACCGGTAAGCGATACCAAGTATATTGTCAGCGGCGCCAGCCAGTATGGATGTATCAATAAAGATTCTACATTTATCAGGGTTTACCTGCCTTCGTATATTCAAATATTTCCGCAGGTACCTTTTATTTGTTTAGGCTCAGGCATACATCTTTATGCTGCTGGTGCCCTTCATTATTTATGGAGTCCTGCATCGTCACTTAGTTCCGATAGCATTGCCGACCCGGTTGCCAGCCCTGCTGATACTACATTGTATACTGTTAATGCTACTAACATGCACGGCTGCAAAAGTTCCGCTTCAATAATAATTAATGTTCAAATGCCCGTCATCGCTTCCGCACCTTCGCCGTACGATATTTGCAAGGGCATACCATTACAGTTACATGCCTCAGGCGGTAGCAATTATTCGTGGACTCCTGATCAAAATATGTATAACCCCAACACCGATGACCCATTTGAAACACCCGACTCAACCACTAACTATGTTGTAACCGTATCAAATAACTGTTTCGCCGATACTGCTGTGGTTGTGGTAAACATTCATCCGTTGCCATTCGTTGATGCCGGCCCCGATACGCTTATATATAGCGATACTTATGCTTACTTACACGGCACTACATACGTATCTAATTATTTTTGGAACCCTTCTTTGTGGATAGATGATGCGTTCAATCTTAATACCACCGCCGCGCCGCCGCAAACAATGTGGTACGAACTATTCGCTATTGATGCTTATGGCTGTGAAAATAAAGATTCGGTACTCATAACCGTTGAGCCCTACACACTGCTTGATGTACCTACCGGATTTTCGCCAAACGGCGATGGTATGAATGATATATTCAGAATTCTGCGCCATCTTAACATCGCGCATTTAAGCGAGTTGTCGGTTTTTGATCGTTGGGGAGAAAGAGTTTTCTTTACAGATAATATCAACGAGGGTTGGGATGGCAATTACAAAGGAAAACCAGAGCCCTTAGGTGTTTATGTGTGGATGGCAATAGGCGAAACTGAAGATGGAACTGAATTTGTTCGCAAAGGAAATGTAACTTTAATTCGATAACATAAATTCGGTTTTTATTATGAAAAAAGTTGTTTTCTGCTTTATCTGTTTGCTTTTAATTATTGGTTCGTGTTCTAAAAAAATAACGGCTACAAAAAACAAAGAGAAACCCATTAACTCGGCTCTTGTGTTTTCAAACAATTGCACCCGTTGTCACGGACGGGATGGCATGACTGGCAAAGCACCAAACCTTTCCAAAATAGATCTTGATAAGCAAGGCATTATTGAAACGGTTACAAAAGGCAACGGCCATATGCCTGAATTTGAAGATAAATTATCAAAACAGGAAATAGCCGCAGTTGCCGATTTTGTGTTTGCACTTAAAAAATAAATTACCACAATCTCTCTCCTATGGAAACTTATACAGCAATAGGATTAATGAGCGGTAGCTCGCTTGACGGGCTGGATATTGCTTGCTGCGAATTTTCGGTTGAAAACGGAAAATGGAATTTTAAAATTCTTAAAACGGATGTAGTAGCCTACCCAGATGAATGGGCACAGGACCTAAAAGGCCTACCGGTAGCACATGCCAAAACATTTTGGGAAACCCACGCGCGGTTGGGCAATTATTTTGGCGAGCAGGTAAGCGCCTTTATTAAAAAAAATTCGCTAACCGGCAAAGTAGATTGGGTTTCATCGCACGGGCATACTATTTTCCATTTTCCCGAAAAAAAATTCACCACTCAAATTGGCGATGGTGCAGCTATTGCTGCGCGAACCAACCTTCCAATAATTTGCGATTTCCGCTCGGCGGATATTGCCGATGGGGGACAAGGCACCCCTATTGTTCCTATTGGTGACAAGCTTTTATTTACCGGTTACCGTTTTTGTTTGAACATAGGCGGTATTGCGAATATAAGCTGCAAGATTGTCGGCGATTCAATAGTTGCCTTTGATATTTGCGCTGCCAATCAGGTAATAAATTCGCTGGCCAACCGGTTAGGGAAAGATTTTGATGAAAGTGGCACCCTTGCGGCTACCGGTAAGTTAAATGAGGGGCTTCTTAAAAAATTAAATGCCTTAGGGTTTTATACTCAGCCATACCCAAAATCGTTAGACAATAGTTTTAGCCGCGATGTAATTTTTCAACTGCTTGAAGAGGTTGAGCTTTCGGTTGAAGACAAACTAAGAACATATACTGAACACATTGCGATACAAGTGGCGGAACATATCCGAATGATTGCACAAAAAGAAAAAATGAGTTTTTCGAACGATGAAAAAATGCTGGCTACCGGTGGTGGTGCTTTCAATAAGTTTTTAATTGAACGAATTAAAGAACAAAGCAAAATTAATGTTGAAGTTCCGGGAAGCGAATTAGTGAAATTTAAGGAAGCTGTTGTTATAGCATTTATGGGCGTACTGCGAATGCGTAACGAAGTTAATGTTCTAAAAAGCGTTACCGGTGCATCAAAAGATTCGATTGGCGGTGCCGTATACAGGCCTTAATTAATCACAACAACAATATAATAGCCAGTTCTGCTATTTAAATTTCATCTCGCTCTGCCCAGCCTTTCTTGCGGGGAAATATGCTGCCAATAAGCTTATTGAAACAATAATAAGAATAGTAACTATCGGGTCAATAAGCCTTAACTCAACAGGATAATAGTCAATTACAAAACTTGAATCGCCACCGTTGCTAAGTTTAAGAAAATGGAATTTTAGCTGTAGTAAACAAACAATATACCCAAGTATAATTCCCGAGCCTGCTCCTATAACTGATGCAAGCATCCCGTTGGTCAAATAAATCTTCCTTATCAAATTTGTACTGGCGCCCATGGCTTTTAAAATAGAAATGTCCTTTTCTTTTTCCAACACCAGCATTGAAAGCGAGCCTATAATGTTGAACGATATAATTAAAATAATAAATGCAAGAATAGCGGTAGTTACCCAGCGCTCTATTATCATTACCCGGTAGGTTTCTGCCTTTTGTTCGTACCTGTTTTTCACTTTAAAGTTCGCTCCTGCCAATTCCGAAATTTGCCGCTTGGCCTTATCAATATTTGTTCCGCTCTTTAATTTTATTTCGTACCCCGATGCTCTATTGCCCATGCCCAGCAACTGTTGCGCAAAACTAAGCGACACAAATACATACTTCGAATCAAACTCCTGCTGAATTGAAAATATACCAGCGGGCACAACCGGTATGGTATTAAACTCATCGGTAGGTACAACAGCTCCTTTTACACCACTCTTAGGAACAGTAATGCGCATAGCTTCAACTGTATGATCGAGGCTAATATTAAGCGGCTGGCTAATATTTGCGCCAATAATGGCATAATTATAAGTTGAGTCTTTAAGAATAAATTTCCCTTGGCGCACGTAATGATCAACCGTGGTTACATTTTTGTATTGCTCGTCAACCCCTTTAACCACGCCAATTTGCGCCTGCTCGCCGTATTCAAAATAAGCGTTCTCTTCCAATACTTCGCTTAGCGCTACTACACCATCTATCTTTAATAATTTCTTTCTTAGTTCCGGGTTATCCTCAAAAGTTTTCCCTTTCGCAGCAATCACTTCAATATCCGGATAAAATGAATTATAAAGCGATAACACCAAGCCTTCAAATCCGTTAAATACCGAAAGCACAACTATCAACGCAAACGCACCCACAGCCATGCCCAGCATGCTTACCCGCGTAATAACATTAATGGCGTTAGTAGATTTTTTAGAGAAAATATATCTGAAAGCAAATTTAGGAACAAGCATATTTCAGGTTGTAATTAGCCGCAGGCAGTCAGCAAATATTTTAATTCGCTTTCTTTTTTGCAGGCGCTTTTTTGGCTTTTGCTTTTACGGGTGTTTTTACTTTTTCTTCTTTCGCGGCACTTTTACTTATTTGTAAATCGTCTTCTTTTATTTTTTTAAATACCTCTTCAATACGCTGCACATAATCCAGCGTGTCATCTCTAAAAAATTCAAGCTCGGGTATCCTTCTCAGGTGGTGCCTTAGTGTACTGGCCAGGTGTTTTTTTAATTCGTACTTATGCTCTGTAAACTTCTTTACAACATCATCGGCGTTCTCGGCATTATAAATGCTAAGGTAAAAGCGGGCCAGCGTAAGATCTGACGTAACAACTACATTAGTAATGGTTATAAAAGCCTTACCAAAAAGGCCCTTGCCCTCACGGCTCAAAATTTCGGTAAAAGCCTCTTTAATCAACGAGGCTATTTTCAACTGTCTGCGCGTATCCATATTATTTCAATATTCAGCGTAAATGTAAAAATTTAAAAGGTGTTTATGCGTTAATAGTGCCATTGTGCCCATTATGACCCCTAGCAGAGGCTATTATGGAGGAATTTATAAAATTATATTTGCCTTTTAATTATTATGAAGAACCTTCTTCGCGTCCTTTCTTATCTTAAAAAATATCCAACGCTTTCGGCGCTCAATATTTTTTTTAATGTGCTTACCGTTGTTTTCTCTCTTTTCTCGGTAGTAATGATTATTCCTTTTCTTCAATTGCTGCTCAAAAAAATTCCATTGGTCATGCAGCAGCCGGAATTTAAAATGAACGCCCGATATTTTCTCGAGTATCTTAAATACATACTTAGTAAAGATATTGCAGCTAACGGCCCCGATGGCAGCATTATTGCGCTGGCTAAATTTTGTGTGGTTATTGCTATTCTGTTTTTCTTCAAAAACCTTTTTCGTTTTCTGGCGCTTTACTTTCTTTCTCCTATTCGCAGCGGTGCCGTGCATGATATTCGCGCCGATTTGTATTCAAAAATTCTTTTGCTGCCCTTATCTTATTATTCAAAAGAAAGAAAAGGCGATATTATTTCGCGCATGACCGACGATGTAAAGGAAGTTGAAACCAGCATCATCAGTTTTATTGAAGTTACCATTCGCGAACCCCTCACTATCATTATTTTCCTGGCTTTCCTATTAATGTTAAGTCCACAGCTTACAGGGTTTGTGCTTATCATGCTGGGCATAACCGGTTTTATTATTGGCCGGGTTGGCAAAAGTTTAAAACGCCAATCATCCGAAGCACAATCGGCAAGCGGCCATTTGCTTTCTTTGATTGATGAAACTTTGAGTGGGCTCCGTATCATTCACGCATTCAATGCCGAAGCTTTTATGCACCGGCAATTCGCAAAAATTAATGGCGGCCTATTTACACTTAACCGTAAAATAAATACACGCCGCGAGCTCTCCTCTCCGCTTACCGAGTTTTTGGCTATTTGTGTAGTGTGCTCAGTACTTTATTTCGGCGGCATTCTTGTCCTACGTTACGGAACACTTGAGGCGGAAACTTTTATTGGTTTTATGGTTTTGTTCGCACAACTTATTCCACCGGCAAAAAATTTCTCCACCGCCTTTTACAACATTCGAAAAGGTCTTGCATCGGCTCAAAGAATTTTTGAAATATTAGATGCGCAGGCCGAAATACCCGAAAAACCAAGTGCGCTTGCCGTAAAAGAATTTAAAAGCGAAATTGAATATTCGCACGTAAGCTTTGCGTATTACAACTACGACAATCAAAAAATTCTGAAAGATGTAAGCATCAAAATTGACAAGGGCAAAATGATAGCCTTAGTGGGCCAATCCGGTGCCGGTAAAACTACTTTGGTAGATTTACTATCCAGATTTTATGATGTGGGCGATGGGAAAATTATGATTGATGGCGTTGATATTCGCGATTATAAGCTGAAAGATTTGCGCCATCTTTTTGGTATAGTAAGTCAGGAGTCGATTTTGTTTAACGACACGGTACATAACAACATTGCTTTCGGTATTGAAGATGCCACCCTCGAAAAAGTAATTGAAGCTGCAAAAATTGCCAACGCACATGATTTCATTTCGCGCCTCGAACAGGGTTACGATACCGCAATTGGCGACCGGGGAGGAAAGCTAAGCGGCGGAGAGCGCCAGCGCTTAACTATTGCGCGTGCGGTACTAAAAAATCCACCGATACTTATTTTAGATGAAGCTACCTCGTCACTTGATTCAAATTCAGAAAAATTAGTGCAAGATGCTTTGATAAAATTAATGAAGGGCCGTACCACTATAGTTATTGCTCACCGTTTATCCACCATTCAATACGCCGATGAAATAATTGTAATGCAGGAGGGCAAAGTAACCGAGCGCGGCAATCACATAGGCCTAATGGCTAAAGATGGCATTTATAAAAAACTGGTGGAGTTGCAGGCGTTTTAATCAACCACAAAATATCTACTTGTCCTACTTTTCATTGCTTGCTGCTTCTGTTTGTTTGCTGTATACCCAATCATTCAAAGTCTTCAACTGTTTCTCAGCCTCCTTCATGCTCTTTATTTTTTCAAAAGTAAGCACCAGAAACTTTTCTGTTTCGCGCAGGTAAATACCTTGCCGGTGTTGCTGCACATATTCCAATATTTTGCTAAAGGTGCTTGATTTATAAAAAGTCGATTCTTTGTTTTGAATAAAATAGCAGCGTAGCGTTCGGCCTTTTAAAATAACCTGCTCCATACCCAATTTGGTGGCTTCCCACTTCAGCCGCATGGCATCAAAAAGTTCGTACACCTGTTGCGGCACCGGGCCGAACCGGTCGTGCATTTCATCCTCAAATTTTTTCAATTTTTCTTCGCCATTCAATTCATTCAAGTCGCGGTATAGCTGCATTCTCTCCACATTATTCGCAACATACTCCGAAGGAATAAGCATTTCCAAATCTGTTTCAATGGCGCAATCCTTTACATAATCCTGTCCGCGCGCCAGTTCCTCTTTGTATAAATCTTTAAAGTCTGTTTCCTTCAATTCGCGAATAGCTTCATCTAAAATTTTATGATAAACATCGTAACCTATTTCGGCAATAAATCCGCTTTGCTCGCCGCCCAATAAATTTCCTGCGCCGCGTATATCCATATCGCGCATGGCAATATTAAATCCGCTGCCCAATTCGCTAAACTCTTCCAGCGTTTTAAGTCGTTGGCGGGCTTCCTGTGTTAAGGTGCTTGCCGGTGGCGCAAACAAATAACAGAACGCATGTTTGTTACTCCGCCCAACTCTTCCGCGCAATTGGTGCAAATCGCTTAAACCAAAATGGTGCGCATTATTAATAATAATAGTATTCGCATTGGGTATATCAATACCGCTTTCAATAATGTTGGTGCACAGCAATACATCGTGCTCGCGATTAATAAATTTCATAATTACACTTTCCAAATGCGCGCCCTCCATTTGTCCGTGCGCTACACCAATGTCAATGTTCGGAACTATTTTCTCGAGCATCATTTTTATTTCGGCAATATCTTTCACCCGGTTGTGTACAAAAAACACTTGTCCGCCGCGGTATATTTCGTACTCAATAGCTTCTTTAATAATATCCGGATCCAATGGGTGAACCTCTGTAGTAATAGGCTGCCGGTTGGGTGGCGGGGTATTAATGATAGACAAATCTCGCGCGCCCATCATACTAAATTGCAGCGTGCGTGGTATTGGTGTAGCGGTTAGTGTTAGCGAATCAACATTTGCTTTTATTGTTTTCAGTGTTTCTTTTACACCTACGCCAAACTTTTGTTCTTCATCAATTACCAATAAGCCCAGGTCTTTAAACTTTACGCTTTTGCCTACTAATCCGTGTGTTCCTATAATGATATTTATTTTTCCTTCTTCTAATTTTTTAAGTGTTTCCTTTTTTTCTTTCGCCGATTTAAACCGGTTCAAATAATCTATCTCAATCGGAAAATCACTAAGCCTTTCTTTAAACGACTTATAGTGTTGCAACGCAAGAATGGTAGTAGGCACCAGTATGGCGGTTTGTTTTCCATCGCAAGCCGCTTTAAACGCAGCACGCACGGCTACTTCCGTTTTGCCGAAACCGACGTCGCCACATATCAACCGGTCCATGGGTGATGGTGCTTCCATGTCGCGTTTAGCATCTTCGGCGGCTTTTGCCTGATCCGGTGTGTCTTCGTATATAAACGACGCTTCTAACTCTGTTTGCAGATATGAGTCTTTTGAAAATTGAAATCCTTTCGATGCTTTCCGCTTAGCGTATAATTGTATTAAGTCGAAAGCAATTTCTTTAATTTTCTTTTTTGTTTTTCGTTTAAGGTTGGCCCAGGTATCGGTACCCAATTTATTTACCCGGGGCGCCTCGCCTTCTTTGCCTACATATTTCGAAATTTTATGTAACGATTGAATGCCTACATAAAGAATATCGTTGCTGGCATATATCAATCGTACTGCTTCCTGCAACTGTCCGCCTACTTCAATTTTTTCGAGGCCGGAATATACTCCTACACCGTGGTCGATGTGGGTTACAAAATCGCCGGGTTTTAATTCGCGGAGTGTTTTTATTAGTAATGCCTTATCGCGCGAAAAGCCCTGCCGTAAATTATATTTATGATACCGGTTAAATATCTGGTGGTCGGTATAGCAGGCCAGCTTCAAATCGTTATCAATAAAGCCCTGGTGAACACCGGTGTGAATGGGCGTCCAGTTTATTTTAGCTTTTAAATCTTCGAATATGGCGTAGAAGCGTTCGATTTGTTTTGGATTCTCCGCAAAAATCAGGTTGGTAATTTGCTTCTCTTCGTTTTGCTGAAGGTTGCGAATGAGCAGGTCGAAATTTTTATTGAATGATAGTTGTGGTTGCGAGTGAAAAATAATTTTGTTCTCCGTTTTAAAATACGAATTGCTTCCAAATTCTATTACTTTAAATTTTGCAATGCCTTTTAAAAAATCAAGGCTGCTCAAAAATATTTCTTCCGGTTCGCCCTCTAATAAAGGGTGATTGGGATATTCAATCCTGTTCTTTTTTACTACCGGTTGCACTTTTTTAGCCTTTTCCATTGAGGCGTTCATCACATCAGTCAACATCGTTCCGTCTTTAATCCATATAATGGTGTTAAGCGGAAAAACATCAAGTACCGAAGTTTTCTTTTCGTTGCTAAAATGCGTTTGAATATTAGGAACAATAGTAACACTCGCAATTTTTTTAACCGATAACTGCGTTAACGGGTCGAAGGTGCGGATGGATTCGATTTCTTCACCAAATAACTCCACCCGGTACGGAAATTCGTTACCGTACGAAAAAATATCAATAATATCTCCGCGTATGGAGAATTGGCCGGGCTCGTACACAAAATCAACACGTTCAAATTCGAACCCCACCAATAAATCAATCACAAAATCTATATCAAGCTTCTCGTTTACTTTAATGCCCAGTGTTTGGCCTTGCAGCTCTTCCGCTTTCACTACTCTTTCTAGCAGGGCCTCCGGATAACTTACTGCAATTTCAGCACGCGAGTTGGGGTTACTTAACCGGTTAACCGTTTCGGTACGCAATAAAACATTGTTGTTATTTAACTCGGTAAAATCCTGCGGGCGTTTAAATGAATCCGGGAAAAAGAAAATGTCTTTCGGCTCGAGAAGGTTTTTTAGGTTATTCTGAAAATAGGCCGCTTCTTCTTTATCCGGTAATATGAAAAAATGATTGTACCCGGTAGTTTTAAAAACTGCCGCCGCCACAAACGCCTCCTGCGAACCGGTGAGTCCTTTTAAATGTAACTCATCGGCGCCCTCTGTTGCAAGTGCTTGTTTAATAAGTTTTACCTGTTCCGATTCGGAGTAATGTTTTAATACTTCTTCTAAGTTCATATAAAAAGATTACGCCCCGCCAGAGAAACTGACGGGGTAAAATTATGCAGCAAAGATATGAAATTGGTTGGTAAGTGTTTTGCCGGTTAAATTAAAGGGGTGGCATTTGATAATTTACAAAAGCAAATAAAGCAACAGTGCCTAAGAAATATATTGCACCAATCAGGGCATGTGCTTTAATCTTGTTTTTCCTTTCTTTAAAATAGTTTACCGTGTCGGCGTTTTTATTATTTCTTGTAAAATAAAATAAGGATATTAAAAGGCATACTCCTCCTATTATAAAGAGAGGATTAATCGGCCAGCTTTTTAATACAGGTCTTAACCCGGTTAAGTTTATAACAGTAACTATATTAAACGCCAATGTAATAGAAAATACTCCCAATGTTCTAGCGTGTTGCCCACTCTCTTTGTTATAAGCCGTGGCAAAACAGTATAAACAATAATATATGTAGTCCACAATACTCATTTCTACTGCGCCGTTTTCTGCTCGGCATCGTACTGATACACGGTATAAAGCAGTGTTTTACCCACAGCCTCTAAAGTGCCTTTATCGATCACATCCATATTGTCGCTGTGTGTATGCCAATAGGCAGCGAAGGTGCCTGAAGGAGAGCTGGCATCGTACTGTATAATATCAATAGTAGGAATTTTTGCTATTTGATTAATGTAAGCATGGTCGTCGGTAATAGCTGGTGTATTTTGATTAACGAAATAATTGGTGTAGCCTAGTTGCTGGCCGTTTTGCCAAACCTTATCCTGCACCCAGCCAGCGTTGAATGATGAGCCCATTTCGCGGGTAAACACTGCGTTTCGGGCACCGGCCATATCTAACAGTACACCAAAATCGGCTTTGTAACCATTTATGTGCGGGTGTGTAACCCAGTATTGTGTGCCTAGGCAAAACGAATTTTCCGGGTCGCCGGTTTTGTTTACAATGCCTTGCAATGATTGGCTGTAACCATAATCTTCAGTATCAATAAAAAAAAGATCAACGCCTATTTTTAATTGTTTCGTGCGTATAGCATTTGCTATTTCCATTAAAGTGCCAATGCCACTTGCACCATCGCTTGCCGAAAGAATCGGTTTATCCCGGTCTTTAGTATCCTGATCGGCCCAGGGGCGGCTATCCCAATGCGAACAAAGCAATATACGGGTGGTAGCTTGCGGATTAAACGAAGCAATAATATTTGTGCTTTTTAAAGTAAGCCCATCAAAACCGGTGGCATCAAATTTTTGAACATAAACCGTATCTGCTACTTTTTTCATTTTAGCAATCAGCCATTCGCCACAAGCATCATGCCCTTTCGAATTCATATTGCGCGGACCAAAATCTAATTGTGCTTTGGTGTAATAGTTTGCCGAGTCGCTATTAAACGCCGGAGGGTTTACGGTTACATTTTTTTTCTCGACATTAGTTTGCTCTTGAGGCTTAGGGCCTGTGTTGCAACCCGTGTTGCACGAGAACACAAAAAGTAAGCAACAGAAAAATGCAGGTAAGCGCAAATTGTTAATGTTCATTCGTATTAGGTTTTTAAATTCTTTTAATTCATCGTCCACGTTACGCCATCCTTTCCATCTTTTACCTGTATGCCTATTTTTAATAATTCATCGCGTATTTTATCCGAGGCTGCAAAATCTTTTCTGGCGCGTACGTCTTTCCGCAATTCCAATATCACTTTCATCAATTCTTTTTCTTTTCCATCATCACCGGTGCTGTCTTCTTTATCAATAGCCAGAATATCTTTTATAAATGCATTAAATGTTGTTTTTAAAAGATTAAATGTTGCTTCATCAATAGATGAGAGAGTTATTAACCCTTCTTTGTACGAGTTGATTTTCTTTCCCATTTCAAATAACACAGCAATGGCCTCTGCAGTATTAAAATCATCATCCATTTTCTCGTAAACTTCTTTGCATAGCTTTTGCACTTCTTCTATCTCGGCCGGTACAGTTGGTGCGGCTGCTTTAGTATACACCAATTCATTCAGTGCTTTATAAGCAGTCATTAATCGTGCGTATCCTTTTTCTGCAGCCTGTAATGCGGAGTTGGTAAAGTCAAGCGTACTGCGGTAGTGCGCCTGCAACATAAAAAAGCGCACCGGCATAGGCGCGTATGCTTTTTCCAGCATGGCGTGCTTACCGGTAAATAATTCCATAGGCAAAAACGAATTGCCTTTGCTTTTGCTCATTTTATCGCCGTTTACAGTTAACATATTGGCATGCATCCAGTATCGCACCGGCTGTATGTCATCGGCACCCACACTCTGAGCAATCTCACATTCGTGATGTGGAAATTTTAAATCCATCCCTCCTCCGTGTATATCAAACTGCTTGCCCAAATATTTTGTGCCCATGGCCGAGCACTCCAAATGCCAGCCCGGTATGCCCTCGCCCCAAGGCGATTGCCAGCGTTGTATATGATTTGGCGATACTGACTTCCAGATTGCAAAGTCAACGCTGTTTTTCTTTTCTTCCTGTCCGTCCAATTCGCGCGAGCCTTCAATCAACTCATCAACATTACGGCCGCTTAGTTTACCGTACTCGTATTTCTGCATAAATTTCCGCACATCAAAATATATCGAGCCGTTTACTTCGTACGCATAGCCGTTGGCAAGAATTTTTTTAATCATCTCTATTTGCTCAACAATGTGTCCGGTTGCGGTTGGCTCAATACTGGGCGGCAATAAATTAAAAATGCGGCACACATCATGAAAATTATCGGTGTACTTGCGCACTATTTCCATAGGCTCAAGCCGCTCTAACTTGGCGCGTTCTTCAATTCTGTCAACTCCTTCACCGGCATCGTTGGTTAAGTGGCCCGCATCGGTAATGTTGCGCACGTAACGTACTTTATAGCCAATGTGCATCAGGTACCGGTAAACCACATCAAAGGTGGTAAAGGTGCGCAGATTGCCCAGGTGAACTTCATTATAAACAGTTGGTCCGCATGAGTACATGCCCACAAATGGGGGATTTAAAGGAACAAATAACCTTTTCTCGCGTGTTAAGCTGTCGTATATTTTTAACTGATGCTCCATGGGGTAAATATATAAATTAGAGACGAGAGAGATGCTTCCCGCACCCTTTAACTCCCTAAAGGGAGAACCGCGCCCCTGCCAGCAAACAAATTTGCCTTTGCTTCTTCTTGTTGCAGTATTTTATTTTTTTGAATAATGAAACAGAAAATCCTTTTCCTCTTTTGTAAGGCTATCATAACCCGAGCGGGCAATTTTATCTAATATTTCATCTACCCGGTCCTGATCGCTTTCTTTGCGGGGTTGGTGTGGGGCGGTACGCGGGCCGGTACTTTTATGGGCTACTTTAATATTGGGCCTGCGGCTGAACAATGTAACTACCCAATCGAAAAAATTATTGAGCGGGCTGGTAATATCGAAGCCGCTGCGCAGCGAGGTAATATATAAATAGCCACACAATGCCCCGCCCACATGCGCAATATAACCACCGGCATTGCCATGCGGAATGTTGATGACATCAAGCAGCAAAGAAACAACAGCAACGTATTTTATTTTTACGTTGCCTATCAATATCAACCGCACTTCATGGTCGGGGTTAAGGGTTGCAGCAGCAAACACAATAGCAAAAATACTTGCCGATGCACCAAGCATATAAGAAAGCTCAACCGAAGGCTTAAATACAGGTAGCAAATTATATGCAAGCATATAAATAAGCGCACCGCTAAGCCCCCCCATTAAATATAGGGGCAATATTTTTTTATCGCCCAGATAAAGTACAAAAATTTCGCCAAACCAATAAAACCAAAGCATGTTAAACAGCACATGAAAAAAGCCCTGGTGCAAAAACATATAAGTAAAAACCGACCATGGCTGTTGGGCCAAATGATGTAATGAAGCAGGAGCTTCCAATTTTAAAATAACTGCATCATAAAGAGTGGTAGACTGGCTTACAAAACCAATCAAATAAAACAGGCCGAAAAAAACGAACACGCCAACATTTACCAATATCAGCCGCGTTACCATATTGCCATTACGGAACTGGTATTTAATATCGCCAATAATTGAGCCGGTAAGCATCTCTAATTTTCCTGTTTAATAAAAATTTTGTCCTGTCCTGTTCCAGTACTTCACTAATATAAATCCGAATAAAGCACCACCCAGGTGCGCAAAGTGCGCTACATCATCACCTGCGTGATTGGCAAAGCCTTCATATAATTCAAATATTACATATAGCGAAACCAAATATTTTGCCTTAACAGGAATTGGAAAGAATATCAGCATCAATTCTGTATTCGGAAATAGCATTGCAAAGGCTATTAGTATTCCAAATATAGCACCAGAGGCTCCAAGTGTGCTTGAAAAATAAGTGTCGAACGCACCCGGGTGAGCATTTAACATAGCCGGTGTTGGGTCGAATGTTCCGGTAAATTTATATACCATTATTGCCTGCACCAATAAATGAAGTATTACTGCACCCAATCCGGTAATAAAATAAAAAATGAAAAATCTTTTTGGCCCCCAAACACGCTCCAGCACGTTGCCAAACATAAACAGGCCAAGCATGTTAAAGGCAATATGGGCGATACCGCCATGCATAAACATGTGCGATAATATTTGAACCGGCAAAAACCCCGCTTTAGATAAGGCGCCATAATTACGCTCTATAAAACTATAAAGCGCCGGGTACTCCTGATAACTTAAAGTGCCATTTGCGGCAAGCTGAACAAAATCGTGCCGGTTAAATAAATATTGCAGACTTAAATACTGATTTAGTACCGGGTAAACTATAGAAGCCACAAACAGCACAATATTTATCATGATCAGATTAAATACCACACTTCGGCTATTCATTTGGTTAAGCATATTAAAGCAAATTTAAACTAAGACTTGAGATGTTTAGGTGGACGTGCAACACTCTTAATTATTTTTATTGCCGGCGGCAAGTGTTTATAAAATGTAAAAAGTGGCTTATTTGGGGGTATTTATTTATTCTCAAATCTTTTTTCCAGTTCATCATTGCTAAAGGAAATAAAGGTAAACTTTCCGTTGGGGGCGGTATAGGGGTTTTCGCAGGCAAAAAGTTCATCAATCAGCGTTTTCATTTCATCTACCGATAAAGTTTTACCTGCCTTAATAGATGAACTTTGCGATAGCGATTTAGCAAGGTTCTCGCGCTTTGTAAGCCTGGTAACCGAGGCATTCATTTTATATTGCTCTATCAGCTCTTCCACCATTTTCTTTTCATCGCCCTGTATAATATCAGCCGGAAAGCCGTGTATAATAAAAGTGTTTTTGCCAAACTCCTGCACATCAAAGCCCAGGTTATTAATGTCGGGCAGTATTTGTAATAATATTTGTGCGTCGGCAGCATTCAGTTCAATACTTTGCGGAAATAATTGGCGCTGCGTTTCATGCTTACTTTTTTCAAGCAATTTCAGGTAGCGTTCGTACATTATTCGCTCGTGTGCGGCCTGCTGGTCAATTAAAATAAAACCGCTTTTTATTTGCGAAATAATAAACCGGCGCTGAACCTGGTGCGGTGGTACCGCCTCGCGTATTCCCTCCACTTCATTGTGCTGCGCCATTTGAATATGGTGGGGTTCCTCTTGTCGGCTGGTAGTTAACTGTTCACTGCCTCCCGTATCAAAAGCTTTCTCCCAATTCTTCAAATTATTTTCTTCGCGCTGGCTTAAAGGTTTAAAACTGCTGGGTGGTGCAAATTTTTTAGCCTCTTTAGTTTCAATGGTGTTCTGCGTAATCTCCAACCATGTGCGCGGCGTTTGATCGAACCCACCGTTTTTATTTAAATGGTCTTCCTGGTCAAAATCTATGGTAGGCGAAATACTATGTGCGCCAAGCGCGTGTTTTACACCTAAGTTTACAAATGTGTAAACTAGTTTTTCGTCCTCAAATTTTATTTCGTGCTTGGCGGGGTGTACATTGATATCAATTTTAACAGGGTCAATATCCAGAAACAAAACAAAAAACGGGAAGCTTTCTTTCGGCATCATTTGCTGATAAGCCCGCGACACTGCATGATTTAAATATGCCGATTTAATGTAGCGGTTATTCACAAAAATAAATTGCTCTCCTCTCGTCTTCTTCGAAAATTCCGGCTTGCCCACAAAACCATAAACATGCAAGGCGTAGCTTTTTTCTTCTACCGGTACAATTTTGCCTGCATAGTTATCGCCGAATATCGAAACTATTCTTTGTTTCAAATTACCCGGCTTTAGGTGGTACATTTCATTATCGTTATTAAATAACTGGAACGCTATTTTTGGGTGCGCCATAGCAATGCGCTGAAACTCGTCGATAATATTTTTCAGTTCAACGGTATCGCTTTTTAAAAAATTGCGGCGAGCGGGTACATTAAAAAATAAATTTTTTATAGCTATCGAAGTCCCCTCGGGTGTTTGGCAGGGCTCTTGCTTCAGCACCTTCATGCCTTCTATTTCTATACAAGTACCAAGCTGCTCACCTGTTTGTCGCGTTTTTAATTCCACTTGAGCAATGGCGGCAATTGAGGCCAGCGCCTCGCCCCTAAAACCCATAGTGCGGATATTAAATAAATCTTCAGCCGCCCGAATTTTTGAGGTGGCGTGTTTTTCGAAACTCATCCGGGCGTCGGTTTCGCTCATGCCGCAGCCGTTATCTATAACCTGCACCAGGTTTTTGCCTGCGGTTTTTACAACCAGTTTTATATGCGAAGCCCCTGCATCAATCGCATTTTCCATCAGCTCTTTTACCGCCGATGCCGGGCGCTGAATTACCTGGCCTGCGGCTATTTGATTGGCAATACTATCTGGTAAAAGGCGAATGATATCCACTGAAGAAATGATTGAGGCGCGAATTTAATGGTTTATGGTGTGATTACACCGATTTTTATAGGATTACACCGCTGAAAACTCACATACTTCTCTGCCTTCTCCCCTCAAACAATAAAACCCCCGCACTAACACTTACATTCAGCGAATCAATTTTACCCTGCATGGGTATTTTAATTTTTTCATCGGCAGCCCGCATCCATTCATCACTCAAGCCTGTGGCTTCCGAGCCTACTACTATAGCTGAAGCTTGTTTAAAATTTTGCTGGTAATGAAATTTTGCAGCAGTTAGTTCGGCAGCGAATGTTTTTATTTTTTTCGCTTTCAAAAACTCAATCGCCTCTTTTGTTTCGCATACGGCTATAGGGTTGGTAAAAATGGTGCCAATGCTTGAGCGAATTACGTTCGGGTTGTATATATCTGTTTTAGGGTCGCAAATAATTACGGCATCAACGCCCACGGCATCGCAGGTACGCAACATAGCGCCAAGGTTGCCGGGTTTTTCTACAGCCTCAATTACTAATATTAAAGGTGCTGCGCTTAACTTCAAACCATCAAGATTTAATTTCTTGGGTCGTGCCGTAGCAATTACCCCCTCTGTAGTTTCGCGATACGCCAATGAATCGTACACGTTTTTTGAGATGGTGAAAATTTCCGGGTTGGTTTTCTCTACTTCCTTTAAATTATATTGGTTGTCGCTTTTCAAAATTTCTTCGCAAACAAAAAGCGATACTATTTCGTAACCCGCCCTGTGTGCCAGTACCGTTTCGCGCAGGCCTTCAATTAAAATCAATTGCTGCTCCTTCCGCTCGGCTGCTTTTTCAAGCCGTTTCAGGTTTTTTATTTTGTCGTTTTGCGGACTGCTAATTTTTTCGCGCTGCGGTGTCATATTATATAAAGCAAAGCTATCAGATATTCTTTCTGTACATAATCCTTATCATTGCACAGTGAAAATCGGTCTCTTTTTCGGCTCATTCAACCCCATACACAATGGGCACCTTATCATTGCCAATTATATTTGCGAAACCACGCATCTTAATAAAGTATGGTTGGTGGTATCGCCGCAAAACCCGTTGAAGCAAAAAGAAACACTGCTAAGAGATTACGACCGACTGCACCTGATTAATCTGGCAATAGAAGATAGCAAAAACCTTAAGGCTTCTAACATTGAGTTTAAAATGCCGAAGCCTTCATATACTATAGACACACTTACTTACCTGAAAGAAAAATATCCGAAGCACGAATTTTCCCTCATCATGGGTAGCGATAATTTAGTTACCCTGCACAAATGGAAAAATTACGAAAAGCTTTTGAATTACGAAATACTGGTTTACAAACGTCGTGGTTTTGAAGAAAACCCATACCCCAAACACAGCAACATTCGTCTTTTAGATTTTCCTTATCTCGACCTCTCGGCCACCTTCATTCGCGAAAACATCCGCCAGGGAATTTCCATGCAATACTTCATCCCAGAAGCCGCCTGGAAATATATTGAGGAGATGAATTGGTATAAATAAACAGCTAGATTTTAGAACCTAGAGTCAAGAATTTAGACATAAAGTTATTCTCTCATTTTTTCTTAACTCTCGGTCCTTTACTCTTGATTCTTTTTATACACAAACAGGGTGTTGATTCATGCTAAAACCTGTTGGTAAGTCAATACTAGTTTTTTTTGGAAAATCGATTTTAAAGACATCAACTTTTTCAGTAAAAATTATGTTTATCCTTTTACCGAAATCAACATCTCCGCCAACACTGTGTTAGTTAAATCTTATGCGCTTTTGGCTGTCAACATCGCTATCCACAGCTTGTGTATAATGGTCATTACTGGTTGATAATCAATGCTAAATAGTCAAAATGGTATGTTGGTAGACGTGAACAAGTACACAAAAATGTGAACTCGAAATTTTGAAGCATAAACTTGATCTAACAATTCACACAGCTAGTAATAATGGTTTAATGTACTTAAATAATAAACTTACTATTATACAAGGTGTGCATTGGAAAAAAAATCGGGTTTCGAAAATTTTTTGACGGCAAAACGCGTATACCAACAAGGTTTACAACGTATCTTTATAGGCCAAAACAAAATTTTCAGGATATAGAAAGCGTTACATCAGACAAATGAACATTTTCAAAATTGTTTTTTTATGCGTTGTTTTTGTTGCAGGCTCGGCGTTTACGCCCGGCCAATTAACTTTTGAAAAAATTCAACAAAAAATTCCCCGCGTTAATATGGCTTATGAACGCAAAGAGCAGTACATAAAAATGAAGTGCCAAAAAGCGGGTATACCTGAAGAAACCTTTGGCAATATGTTTATCCGTGCATTTAAGGCCGAGGCTATTATGGAAATTTGGGTTGAAAAGCCCGATGGTAATTACGCCAAGCTAGACGAGTTTAATATTTATGCCGAATCAGGAAAACTGGGCCCGAAACGCATGCAGGGCGATTGCCAGGTGCCTGAAGGTTATTACTACATCAATGATTTTAACCCCAACAGCAATTACTACTTATCGCTTGGTATTAACTACCCTAACGAATCTGACATGAAATTAAGCACCGCAGCCAATAAAGGCGGCATGATTTACATACATGGCAAGCAAGCCAGTGCTGGTTGTTTGGCTATGAGCGATTATTATGTTGAAGATATTTACATCTGCGCCGTTAAAGCACGTAATTACGGCCAGCATAAAATTCCGGTTCAAATTTTCCCGTTTAAACCAACTGAAGAAAACTTTGCGTTGTTTAATCAATACGTTGATTGTGCCCCCTTCAACAAATTGTGGAGAAACATGGCACAGGGCTATAACCTTTTCGAAAAAACACACCACCTACCCAAAGTATCAGTCGGCGCCGATGGATTCTACCAGTTTAGCGATACCGAAGTTGCCGCCGCTAAATAACATAGTTGCCTATTTGTAATGAATCACTTAGGTTTGAACCATGAAATGGTTTAAGCGAATATTGTATTTTGTTATTGTAACGGGCATTCTTTTAATGGTGTATTATAAATTTTGGTTTCTGCGCCAAACCGAAAGAAACATACCCCACAGCAATCAGGTTTTTGTAAGCCCGGCTAACGGCAAAATTGTTTGCGTAAAAAAATGGAACAGCGAAAGCCTGGTGGTTACCAAAGAACAATTCGGCGCTATTAACGTGTGGACAAAAGATGTGGATACCGCAGGCACTATTGTTTCCATACAAATGGATGTAACCAATGTACACTACCAACGTGCACCTATGGATGGAAAAGTGGTTTCAGAAAAATATGTGAAGGGAAGTTTTCATAATGCGGTTAGCATGAGTAATGAATACGGCATACGTTTCGAAAATGAGCACAACGAATTTTTGATGGAAACACCAGCCGGTGAAAAATATAAGGTAATACAAATTGCCGGACTGCTTGCCCGCCGTATTGTTGACTATACCCACCCGGGAGAGGAAGTAAAACAGGGTGATGTAATAGGCTTAATAAAATTAGGAAGCCAGGTAACTGTTATTTTTCCGCATGATGTAAAGGTTAATGTAAAACCGGGCGATGTGGTTTTAGATGGAGAAAGTATATTGGCTCAGGCAAAGTAAAGAAGGCTTAGCCAAACAGGAAAATACAATACCGTTTATTGAAATCAATTTTGGCTTCTCGCCAATTTTTCAACTTTTGTGTTTTTATAAATTGTGTTGTTAGGGTTAAGTCGCAAGCAATACATAAACGGGTATCGGCGCTGCATGTTTTTATAAGCTCTTCAAATAATTTTTGATTGCGGAACGGTGTTTCCATAAATATTTGTGTGACACCGGTGCGCGACAAACTTTCCAAATGTTTTATTTTTTTACTTCGCTCCGGTTCTTTTATTGGCAGGTAACCATTAAACGCAAACTGCTGCCCGTTAAAACCCGAAGAAATTAAAGCCAGTAAAATAGATGAAGGCCCCACCAATGGAATTACTTCTATACCGTGTTGATGTGCAAATGCCACCACTTCATTACCCGGGTCGGCAATACATGGGTTACCGGCTTCACTAATCAGGCCACAAGCGGTGCCGGTTAGAACATTTTTTAATAGCACGTTGCAATCTTGTTGTGCGGCGTGTTTATCTAATTCATGCATAGTAACTTCAGTATCGAAGTTTTTTTTGTAGCCTATTGCCCGTAAAAATCTCCTAGTTGTTTTTGCATTCTCTACAATAAATTCATCAATAGTACCAATTACATTTTTAACCTGATCCGGTATAATTGCCGGGTTGTCTTCGCCTAAAAAAGAAGGAATTAAAAAAAGTTTACCTGCTGGCATGGTTTGTTTTTAATCAATGTATTTTTTGTATTTCTATTTCTTTAGCCTTGCGCCGGTGCGAATTATTGCGGTTATCAATTCTTTTTTGCTTTTTTTCCTGCCTCCGGTGAAGGGCTGCTGTATCAACTTGCTTTTTCCCGAATACATTTTTAAGCCAATTAATTACTGGTCTTTTTTTTTGACTGTATCTGCCGGTTGCTCGGTGCAATTAAAATTTACCGATATACTTGAATCACTCGGTAAGGAAAAATCTCCGGTGCCAAGTTGCAGCGACCGGTCGGCATAAACACGTTTTAAAAAACCGCCAACAATAGGCATGGCTGCCGTAGCGCCAGCACCCGATGAATTGGAAATAAAGTGAACACTCGGCTGCTCAAATCCAACCCATGCGCCAACAACAATATTGGGGTTATAGCACATAAACCACGCATCGCTGTTACTTTGTGTGGTGCCTGTTTTACCGGCAAGTGGCATTTGCAAACCATACTTTGATCTTATACCGGCACCGGTGCCCTTATTCACAACGCCCTTCAACATTTCGGTAAGCACGTATGCGGTTTTTTCGGCAATGGCTTCTTTATGTGTTTCGTTAAAGGTTGCCAGTATGTTGCCATCTTTATCTTCAATGCGTTTCAAAAAGTAGGGCTTGCTGTAAGTGCCTAAGTTTGCAAAGCAGGTATAAGCACCCACCATTTCGTATAGCGATATATCACACGTGCCCAAACAAAGCGAAGGCACAGCATCCAAGGGGCTTTCAATCTGGCAGCGTTTTGCAAAGTCTACTAACAAACTTGGGTCGCCTATCTCGCACATAATGCGCGACGTAATCCGGTTATCCGAATAAGCCAAGCCATCCTTCACCGGTACCATTTCTCCGTCTTCAAATTTACCTGAACCCTCCGGGTTCCAGCTTTTATCTATACCGGTACACTCCGGTGGCAAATACGGAATAAGAGTGCAGGGGTCGTAATTTCTTTCATAAGCCATACCATATAAAAATGGTTTCATAGTTGAACCCACTTGCCTACGTGTTGTTTTCTTAACGTGGTCCAACTGAAAATAGCGCAGGTTAGGCCCCCCAATCCATGCTTTTATTTCACCGGTCTTGGCATCAACGGCTAAAAAACCCACTTGTATAATTTGCATAAAGTACCGCAGCGAATCCAGCGGGCTCATTACTGTATCAATACTGGAAGCTTTATTACCATGCCACGAAAAAATGGTCATCGGTATTTTAGTATTGAACACCTGCTTTATTTCGGCATCCGATTTTCCCTCACTTTTCATTTCCTGATACCGGTCGCTTTCGTGCATCATTCTTTCAAGCATTTCGGGTTTTGCTTTGGCGCCAAATTTCCAGGGGTCCCGGCCGTGCCATTCTTTAAAAAATGCATCTTGCAGATAGGTTAGGTGTTCGCCCATTGCATCTTCTGCATACTTCTGCATCCGCGAATTTACTGTTGTAAATACTTTTAGCCCATCCTGATAAATATTCCACTTGCTGCCATCGGGCTTGGGGTTTTTGTCGCACCAGTTTTGTAATTCCTGCCGTAGGTATTCGCGGAAATAAGTTGCTAGCCCGGTTCTAAAATCGGGGTTATGGTAGTTAAGCTTTATTTTAATTTTTTTCAGCGAGTCGCATTGCTCTTTACTAAATATTCCCGATTCACCCATTCGGTCAATTACTAGGTTACGGCGCACAATAGCCCGCTCCGGGTATCTGCGCGGGTTTAAGCGCGAAGGGGCATTTACTACTGCAATCAGCAGCGCAGCTTCCTCGGGTTTCAATTCCGCCGGTGTTTTGTAAAAGTAGGTGAAGGTGGCAGTTTTAATGCCGTACGAAAGCGAACCAAACTCAACAGTATTATAATATATATTAATTAATTCTTCTTTTGTAAAAGTGCGCTCTAGCTTAGCGGCAAGTACCCATTCTTTTATTTTTTGTGTTACTCTGGTTAGTCTGCTTGCCTTACCAAAATCCTGATGAAAAAGATTTTTTGCAAGCTGTTGTGTAAGTGTGCTGCCCCCGCCGCCTTCTTTATGCAATATACCGGTAAGCACTATTGCGCGGAACAATCCTTTTAAATCAATACCCGAGTGATCGTAAAAGCGTTTATCCTCGGTAGCTACTAATCCTTTTACTAGGTATGGCGATAGTTCATCGTACGATATTTCAATTCTGTTTTCGGTATAGTAGGTGCCCAGCACTTCAATATCTGAAGAGTAAACGGTAGTTGAGGCTGCGTTATTCGGGTTTTGAATATTTTCCAAATCGGGCATCTTACCCAACAGTCCATAATTAACCCCCACAAAAAACAGAATAACAAACAACACAAACCCCCAAAGCACAATTTGAGTTAACTTAAATACCGACCAAAAATCTTTAGGATTGAATTTCAATTTTGCCATAATACCCGCCCCGAATCCCCTGCAAGTATTTTGGCAGGGCTAAGCAAATTTATAGTTCGGGTAACACATTAACGCATTTTGCAGAAAATCATTATAACAGTTGACAAAATAATGAATAGATAAGCATACAGGGGGCAATACCCGCTACTTGATACTTGCGGCATATTGCTCCAGCGCTTCATAAAAGTCATCACCATATTTACGTATCAGGGCCTCTTTTAAAAACTTATATACGGGCACTTTAAGTGCTTTGCCGTTTTTACAGGCAGCGTTACAAATATGCCAGCGCTCGTAATTTACGGCATCAAAGTTTTTATGTTTTGTAACCCTGATAGGATATAGGTGGCAAGAAACAGGTTTTTTAAAATCGATGATTCCATCATTGTAAGCCTTTTCAATGCCGCACATGGCTATACCGTTTTTATCATAGTTTAACCAGGCACAGCCTCGCCCATTTACCATAGGCGTGCACCATGATTTAATTTCTTTTTCAAAAAGATATTTGCCTTGTTTATCAATAGCTTTTATGCCGTCTTCGCTAAGGTATGGGGCTACCTTTTCGTATATATCATCTAATATTTTCAATTCACTTTCATCAAGCGGCGCACCAAAATCGCCCTCAACACAGCAGGCGCCTTTGCACGCATTCAGGTCGCACACAAACTGCACATCTACTATGTCATCGCTTATAGTTTTATTATCAATTACTATCACCGTTTATGTTTTAGTATTAAAACTTCATAAAAGATATAAAGTTCGCAAATTATTACAAAACATGCCCCAAGTTTATCGTTTATTTAATTTATGAAAAAATCAATTCCATTTCTTTTACTGTGTTTCCTGACAACTATTGTTGGTGCGCAATATAAATCGCTGCTATGGAAAATATCGGGCAATGTGTTAAAAGAACCATCGTACCTGTTTGGCACTATGCATACTGCCGATTCGCGCGTTGTTACTTTGGGCAACAAGTTGGCCGACAGCTATTTTAAATCTGCTAAGGCCTATGCCATGGAATTGGACCCGGGCGAGGAATTAAATATGAATATACTGGATAAGCTGATGATGGGCGATGGATACAGTTTGTCGAAAATGATTCCGCCTAAAGAATATGCTTTGTTAGATTCATTAGTTGTAAAACAATCCGGACTGCCCATGGCTATGTTTGATAACATTGCGCCGGTTTTTGTTATGACAATTTTTGAAAGTATGAGTATGGGGCTAATGGATTCATCTACCGGTGATGATGCGCAGATATTGGACATAAATTTTTATAACCAGGCAAAAGACGAATACAAAAAAATTATTGGCATCGAAACATCTGAGGAACAATTAAAGGCACTTAGCACCCTAAGCTACAAAGAACAAGCAGAGTTGCTGGTGCAGGAAATAGATTCATTTCAGGCTAATCAATCTGATGGTACAGATTTGGTAAAATATTATTTAGCGCAAAATCTTGACAAGCTTGCCGAAAGCGATAATGATGTTGAAAAAAACGGAAAATTCTATAAGGCCTTGGTTATTGATAGAAACGAAAGCATGGCTAACCGCATTGCCGAGTTTATAAAAAACCAATCAACCTTTATTGCCATAGGGGCCATGCACTTGCCCGATAAAGAAGGTGTAATAGAGCGGCTACGGGAAAAGGGATTTAAGGTTGAACCGGTTAAATAAAAAGTAAAACCCTACTTCACTAAATCGTATTCCTGATTACCCGATAAAAGATTAAGATGGCTTTTTTGAAGTTGAAGAATTTGATATTCTATAGGATTGTGTGCATCTGAATCTTTGGTAAGTTGTAGGTCCTGTTCGCTATTCAGCAAGTCCCATCTACCAGTTCTAATGTGAGATGCAATTGTGGTATCAACAAAGTGAATGGTATCAAATAAAATTATATAGGTAGTATGCGCCGTATCAAAACCGATGGTATCGCTTAGTATTGCCGAGTCTGCTCTAAACGCATAACTTAGCCATGTTTCAGTATACTGTTGATTTGCAGCAATAGTTAGCTGATACTTAACATGCGATGTATCAGAGAAAGAACGTGTGAGATCTTGCCCCGAATAACTATACTTGCCAATCCTCCAGGTGCCTTCCAATTTATTTAAAAAGGCAGTACGGTTGCACGCAAAAAGGGTAAGTAACACGAGGCCCAAAAACAGAATTTTTTTATTCACGGCTGTTGCTTTATGGTTTGCAATTTATGGTTTCTTTTCTAAATATAATTCCGACGAATCGTTTCTAAGTTGAAGGCTAACCGACGTTAAATTAAAAATACTGTATTGGCGCTCAAAAATAGAATCAACTAATACTGTATCTATAAATACATGCATGGTATCGTCAAGCGATATTTTTTGATAATTGCTTGAAAAGTGATAGGTGCCACCATTGGCATAACCGGTAGTATCGGTTTCGATAAACTGTCCTGTTCCCGAAAAAGCAATGGCATAGCCCGGAAAGTGCGATTCAAATAATATAGTTTGATCGGCGTTCCGAAGCACATATTTATACAATACCCAATTGCCGGTAATGTCTTGTTTGTAATTGGTTTCGGTTTTGGCACACCCTGCGACAAACAACATAAAAAGCAATACGAAAAAAAAGTTCTTCATTCCTACCTCAAATTTTGGATACCGAATATAAAAATAAATTAATTCACCCGTGTTATAGTCACTTCCCGCGGTCCCAAAAGGCCAAATTATTCGTGCTTTTTTGTCTTTTCTTCAAAAATGCCCGATACTTTATTCTTTCTCACATTATTCCAATTAAAATAGCGGCCGTTCATAACCACATAAACGCCAACAGGCAGGGTTTGGGCAAAAGCAAGTGCGCTGCCCATATTAAACAACCCGTCCGAGCTGCCAAATTTATAAGGAATCATTGCTCCTGTAAGTACAATGGTTTTATTAAGGTTAGCCGCCCCAAGCACGGCTGCAGTATCAGTCATGGTATCGGTGCCGTGGGTAATTACTATGCGGGTTTCGTTGCCATGTTTACAATGTTCAATAATCAGGTGGCGGTCTGCCTCTGTCATTTCAAGGCTGTCAATCATCATTAAGGTTTTAACCTCAATAGTTAAGTTGCATCGGCCTAAATTCAATATTTCGGGCAGGTGGGTATTTTTAAAATACAGCTTGCCGTTAATTTCATCGTACTCCTTATCAAAGGTGCCGCCGGTTATAAGAATTTTAATACTCATGGTTACTGAATAAGCGGGGCAAAACTAAAAAAAAGCTGCTCACTTGGCAGGCTGTACTTTACCGTGGACATACCATGTTGCCCATAACTATGTATATTCCAATAATATGATGAATACGCCTACATTTGCGCTTTTAAGAATTTGTTATTTTTCGGTGCATTAACCCCCTTGATGAATTTCTACAAACCCATGAGGCTATCTTTATTTCTCGGATTCTTTTTAACAGTCTTCACATCTTCTATTATTCATGCTCAAAATGCCACAGTAAGCGGTGCTGTTTACGATGCATCTAGCGGGCAGCCTTTAGTTGGTGCTAAAATTCAGGTAAAAAATGAGCCGCTAGTTGTTCTATCAGATACTACCGGAAAATTCAGATTTTTTATTCAGGCAAAGGCTGGAACACTTATAGTTTCCAGCGAAGGCTACACAACCAAAGAAGTATCTACAACGTTAGATGGTGCTGAAGTAAGTATTGAGCTTAGACCCTTTAATATTTCTTTACGCCAAACTGTCATTATGCCCTCACGCAAAATAGAGCCTATTGAGAAATCGCCGGTGCAGGTAGAAAAAGTAAGCCAACTCGAAATTCAAACCTCACCCACTTCAGATTTTTATCAGGGCATTGGAGAACTGGCCGGCGTTAATGTAGCAACATCCTCTGTTTTCTTGAAAACAATTAACCTAAATGGTTTTGCCGATACACGTCAAATAAGATTGAAACAATTTATTGAAGGTGTAGATAATGAAGCACCTGGGTTCAATTCGCCGCTTGGCAATATGAATGGCGCAAGCGATTTAGATTTACAAAGCGTTGAGGTTGCACCGGCACCGGTTTCGGCAATGTATGGCAGCGGCGCTATGCAAGGTGTAGTTGCTATGAATACAAAAAGCCCCTACGATTATAAAGGCATTGCCGTGCAATTACTAGATGGAGGAACTACAGCATCGGGTTCGTATTTTGATGCACAGGTGCGTTATGCCAATACCTTTGGGAAACAAAACCGGTTAGCTATAAAAATTACAGCGCAGTTTACACAACTTACTGAATGGCCCACGGCAAACGATTCTCTGACAAACTATGGAAGCACGAAAAGTGAAACCAACCTTAATGCATATGTGCAGAACGAAGCAGCAGCAACATATTGCCCTACCTGCCCCATTACTACCGATAGGCATAATTATTATGTAGCGGCAAATAATTTTTTAACGGCTAATCCCGAGGCAAATAATTTTGACCCCACTAACCCGCATAACGGATATATAAATGTTCAGGCTCCCGGTTATGCTCAAAATTCATTGACGAATAATAGCCCACAGAATGGCAAGGTGTTTGGCGGCATTTACTACCGGTTCAATAATCAAATTGAGTTTTCAGGAACTTACCGCGCCAGTTATGGAAGTGCCATTTATCAAACGCTAGACCCCTACCAGCTTAAAAGCTTTTTCTTTCAGCAGCCGACTATACAAATTAAAGGAAGAAATTTTTTTGTAAGGCTTTACGGTTCATTCGAAAATTCTGAGCAATCATATAACCTGCGCACTGCCGGTAATGCTTTAACCGGCTTGGCACAACCTGCTTACATTTCAAAATTCAGCGATGCGTATTTTAATACCATTGATACCCTGGTTGGTGGCATTGCCAACTGCGCAGGGTGTATTAGCAGCAACCCCTGGATTATAGATAGCGCAAGAAATGTTGCCAGGCGTAGTGCTCAGGGCGAATGGTATACACCGGGCAGCCAAACGTTCAAGGATAGTTTCAATAGTATTACTAAAAGTGCTGCTCGCTTTTACGATCGCTCGGCCTTAGTGCATCTTGATGCACAGTATAATTGGGATTTCGTTAAATGGTTAGATGTTATTACCGGTGCTTCGTACCGCATTTATATTCCAAACTCAGCTGGCACTTATTTACAAGATACCGGTAGTGCAACTATCCGCGAAGTGGATATAAATGCTTTTCTGCAAATTACAAAAAGGTTATTTCACGATAGATTTATAATTACGGCTGCATTAAACGTTGATGATAATTCTAACTTTAAGCCGCAATTATCTCCACGTGGTGCGCTTATATATACAGCGCGCTCAAAAGGCAGCAGCCACACCTTCAGGCTATCAGCTTCAACCGGGTTCCGTAACCCGTCTATTCAAGAGCAATATCTTTTTTTAAATACCGGTAGTGCCGAACAATTAGGCAACTTATACGGAATGAAAAACATTTACACGCTTACTTCTGTAAACAACGCGTTAAGCATTTATAATAATGCGCCTACCGATACCAATGCGATTAAAAACGTGCAGCAGGCATTAACCCCAATAACACTGGCCGCACTTAAACCCGAAGTGGTAACATCGTTTGAGTTTGACTACCGGGCCGAAATAAAGAGCAGAATTTTAATTGACTTATCAGCGCACTATAATTTGTATAACGATTTAATAGGTTTGGCAAGAGTTGTTGCGCCGAATGGCAACGGAACTACCAATGGCAATACTGCAGATTCAACAGGTGCCAACAATATAATAGCGGGCAATTATACACCTATACAAACATGGGCAAATACGGGCGGGCAAATATCAGCCTGGGGTGGTTCTATAAGTATTGCTTGTTATACCGCGCATGGCATTACACCGTATGCTAATTACACTTATACTGATGTGAGTGAAAAAAATGTTGCTGCCAATTCAAGTATTATGTTACCGGGTTTCAATACCCCCAGGCATAAATTAAATATTGGTGTTAACGGTAATCATGTTGCCGGTGGCTTTGGTTTTAATATTAATTGGAAATGGCAAACAGCTTACCAGTGGGATGGTTGGTTTGCCAGCGGCACTGTTCCTTCGTATCATGCGCTTGATGCCCAGATTTATTATCAGTTTGATAAAGCACATTCTACTATTCGGTTAGGCGGCTCAAACATTTATAACAAGGTGCATATAGAAGCACCGGGGGCTCCGCAAATAGGGGCCATATATTATGCAGGTTGGTTATTCGATTTTACAAAAATGGGAACCCGGCAAACCACATCGCGGTGGCTGAAGTAATAAATTAAATAGCCTGCGCCGCAATCCACCCGGTTGTCCACGCAGCTTGAAAGTTAAAGCCACCGGTAATGGCATCAATATCTAAAACCTCGCCGGCAAAATATAAACCAGCCAGCTTTTTGCTTTGCATGGTTTTAAAATCTACTTCATTCAAATCAACACCACCGGCGGTAACAAACTCATCTTTATAAGTTGATTTTCCAGATACATGAAAGTGCGAAGCGGTAAGCTCGCCAACAAGCAAATCAATTTGTTTATTTGATAGCGCTGCATAGTTGACTATGACGTTACCGGCTAATCTTTCCCACAGGCGTTTAGGTATATTAAATAATGGATTGCCCGAAACATTTTTTTTAGGATGCGCCTGAATGTATTTCCGCAAGTGTTCTTTTATTTCATTCGCATCTGCACCGGTCCAATTTACAGCAATATCAAACTGATGATTGGCTGATGCCAGCACTCGCGCACCCCATGCCGATAAACGAAGAATGGCCGGCCCGCTTAAGCCCCAATGTGTAATAAGTAATGGCCCCGATGATTGCAGCAACTTTTGTCCGTTTATCGAAACCATAGCTTGCTCAACACTAATCCCTTCAAGCCCGGTTAATCTTTTATCCTTTATGTTGAAAGTAAAAAGCGATGGCACCGGTGCCACAATAGTATGTCCGGTTTTTTCGAGCGAACGCCACATTTGTTGGGCAGTGCCCGATGTTACAACTATTGCATCGGCAGATAGAATTTCATTTTTATTAGTGCGTAGTGTCCATTTGGTATTGCCGGTAACAGGCGGGGTGAACTCTTCAACACCGGTTTGTATTTTAATAGTTACGCGCAATCTTTTGGCTTCATTTAAAAAGCAATTAATAATTGTTTGCGATGAATCGGTTACCGGAAACATTCTTCCGTCGCTTTCGCGTTTTAGTTTTACGCCTCTTTTTTCAAACCATTCTACCGTGTCGGAGGGATTAAATTTTGTGAAGGGGCCCAGCAATTGTTTTTCGCCCCTTGGGTAATGGGCTGCTAATTCTCGCGGGTCGAAACAGGCGTGTGTTACATTGCATCTTCCGCCACCACTTACTTTTACTTTAGATAATAGAGAAGGAGATTTTTCGAGGATGGTAATGTTGTACGAAGGATTTTTTTCAGCGCAGTTAATAGCGGCAAAAAAGCCAGCCGCACCGCCGCCTATGATGAGGATATCTTTTTTCATGAATCATGAATATTGGGGTTCTTTATTCAGGTATTACCTGATAAATATCACGCAGGTTTCTTCCAAGGCCATCATAATCTAAACCGTAGCCAACAATAAAATCGTTAGGTATTTCCATGCCTACGTAATCAACCTTTAAATCGGTTTTAAGCGCAAGAGGCTTTAAAAGTAAAGAGGCAACTTTAACCGATGCAGGGTTTTGAGCCAAAAACTCAGGAATTATTTTTGAAAGGGTAACACCCGTATCAATAATGTCTTCAATAATTATAACATGGCGGCCTTCAATGCTTTGATTTAAACCAATAGCAACTATAGGGTTTCCGGTAGATTTGGTAGTTCCGTGGTACGAAGCAGCCTGTATAAACGAAAGCTCACAGTCCAGCTTTAGCTCTTTAAGCAAGTCGCTGGCAAACATAAAAGCGCCGTTTAAAACGGGCACCAATAGGGGCCTTCTACCAATATATTCGGCGTTAATTTTATTCGCAACCTCTCTAACAGCGGTAAGTATCTCGCTCTCACTTTTGTATAACCGGAAAGATCTATCGTGCAGGCGTACAAGCCTCTCCATTTGCATTTTCGTTTGCCAAAGATGTAAAAAATTGCACTAAGTATCAAATAGATGAATAGAGAATAGTAAAATAGTGACAAAACAGGGGTGTACGCAACAGTTTTTGTCTAATGTCTAATATCTAAAATCTTGAGTCTACTTCTTCAATTTATCTTTAAAGTAAGCTTCAAATTTTTCAATCTTAGGCACTATTACAATACTGCAATATGGGTTGCGGTTTTTGTTTTGGTTGTAATAGTTTTGATGGTAATCTTCTGCCTTATAAAAGTTGCTGTATGGTGCTATTTCAGTAACAATGGGAGAATCGAAAGCACCACTTTTGTTTAAGCCATTTTTAATATCCTCAGCGGTTTTCTTTTGTTCCTCACTGTTATAAAATACTACCGACCGGTATTGCGTTCCTTCATCGGCACCCTGGAGGTTAAGCGTTGTGGGGTCGTGCACTTTAAAAAACACTTGCAGAATTTCGGCTAATGGAATAACAGTAGTGTCAAATACAATTTGCACCACCTCGGCATGTCCGGTAGCGCCGCTGCTTACCTGCTCATAGCTTGGGTTGGCTCGCTTGCCACCTGCATAGCCCGATGTTACGGTTATTACCCCGTTTAATCTTTGATAAATGGCCTCAACACACCAAAAGCAGCCGCCGCCTAAGGTAATGGTATCTAACTTTGCATTTTCGCTCATAACAGGTATTGAATTTGTTTTAGAATTGGTTTTATTGGTACTGTTCTTTTGCGCGCACGATGTAACCACGCTTGCCACAGCAATAATAAGTAATGTGAAAACGAACTTGGTACGCATGTTTTTTATTTATTAGACGAGTGCCTTATTAGTACCTTACAACAAATTTATGAATGATTATGTTGTGTGGGGCTAAAAGCTTGTTTTACAACTATAAGTTGTAATAATGCATTAATGGGAAGAGAAAAAGATTACTTTGAAACCAACAGTGTTTGGCCAGGATGGATGGGGTTATTTTCTAAATTATTAATGGCCTTCAGTTGTTCAATGCTAAGATTAAACTTTTGCGCAATTGAATACAGCGTATCGCTTTGTTGAACCTGGTATTGATGGTTAGGCTGTGGTATTGTTGTTGTCATTGAGGTTGTTCTCGATGAACTATTATTTAAGTCGGCGTTGCTGTTTTTATTTTGTGTTTTCAAATAGGCGCTGTAGGGCATTGTTCTTGGCGAGCCGTTTCTTTTCTCTTGCAGATAAATTACTTCACCGGCCAGCGCTTGCTCGTTTTCGGTAAACTTCATATCATTTTTCTGGTAAAGGTCTTTAAGCCTTACACCGGTTTTTTGCGAAATATCGCGCATACTTTCACCGGCTTGAACCATGTATGTTATTTGCTCGCCATGCAATTTTTTAGGCTGCAGAAAAATATATTCGCCGTTTTTAAAAAGTTCGGCTCCTCCTAAATCGTTCATAGCTAAAACGCGTGCAAAATCAAGGTCGTAATCAATGGCAATGGTTAGCGGGTTTTCATTTCCCTGTGCTTTAAGGGCGCGCAATCCGTTTACAACATATTCCTTACGTGCGTTGTTGTTAACCGGTGTGCTTGCAAATATCGGTTCATGCTTTTCAGCTTTGGGTTCAACCTTTTCAACCTTGTGGGTTATTTCAGGAGTTGACATGGCCACCGGTGCTGCCGCAACAGATTGATGAACCGGTTCGGTTGTTACAACCGGTGCATGTTGTTGTTCTGAAACGTGGACTGTTTGTGCCTTAACCGGTGCCGTGCTTGCCATTAAAGGCTCCGGTGCATCGGGTGCTCCAATGTGGTTAAGAAGGCTTTCATTTTCGGCAATTTCGGCTAAACCCTGTTTATCATATTGCGATAAATTATATGCCTCAATAGTGCTAATTAGTATTTCGGGATACTTGGGGTTAGTGGCGTAGCCGTACGCTTTTAATCCATTTGCCCAACCCCTGTAATCGGTAATAGTAAGTTGAAATAAAGGTGTATAACGCGAGCGGGTAACTAAAAAATCAGAGTGATCTACATATGAATCTCCGGCATGTTCGTAAACGCGGAAGCATTCATTAGGTGCATCGTCACTCTTATAGAATTTTTTTCCATCCCAATCGCTTTTGCATTTAATGCCAAAGTGATTGTTAGCTTGTTTCGAAAGATCGCTTTTGCCCCAACCCGATTCATGCAGGCCCTGTGCTAGTGTAATGCTGGCGGGTATTTTGCAGCGCACCATTTCTTCAATGGCAATATTTTTGTATTTGGCTATGTAGTCTAATACATCCTGCCTTTGCTGGCAAAACGCAACGAATTGCACCGTAAGTAAAGTTATTGTAAGTGTTAACGCCTTTTTCATGTTTTGCATGGAATAGTCCAATTTCAAAAATAAAGCTTGTAGCCGCAAGACTTAACGCAAAATATTTACAAAATGTTGTGTATTACTTCACCTTACGAGCAATATTTAGGCCATCTCGCAGGGGCAGAATGAAATTTTCTACCCGGTTATCGCCCTGCACTTTTTTGTTATAGGCATCAATGGCCAGTGTGTCTTTGTCTTTTTTCTCCTCTATAACCTTGCCGCTCCATAGCACATTGTCTGCAATAATATAGCCACCGAGGCGAACTTTGTCAATAATCAGGTCGAAATACAAAGAGTAGTTTGTTTTATCGGCATCAATAAACACCAGGTCGAATGTTTCTTTCAATTCAGGAATAATTATTCTTGCATCACCGGTTAGCAATTTTACTTTTTCGGTAAGCTCTGCTTTGCCGATATACTTTTCAACCATGGGTTGCAGTTCTTCGTTAATATCTATGGTATATAACATACCGGTATCAGTTAATCCTTTCGCAAGGCATATAGCAGAGTAACCGGTGAAGGTTCCAATTTCTAAAACTCTTGTTGGTTGAATTAACCCGCTAAACATTTCTAAAAATTGCCCCTGTATATGCCCCGAAAGCATTTGCGGCATCTGCACTTTTAAATGTGTTTCGCGCGATAATTCACTCAGCACTTTATCTTCAGCAGAGGAGTGTTGGTCGATGTATTTTTCTATGAGGTCGGAGACTAGATGCATATTGAACAGATTATATTGTTTTATGTGTATTCAACATTCCCCTCTTCCTAAACTCCTCTAAAATAATTTTAAACCAGAAGGAATATTTTTCAGGATGTTGTTCAATATCTTTTGTCAACGCCTCGGGTTGTACCCATTGCACGGCCTGTATTTCATCTTTATTAAATTGAAAAGATGAATTGAAAGTACCGGTAAAGACCGTGTCGTATTCATGCTCTGTTAATCCGCTGTCGTTATCAAAGGCTTTGTATATAAAATGAAATTCTGCTTTCAGTGGCGTGTTGAATCCTAGCTCTTCAAACAATCTTCTTTCAGCTGCAGCCTGAAAGCTTTCATTTTTACGCGGATGGGTGCAGCAGGTGTTGCTCCATATGCCTGCCCAGTGATATTTTTTTAAGGCACGTTGTTGTATCAACATTTCGCCTTTATCATTAAATACAATAATGCTTATGGCCCGGTGCAGCAATCCTTTTTTGTGTGCCTCTAATTTGCCCATGTAGCCCAACACTTCGTTGGTATCATCAACTAATACTACTTCTTCCTCTTTGTTTACGTCTTCCATTTTTTAATTTTCTTGGTTCTAACTTCTAATTTCTTGTATCTATTTCTTATACCACTCCGAATACATTACATAGTTATTACTAATGCGTTCAATCATTTCTTTAAATGCTGCTGGGTCGGTGCCCTTTACCTTTTTTGCCGGTATGCCAGCATAAATGCTGCCCGGCTTAACAATTGTATTTTCAAGTACTACTGCACCGGCTGCTATAACCGAGTTCTCTCCTATTACTGCGTGATCCATTATAATTGCCCCCATGCCAATCAACACGTTGTTGTGTAGAGTGCAGCCATGCACTATTGCCCGGTGACCTATTGAAACATTGTTGCCAATGCTTACCGGTGCTTTTTGATAGGTGCAATGAATAATTGCACCATCCTGTATGTTCACTTTATTGCCAACGCGTATTGAATGAACATCGCCGCGCACTACTGTTGTAAACCATATACTACAATCATCGCCCATTACCACATCGCCGGTAATGGTGCTGTTTTCGGCCAAAAAACAATTTTTGCCGAAGCGTGGATGAATGCCCTTAACGGGTAAAATTAGTGCCATACTGATACAAGAATAATTAAAAAATTGTTCACCTACCGCTATTATAAATCAACCTCAATATCCATATCCCATCCACCTTTCAGGCTGTGTACTTCTTTAAAATTAATTACTTTTTCGGGTTGTCTTTTCTTTTTAAAATCACCGGTATCCCACTTACCATTCCCATTGGCGTCATCAACCGCAATTATTTTATAATCACTGGCAGCCACATTGGGTATATTTATTTTTCTTTCTTTTTCACCGGTGAAACTTATTTCTTTTATTACTGCACCGGTGCGGTCAATCAGTTTTATCAGGTAGTTTTTTTCAGGATGCGAATTTTTCAAGGTTAAATTTATATTACCGTAGGCATCCTTACTTGTGGTTTTAAACTTATATATAATTTTTCTATTCCACGAGCCGAAAATGTCTTTAAAGGATGAATCGGGAAATTCGATTGTGTATTTTGTGTTTTCTGTTTTTGTAAAATCGAAAGAGGTAGAAAGTTTGCTCGGCTCGTCTATCGATAATTTTAACGGAAGGTCTTTTTTAACAGAATCCTGGTAAAAAACAGGCGCTTTAGATTCGTTTATTTCGACTATAGGCCTTGTAAAGAATATTTTAACGGGCTTATAAAGCTCTTGAGCCGTGTAATTTTCACCATTATTCTTCCCTGACTTAGATGTATCTGTTTGATTTACAACCGATAGGCGATATTTTTTATTCGCGGAAAAGGAATCTATATTAATATAGTTTAATGTAATTCTCGTGGTATCTAATATGCTATCATTAACCGATAAATAAAAGGCGCCTTTTTTGTTGTAATAATTTGAATACCAATAATTTATGGTGTCTTTTGTGTCGTTAGGATACCATAAAACGCGCTCGGAAGGAGGTTCCACGTGCAATTGAAAGTTGCTTACGGGCTGGCTATAATAAAACTGAATATTTCCAAGGGCGATAGCTTTGTTGCCGAGAAAACGAATTTTCCCGCCATCT
This sequence comes from uncultured Bacteroidota bacterium, assembly GCA_903919075.1. GTDB lineage: Bacteria > Bacteroidota > Bacteroidia > Chitinophagales > LD1 > Bog-950. Next base: position 4,585 of record CAIXGR010000076.1, on the reverse strand, counting down.
GCAAAAAGGGAGAGTTCAATATTTTTAAGGTGTGGGTCGTTTTTTCTTTGAATTGAATCTTTAATTGCCGTGGTAGTATCCTTTTTCAAATCATTTTTGAGCACGGGTGCATTGTTTTGCGGAAATGTATCGTTTAGATAAACCAACGAATCATAAAATGCAATCATTTCGTTCGGCTGATCGAAAATGTAGTTGTAGTTTTCATCTTTTAAAGCAAAAACATTGTAGTGGCCCGCCTTAATATTATTGATTAAAAAAGAGCCTGACTTATCCGTCTTTGCAAAATAGAATGGCTTTGATCTTTTGATGGCATTTACAGAATCCTGTGGGTATAGCGAAACAATAACACCATCAGCTAAGCTATTATCTTTTGCAATAATTACCTTTCCGGCCAAGCGTTGCGAGTCTATAAAATCACCGGTAGAAAAAACATACGTAAAGTTATTTAGGATATTTCCTTCGTTTACATCCTTAATGTCCTCAGCAAAATTAAATGTATAGGTGGTGCTATCTCGGAGAGGACTTTTGAGTTTTATAGTTAGTGTTTTGTTCACTATTTTAAAATCAGGGCGCTTTTCTAATGGCGGTGAAATAAGCGTTTGCGAAAAGCCAGTTGATTTGATAAACTTATTAAAGGTAATGTGTATTTTATCGGAAGTAAAGTGAAGGCTTTTACTAGCCGGATACATTTTTTTTGCCTTAGGCGGTGTGGTATCTTTTTTGCCGCCTTCTGGTGCTTTTTCATTTGCACAGCAGGTTAAAACTAAGGCAATAGCAATTACCGCAGCTAAATTTGCAGCTTGTTTAAGTTTTGTGCGTTGCCAGTTACTAAAGGTCAAATCCGGAAATTTAATTTGATTTTACCTTCCCATATGCACCAGCAATACCGACATATCAGCTGGAGAAACCCCGCTAATACGGCTTGCCTGGCCCAGTGAAGTTGGTTTTATTTTACTAAGCTTTTGCCGTGCTTCAATAGAAAGAGATTTTAATACTGAATAATCGAAATCGGCCTGTAGTTTTATATTCTCCATCCGGCCCATTTTTTCAACCAGCTCTACTTCCTTTTCAATGTAGCTTTCGTATTTCAACTCTATTTCGGCACACTCTAACGCATCCTTATCAAATTTATTTAAAAAGGTTTGAAGCTCGGGCAAAGCATTAGCCAGCAGCGAGAGGTTAATGTGCGGACGGGCTAATATTTTATCAAGCTTAGTCTTTTGTTTTATCTCTGCACTTTCAGCGCTGGTTAAGGTGCCATTAATAGCATCAGGGCTAACGCCATAGTCTGCAATAAATGCGGTAATGGCTTCAATAGCGGCGCGCTTTTCCCTTACAGCCTGCATTCTGCCTTCATCGGCCAAGCCAATCTTATAGCCCATCTCTGTAAGCCGCATATCGGCATTATCCTGCCTAAGTAGTATTCGGTATTCGGCACGGCTGGTAAACATCCTGTAAGGCTCCTCGGTGCCCTTATTAATTAAATCATCTACCAATACCCCAATGTATGAATCGGAGCGTTTCATAACCAACGGCGCTTGTTCTTTAGCTACATTATGGGCATTTATACCAGCCATTAACCCTTGGCAAGCAGCTTCCTCATATCCCGTAGTACCATTAATTTGTCCAGCAAAGAATAAGCCTTTAACCAGTTTAGTTTCCAAGCTTTGCTGTAGTTGTGTAGGGGGGAAATAATCATACTCAATAGCATAACCTGGCCTAAACATCTTCATGTTTTCAAAGCCCGGAACTTCTTTTAACGCCTTATGTTGAACATCCTCAGGTAATGAGGTAGAGAAGCCGTTAACGTATATTTCCACAGTATCCCAACCCTCTGGCTCAACAAATAGCTGATGCCTTTCCTTTTCGGCAAAACGGTCTATTTTATCTTCTACCGAAGGACAATAGCGGGGGCCTAATCCTTTTATTCTACCCGAGAACATAGGCGATTTATCAAACCCCGTTCTTAGTATATCATGCACCTTTTGGTTGGTGTAGGTAATCCAGCAACACAGTTGTTTTTTAGCCCCGTTACCTACAAAAGGGTTTAATCCTTTTTTGTATGAAAAGCCTGTTACCGCCTCATCTCCTTCCTGCCTTTCCATCTTGGTATAATCAAGGCTGCGGCCATCTATTCTGGGCGGCGTTCCCGTCTTCATTCTTCCTGTTTCAAAGCCTAATTGAACTAGTTGCTCGGTAATGCCATAGGCAGCCTTCTCCCCTGCTCTGCCACCCCCAAAATTCTTCTCGCCAATGTGTATTAGGCCATTCAAAAAAGTGCCATTAGTAAGCACTACCGATTTAGCCCTTATTTCAATACCCATAGAGGTTTTAATGCCGGCTACTCTTCCATCGTTAAGCAGCAAGCTGCTTACCATATCCTGCCAAAAATCAACGTTTGGGGTTTGTTCTAATAGCTTGCGCCATTCGGCGGCAAACAGCATACGGTCGTTTTGCGTTCTGGGGCTCCACATAGCCGGTCCTTTGCTTCGATTCAACATTCTGAACTGCACCATAGATTTATCGGATACTATGCCCGAATAGCCTCCTAGCGCGTCAATTTCGCGAACTATCTGCCCCTTGGCTATTCCACCCATGGCAGGGTTGCAGCTCATTTGGGCAATGGTTTGCATGTTCATGGTAACCAGCAGCACGCTACTACCCATATTGGCAGCGGCAGCGGCAGCCTCACAACCGGCATGGCCGGCACCGGCAACTATTACATCGTATTCTTTAAACATTGGGCGGCAAAGGTAATGAGTATCTTTCGAATTATTATGCCTTGCATTGTTCTACGTGGAACAAGCATAAGGGCGTTGCACAGAATGTTCCATGTGGAACAATTTTATATGGGCTTGGATTTATGATAAGCTGCTATCCATTGGTCCTCTTTCTTTCGCATTGTAGCTTTATCCGTCTTGCTTTTATCCTTAAAGCCTACAAGGTGCAGTATGCCGTGAAAAACAACCCGTAGTAACTCGTCTGTGAAATCTGCTTTTAATTGTTGGGCATTATCTTTTACTCGGTCGATGCTAATGTATATTTCGGCTTCTATCAGGTCATCAGATTCCGATAAAGGGAAGGTGATAATATCTGTGTAATAATCATGCTTCAAAAACTTTTTATTGATATCAAGCAGGTAATCATCGCTGCAAAACACATAGCTGATATTTATTTTTTTCTTACTCGCCTTCATTACCTGCGCAGTAATAAAAGCCTTCAATTTATTATTTTGAGATAGCAAGAACTTAATATCGGCATTCTGAAAGGTGATAGGCATGGGACAAATATAATGGGTGGTTTATTTTTGATTGGCGAATAAAAAATCTTTTAAATCATTATAGTCAGCCCCCATAGAAATGCTTTTCTTTTTTAGCGCTAACAAATATTGCATCGATTCCGGAAATGGAATGGTTTGGCCAATGGCCTTTTCAACCACACTATTAAATTTGGCGGCGTGTGCGGTTTCAAGAAAAATTCCTTTGGCCTTAGGCTCATCTTCTAAACATTTTTCGAGCGAACGATAAGCTACTGCACCATGCGGATCTAATTTGTAATTGTAGGTTTTGAAAACTCGCGCAATAGTGTTCATGGTTTCAGCATCGCTAATTGAAAAACTGCTGATATGATCTTTCAGCTTTTCAAAATCGTGCCCAAAAATTTCAAGCAAGCGAACAAAGTTGCTCGGCTTACCTACGTCCATGGCATTTGATAAAGTTGCTTTCGCACCTTTTGCCATAAAAGAGCCAGTTTCTAAATAACGACTAAAAACATCATTTGCATTACACGCAGCAATAAAATGTCGTACTGGAAGCCCAGAAGTAAAAGCAAGCAGCCCTGCACATATATTCCCGAAGTTACCACTGGGCACGCAAATTATAGGTGGCTCATCAAAAGCCCATTGCTGCCACGCAAAGAAATAATAGAATTGTTGCGGCAGCCAGCGCGCCACATTAATCGAATTAGCAGACGTAAGAAACAATTTTTGATTTAGCTCTTTATCCAAAAACGCCTGCTTTACCATTTGCTGACAATCATCAAAAGTGCCCTGTACTTCAAGCGCAGTAATATTTTGTCCTAAAGTAGTTAACTGCAGTTCTTGAATCTTGCTCACCTTTCCGGAAGGATAAAGTATAACCACTTCAACACTATCTACTCCAAGAAAGCCATTTGCTACCGCGCTTCCGGTGTCACCGGAGGTGGCCACAAGAACTGTAACTTTTTTATCAGAGCCCTTTGAAAAATAACCGAGGCAGCGACTCATAAACCGGGCGCCAATATCTTTAAACGCCAAAGTAGGGCCATGAAAGAGCTCCAGCGAATAAATTTTGTCGTTAATTTTAACAAGTGGGATTTCGAAATTAACAGTGTCCTCACAAATTTCAAATAAGGCGTCTTCGGAAATGGTATCGCCAACATACGGACGAATGATGTCAAAAGCAGTTTCCTCTTTTGATTTACTTTTCAAATTCTTTAAAGAATCTTGAGGCAACAAAGGGATTTTTTCGGGAAAGTACAATCCTCCGTCCGGCGCCTGCCCGTTAATGGTAGCGGTACGAAAATCGATTTCGGGAGATTTTTTATT
>CAIXGR010000075.1 GCA_903919075.1 uncultured Bacteroidota bacterium | reverse complement strand
TGCTTACACCGAATCAAATGCATCAACAACAAAAACTACCATTAAAAAGATGGAAAAGCAGATATAATAAACCACTAATGAAGCAGGAATCTTAATAAATTTTACATTTACTAATCAGTCAACCTATTTTGGGACGTTACACTAGACTTGAGTTTTTGCTACTTTTTGGTCAAGCAAAAAGTAGGAATAATAATTTTTGGATGGGGAAAAGCTTTCAGAATCACCATAATGTAACTGGAGGCCGCAATCAGGCACAGAACAATGATTTTAACGTTCCCCACCCCTACAAAGTTGGTCGCATTTTCCCTATCTTCACGCCCTCATTAATCACCCAACTTTATTTAATAACATGGAAACGGCAACTAAACCTACTGTTGAAAGCAAAGGCATGAACTTCGATTACAACGAAAATCAAATCATGATAGCGCAGTCTGTGCGCGATTTTGCCGAACGCGAAATACGTCCCAACATCATGAAATGGGACGAAGCACAGTTTTTCCCTAAAGACCTTTTCCATAAAATGGGCGAACTGGGTTTAACCGGTGTGTTCATTCCTGAAAAATATAGTGGTGCCGGTTTCAGCTACTTTGAGTACGTAACGGTGGTTTCCGAAATTTCAAAAGTTTGTGGCTCTATCGGGCTTTCCGTAGCGGCGCATAACTCACTTTGCACCGGCCATATTTATTATCACGGCACCGAAGAACAAAAGAAAAAATATTTACCTAAACTGGCCACAGGTGAATGGGTAGGCGCGTGGGCACTTACCGAGCCTAATACCGGTTCAGATGCTATGCGTATGAAATGCACCGCAAAGAAAGTTGATGGCGGCTGGGTATTAAACGGAACCAAAAGCTGGATCACCCATGGCATTTCAAGCGATGTGTTGGTAGCCATTGTACGCACCGGTGAACTGTTAGACACCAAAGGCATGACAGCCTTTATTATTGAAAGAACGGCAAAAGGGTTAAAAGCCGGGAAAAAGGAAAACAAACTAGGCATGCGCGCCTCCGAAACTGCCGAAGTAATATTCGACGAATGTTTTGTGCCCGATGAACAGGTAATAGGTGGCAACGAAAAAGTAGGCAACGGTTTCCAGCAAGCCATGCAGGTGTTAGATGGTGGCCGTATTTCAATTGCATCATTAGGTTTAGGTATTGCTAAGGGAGCATACGAAGCATCAGTAAAATATGCCAAAGAGCGTCAGCAATTTGGGCAACCCATTGCAAGTTTTCAAGCCATTGGTTTTAAACTTGCCGACATGGCTATTAAAATTGAAGCTGCAGAATTACTTACTATGCAAGCCGCTTACCTTAAAAACGAAGGCAAAAAAATGACTAAGCAATCTGCCTTTGCTAAATACTATGCCTCCGAAATTTCAGTAGAAATTGCTACAGATGCTGTGCAGGTTTTCGGGGGTTACGGCTACACCAAAGAGTTTCCAGTCGAAAAATTTTACCGCGATTCAAAACTATGCACCATCGGCGAAGGAACTTCCGAAATTCAAAAAATGGTCATCTCCCGCGAAATCCTAAAAGGAAATATTTAATAATATACTTTCGTTTTCTCAAAGTAAGATCAAGCAATGCCTCCCACTGGGTGGAGGAGTGCGCGTGCCGCCGGTCGAACAGGGAGTGAGGGCCATTGGCTCAGCATGGGAACTATAAATTTCAAGCGCGAAACCCCAAACTTCAAACCAGCCCTCGAAACTTTGTATTCCACATTATTCTCGTAGTTTTACCACTCGAAAAAAATCAACCATCGTGAAGCTTTCGATCATCATGCCGGTGTTCAATGAACAAAAAACCATTCGCCAAATTATTGCGAAGGTAATGGCCGTGCCTATCGAAAAAGAATTGGTAATTGTTGATGATGCCTCAACCGATGGCACCCGCGATATTTTAAAAGGATACGAAGGCAAAGAAAATATTAAGGTCTACTATCACGAAAAGAATAAGGGAAAAGCGGGGGCTATTAAAACAGGCATTCCCTATGCTACCGGTGAGATTATTTCGGTACAAGATGGTGACCTTGAAACTGACCCTAATGATTTTGTAAAACTTACCGAGCCCATAAAAAGTGGCGAAGCACAGGTGGTTTATGGCTCACGGTATTTGAATAAGAATGAGAAGAGCCTGTATTTTGCTTATAAATTCGGTGCCCGTTTTTTAAGCTGGGTGGTAAATATTTTATACGGACAGAATATTACCGACGAGGCTACCTGCTATAAAGTTTTTCGTTCAGATATTTTGAAAAAAATACCTTTGGAATACGACCGTTTCGAATTTTGTCCGGAAGTAACGGCCAAAGTTTCGAAAATGGGATATAAAATAAAGGAGTTGCCCATGAGTTATTTTCCCCGCAGTTTCGACGAAGGGAAAAAAATGAATTGGCGCGATGGATTAAAAGCCCTATGGGTGCTAATAAAATTTAGATTTGTGAATTAATAGTGTCCCCCGCTGGCGGAGGAGTGCGAGAGCCGGTAGGGTAAGCAAGGGGGTGGAGGGAAATTTGTGCGGTCGCTCTATCTTTATATTATAAGGCAAATTATAACGCCGTAGTTTTTAATAAATGGCAAAACAGAAACCACAAACAAAACAGGCACCACCAATACCTAAGAAACAATCTGCTTCTTCGGGTGGGGGAAGTTTCTCTTATCTGCTTCGCAATATTGCCGTTGCGTTTGGGGTATTTATCATCTTCTTTCTATTCTGGAACATGTTTAGCAAGGAGCGCCGTCTAACCGAGCTAACCAAACAATATTACGAGTTAAGAGCCGCCAACCCCAATTCGCCCGAGGTGCGCGAAGTAGGGCAGGAGGCCATGATGCTTCAACAAGAAGTAATTGGCGACACCTCGTTTTTAAAAAGAGTGATGCGCGGCTACCATTGGGCTATTCATGATTTATGTCTCGGAAATCTCGAAAATATTGAGAAGGTAAAAGAAGAGATGCATTACAGCCATGAAGATTCAACCGAACAATCTTTACTGGAAGCGAAAATGAAAAGAAGAGTAGGCCTCTATTCTTTTATCAAATACATTAACGCCAGCACTCCTAAAGATGCCGTAATATTTTTGCCTTACGGCGATGCTGTTATTTCCAACGATTCGAAATGGAGTTTTATTTACGAGCCCGAGTGGATGGAATATTTTATTTACCCGAGGCTTTGTGTTACCATAGGCGACGAAAAAGCACATCCTGATTTAGCTAAAAAGGCAAACTATGTAATTATTGTGCGTGGAAAAGGTTACGAAAAATTGAAATACGATGTGCCGATAGATCAACGGGTATCTGAAGCCATATTGCCTATTGATAGCCCAACGTATAAGAAAAACGAAACTTTGCAATAACCAAAAACGAGAATGCTTACTTTAGGAATCATACTATGTTATTTGCTCGGTTTATCACTTTTATTTGTGATAAGCAGAAAATACACCCTGCCCGAATTAGTAGGCTACTCCTTTCTTATAGGCATGGGCTTCGAAACCTTTTTTCTGTTTTTGTTAGATGTATTGAATATCCGCTATTCAACAAGTGTATTAATTGGCGTTAATGTTTTTGCTATAGTTGCTATATGCATTTCTAATTATAAAAACCTGTTGCAATTAAAAAACGAATTTAAGCTACCCGATTTAAGCCTAAGCAAAATCAACATACCGGCCCTGTTCATTTTTTGCGTTATGGCATATTTGCTCTACGCCATCAACGTAAAAAATCTTTTCTGGCCCGCTACCGAGCACGATACTATCGGCTCATTCGATAAGCTGGGAAAAATAATGGCGCTTGAAGGAAAACTGAAAATCAGTTTATTTCAATATCATTTAGAAGGTGCCGGTGGGGTTTATCCGCCGCTGTTTCATGGTAGCATGGCCTACGTTTATATTTTTGGTGCGCTTACCTCAAAAATTACTACTACACTTTTCTTCTTATCGCTCATAACTACCTTCTACAGTTTGTTGCGCAATTATATTGATGCCACAGCATCTATGTTCTTTACTTTATTATTAATGGTTACACCCGAGTTGTTTAGCCACGCAGCGCTTTCGTTAGATAATATGCCTGCTACTGCGTACGCCGGTGGTGCTGTATTGGCAACATATATTTGGTTAGATAAACGCGACAGAAAATATTTCTGGCTCGGTGCCATATTAATGGCATTTACCATCTGGATACGTAGCGATACTATTGTATTTACCGCCGCCGCACTGTTTGTTATTGGTATTGATTTTTTACGTAAAAAAGATTTGAAGAGCGCACTGATTTATTCAACAATTGCAGTTGCTCCCTTCATAATCTGGACACTGTATTTAAAATTAAAAATTGGCGTTGGCCAGGAAGGAAGATTCGACCTTGGCATTGGTTACAATTCAACTCGCATGGGTTTAATGGCAAGCTACATGAAAGCCTTTATGTGGGGCGGCGAATATGGCCGGATTGATGGCGGCCAATTGTATGGTATAGCATTCATCCTGTTTTTTGTAATGCTGTTTGTAAATGCTGCGCTAATGTTTAAGGCAGGGGTAATGAAAATAGTTAACGATAAATTATATGTGCTTGTTTTCTTTTTCGTAGCGCTGGCACTTTACTTCACCGTTTTCTATCTTATAAATGAAGTCGCCCAACATTCGCCCATCTATTCATTAATGGAAAGCTCCTTTAAACGTGGCCTGTTCTGTTTTCTTCCCATTGCTTTATTTTATGTGGCTACCAATTACGCCTCTGCCTGGGTTTTTGATAAGGTAGAGAAGTTTAGAACTGCGAAATAATTTTAAAGCTGTAGTTTCTTCCTCCAATATTTTTACAGACTTATACTAACTTTACCTTCATACTTATTATTCATTGAAAAACCTTTCAGCATACATAGGCATCACGGCAGCACTAAGCATGGCAATTTGCGATATAATATTGCTGGGCCAACCCGTAAGCGGTTCGTATTATGATTTATCAAGTTTTGGGGCTATGGAGTATATTAGTCCACTTCGCGCCAATATTGGTTCAACCGTTGGTTTATTTTGCGCCTTTTTTATCTGTTTCGGCTTCTGGCACTTAAAAAGGGTTTTCGAGCCTGTTAATCCGAAATTGGCCATGCTGCTTTTTATTTCTTTATGCAGTGTCGAGTTTTTTGGCGGGGCTTTTCATGCTGCCTATTATTTTATTTCTAACACCCATAATATGTCTGCCCAAGCCAATTTTCTTTATCCATCAACTGTAGATAACTTTAAAGGTCATCTCGAAATCCTCTCATACCTCGGCGTGCCGGGTTTTTTAATAGGCACCATCTTGTTTTTCAAACTGGCACTAAATAAAAGATTCCCTGCCTGGTTTAGATATGCTAACCCATTGATTTTGTGTGGTGTTATAATGCTTATATTCATGGTTTTGCCCGCCCCTATAGGTGGTTATCTGAAGCCTACATTTGTTAATTTAGGGCTGGCAAGCATGTTTTTACTTTCGTTAAAAACGGCCTGAATTTCACCTCATAATAGCGGTTGGCTGAGCGCCTTAAAAATTATTACCACCAACATTTGTAACTCTGTTGGTAAAAACTATCTTTGCAGTCCATTTTTAAAAAAAACGGGTCAAAATCAACAAATAAATGGGTTCAAAAACAAGTCCGATAGCTAATCGTCTCGGCATCGTAAGAGGATGGGACAGCAACTGGTACGGCGGCAAAGACGCTGGTTTAAAACTAGTTGAAGATGAGAAAATACGCCAATATATTAAGGCGCGTATTCAAAAAGGCGGCATCGCTCGCATTGTAATCGAAAGAACAATGAAGAGAGTAACCGTTACTATTCATACCAGCCGTCCTGGTATTATCATCGGCCGTGGGGGTGGAGAAGTTGACCGCGTTAAAGAAGAATTAAAAAAACTTACCGGTAAGGAAGTTCAAATCAATATCGTTGAAATACGTCGCCCTGAAACAGAAGCGGCTATAGTAGGCGAAACCATTGCAAAGCAATTAGAGGCGCGTATCAATTACCGCCGGGCGCTGAAAATGGCCATTGCATCAGCAATGCGTATGGGTGCTGAGGGAATTAAAATTCGTGTATCGGGCCGTATAGGTGGTGCCGAAATGGCACGTAGCGAAGAATACAAACAAGGTAGAACTCCGCTACACACTTGGAGAGCTGATATCGACTATGCAATTTCTGAAGCATTAACCATTTATGGTAAAATAGGTATTAAAGTATGGGTTTGCAAAGGCGAAGTTTACGGTAAAAAAGATCTTACCGGTGCATTTGCAGGCGAACAAACAGAAGAAAAACGCCAACCTAAGCAACCACGCAGAATGGGCGGTGGCGGAGACAATAGAGGAGACAGGAACGATAGAGGTGGAAGAGGAGAAAGAAAGTAAACATTAATAATTAGAAAGGAAAAACGGGATTTATGTTATTACCTAAACGGACGAAATTCAGAAAAACCCAAAAGGGAAGAGTTGCCGAAGTTACTTACAGAGGCCACGAAATAGTATTTGGAACTTACGCGCTTAAATCAATGGAAAGCGGTAAAATTAGCAACAAGCAGATTGAAGCTGCCCGTGTAGCTTTTACCCGATTTATGAAACGTGAAGGTAAAGTATGGATACGCATATTCCCTGATAAGCCAATTACCAAAAAACCTTTAGAGGTTCGTATGGGTAAAGGTAAAGGTAACCCCGAAGGTTGGGAAGCGCCTATTCAGGCAGGTAGAATTATTTTCGAAGTAGATGGTGTATCTCGCGCCGTAGCTGTTGAGGCAATGACACTTGCAGCACACAAAATGAGTGTAAAAACAAAATTCATTACTCGCAGAGATGCGGTAGAAGCATAAATTAGAAGTAAGAAGTAAAAAACCGAAATAATGGGAGCGAACAAAAAATTAAATCAGGAAGACCTCAAGCAATTTGTAACTGATGACTTAGTTGCAAAAATTGAGAGCGACAGAATGGAATTAAAAAAACTAAGATTTAATCATGCTGTATCTTCTTTAGATAATCCGGCATCTATCCGCGTAAAAAGAAGAGATGTAGCAAGATTATTGACCGAACAAAAAAAACGTAACACAGCAACCAAGGCGTGATTCATTGATTAAATGATCAGCATAAAGAAAAAATCATGGAAAGAAATTTAAGAAAAGAAAGAACCGGCATCGTTACCAGTAATAAAATGGATAAAACCGTTACGGTATCTATCGAAAGAAAAGTGAAGCACCCTATTTACGGCAAGTTCGTAAAAAGCACTAAAAAATTTAAAGCGCACGACGAAAAGAATGACGCTAACATGGGCGACATCGTAAAAATTACCGAAACCCGTCCGATGAGCAAAACCAAAAGATGGAGAGTAGTTGAAGTTGTAGAAAGAGCTAAATAAATTGTTGAATGGCGAGTGCAGATTTCGGAATTATCTGCAAGGCTTTTTATAAAATTTCCAATTCCAAATTCTAAAATCCGAAGTAATTATGTTACAGCAAGAATCAAGAGCCAATGTGGCTGACAATAGCGGCGCTAAAGAAGTATTAGTGATTCGCGTTTTAGGCGGAACCAAAAGAAGGTATGCCGGCATAGGTGATAAAGTTGTTGTAACCATTAAAAAAGCTTTGCCTACAGGCGGCGTTAAAAAAGGAAGCGTTTCTACTGCAGTAGTAGTGCGCACCACAAAAGCAGTTAGAAGAAAAGACGGTTCATATATCCGTTTCGATGATAACGCAGTTGTGCTTTTAACACCACAAGATGAACCAAGAGGCACACGTATTTTCGGGCCGGTTGCCCGCGAATTGCGCGACAAACAATTCATGAAAATTGTTTCTTTGGCTCCTGAAGTATTATAATTCCAGTAAATTAAGAAAATAAAGAGATATGAAATTCCACGTAAAAAAGAATGATGAAGTAATCATCATTGCAGGCGATGATAAAGGTAAAAAAGGCCGTATTATTGATGTTGACCGTAAGCACCAGCGCGTATTTGTTGATGGTGTAAACCTTAACAGCAAACACACTAAGCCTAATGCTAAAACACCTAATGGTGGTATTATCAAAACTCCGGGTTCAATACACATTTCCAATGTTCAGCTAATGTCTGACGGAAAAGCCACCCGTATAGGCCGTAAAGAAGAAAAAGAGAAAACAGTAAGATTCTCTAAAAAAACCGGCAAAACTTTAGATTAATAATCTACTTGATTATAAAATATAAAAAAAGCGTCCTGAACATTCAGGACGCTTTTTTTATTGTCCGAATTTAAATTGCTTACTTTATTCTTAATATGAGCCATCTTGAAATTCTCATTTTCTTTTCAATCATCGCTTTTGTCTATGCATCGGTAGGCTTTGGCGGAGGCTCCAGTTACCTTGCAGTTCTCGCCATGTATGCTTTGCCTTTTAAAGAAATAAGGCTTATTGCCTTGCTATGTAACATAATCGTGGTTACCGGTGGTACTATTATTTTTGTTCGCAACAAACAAGTAAACTGGAGAAAAATTATTCCGCTTGCCGCAGCCAGCATTCCTATGGCTTTTATAGGTGCGGCAATGAAAATAAGTCAGGATACTTTTTTTATTATCCTTGGTTGCAGCTTATTAGCAGCCGGTGTTTTGCTGTGGCTTAAAACCAAAGCCACTAATGCCGATGAAATACCGGAAGTAGAAAAGAACTATTTAAAAGATGCTGCCATAGGCGGCGCTATCGGTTTTTTATCAGGCATGGTAGGCATAGGCGGCGGCATTTTTCTGTCGCCCGTTTTAAATTTAATGAAATGGGATACCCCGAAAAAAATCGCTGCCACTGCCACTGTATTTATTTTGGTAAACTCTGTTTCGGGTATAGCAGGGCAATTAACAACATTGCAACCCGGTATTGATACCACCCGCATAGCTTTATTATGCTCAGCAGTATTTATAGGCGGTCAATTGGGCTCGCGTATGGGTGCAACAATCTTTAATGCACTTGTAATTCGCAGGGTTACCGCAGTGCTTGTATTTGTGGCAGGTATTGAAGTTTTAACCAAACATTTACCAGGGTTTAAATAATTTTGCATTATGAAAGTTACTATTCTATCATTCGGAAGTATAAGAGAAATATTCGGAAATAAATTTACCGAAATTGAAGTGCCCGATACCACAACTGTTGATAGCCTGAAAGCACTGCTGGAAAGCAAATATCCGCGCATTAAAGGTATAGCATCATACATGGTGGCCATCAACGACGAATACGCAAGTGGCGATAGCACAATAAAACAGAGCGATGAAATTGCGGTTATTCCACCGGTATGCGGCGGTTAAAGATTTAAGCCATGAACGAAATGAAAATCCTTTCCACACCGCTAAATATACAAGCCTGTATCGATAAAATAATATCGCCACAAAGCGGAGGTATTGATATGTTTATTGGAACTGTAAGAGATTCAACAAAGGGCAGAACCGTAAAACATTTGGAATACGAAGCTTACGAAAGTATGGCTGTAAAAGAAATGCAGAAAATTGTTGACGAAGCTTTTAAAAAATGGCCGGTGCAAAATATATTAATTCATCACCGCACCGGAATTTTAAAGCCGGGCGAAACTGCTGTAGTTATTGCTGTATCTGCGGCGCATCGCGATGCAGCTTTCGATGCTTGCCGTTATATTATTGAAACACTTAAAAAAACAGTCCCCATCTGGAAAAAAGAAGTTTTTGAAGATGGGGAAGAATGGGTGAGCCCTAATCCTTGACCCTGGTTTAATAAAGCGAATTACTTTTTCAAAAAAGCCAACTGACCTGCATGATACGCCAGGTGGTTTGTGCGACTGATTAATATGTTGATCTTATTCCTATGAGGTTCTTTTTTGAAATCTTCCTCGCTTACTGCAGTATGCTTTCCAAACCATTGTTCAGGCGTAAGTGATTCCAGTTTTGTAACTAGCATACTGTTAACTTGTTCCCAATAATCCCTCAATTGGCTAACGGGTGGTTTTTGTAGTCCTGATTTATCAGGTTTAGTAATAAATACTTCTTCCAGTTCGGGGTGTATTTTATCTCCTACACCAATCAGTGGCAACATTGCATCATGCACGGCAATAAGGTGCCCAAACAGATATGTGCCACTATTCCTACCCGGTGCCACTTCCTGTGCCAATTGCTCATCAGTTAAGCTGTTAAACAATTTATCTGCCCGGTCTAATTGAAATTTGAAAGCATCGAATGTCATTTTTATAAAAAGCTGGTTTTGCATACTATTAGTTGTTTTATTTGTTTAAGACGGCAACGTGAGGTTTTTATTTTAAGCTAGAAGCAAAGATAGCCCTGAAAAGGAAATTACTTATTAGTCTTAATATAATACTGCCCGCCAATAAAAAACCATTTAAGGTGATTTTCCAAAAATGTAATTTTTTTCAAAAAGCCTACTCGTGGGAAGAAGAAAGTAAAACGCAGGGCAGTGTTTTTAAATCCCAATCCACCTAATTTCTGTTTTAATTTATAAGGCCATACCAACCGGGCATCTTTGTCAAACTCGCAGGTATTCACAAAATATCTGGTTACCGGGTTAAGTGGATTGTGTTCAAAAATATATAATCGCGATCCTGGTTTTAAAACTCGCTTAAACTCAGTAAATATTTTTTCGTGAATGTTTGCATCTATATGGTGCAAAACCATCGAAACAAAAATTATATCAAAGCTATTATCTTCAAAAGGAATGCGGGTGCCATTAAAAAGTTCAAAATCAGAATCCGGATAATTTTTTTTCCTCGCAATTTCAATGCTCTCTATCGATACATCTATTCCTGTAATTTGAGCTTTTGGAAAATATTTTGGAAAATATTTCTCTGCAATTCCATCGCCGCAACCAAAATCTAAAATGCGAACGTTTTGCTCAGCTGCACCTTCTTCGGCTCGTAATTGTTGAATTTTTAATTCAGAAAAATATTCGCTGTCAACCCCAATTTTATTGGTCTGTTTTCCATGTATCGCCCGGTAATCATCGGCAAACTCATCAAAATCGTCGAAAGGTTTTTTGTCCGTCATAATGATGTGTAAAATAGCAAGCCTTAAATTTCCTTTTCAACAATATATCTTGGGCGTTGCTTCGTTTCCTGGTAAACCTTGCCAAGATATTCGCCAATAATACCCATAGCCATTAATTGCACACTGCCAATAAAATATATAGAGAGAATGGTTGATGTCCACCCCCTGACTGTTGAGCCATGAAAAAAAGCATAAATAAAAACAGCGGACATGATCATATTAGCACAGAAAATAATAAGTCCCGCATAAAAAATCCAGCGAAGCGGAGAGATGGTAAAAGAAGTTATTCCGTGCAGTGCAAACGAAATCATTTTGCCTAACGGATATTTTGTTTCGCCGGCAACCCTTTCTTTTCTATCGTAAAATACATTAGCAGTCTTAAATCCCAGAATAGGATAAATACCTCGCAGAAATAAATTTACTTCTTTAAAACCTTCTAAGGCATTTATAGCCTTGCTGCTGGTTAACCGGTAATCGGCATGGTTAAAAACAACATCAATATCCATTAAGTGCAGCAGCTTGTAAAATAAATGTGCTGTATTCTTTTTCATAAAAGAATCCGACGCTCTTGATTTCATAACCCCGTAAACTATTTCAAAGCCATTGTTATACAAAGCCAGCATATCTTTCATCACCGAAACATCATCTTGCAAATCGGCATCAATAGTAATAACGCAATCAACTTGGTCTTTAAATGTAAATAACCCACTTAAAAGTGCGGGCTGGTGCCCATAATTTCTTGATAATTTTACTCCTTTTAACTGGTCGCTAAATTGGGCTTTGTACGATTCTACAATCTGCCACGTTTTGTCATTACTGCCATCATCAATAACCGCAATAAAACTGTCCGGGTGAATAGTTTTATCATTTATCCAGGATGACAAATTGCTGTGCAAACTATCCAGCGTAATGGGAAGCGTTTCTTCCTCATTATAACAAGGCAGCACAATAGCAAGTTTAACTGGCAGGGTTAACATATAACAAACATAACATAAAGAAATATAATTCACCAGCCTAAAAAGGCGCGGAATTGCTTTTCGTTATAGCTGCGAAAGCAACGCTTTTTGTTGATGAAGAATGTTTTTTGCCTTTTCAGCATCCTCAGGTGTATTCACATTCATCAAGGCATCGGCATTTTCAGCCTTCAACAAACTTATTTCGCTTTTGCGCAAAGCTTTTCTGGGGCAGGTAATTCCTTCTGCTGAAAACGTAAGCAGCGCCTCATAACTTCTCGGTTCCCAAATAGCAATAAGCGGTTCAGGGAGTCCATCGTAAGGGCTTTCAAACGTAGTAGCTGTAACTGAGGTGTTTCGATGCTTAATTAAGTATTGTAAAGTTTTTATATCCAACAAAGGCAGGTCGCAGGCTACTACCAGCCATGCCTTATCGAGTTGCGATTTAAATGCTGAAAGTATGGCCCCGTAAGCCCCTAAATCGGTATAGCTATCGGGTAGGGTTTTGTAATTATCATCTATTTCATGCTGCTGCTCTGCTCTACATGAAATAAAAACATCAGCACACAAATTCTTCAGCATGTCCGCCATGTAATAACGTTGCTCTTTGTCGTGCCAGTTTGCTTTTCCCTTATCATGGCCCATGCGCTGGCTTTTGCCACCGGCTAAAACTAAGCCGTTTAATACCGGTGTTATAGTACTATTATGCTCTTTTGAAATCATTTTTACCACCCGTTTTTTCAATCAGTTTGGTCTCCTTAATTATTATATCATGGCTTAAAGCCTTGCACATGTCATATATGGTAAGTGCGGCAATAGATGCGCCTACCAAAGCTTCCATTTCAACACCGGTTTTTGCAGTAATGTTCGTTGTGCAATCAATTATTATTTCCTGCTGCTCGCTAATAAGTATGTCAATTTTACAATTATCTAATCCTAGCGGATGGCATAGAGGTATTAATTCTCCGGTTTTTTTCGCCGCCATAATACCTGCAATAATTGCGGTTTGAAACACAGAACCCTTTTTTGTTTGTATATCGCCATCAGTCAATTGCTTCAATACTTCATCAGGCAATACCACAATGCTTCTGGCTTTGGCAGTACGGTGCGAAACTTTTTTTTCGCTTACATCTACCATAGTGGCTAATCCTTTTTTATCAAGATGCGAAAAATCGGGCATATTTAGAATTTATATTAAGATTCGGAATAATGTTTTGAAAGGCCAAACTCTGTATACTTCCCCCTTCATAAAGTTATTCTTTTCCAGCGGAAGTTCAATAAAGGCGTCAGCATCAATCAGGTTTGCAAAATCGCCGGAGCCGTTGCCGGTAATGGGTGTAGCAAGTAATTGTGCCTTATCATTCATGTTTAACTTTACTTGCAAAAAATATTGGAGCGATGGGGCAAAGTTAAAGTCCACATTTAAGGCTGCATACATATTTTGTTTTGAAGCTATACCCAGCGAAGCTTCCAACCACGGAAAAAAATACCGCACCATGCACATAAAAGCCGAAACCGGGTTGCCGGGAAATGCGAACACAGGTACGCCGTTATCATGCACGCCAAACCAAAGCGGTTTCCCCGGCCTTTGTTGTACTTTATGAAAAAGTTCCTTTACTGATAGTGCCCGCAATGCCTGCGGTACATAATCAAACTTGCCCATGGAAACACCGCCGCTGATTAGAATGACATCGTAATTTTGCAAGGACTTGTTTATTTGTTGCTTCGTTATCTCCGGTTCATCAGGTATATGAACCATATCTGCACTTATGCCATGCGTTTGCAACAGCGCTTTTATAGTATAATTATTTGAACACCTTATTTGATAAGGCGAAGGCGTTTTATCAACCTCAACCAATTCATTGCCCGAAGAAATAATAATAACGCGCGGAAGTTTTTTTGCTAATAATTTAGTTTTGCCAACCGATGCAGCAATGCTTATCAATGCCGGAGTAACAATTTGATTTGCTGCCGCCACAGCGTCTCCTTGTTTTTTATCTTTTCCCTTAGTGTGGATGTTCTGGCCTTTCGCTATCGTTTCTAATTTTATTTCTGCTGCTCCGTTTTTTATATCTAGGTCCTCATATCTTATAACCGTATCTAATTCATCATGCAGTGCCGCACCGGTCATTATTTCAATGCATTCGTTTTCTTCGCTAATGTTTAAAGGTGTTTCACCTGCAGCCTGAGTAGCTTTTATTTTATAGGTGCGAATGTTCTTTTTAAATGATTCATACCTGATAGCAATGCCATCCACAGTTGGACGATTGAAAGGAGGGAAGTCCCTGTCAGCCTTTATTTCCTCTGCCAGCACTCTTCCTAACGAAGATTCAAATGGAATCGTTTCAGTTCCAAAATTTCTAAGCTGCGATTGAATTATTTTTTCTGCTTCCTCAACACGTATCATATCCTGTTATAATATTATCCACCAATTGTAGCCATTGATTCATGTAAAGCCTCATGCCCAATCCTGTTTTTCTCAGCTTCAAAGCCATCTTTTGCTCTTTTATTCATAGCGCCTAACAATGTGTTTTGCAAATCAACATCACTATCACCGGCACGCATTAAATCTTTTACATTCAATACGCCATTATCATATAAGCAGGTTTTCAAAACTCCCTGCGGTGTAATGCGAATCCGGTTACAGGTACCGCAAAAACTACGGGTGTAAGCAGCTATAATTCCAACGGTGCCTTTATGCCCCGGTATTTGATAATTATAAGCAGTTGAAAAAGGCGGGTCGGCAATTTTTTGAATAGTAGGATATTTTTCTTGTATGGTATTTAAAATGCGAATATGGTCCCATAGCAAATTGGTGTAATGATTGCCTTCGCCATTAAAAGGCATCTCTTCAATAAAGCGAACACTAACCGGTAAGTTTTTTGTCAATTCAACCAAGGGAATTATATCCTCTATATTCTTCCCGTCCATTACCACAGCATTCAGTTTTACAACTATATCGTGATGTAGTAATTGTCCTAAGGTTGCCAATACATTAGGTAATTCATCTCTATGTGTAATGGCTAAAAACCGATTTCTATCTAAAGTATCAATACTAAGGTTTACCGACCGGATACCTATCTTTTTTAATTCAGGAATTAAAGGGGCGGTTAACACGCCGTTGGTAGTAATATTAATTTGTTGTAATCCGTTCAGCTGGGATAATGCAGTTAAAAATTGCATGATATCTTTTCTTACAAAAGGCTCACCACCGGTAATGCGTATTTTTTCAATACCCATATTTACCAGTAATGAACAAATACGCAGCATCTCTTCATAAGTCATTAACTCGGCTTTAGGCCGCCACGCAATGCCTTCGGGCGGCATACAGTAAAAGCAGCGCAAATTGCACCGGTCGGTTACAGCCAGCCTTAAATAGTTAATAATTCTACCGTGATTATCTAAAAGCATTTTTTGCGTTATTCCGGGTTTGTAACCTCAAATTTAAACCTTTTGTTTTGGCTTTGGTTTCTATTGGGGAAACTTAGGGGTATAAACTCGATATTTTTCATCTTTCACTGGTCACTTTTCGCCTCTCATTTCCCCATTTTTTATAATTTCACCTGAAAATAAAGAAGGTCAAATGATTGAATTTATTCTGAATAATAAAAGTATTAAAACCAACCTACCACCCGGCATGGTAATGTTGGACTTTATCCGGTACGAGCAAAACCTGAAAGGAACCAAAATTGGCTGCCGCGAGGGTGATTGTGGCGCTTGTACAGTGTTGGTTGGAGAATTGAAAGATGGGAAGGTGAAATACCAATCTATGACCAGCTGCCTGATGCCAATAGGCAATGCTCAGGGTAAGCATATTGTATCTGTTGAAGGAATCAATATGCAGGATTTAAACCCAGTTCAAAAAGCCATTGTTGAAGAAGGCGGAACGCAGTGTGGTTTTTGCACGGTAGGTTTCGTAATGTCGTTGGTGGGCTTTTGCATGAGCGAAAAGGACTCGAATTATGAGAATGCTATTGCCGCAATGGATGGAAACATTTGCCGCTGTACCGGATATAAATCTTTAGAAAGAGCTGCAGGCCATATTGTGGAACAGTTAAAAGGCCGCGATAAAAATCAAATTATTCCGTGGTTAGAGCAGCAACAATATATTCCCAATTATTTTTCTAAAATACCCGAACGGTTAGGATCAATTTCAAAATCAAAAAATGGAATGATCAAAAAAATAAATGTGGGCGGAGGAACAGATTTATATGTGCAAAAGCACGACAGCATGATTCATGCTGACATTGAGTTTGTTTTTGATAACAGTGCCTTGAAAGGTATTAAACGAGAAGGTAATACTATTTATCTTGGTGCTTCTGCAACTGTTGAAGACATTCGTTCGAATGATATGATGAATCAACTGTTTCCGCGATTAAGAAAGCATTTGAAGTTAATTTCTTCAACGCCAATCCGTAACATGGCAACGCTTGCCGGAAACTTTGTGAATGCTTCGCCCATTGGTGATATGACTATTTTCTTTCTGGCGCTCAATGCCGGATTAACATTGAACAATAACGGCGTAAAGCGAAATATTCAACTTAAAGATTTTTATAAAGGATATAAAACACTGGATAAAGCACCCGATGAAATTATTGAAACCATTTATTTCGATGTGCCCGGTAAGAACTGGTATTTTAATTTCGAGAAAGTTTGCAAGCGCACTCACCTTGATATTGCCAGTGCCAATTCTGCCATCAGTATTGAATTAGAAGGCAGCAAAATTAAGAGTATGAATGCTGCCACCGGTGGTGTATTTGCATTTCCACGCTATTTGCAAAAAACCTGTGAATATTTAACCGGTAAAGAAATTTCGGTTGCTAATATTTTAGCAGCTACCGAAATTTTACAAATCGAAATAGCACCCATTAGCGATGCGAGGGGTGCTGCTGAATATAAAAGACTTTTAGCAAGGCAATTATTCCTGGCACACTTTCTAGAGTTGTTCCCGGATAAAGTTAATGCTGAAGAATTATTTCAAATTGAAACCGTGTAATTGAATTTTTAAAACGAACAGATGAAAAACATTGATTCCAGAACCCACACCCGCGGTGAGTCCGTTTATGTTGATGATATGCCCGTTATTGCCGGCACCCTTTACGCTGTGGCGTTCGATTCGGTAGTGGCACATGCAAAGATTAAGAGTTTAGATTTAACCGAAGCTGAAGCAGTAACGGGAGTAGAACGTATTTTTACTTACAAAGATATTACCGGTGAGAACCAAATTGGTGGTATTATTCCTGATGAACAATTGCTGGCTGAAAGCGTGGTCGATTTTTGGGGAATGCCCATTGCATTAGTGGTAGCCGAGAGCGAAGAAATTGCACGGGTAGCAGCGAAGAAAATTAAAGTTGAGTTTGAAAAACTGCCCGTTATTGTCGACCCACGCGAAGCTGCTAAACAGAATAAATTAATTATGCCTCCCCGCACTTTCCAAAATGGGGATACCAGCGCGCAGTGGGCAAAGTGCGAACATATCATTGAAGGAATTGCCGAATCCGGCGGACAAGAACATTTGTATATTGAAACGCAAGGCGCGTATGCTGTGCCATTAGAAAACGGCAACATCAAAATATATTCTTCTACGCAAGGCCCTACTGCCGTTCAACGCACAACTGCTAGAGTGCTTGGCTTGCCCATGCACAAAATTGAAGTTGACGTAACCCGATTGGGCGGTGGTTTCGGTGGCAAAGAAGACCAAGCTACCACCTGGGCCATTATGGCCGCATTGGCAACACATCATTTAAAGCGCCCGGTGAAATGTATTTTAGACCGTATGGCTGATATGCGGATGACTGGTAAGCGCCATCCCTATTCCAGCGATTTTAAATTGGGCTTGTCGAAAGATTTAAAGATACTAGCGTTCGAAGCTACCTTTTATCAAAATGCCGGTGCCGCCGCCGATCTTTCGCCTGCGGTATTGGAGCGTACTTTATTTCATGCCAATAACACCTATAATATTCCTGATGCGAAAGTTACAGCCTATAGCTGCAAAACTAATTTGCCTCCTAATACTGCTTTCCGCGGCTTTGGTGGTCCGCAGGGAATGTTTGTAATTGAAGCAGCTATTGTAAAAGCTGCGGAGGAATTGGGAATTGAACCGACAGTGATACAAGAGAAAAATTTATTGAAAGATGGCGATATGTTTCATTACGGACAAATAACCGCCGGTTGCATGGCCAAAAACTGCTGGACAAGAGCCGATGAATTGTACAACATTAAAAAAACACGTGAGGAAGTAGATGCATTCAATGCTAAAAATAAACTTTACAAAAAAGGATTTGCCATAATGCCTATTTGTTTTGGTATTTCATTTACTAAAACTTTAATGAACCAGGCACGGGCATTAGTGCATGTATATACCGATGGAAGCGTAGGAGTAAGCACCGGTGCTGTTGAAATGGGCCAAGGTGTAAATACTAAAATGTTGCAGGTAGCAGCAACCATTTTTTCAATTTCTGTAAACAGAGTGAAAGTTGAAACCACCAACACTACCAGGGTTTCAAATACATCGCCCACCGCAGCCAGCGCCACTGCCGATTTGAATGGAAAAGCCACTCAATTAGCCTGCGAAGCAATTTTAGGAAGATTGAAAAAGAGAGCTGCTATTGAATTGAAGGCCAATGAAAATGATATTACTATAAAGGATGAAGTAGTTTATGTTAAGGGCAACAAAACGGAGTTGACCTGGCCAAAACTAGTAACTGCATGTTTCATTAATCGCGAAAGTTTGGCTGAGCACGCACATTATGCTACACCTGAGATTCATTTTGACACTACAAAAGAAAGAGGCCACCCATTTGCATACCACGTTTATGGAACTTCTCTTTACACTGTAACCATCGACTGCATTCGCGGCACCTATGATATTGATTCAGTAAGAGTAGTTCACGATTATGGAAAGAGTATGAATGCAGCTATTGACCGTGGACAAATTGAAGGCGGCATTGTGCAGGGTATTGGCTGGATGACCATGGAAGAATTGATTTACAACAGCGAGGGCCGGTTAATGTCGAATGCGCTGTCCACTTATAAAGTTCCTGATATTTATTCTGTGCCTAAAGAGATTTTAATTCATCCTTTAGAAACAGAAGTAGATAGCCTTGCTATTTTCAACTCCAAAGCTGTGGGCGAACCACCTATAATGTATGGCATTGGTGCCTACTTTGCATTGCGTAATGCGGTCAAGGCATTCAACCCTTCAGCAAATATTCCTTTAAATGCACCTATGACGCCTGAGAAGGTTTTGATGGGATTGTATGAGAAGAGTGTGGCTTTTAAATCTGAAGCATTACCGGTATAGTAGTTTGAATCTGCAAAATGGAGGAGATAACCTTTAATACTTATATTTTAAGGAAAAATATTTACCTGGTAGCTTTTAATATATATGTCATTAGTAGCGTAATTTGCCTAGTGATTTTGGGATTGTTTTTCAATGATTTTTTTAATAGAGTTCAAGGGCAAATATTGGGAATATTTTTAGACATATTTATTTTCAGCGGGCTCTTACTTGCTTTTGTCTTTCTTCTAATATTTCCTCAAGCAAAATTTCTAAAACAAATTACGTTTTCTGGGGACATAAAATTTACAGATAATTTTTTTCAAGTCAATGAGTTAAGAGTATACTATCGAAATTGTCAAATGATTTCTATTTATTATGCTGGATATGATGGTCTACGTGAAGGTAGGCACCCTTTAAGCGGAGAAGGAAATTTTATTGAAGTCGCATTAAAAGATGGGACAAAAAGATTTCTATTTTATCTCGAATCAGAATATGAAGCTGAAAAACTTAGGAAACTATTAATGCACCTTTACGAGCTAAAGCTTAACATTGAAGAAAATACCTATAAAGGAAAAACATGGGGATTTAAAGATTTATCCTACAAAGAGATTCAAGACTTTAAAGAGCGTTACAGGCCCAATTGATGTCACAAAGTTATTCCATCTTAGCTCCCTGCGCAATCCAAACCCCAATCAACTCCCGTTCTTTGTCGGTAATGTTGGTTTTATTTCCCTGAGGCATGGTTTTGGTTTCAACGGCGCGCACTAAAATGCGGTCAATGTGCTGTTTTATTTGTTCCGGCGTGTCGAACATAATTCCGTTGGGTGCGGTCTTCTGTGTATCATCTGTAGGTGTAGCTGAATGACATTGCGTGCAACGCGTCTTTATAATCGGCTGTATTTGTGAGAAAGCCACCGGTGGCAAATCTTTTGCTGATTTGGGCGGTTTAGGTGCGGTAACTATTACCAAAGCTAAAATAGCTATAGTAGCAAAAGGCAGCATCCACACAGCTTTTTCGCCTTTCTCATGCAGATTGATATAATGTTTTACTGCTACACTTGCTAAAGTTAACCCTCCCAATATTGCCCAGTTATAACCATTTCCAAAAGTTGTAGGGAAGTGGTTGCTTATCATCACAAAAATTACCGGTAGGGTGATGTAGTTATTATGTAAGGAGCGAAGCCCAGCAAATTTTCCAAGGTCAGGATTTACAGGTTTGCCGGCTTTAGCAGCAGCCACCAAAGCTTTTTGAGAGGGAATAATAACGAAGAAAACATTTCCCGCCATGATGGTTCCCAACAAGGCACCCACCAGCATAAACGCCGCACGCCCACTTAAAAAATGACTGAGAAAATAAGCAGCAAAAACAACCAGTGCAAAACCAATAATGGCAAATAGAGTTTTGCGGTGTATTAATGCCGAGCGGCACATAATATCATACACCAACCACCCGGCAACCAAAGTGCCCAAGCCAATGCCTATAGCCGTGCCCGGTGTAATATCGCGAACCTGAGGGTCAATCATAAATGCTTTCGCATTCATAAAGTAAACCAGGGTAAGCAACAAAAAGCCGGTAAGCCAGGTAAAGTAAGCCTCGTACTTAAACCAGTGCAATTGTCTTGGTAGTTCAGGTGGGGCCGATTTGTATTTTTCTATATAATAGAAACCACCGCCGTGTATGGCCCAAAGATTTCCTGCCAATTCATCGCGTAGTTTGTATGTGCGGTTCAAACTGTTTTCTAAGAAAATAAAATAGAACGAAGCGCCAATCCAAGCAATACCAAACGTTACGTGCGCCCAACGTACTATCAAATTAAGCCACTCCATTACGTGTGCCTGTGTTCCGGTTTTTACAACTACGTTGTAGCATATAAAAATTATTATAGCAAGAAAAGCAAAGAACAGGAAAACGTTTTTGTGCAGGTTTATTTCTTCATGCGCTTCCTCTAATTCAGCCGCATCGGTTTGAGTTTTCAAACTACTTGTAACTTTGCTTAATACAAAGGCTATAAGCAGCAGCACTATAAAACAGGATATTAAAAATATATTCTCGGCTGTAAACATGGTTGAGCGCAAACTTTATTTTTTCTTTCTTCTTCCTTCTAAAATTTTATAAAACGACCGGCTCTGAATCTCATCCAGTGTTAAGCCGGTTGCTATTCCCTCGGCTTCAGTAATGGCACCGCAATTCATGGCCTTTAAGAAATAATTCAATAAGCCTTGTCCGGTTGCGGCATCATCAAAAATATCGCCGCTTAGAGTTGCCTGTGCGGCTTTTCCAACAAAGTGCTTCAAGCGCACCGCTGCATCTTCATAGCTTTCTAAAAAGAAAACATATGTTGCTGCGTAGCGCATAGGCAATTGTGCAGGGTTCAAATCCCAGCCCTGATAAAAACCATTGATGAGCGAATGCATGGTATGCCCATAAGCGAGTTTCCATGCATTATGGACTACGGCTGTATTTTCACTTTTTTGTTTTGCTGTAAGTTTATCGCCACGGTGAGGGCCGATAGGCATTACGTTTGTTGCTCCATCGCTTAGCATAATACCGGTGCCGCCTAAAGCTACGCGAGTCATGTGGTGTGCAAAATCGCATACCGGGTGCGCCATGGTTTGGTATTTGGCGGTAATGTTACACGAAGCCGTATAATCATAAGTGCCAAAGTGCGCAGCAATGCAACGGCCTTTTCCCGCGCGAATCAATTTAAGCAGTGGATTTTTTCCTTCGCTATCCATAACCGCCTGGGTGGCTTCCACCATCATTTCCATTTTTAAGGTACCAGCGGCAAGACCGTTTTGCTTTTCTATAATTTCAAAAAGCTTTACCAATGTTTCAACTTGTTGCGTAATGGTTACTTTAGGTAACATCACTACAAAATTGTTTGGCAATTTTCCGCCGGTCTTTTCTAATAAGGTTGTCAGGAAAATATCTAAAGTGCGAACACCTCTGTATTTCAAATCTTCAGTAAAAGGCTTGATGCGAATGCCTATAAAGGGTGAAATAGTTTTATTCTTCATGCCCTTTGCCAACTCGGTTGCGGCAGCAACAGCTGTAGCATCTTCCTCGTCATCGGGGCGGTTTCCGAAACCATCTTCAAAGTCAATTCTAAAATCTTCAATCGCTTCGTGTTGTAGCTTGGCAATAATTTTTTTGTAAACGGTGTAAGGCAACCAAGCCGGGTGGCTTTTGCGTTTTTCATCAGTCATTTTATCTAACTGCGCTTGCAATTTTTTTATTTGCGCTGGTGTTTTTGGCAATGCTTTATGCCCGGTTAACTCCAGCACTTGTGCCAATACTACAAAGTTGGGAGCGTTATTCAAAAAGCTATTTAAAGCGGCTTGTCCCATTTTAGGCATGCTGTCGCTTTTAAATAAGTTAGCACCGCCATAAACGGTATGCACCGGTTGTCTTTCGGGTTTATCGCCAGGGTAAATATGCTGGAAAGCAATATTGGCGGTTTTCAATTCGTTGAGAATAGAATCTCTTTGTTTTTGTGGTATGGATAACTTCATAAATGTAATTAAGCTCTTTTATTCGAGATACGTTTGTTTAACTAAATTATATTTTAATAATCAACTTCCTCTATAAGTAGAATACCCAAAGGGGTTTAACAGCAACGGCACATGATAATGCGAACCATCGGTAATTTCAAACTCCACAGTTACACTTGGGTAAAATGATTTCAATCCCTGTTTCTCAAAATAAGATTTGGTATCGAATATCAAGCGGTATATGCCTTTATCTAAAATTTTATCAGCAGCAAGTAAGTTAGGAATACGGCCATCGTTATTGGTAAGGCCATTGGCTATTTTTTTCCAACCTCCTGCAGTTTGTTGTTCCAATACTATGGAAACATTTTGTGCGGGTTTGCCTATAGAAGTATCTAAAATATGGGTGGTTAACTGGCTCATGCAAAAAGTTTGTCTAAGCGAATATGTGTAATTTTATTCTGTTCGTTTACTGCTATTTCAATTTCTTCTTCGGGGTCGTTGTTAATGCGTTTTTTTAAAAGCCCCAGCATTTCTGCTGCCGATTTGCCGGTGGCGCATACAATAAATATATAGCCAAATTTTCTTTCATACGAATCGTTCAGGTCTTTTAGTTCTATCAGGACATTCTTGTCAGCAACATTTACGCCCGATTGTTCGCCCGAAGCCCAATTAGCCGTCGATGCAAATTTTTTCTCTAAAGATTCCACATCACCAATTTTCGGGTGATGGGTAAAGGCCTCCATCCAATCTTTTTCGTCGCAACCAAACCATATCCGGTTCGATTCATGCTTTAAAGCGACTATTGAAGGAAACGGAACTTTATCGGCAAGTTTTTCCGCCCAGGTAGTGCTACCACAGCATTTGAAAAGTTCTTCTTTTAATTGCGAAGCTGAAAGTGTATTGAATTGTTCTAAAGTCATTCTTGCCTTCTGTAAATTAACTGATGGTTCCAAATAATCTCATTCTGCTGATGCCGCCATCAGGAAATATAGATAAACGAACATGCGTAAATGGTTCCTTGTTTTGAATCTCTTTTTCAAAATAGTGTTCAAAGTCGGCCTGTAATTTTGATTGCGGCAAAATTGTTTTCCATTTAATATCCGATGAGGTCAAATTGCTTTCTTCTTCTTTCGAAATATTACAACCCTCAATCAAACAAGTGTCGGGATAATTTCCTTTAAAGTGGCAAGTATCTACCAAAGCTTTTTGGATAATACCTTTATGGGCTAATCTCACTATTACCCAATCGCGGTTATTAGGTGTGCGATTGCGTTTGGTTTCCCAGCCATCGCCCATGTTTACACCTCTACCGGGCATAATTAAATTATCCATGTGCGAGAAAAACATATCGTTGCACAAAACCGATTTTGCTCCGTTAACTGCCGAGGCCAAATCAATCACTTCATCTTTTTTTACCAAGCTCCAGTCTTTAAACACTTCACCATAAACTTTCAACCGGGCTACACCACCATCAGGATAGATATGTAATTTAAGATGCGTATAAATTCCTTTATCCGCAATCTCATAAAAATTCTGGCTACCGGGCAATAAGGATGATTTAGGAAGAGTTTCTTTCCATTGCACTTTGTCTGAAGCTAAATAATCGGCACTCATATTTTCGTGAATAGTACAGGCTTCGATAGATGCATGGGGTGGGTGGTTGCCCAGAAAATAATTAGTATCAATATCCACCCCGGTAATTTTACCAGATGTAGCTAATTGAATAACACACCAATCATGCCCCGGGGTGCGCTTGCGGCGCGACTCCCAGCCGTCCATCCATTTGCCTCGGTCGGTATATTTATCGGTAATAAAAATTCCTCTGCCGGGTTTCAACAGGTTTTCTTTCTCGGCAAAAAAATCGTCACTGCATATTATTGCTTTTCCGCCAAGGCGCTCGGCGGCAAGGTCGGTTAATGTTGTAAATGCTGGTTGTGCTATTACTTCGTTCATATTAATAATTTATTAACTATATATTTATTCATTCATTATTCGGCTTTCAGAGCATAATCCATTTGTATCAATAAAAATGGTGCTATTTACACGCCGGCTCACTTCATTAAATTTATTTACAACAGCATCACTTAAATCAATTCCAAGCCTAAACGCCAGTATATCAAGGTATATTTGTATGTCGGCTATTTCTTTACTTGCCTCTTCTTTAAATTGTTGTTCTGAAATATCCCCACGTTCAAATTTCTTTCTAAGATTAGCGTATTCGCCTACTTCACCAACAAGCGCCTGTAACCATTGTGCTGGCGACCAATCAGAACCATCAGTAGCGTTATGGGCAGAAGACCCTTTTGCATTTTTAAATTGTGGAAGCCTTTTTGTATTTGCTTCCCGCAATGATTTGAATGTTAGGTTATTCACTTTAGTTAAGTTTAATAAGTATATAGCTACTTTTAATTACTGCTGCAACAGTAGCTTTCCCTCGCTCAAATCTATAAAATTTCCTTTATCATAGACCTTTTTCCCGTTTACATAGGTCTGTTCGGTAAGGCCCGAAAGATCCAGGTTTTCGTAAGGGGTAATTTTATGGCGGTGCTGAATCATTCCCGCCTCTACTTTAAACTTTTTATGAGGGTTCCATACTACTATGTCAGCATCCATCCCCTTAGCTATGCTGCCTTTTTGCGAATTAAGTTTTATGAATTTCGCCGCATTTCCGCTGGTAAGTTTGGCAAATTGCTCTATGGTAAAGCCTCTTTCCTTTGCTTTGGTCCATACCGAAGGCAATAAAAATTGCAAACCGGCAATACCCCCCCACGCTTTCTTCAAATTACCCGATTCAATTTCTTTCAAGTTTGGCGGGGCAGGGGAGTGGTCGGTAACAATAAAATCAATAGTTCCATCTTTAACTGCCTGCCATAACTGTTCATTATTGGCTTTCTCGCGAATGGGTGGAGCGCATTTGTAACGGGTATCGCCATCAGGAATATCTTCAGCATTAAAAAATAAATATTGCGGACAGGTTTCAACGGTTAAGGGCAAACCCTCTGCTTTTGCTTTTTGAATAGGTGCAATAGATTCCGCCGATGAAAGATGCACGATATGTACCCGGGCACCTGTTTCGCGGCACAAGTCAATCATCAGTTTTATGGCTTTATTTTCCCAAGCTTTTGGCCTTGATTTTAAATAGGCTGAATAGCTGCGCGGTTTTTGCTCTAAAAATATATTGTCAGGATTTTCTTCATCTAATTCACAATGCACCAAAAGCGGTTTGTCGTATTTCTTTAAAATCAGTAGCGCTTTCCGCAAATCATCTCCACTGGTATTCGGGAAATCATCAATACCCGAATGGGTAAGGAAAGCCTTCAAACCAAAAACTCCGCTTTCCAATAATCCCTCCAGCTCATTCAAATTATCGGGAACTACACCGCCCCAAAAACCACAGTTTACATGTAATTTATTTTTAGCGGCATCTTGCTTCAATTTAAAATTGCCTTTTGTAGTTGTAACCGGCGAGGCATTCAAGGGCATTTCAATCAAAGTGGTAATTCCACCGGCTGCGGCTGCCCGGGTAGCGGTGTCAAAGCCCTCCCAATCTGTCCTTCCCGGTTCGTTGATGTGTACGTGGGGGTCAATAAGCCCGGCCATTACTATGCTGTCGCCCACGTCTTCGGCTGTGCCATTATAATCCTGCCCTGAAATTACTTCTGTAATTTTACCATTACTTATAATCACAACACCAGCCTGTATTCCGCCCGGGGTTAGTATGTTTTTACTTTTTATTGCTAAGTCTGCCATTAAAGAAATTGTGTGAAATTGGGGTAAAAATAGAAAACTTGTTTTTAGTTTAGCTGCCAAGCCGAAATATGGTAAAAGATTTAAAGTTGTGGCAATTTATAAAGGAGCAATTGGAGCAAAAACAGCCTGTTTTTTTGTTATGCGTAATGGAAAGCAAAGGCAGCAGCCCTGGCAGGCAGGGCTTTAAAATGGCAGTTATTGAAAAAGACATGAGCGGCTCGGTAGGCGGAGGCATTATGGAGCATAAATTTGTAGAATTGGCCCGAGAAATGTTGAAACGGCACGAGTTAAATACTTTGCTGAAACAACAAATCCATTCTAAAAGTGCTTCTGCTAATCAATCGGGCATGATATGCTCGGGCGAGCAAACGCTGGCCGTGTATTTTGTAAAACCGGAGGATGATAATGCGGTAAATAAAATTCTTACGATTCTCGAAAATGGCGAGGATGCAAGTTTTAAATTCACGCCACAAGGGTTTACTATTCTTCCTGATGCCGGTTTGGATACACAATATGTTTTTGAGAAAAAATCGGAAACAGATTTTGTATTTACCGAAAAAATGGGATACCCTTACCGCATTCATATTGTAGGCGGCGGGCATTGTGCGCTGGCACTTTCAAAATTAATCAGCGACCTTAATTTTTACATCTCTGTTTATGATAACCGGGAAGATTTGAACACATTGGAACAGAATATTTATGCGAACGATAGATACGTGGTAGATTATACCGAAATAAATAAGTTAATACCGGAAAGCGATAAAGATTTTGTAGCTATTATGACCTTCGGCTACCGGACCGATGGGATTGTATTGCGACAGCTTATTCATAAGAAATTCCGCTACTTGGGCTTGCTGGGCAGTAAAGCGAAAATTGAAAAAATGCTTCAGGAGCTAAGAGATGAAGGTATTGATGAGGCTAAAATAAAAGCCATCCACACACCTATTGGCTTGCCTATTAAAAGCCAAACACCGGAGGAGATTGCTATTAGTATTGCGGCGGAGATTATTCAGGTGAAAAATGAAAGCTGAAACAATTATTGACATTACTAGTACACAGTACAACTATGCGTTAATAGTAACTCAGTTCACCACTGATATGCATATATTCTTTGAAGTGGATGAATTTGTTTTAAATAAAATGATGTTTTAAGAATTACATTTTAATAAATTTGTGATATGGCTGTACCAGATTATCAAACTATAATGTTGCCCTTCCTCAAAGATATTGAAGACCAAAAGGAGCATCAATTTCGGGGAATTATAGAAAGCCTTGCTGTGAAGTTTCATCTAACGGAGGACGAACGGAAAGAGTTACTCCCAAGTGGGAAGATAAGGTTATTTGATAATAGAGTAGGCTGGGCTAAAACTTACTTGAAGAAAGCGGGATTAGTTGATTACCCACGACGAGCTGTAGTCGTAATTACACAGCGGGGAGTGGAGTTTTTAAAATCAAAACCACAACAAATTGACAATCGAGTTTTAAGTCAATTTTCTGAATTTTTGGAGTTTATAAATATTCAACAAAGTAATTCAATTGAAAAAGCAGTTTCTGCCGAACCAGAAATGCAAAAGCAAACTCCTGAAGAAATTTTGGAGGGGGGATATTTACGCCTGAGAAAATCGTTGGCGCAAGAGTTAATAAAAAGGATAATCGAATTGCCCCCTTCTTTTTTTGAAAAACTTGTCGTCGAGCTATTGGTTAAAATGGGGTATGGCGGATCTATTAAAGATGCGGGGAAGGCCATTGGTAAAAGCGGTGATGAGGGAATTGATGGAACAATAAAGGAGGATAAGCTCGGCCTTGACATTATATATATTCAAGCCAAACGTTGGGATTTTTCAAATAAAGTCGGAAGACCTGAAATTCAAAAATTTGTTGGCGCTCTTGCTGGTCAGGGGGCAAAAAAGGGGATTTTCATAACAACATCATCATTTACGCCAGAAGCTTTAGAATACACTCCTAAGAACGAAACTAAAATTGTCCTTATCAATGGAGAAGATCTGACTCAATTAATGATTGATTATAATCCTGGCGTCACTAGTCAACAAACTTATGAGATAAAAAAAATTGATAGCGATTATTTTGAAGAAGAATAACTTAATCGCCCCCCAACTCCACAAACTTAAAACTCCCCCCATCAAACAATCCCAAGTCACTTAATTTTAATTGAGGGATAACCAGGAGGGCCATAAATGAGAGTGTCATAAAAGGCGCATCGAGCTGGGTGCCTAGTTTTTTTGCGGCGGCGTCTATTTGGGTATATAGGTCAGCAACTTCATAAGCATCTGCATTGGTCATAATTCCGGCTACCGGTAGGGGAAGCAGCAAATGTTTTTCGCCGTCAGCCACTGAAAGGCCGCCTTTGGCGCGAACAATTAGATTTACTGCTTCACAAATATCTTTATCATTAGTGCCAACGGCAATAATGTTATGGCTATCGTGTCCTACGCAACTGGCAATAGCACCGCTTTTCAATCCAAAATTTTTGATGAAGGCAAGAGCGGGTTTAGCTTCTTTATAACGGTTTACTACGGTCAATTTTAATACATCCTTCTCCACATCACTTTCGATATATCCGTGTGCAACTTTGGGATGTTCTAATGAAGTGCGGGTTATTAATTGTCCGTTGAGTGCTTCAATTACTTTTATTTTTTTTGAGGAAGATGCAGGAATTAAAAAATCCGCTGGATTTTTTTCTTTGCAATTAAAATCATTGATAATATCTGCCGCTACTTTTTTTATAAAGCTTTTTCCGTTTTCGGCTACCAGTTCTCCTTTAATATATGTTTGCAGTATCTTAAAGTTTTTTGGCGAATCAATTACAATAAAATCAGCCGGGTCGCCTTCGCGTAGCAGGCCGTGGTCGAGGCCGTAGTGAAATACCGGGTTAAGGCAAGCCACTTGTAATATTTTAAAAAGGTCAATGCCTTTTGCCAAAGCTCTTTTTACAAGAGCATCAATATGGTTGCGTACTAAATCGTTCGGATGCTTGTCGTCCGAACAAAACATAATATTATCAGTATAGTCGTTTAACAACGGAATCAGCGCTTCGAAATTTTTTGCCGCGCTGCCTTCACGTATCAAAATTTTCATGCCATGCTTTAACTTGTGCAGTGCTTCTTCGTAAGTAAAACATTCGTGGTCGGTGCTAATGCCGGCTTTTATATAATGTATAGCATTATCCCCTATTAAGCCAGGTGCATGGCCATCAACCGGTTTGTTATGTTTTTTAGCATGCGATATTTTCTCTAGCACTTGTTCTTCCCCCATCAACACACCGGGATAATTCATCATCTCGGTCAGGTACTTAATTTCTTTTCTTGCCAGCAGTTCATCAATTTGCTTGGCATCAATAGCTGCACCGGCAGTTTCGAAAACAGTAGCGGGTACACAACTGGGTGCACCAAAATTGAAATAGAAAGGAACTTTTTTGCCGTTCTCAATCATATAATTGACACCGGCAACGCCCATTACATTCGCAATTTCGTGTGGGTCGTTAATAGTAGCTACAGTGCCATGTAATACCGCCAACCGTGCAAACTCCGATGGAATTAGCATTGAGCTTTCCACATGAATATGGGCATCGGTAAAGCCGGGCAGAATATAATTAGTTACCGGTTTATCAGTACGCGATATCTTTTTAATAAAGCCATTTTCAACAACAACCTCTGCCGGATAAATTTCTTTCTTAAAAATATCTATCAGGTTAGCGAGAATGGTAAAGTTTTCTGTTTTCAAAATTCTATATTAATCAGCTCTCTAATATTTTATCTTATCTGATTTATTGTCCCAGTTTTTAAAGGCCTGCAGCGCATCAGCCCTGCAAAGTTGTTCCATTTCAATTTTACGGTCGGTAATGGGCTTGCCTATTTCGGTGTAAATAAACTCATCGTCAAATCCAATGGCTGCGGCATCGTTCCGGTTACAACCGTAATATATTTTTTGCAAGCGCGACCAATAAATAGCGCCTAAACACATAGGGCATGGTTCGCATGATGTAAACAATATGCAGCCATCTAATTGAAAGCTGTGTAAATGGTTACACGCATTACGAATGGCAACTACCTCGGCATGTGCAGTAGGGTCGTTGGTAGAAGTTACGCGGTTATGTCCCCGTCCAATAATTACGTTATCCTTTACAATAATGGCTCCAAACGGGCCACCGGCGTCATTTTTTACCCCTGCTAATGATAGGTCAATCGCCTCAGTCATGAATTTTTTTAAAGTCTCTTTATCCATATAAAAACAATCAATTGGTTAATAAAATTTAATGGTATGGTGCCCCAATTTAATAATTGCACGATTGCTAATATACAAATTCAGATGACTTTTATTATGCGGTAGTGCGAATTAGCCATTCTACCGGCTTACACCAGCTAATTTGCTTAGCCAAAAAGTGGCCAATAAATAGTATTTTTATGTTGCAGGACGAATACGTTTTTTTAGATATAGAAGAAATAGGCTTCGTTTTCCTGTATCGGAAATTTGGGATTTAACGTTAGTTGGCTTTTAGTAATTTTTAAGTTTTTTTAAACTCTGCGTAACTGCATTAGTCCAATCTTGCGGCTGTTTAAAAAAGGGTAAGTTTATGAAAGACCAAACCAGGCTTTCTGTTTTTATTTTTATTGTGTTTTTGTGTGTTGCAGGCAGCTCTTTCAGTCAGGCTTCGGGTGTTGCCTATATTAACCATTCCGATACGCTTCATATCAGTTTGCAGGATGCTGAAAAAATAATGCTTGAAAAAAATCTTGACCTGATTGCCAATCATTACAATATTGACATTGCACACGCACAAACAATTGCCGCTAAACTTTGGGATAATCCGGGTTTAAGTTATAGCCAAAATATATGGAACCCCGGCACCCGAATACCCTTTACCATTCGCGGGCCCGAGGGTGAAGTAGCTGTGCAGCTTGACCAGGTTTTTAAAACCGCAGGCAAACGGCATCGTTTAGTACAATACAATAAAGCGAACGAAAAGGCTGTTGAATATGCCTACTACGATTTATTGCGCAATTTAAAGTTTCAATTTCGCTCCGATTTTTATCAGCTTAATGCCTTGTTGAAAACACAAAAAGTGTTTGATACCGAATTAGAAAAATCTATCATATTAGAAAAGGCGCTTACCGAAGCATACTCAAAAAATGATGTAGCCTTAAAAGATGTGATAATTATACAAAGCACCAAGTTTCAACTGCAAACCGATATTACCAATAACTTAAATCAGGTAAACGACCTTGAAGCTGAAATGAGATACATGCTGCAGCTGCAGCCATCGTCTGTTTTAATACCTGATATGCCTGCTGTTGGCAAATTTGAGTTACCGGATATTACTATGGATTCGCTCTATGCTTCGGCTATTGAAAACCGCCCCGATGTTCAAAATAATGCCATGCAGGTTACTGCATCAGACTGGTATGTGAAATATAATAAATCTTTAATAGCGCCTGATTTAGATGTATCAGTAATATACGACAAGGCCGGTGGCTCGTACACTAACTATACCGGTTTTGGTGTGGCCTTGCCACTTCCGCTCTGGAATTTTAACCAGGGCGGTATTAAGCAGGCAAAAGCTACCTTAAAACAAAATGAAGTGCAGCTGGATGCCTCTAAATTAAAGGCGCTGAACGATGTAAATCAGGCGTACGAAAAACTGGTGCAACTATCGCATCTTGATATTGATGTTCAAATTAAAAACAATCAGGCGTTCGATCAATTGATGTCGGGTATCTATAATATTTTTCAAAAAAAGGAAATGACATTGCGCGACCTGGTTATATATATGGATACTTACAAGCAACAAATAATCAATTTCAATAATTATATAGCCGGTTATTATACAGCCAAAGAAAACCTGAACATGGCTGTAGGTAAGGATGTAATTAAATAAGAAATAAAAGTAATGAGAAATAAAATTTTTATAGCAAAAACACCTTTTTTCATCGTCGGCTTTGCCTTGCTTTCTCTGGCAATACAAAGCTGCACCGGCAAAAACGAAAAGCCTGCTGATGAAACCCGCAAATACGTAATTCCTGATTCGCTGTTAAAAACTTTGCGGATTGATACCGTTCAAACCATGCCGCTGGTTAGTACCATTTCTTTTACCGGTATGGTTGATGTGAACCAGGATAACCAGGTAAATATTTTTCCGTTAGTAAGCGGCAATGTTCGCGATATTAAAGTGCAGCTGGGCGATTACGTATCGGCGGGGCAAATATTGGGAACTGTTTCCAGTAGCGAAATGGCTAATTATTCAAGCAGCCTTACCATTGCGCAGGCAAATGTGGCCGCTACAAAAAGACAATTGCAGGCGGCACAGGATCTTTTTAAAGATGGATTGGCTTCAAGCCTTGATGTTACCACTGCCGAAACTAATTACGGCCAGGCACAGGCCCAATTGGAAACCGCCCAAAGAATATTGAAAATAAATGGCGACAACACAAAAGGTGTTTGGGAAATTAAGGCACCGGTAGGCGGATTTATAGTACAAAAAAATATCACCAACGGAACTTCCATCCGCACCGATAACAGCACAATGCTGTTCACCATTTCCGATTTAAAAAATGTATGGGTTTGGGCCAATGTTTATGAATCGAACATTAATAACATTCACATGGGCGATGAGGTAAGCGTTACCACACTTTCTTACCCCGGTAAAATATTTAAGGGTAAGGTGGATAAAATGC
This sequence comes from uncultured Bacteroidota bacterium, assembly GCA_903919075.1. Lineage (GTDB taxonomy): Bacteria > Bacteroidota > Bacteroidia > Chitinophagales > LD1 > Bog-950. The sequence continues at coordinate 83,565 of CAIXGR010000075.1, read as the reverse complement.
TAAACGCGCTCGATCCAACTACTAAAGTAATGAAGGTGCGGATAGTAATAGCTAACGAGAAATACGAACTGAAGCCACAAATGTTTGCCAGTATCGAAATTGCCAATCCTGAAAACAGGCAGGCGCTTTGCGTAACCAGTAAAGCATTAATTTACGATAACAGTCGGTATTATGTTCTTGTTTACAACGGACATGGCGATGCATCCATTACACCGGTTGAGGTTTTAAATACCACCGGCGATAAAACTTATATTAAATCGGGTTTGAAAGAAGGCGACCGGGTAATTGCAACGGAGGCTATTTTAATTTACGGAGAGTTAAACAGCTAAAAAAAGGTTGTAAAGAATAAAGAACAATACTATGGTTTGTAATGCAAGTGCTATTGCAAACACATTAAAATTAAAGAAATGAATAAGTTCCTTAGAGGCTTAATAGGTTTTTCGCTCAAGAATAAGTATTTCATCTTAGCTACAGGAATTGTTTTGGTTGTTGCCGGACTTATTACTTTTAAGAACATGCCCATTGAGGCTTTTCCCGATGTAACCAATACTGAAATTAGTATTATTACCCAATGGCCTGGCCGCAGTGCCGAGGAGGTTGAAAAATTTGTTACCATTCCTATCGAAATTGCCATGAACCCGGTGCAGGATAAAATAAGCCTGCGCTCAACCAGTATTTTTGGCCTATCGTACGTAAAGCTCATTTTTGCTGATGGTGTAAAAGATCCTCAGGCACGGCAACAGGTAATGAATATGTTGCAGAATGCGGGGCTTCCCGGCGGCATCTTGCCCTCTGTGCAACCACCAACCGGCCCAACCGGCGAAATTTTCAGGTATACTTTAAAAAGTACGTTCAGAGATGTGCGCGAGTTAAAGACCATTCAGGATTGGGTTGTCGACCGCCGGTTGCGTTCAGTTCAAGGTATTGGAAGCATTAACAGTTTTGGGGGCAAAACCAAAATGTACGAAATAAAAGTTGACCCAGGTAAGCTTACTTCTTTCGGCATTACATCGCTTGATGTTTTTACGGCCGTGCAAAAAACCAATATTAATATTGGTGGCGATATGATTATTCAGAACAACGAAGCATTTGTTGTTCGCGGAATAGGGCTACTGAATGATATTAACGAAATAAAGAATGTAATTATTCAAAACAATAACGGCGTGCCGCTACTTGTAAAAGATGTAGCTGCCGTAGAAATATCAAACGTGCCCAGATTAGGATGGGTAAGCCGCAGCGATGGCTCAATAGATTCTACCGGTAAGCGAATAGTAAGCGACCAGGATGATGTTGTAGAGGCTATTGTTGTAATGAGAAAAGGAGAGAACCCCACCGAAGTAATTGACAACCTGAAAAGTGAAATTGATGAATTAAACAACGGCATACTGCCTCAGGATACAAAAATTGTTCCCTATTACGACAGGTCGGACCTGATAGGTTTTGCTACGCACACCGTGCTGCATAATCTTATAGAAGGTATACTGTTTGTTACGTTCGTGGTATCGCTATTTATGTTCAATTGGCGCACAACGCTTATTGTATCTATCATCATTCCCATGTCGTTGCTGTTTGCCTTTATCTGCCTTCATTTAATGGGCATGAGTGCTAACCTGCTTTCGCTGGGCGCCATTGACTTTGGAATTATTATAGACGGGGCTGTGGTGATGGTGGAGGGGATGTTCGTAATACTGGATAATAAAGCGAACGAGCTGGGTATGGAGCGCTTTAATAAAATAACCAAGCTGGGGCTTATTAAAAAGAATGGTGCTGAGTTAGGCCGTGCAATTTTTTTCTCAAAACTTATTATCATCACAGGCCTGCTGCCTATATTTTCTTTTCAAAAGGTGGAGGGAAAAATGTTCTCGCCTCTTGCTTACACACTAGGCTTTGCTTTGTTGGGCGCATTGATTACAACACTTACTATTGTACCGGTTTTAATTAATCTGTTATTAAAGAAAAACGTTCGCGAAAAACATAATCCGTTTGTACACCACCTAACCGGATTTATGCTTTTAGGTTTCGAAAAAGCATTCAGGCATAAAGAAGTTGTGGTAATTACTTCCATGATAGCTATGATGATTGGTATTTACTCTTTCAAATTTTTGGGTACAGAATTTTTGCCCGAATTAAATGAAGGCTCCATCTGGCTACGGGTGCAGTTACCATACAGTGTATCGCTTGATGAAAGTGTGAAAGTATCGCGAAAAGTGCGCGCGCTTTTAATGGACTTCCCCCAAGTAACCCATGTGCTTTCGCAAACCGGCAGGCCCGATGATGGCACCGACGTTACCGGCTTTTATAATAACGAATTTGATGTGCTTTTATCTCAACAAGATGATTGGAACCCGCACATAACAAAGGAAGAGTTGATAAAACAAATGAGCGCAAAGCTGGCCTCAATACCCGGAGCTAATCTTAATTTTTCGCAACCCATTATGGATAATGTTGAGGAAGCAGTGTCAGGCGTAAAAGGTTCCATTTGCGTAAAGGTATACGGAGATTCGCTAGAGTATATGGAACGCAAGGTTACCCAAGTTTATAACATACTTAAAGATGTTCGGGGCGTAGAAGATTTGGGCGTGATACACAGCACCGGTCAACCGGAGATAGATGTAAACCTTGATCAACAGAAAATGGCTCTATATGGTGTTGCAACTGCTGAGGCTAATGCGGTTGTGGCTATGGCTATTGGTGGTCTTACGGCCTCAACATTATATGAAGGAGTAAGAACATTTGATATAAGAGTTCGCTTGCCAGAGGAATATCGGAAGACACCGGAGGACATTGGAAATTTGTTGGTGCCCACACAAAGTGGTTCTAAAGTACCTATTAAGGAATTGGCAACCATTACTCAAAAAACAGGCCCTTGTCTTATTTTCAGAGATAACAATGCTAGGTACGCGGTAGTTAAATTTTCGGTGGTAGGCCGCGATATGGGTAGCGCCATTGCCGAGGCGCAACAAAAAGTACGTAAAAAAATAACCTTAAAGAAAGGCTACACCATGGCATGGCAAGGCGACTTTGAAAATCAGCAGCGAGCTTCAAAAAGATTAATGCAGGTTGTGCCAATAAGTTTGTCGCTTATATTTTTGTTGCTCTTCATCATGTTCGGAAACTTTAAAGATGCTGCACTGGTATTTTTGAATGTGCCTTTTGCAATTGTTGGCGGTATTATTGCGCTGTATGTTACCGGTACTAATTTTAGTATTTCTGCCGGTATTGGGTTTATCGCTTTGTTTGGTATTTGTATTCAGGTGGGGGTGTTGCTTATTACTGCTTTTAAACATAATCTTGATAATTTGAAAGGGCAGGAGGGTTCCCTATATCAATCCATCAGGCTTGGTGTTAGTGCCTATATACGTCCGGTTATGATGACAGCCTTGATGGCTGCAATAGGGCTTCTGCCTGCAGCAGTATCTCACGGCATAGGCTCTGAAAGCTCACGGCCGTTAGCGCGTGTTGTAATTGGTGGTATACTTTGTGCCATGATGTTTTCATTGTGGGTTTTTCCGTTGATTTTTGGATGGGCTTATCGCAAAATTGATAACCAGCCTTTCGAAATGCCCGACGATGAGCACACAAATACAGCGGATGTATAAAGCTTTGCAGCACCTTAAAAGCTACATGCAAACACGCACGGCAAAAAATATTGCCTTAGTATTACTCTTACTTATGTCCAATGTATTACATGCACAACGCAGAGCTAATTTTGTTGAAATAGGCAGGATGGAATTGTCGCAGGACCATTATGCCAAAGCAATCGAGAATTTCAATATGGGCCTTAAGATAAACCCCGAAAATTATGACGGGTATTTTTGGAGAGCCTATGCAAAATTTCAGTTAGATGATTATACCGGTGCCGAAGAGGATTGCTCACGCGCTATAGATGGCTTTCCCTACCGGGCAGATTTATATTTTTATCGCGCAGTTACCCGCGACCGGCTTTTTAATTACACCGGTGCTTTAGATGATTATCAAAAAGCACTTTCTCTCGATTCTGCCAATGCTGAAATTTATGTGCAACGTGCGCATATTTATCTTTCACTTCAACAATTCAAATTGGCTATTGAAGATTGTAACCGGGCCGAAAAAATGCATGCTAAAGATGAAAATTTATACTTATTGCGCGGTGCTTGCGAGTTAAATCTGAATCAATACAGTGAGGCTATTAATGATTATAATAGAATTATTGCCAAGAAGCCGCGCGATGCCCGGGCTTATATTGATAGAGCTATGGCACATAAAGGAGCTGGTGAAAAAGATTCGGCCATGCTGGATATTAATTTGGCGCTGCAAATAGATTCAGCAAGCGCTTATGGTTTGTTTCAAAAAGCACTGCTTGAAATAGATGAGGAGCATAATAAGGCTGGGCTTGAAGATTTAAATAAAGCATTGCAGTTATCGCCATTTTCAGCATCAGCGTATTTCAACCGGGCATTGTTAAAAGCGAAAATGAAAGATTACTATGGAGCACTAAACGATTTTGAAAAAGTATTATCCATTACACCCGACCACCTGCTAACTTATTATAACCGCGCCGGTATTGAGTTTGAAAAAGGAGATTTAGTGCTGGCATTAAAAGATTACGATAAGGTAATAAGCCTGTATCCAGAATTTATAGATGCTTACCGAAATCGCAGTCAGGTAAAAAAAGCAATGGGCGATATAAAAGGTGCGTTGAAAGACGATAAGAATGCAGATGAAATTCAAAAACTTCAATTATCAGCAAGCGATTCTTCAAAGTATTCTGAAACGCTGAAGTTAATGAAGATGGTAACGCTATCCGATGATTTTGAAACTGCGAAAGAGGTTAAAAATAAAATTCAATATATACACGCCGATATTCAACCACAGCCTGTATTTTCAATTATTTTGTTTCCAACAGCAGGAAACAAAGTGCAGGTTTACAATGCCGAAACAAAACTGCATTATGGTGGCAGAGAGCTAACGTTATTCAGTAAAAACGATAGTATGGATGCGCGGCTTATGAAAAAGAAATTTGAGCAGTTAGATACTGCCATAAATAATTCGCCGGCCAGTGCGGCCAATTATGCCGACAGGGGAACTATTTTTAGTGTTTTACAAATATTCGACCGGGCAATATCTGATTTTGATAAAGCAATAGATTTAGACCCCACTAATGCATCATTTTATTTTGGAAGAGGCAACGCAAGGTTAAAACTGCTTGACCTACAACATGTGGATAACGAACAGGCAATCGAAAAGTGGAAAGATATATCCCCAAATATTTTAGCCGCAAACAGCTATCAACTGGTAATAGCTGATTATACAGAAGCCATTACCATTGATTCGAACTTTACTTATGCCTGGTATAACCGGGCCTGGGCTAAAATTGCAACCAACAATTTTTACGGCGCTATTAAAGATATTGACGAGGCTATTGCACGAGACCCAACTTTTGCCGAGGCACACTATAATAAAGGATTACTACTTGTTTTACTTCGCGAAAATGAACCTGCCTGTTTAAGCTTAAGCAAAGCTGGCGAATTAGGCATACTGGAAGCATACCCGGTTATTAAACGTTATTGCGATAAATAGATATCGCCGGTAACACTAATTGCTATTTGCAGATATTGGCTTTTTTTCTCCTAACAATATATTCGGTTTCATTTCTTTTCGTCTTTTAAGCCCAAATCCCTCAATAGCATATTTGCTTATGTGAGCGTTGGCTTCTTCAACCGAATCGGTAAAAAGAAACAGGGTTACATCATCGGCACTAATGGTTTTTTCCTTCACCATGTTTTGAATATGCTGAAATAGTGCAGTGTGATATTCCTTGCCCATTAAAACTACCGGAAATTTTTTAAGCTTTCCGGTTTGTATTAAAACAAGAGCTTCAAAAAATTCATCTAGTGTTCCATAACCGCCGGGCATTACCACAAAGCCGTACGAATATTTAGTAAGCATTAGCTTGCGAATAAAAAAGTAATCGATATTTACCCACAGATCCAGATAAGGGTTAGGGTGTTGTTCCGTAGGTAAAACAATGTTGCAGCCTACTGATTTTCCTCCGGCTTCCTTAGCTCCGCGATTAGCTGCTTCCATTATGCCAGGCCCACCGCCCGTCATTACGGTAAAACCGAGCTGCACCATTTCCCCGCCTACCTTTCGGGCAAGTTCATAATACTGTTCGCCTTCTTTAAACCGGGCGGACCCAAATACAGTTATACAAGGGCCCACAAAGTGTAATTTTCTAAAGCCTTTTATAAACTGAAGCATTACATCCAGCAAAAAAGTGAATTCCTTAAATCGAGAATGTGGCCCCTCTAAAAACGAAGTATCCTTCGGCGAGCCAACTGGAGTAAAATTTTGTTTTTGGTTTACCTCATCCATTGTTCGAAATAACGGTTTTTGTTTTTACTTGCTTACTACCATTTTTTGTTGCGCCATTAAATTTCCACCAGCATCAAGTATTTTTAAAAAATACAATCCGGATGCATAAGAAGCAAGGTTAAACAAATTGGCGCCATTTTTCAAAGCAGATGTTTGTATGGTTCTACCGTAAATATCGGTTAGTAGAAGTGTTGTTTTGTTATCTTTTAAATCTGAACAAACTAAAGTGAAATTATCTTTAGCCGGATTAGGATAAATGTTGAATGTATATGAATTAATAGATTGGATATTGCTTGGAATAATTACCACTTGCTGGCAAATAGTATCGTTGCAAACAGTGCCTGAGGTGCCACCGGTTACTATTAGGCAAACATTATAAGTTCCCGGAGAAGAGAATGTATGTTGCGGATTTTGTATTGAAGAAGTATCATTTGTAGCAGAAGCCGTATCTCCAAAACCCCACTTCCAATTTTGAACAGTTCCGCTTAATGCAAAAGAGGAATCATTAAACTGATAGGTAGATGCCGACAACGCGATAGAACCAAAATTACCGGTTAGGCTGTCGCAGGCATTATATGCGGCAGCAAAAGTACAACCAGTAGGGACGTACTGGGTATATAAACCATAGTTAGCATAGCCCAAAACAATATCGCCACCACTCGCTCTGTGTAGTACAGACCGGTTGCCATATAAAATAGTTACAGTATTAAACGGGGTAACCCGGTCGCCTAAGTTATCACAAAGTATGTTCCCGCTTGTATCAATTCTTTGCATTAAAGTATGTTCTTGAATATTGGTGCTAGGCCAAAAAACACGAACGCCATTATTTACATCGGGCGCTAGCGAAGGGTTTGGGTTGTAGGTATTAAGTGTATCTAAAGCAATTCCGTTGTGTATCCACTGTTCATCGCCATTTGCGTTTAATCTTTGCGCGTATATGCGGGCCGGTGAAGCCGCAGCACGGCCATCGCTCCAGGCAAAATATGCACCACCCATACCGTCAGAAATTACATCAGGGTATGTTTGTCCTGCAGGTGTATCGCAAACCATTACTTCTATCGTATCCCACAAAAAATTGCCACCGGTATCAATTTTTTGAGCGTAAACACCGGAGTGGTATGAGTATCCATCCCAAGTAGCAATAATATCGCCATTACCGCTAGGGGTAATATTATAATTAGGAAAACCAATATTGAATAAAGTATTTAATCCGCGGCCACCTGCACCCCATTTTAAATTACCGGCCGAATCTATGCGTTGCAGGTGTATGTTACCGGCTCCCGCCACATCGCCCCAATAAATCATATCTACACCACCAAAACCATCGGAAATAAGTTTTGGCCCTCTAAAGTCGCTAATAATACTTACAGCAATACCTGACGAATCCCACAGGGGCTTGCCGTTGGTATCAATTTTAGCCGCGCGAATGCTACCGGCACCGCCGTACCAACCGGCTTCCAATCCTAAGAATGCTCCTTTGCCGTTATCATTTAGCAGGGTAAGATTTGTGCCGCTGAAATTGTTTATGGCATTAGGAAAAATAACTTGTAGGCCATCATGCTGCCATAATTCATTTCCATTAGAGTCAATTCGCTGTGCAACGTAAGTGTAGCTGGCACTACTATTTATCACCTGGTATTTAATCCACATAATATAGCATCCGCCATGTCCGTCTTCTGTTATACCTGCATTAAGTGGCTGCGTTGTTGAATCGTAAACAAATATGCCACCGGTGCCCCATTTTTTATATCCGTTCGCATCTACCCGTTGGGCAAAAATATGGGTGCCGGTTACCCATGTGGTTATTACTCCATTATTTCCATCGGTGCAAAATTTGAAGGGAGCATACCCGCCACCAAAAGTGCTGCCATCATTTATTAAAACCATTGAATCTGCCGACATTCCCCACTGGGCATAAATATCAGTTGTTATTAAAAGCGCAATCAGTAATAACGAAATTGTATAGAGCCTTTTCATGGTGTATATTTTTGTGCAATGTAATTATTTTTAAGCTTCATTCTGTTTGCATTAGTTTTTCAAGTCTTCTTAAATCGGGCTATCGATTTGCCGAATAATAGACACTGCCAACAAAAATATCTGCCATAAGGTATATACAATCCACTTTAATGCTGTTGAAAACTGGACTAACGTTATTAAGTGTCTGAAGTTATCTTCGGCTTGTCGTTATGATTGAAATTCCTTGATAAAAATCATTTTCGGCTTTGAAAATCCTTTTTTTAGAGTAAATTCATACTTATGGAAGAAAGCGACCACTACGAACCATCATTTGGAGAGATTGTTGACTTAGTGAAGTTATTTGAGGAGTCGGTAAAAGCGAAGCAACAGATTTTTTTAGAGGAAGAGAATTACGAACAAATCATTCAGTTTTATCAGGAAAACCGGGAGTATAATAAGGCGCTCCAGGTTATTGAATCCGCACTTGGGCAGTACGCCTTTTCTTCTTTCTTCTTTACTAAAAAAGCTGAAATATTAGCCAATCAGAAAAAATTTGCTGAATCGTTGCAAGTGCTGGAAGAGTCTGAAAGATTAGACCCTAACGATATTAATATTTTCCTGATACGTTCAGATATTCACCTATGGGAGGGAAGACATGCTGAAGCGCAGGAAGAAGTAGAATACGCATTATCCATTGCTACCGAAAAAGAAGATAAATGTGAATTATACTTAGAACTGGCCGACATTTATGAAGACCAGGAAAAATATAATGAAGTTGTTGAAGCGCTAAAAAATGCATTGCGCCTTAACCCCATGTGCGAAGAGGGATTGAATCGCTTTTGGTTTTGTACCGAACTTACCGAACATTTTGTAGAGAGTATTCAATTTCATGAGGAGTTAATAGAGTTAAGCCCTTACTCTCACCTGGCTTGGTTTAACTTGGGCCACGCCTATGCGGGTTTGCAGGAATATGAAAAAGCGCTTGAGGCTTTTGGTTATGTAGTTGCTATTGACGAAAATTTTGATGCGGCATACATTTGTAGTGGTGATGTGATATACAACATGGGCCGCTATAAAGAGGCTATTGAATTTTATTTAGATGCCATTAAACTAGCTAAGCCCAATAAAGAATTGTTTTTGAAAACAGCGGAGAGTTATGAGCAGTTGGGTGAACTTTCGAAAGCCCGGGGCTACTTGCGCAAATCAATTACAGTTGACCCATATTACGACGAAGCATTTTACCGGATTGGCGAAACTTACAGGCTTGAAGAAAAATGGATGAAAGCAGTTTCTTCATTCGAGCGGGCGGTAAAACTGAACAAAGAAAATATTGATTACCTGGCATCATTGGCGGAGGCTTATTTGAGCATTGACGAAAATGAAAAGGCTTTGGAAATGTTTGAGCGTATTTTTCAGCTCGATACGCATGTAAAGCAAAACTGGATTAACCTTGCCACAGCATATTTTAATGTTGAAGATTTTAGAAAAGCATTTCAAGTGCTTAATGAAGCGGAAGCAAAATATGAAGGCGATGCCGAAATATTCTACATCAAATCGGTTTTTTACTACCAGGCAGGTAACCGCCATGAAGCGATAATGAATTTGGAAAAAGGCTTGCTTGCCAACTTTAAGGAGCACCCAATGATATTTGACATGAATGACTCATTGTTATCTGACGCTGCAGTGATACAGGTTATTGAGCAATACCGATCGTAAATAAAGTGGTGACTTATAATTAAGTATTTACCACGAAATTACTACCAAGCCATTGCCGCCATTCGTCCAGTTTCCGCCGCCTATTCCAACTCCGGTTAGGTAATTAATATCTCCGTTATTGGGTGCGGCCCAGTTTCCACCCTGGTCGCCACCATACAAGCCTGCGATATTTGATACAGAGGTAAGATTAGCTGTGTATGAAGAGCCGCCACCGCCGCCGCCAATAGCTGCGTTACTATCTGAATTTCCGCTGCCGCCGCTGCCACCGTAGTAGCCACCGCCACCGCCACCACCGCCGTTAGGGTCGGCACCACCGGCTGAACCGGTTTGCGATGAAGCGTCGCTTGTATTGGTAGTTCCACCGGTGCTGCCTGCACCACCGGCTGATGTTGTTCCCCCATGTCCTGAGCCGCTTCCGGCACCATTAGCCACTACTGATGAGCCTCCATCGGCACCATTTGGTGCACCACCACCACCACCATATGGCGAGGTAACGTATTGACCTATACTACCACCGCCACCGCCACCCCCGGCTGTTGCAGCATCGGTGCCGGGTGTAATTTGTATAGCAGTTCTTCCACCACCGCCACCTGCACCACGGGTATCTGTATTCGGATAATCGGTGCCACTATTTCCACCACCGCCAAAACCACCGGCACCCGAAGCACCGCTACATTGATAACAACCACCGCCGCCACCACCGCCAACAATTACTGTAAGATTTGCCCCCGGTGTTGTATTTAAATACCCGCTAACAAATGCGCCCGAGCCGCCCATGGCATACCAACTGGCACCACCGCCACCGGCACCCCACATTTTTACAAACACTTGCGTGGCGCAAGCAGGAACAGTAAATATTTGAGAAGAACCGGTATAACTAAAGGTTTGCGAACCATGCCCACCGGTAACAGTAATAGATAATGTGCTTGCCGAACTTGTTCCGCAGCCATTAACTTCGGCTACGCTTATGGTTCCGGTGTCGGTTCCCATATTAATGGTTATAGAGTTGGTTCCTGCACCACCGGTGATAGACGCACCCGATGGAACAGACCATATATAAGTAGAGGCACCTGCAATAGGACTAATGGAATAAACATTGCCTGTAGAATTAGCACATACGGTTGAGCTGCCTGTAATGGGGCCTGGTGTAGTTGGCAACGGATTTACTGTCATAGTAATTGGATTTGAAGTAGCCGGCGAGCCTGTAACGCAGGGCTCGGTTGATGTTAGTATGCAATTAACCACATCTCCGGTGTTTAAGGCTGAATTGGTATAGGTGGAACTGTTGGTTCCAACATCCGTTCCGTTTAATTTCCATTGGTAAGTTGGAGAATTGATGCCGTTGGAAGGTACGGCAGTAAAGGTTACACTTGTGTTAGCACAAATGGCACCCACCGGGCTGGCCGATATAGTAACATTTGCCACCAAAGCGTTTGAGGTGGTTACTGTTACCCAATTTGGTGAAGTGGGTGTGCCGGCATTGTAGTTAAGTACATTACAATCGGTATTGTAAATAAACAGGCCGGTAGCGGGGTTGCTAATGGCATCTCTTTGTGCAGCTGTTACCCGGGGCATTAGAAACCCTTTGCTCATTGCGCTAACATCTAACTCGGCCGAGCTATCCGGCGGCAAACCGGTAGCATTAATAGATACGCCCTGTGCGTTTAGTTGAAGGGTTATGCAAAACATAAAACCTACTAGCGTTAGTGGAAGGAAAACTTTTTTCATGATGAATTATTTTAATAATATTTTATTGCCTGATGTAATGTAAGCTATTTATAGCCTGCATTCTTTTTAAAGCTTACAATACTAATTCGGGAACTCAGTTAAATCAAACCAATGTTAATATAGTTGTTTTAAATTCAAGTCTATTTAAACAATTTATTAAGTAAATTTATTTAAATTAATACATTGATTATCAATTAATTTTGATTATTTTTTTTATTTTATTATGCTATAAATTCAAAGTAATTAGATTTATAGCATAGTATGGCAAAATTGGATGAGCTTTTTGTGCTTATTAAGGCAATGAGCAAAGAAGAAAAGCGATATTTTAAACTGAATAGTACTAAGTACCGCACTGGTAAAAGCAAAGATTACCTACGGCTTTTCGATGCTATTGACGCGCATGATGAATATGATGAAGCCGCCGTACGCAAAAAATTTAAAGGCGAACCCTACTTCACTCAATTTAGAAATGTAAAGCTATACCTGCAACGGCAGGTAATGAAAAGCCTGAAAAACTTTTACGATTACGATACCGAAAACGCAACACTAAACAGCTACCTGACAGAGATTGAGATTTTATATAAAAAGGGGCTGTTCAAAAACTGTGCTGTCACTATTAAGAAAGCAAAGGCCTATGCCGAAAAACATGAGTTGTTTCCTAAGTTGCTTGAATTGATAGCTTGGGAGTCGAGAGTGGCATTATATGTTAATGACATTGCCCAAATTGAAATACAGAAACCGAAGTGGGTGCAGGAAGAGGCTGATATACTTGAAAAATATAATGAGCTAATTCAGCTAAGGCATTTAGAAATTGAATTAACCTCGTTTGTAATGCGCCACGGTGCAGCCAAAACCGATGAGGAGAAAGATTTTGTTCTACGTATTTCGAAGGATAAACTTTTGCATAGTAAAACAAAATCGTTTCGGGGCGAAATGAACCGATTGATATTACTCTCTATGAGTTTACTAACGCTGGATGATTTCGAAAACACCTCTATTGCCATGAATCAGGTGTTAGAATATTACAGTGCCCGGCCCGATTTGATATATATTAATGCCAGTGTATATTTTGGTATTATGCAGGAGCTAATCACGGTGCAGCTTCTTACTAAAAAATTTATTGCAGCAGATAACCTTGCCCAAAAAATGAAAAGTGCCCACAATGCCACAGATATTAAGTTGCCGGCTAAAAACAAAATTGGTTTCATCCGCATAGAAACATCATTGCTTTTTGCACGCGGAGAATTTACGGAAGCATTAGGGTATATTCAACAAATAAGCGAGTTGATTAAAACCAGTCAGAAGGAATTGGACCCGGTAGGAGAGCTTTTATTGCATTGCACTTGTTTCGATATTTATTTCAGGAATAAAGATTTTAAAAATGCGCAGCAGTATCTTCAAAAAATAATCAATTCAGATTCAAGTCTTCGGCTCGACCTTCAATCGTCGGCGCGTATTATCAATCTTATTTTACAATATGAGCAGCGCGAGTTTGAACACATGGGCTATATGCTGCGTTCTACATACCGCTACTTAATGAAGAAGCAAAGGCTTCAAAAACCCGAAGCCATTATACTTGATTTTATAAGAGACGCATTGACTTTTACATCTGAAAGGCAAGTCCTTCTTTCTTTAACTGAATTGAAAAAAGAAATTATTCCTTATTTTAATGAACCTTTTTTCCTTATGGGGTTTCCGTTAATTGAATGGATTGAAAGTAAACGGCAAAACAAAGAGCTGGCGGAAGTAGTAAAAGAAAACTATAAATCGGCTATAGCGGAAGAGAAGAAAGAGATGGTAGGAAAAGCTATAGTTTAAAAAGCGGTAAAGTATGGTATGTTGCATCTATGGCCTCTTATTTTATCTTTGCCCGCTATTTATTTTTTATGGAACATATATTTCATCTTACTATTGAGTTGCTTAAGAATCTCAGAGACCCTGATTATGTTAATCATTTAATAGCCCAATACAATACGGTTTTTTACGCAGTATTTTTCCTCATTATTTTTGTTGAAACCGGGCTAATCATCATGCCTATCCTTCCGGGCGATTCGCTTTTGTTTGTTATTGGTGCTGCTATAGCTTCGCCGGTTACGCATGGGGCGTTGAGAATGGAAGTGCTTATTCCTTTACTTATACTGGCGGCATTGTTAGGCGATAATGTAAACTATTTTGTAGGCAAATTTTTTGGATACGAAATTAAGAAGCACGAAAAAATTCTGTTTTTTAAACGCGAATATCTGGAGCAAACGCATGAGTACTATGCCAAGTACGGCGGTAGAACCGTTATTATGGCGCGGTTTATACCCATAGTGCGCACCATCGCCCCGTTTGTAGCAGGCGCGGGTAGTATGACTTATTTCCGTTATATTATATTCTGCATAACCGGAGCTATACTTTGGGTAGGTGGGGTTACTTCTCTGGGGTATTTATTTGGTGGTATTCCCATCATAAAAAACAATTTCGAAATTGCTATACTTGGTATAGTGTTTCTATCCATACTTCCTATTATATGGCAATTTTATAAAAGCAGAACCAGCGGAAAACAAGCATGAGAAAATTCGGGTTAATAGGATATCCCCTAACACACTCGTTCTCGCAAAAATATTTTGAAGAAAAATTCAGGCGCGAAAAAATAAGCGATTGCAGTTATAGTTTGTTTCCAATAACTTCTATTGAAGAGTTTATACCCTTAGTTAAAAGCCAGCCTGAGCTTGTGGGCTTGAATGTTACTATTCCTTATAAAGAAGACATAATTCCGTTTTTAGATGATATAAATGACGAGGCGCGTGAAATAGGGGCGGTGAACTGTATTAAAATTGAAAATGGAAAACTGAAAGGTTACAATACCGATGTATATGGATTTGAAAAATCTGTGAGTGGCTTTTTGAAATCTTCGGTTGCAATTGTCTTTGTTCTGGGCACCGGTGGTTCATCGAAAGCGGTGTGCTATGTTTTGAAAAAGTTGAAGATACCTTTCAAGTTAGTTTCAAGAACTGAAAAAGGTAACTGTATTATATATTCTCAAATTGAGGGGCATTTAAAAGACTCGAATCTTTTTATCAATACCACGCCGTTGGGTATGTTTCCACAAAAGGAAGCTGCTCCTGAAATTCCGTACGAAAAGGTAACTGAAAAAGACTTTTTTTTCGATTTGGTGTATAATCCTGCCGAAACATTGTTTCTTAAAAAGGGCAAACAGAACGGAGCCCAAACAAAAAATGGAGAAGAAATGCTGGAATTGCAGGCTGAAAAAAGTTGGGAAATTTGGAGCTAAGGGCTGTTTTGATATAAAATATTAATTACTTGATTGTCAATATATTATGTTTAAAGAGGGAGTAACAGGTGGTGACATAGTTTTTTAATTAACAATATGATAATCAATTATTTAATTTTAAAAGTGTTACCCCTTTGTTGGGTGTGATTAGTAGTAGTTGACACGTTATAAGACATAGTTTTTTATGATAACTAACTGAATAAATTTCGGGGGCTTAAAATTATGAATGTCATTACCTTTTGAAAATTCGCGTATCTGGTTATATTTGCGTCCCTTTTGGAGCGAGGTTTAATGCGGTTTTGGTGTTAAAATGGAATTTAGGGGCATAGTTCAGTGGTAGAATAGCGGTCTCCAAAACCGTTGACGTCAGTTCGAATCTGGCTGCCCCTGCAAATATTCACGAGGGGGAAAAGAGGACATAGTTAGTAGCAAAATATTTTGCTTAAAAGGATTAAGAAATAAAACGAATGAATAAAATAACATTATATTTTGAAGAGGCATACGATGAGTTGATGCACAAAGTGACCTGGCCTACATGGGGCGAGTTACAAGATAGCGCTGTTATCGTATTGGTTGCCGCAGTTATCATTTCGGTGGTAGTGTTAGGCATTGACGTGTTTTTTAAATACGGCACAACTGAAGTTTATAAACTAATTATCGGATCGACACCGATACCAAAAGGCTAATAAGTAAAAAAATGGCAGAAGGTAAAAAATGGTATGTGGTTCGTGTAATTAGCGGACAGGAACGCAAGATTCGCGAGCACGTGTTGCTTGAAATAAACCGTTCGAAGTGGGATAAGATTGTAACCAACATCCTTGTTCCTACTGAAAAAGTTTATACCATTAAAGCAGGTAAAAAGACAATTAAAGAAAAAACACTCTTCCCGGGTTATATATATATGGAAGTGGAAGATGCAAAAATGACCCAGGAACAATGGACTACAGTAAGACAAGTGCATGGCGTGTTGGGATTTTTGGGAACGCTATCTAAGGCTGAAGAATATAAAGTTTTAGGTAAGGCAGATGAAATGATGAACGCCGGTGAAACTATTGCCGAGCCGTTTATTATTAATGAAGATGTGAAAATTACCGATGGGCCCTTTAACGACTTTATAGGCACTATTGAAGAAATTAATAACGATAAGAAGAAGTTAAAAGTAATTGTAAAAATATTCGGAAGAAAAACACCTGTAGAAGTAAGCTTTATGCAGGTAGAGAAAATAGCTTAACATTCAATTTAAATTAGTTTAATAATAGATATATGGCAAAGGAAATTCAAGCGTTCATCAAATTACAAGTAAAAGGTGGACAAGCAAACCCGGCTCCTCCAATTGGTCCGGCATTAGGTTCGAAAGGTGTAAACATTATGGAATTCTGCAAGCGGTTTAACGCCCTCACGCAGGATAGAATAGGTAAAATTTTGCCTGTTGTAATTACTGTTTACAGTGACAAAAGTTTTGAGTTTATTATCAAAACACCACCGGTTCACGCCTTGTTGATGGAATATACTAAGAAGACTGCCGGTTCAGCTGAGCCTAACAGAAAGAAAATTGGTACTGTTAGCAAAGATATCATCAAGAAAATTGCTGAAGAAAAAATGCCTGACTTGAACTGCTTTACTGTTGAATCGGCCATGAGCATGGTTGCAGGTTCGGCAAAAAGCGCAGGCTTTAACGTTGAAGGATATTAATTAATTCGGAAGTTAGAATTCGGAATTCGGAAGTTTTTAAATTCCGCATTCCGAGTTCCACATTCATACTTATTTTTATAACCGAGGGAGGGCTCCATTGGCCCGCTGACCTCAAAAAACCAAACAATGAAACTGACTAAAAAAAGAAAAGCCGTACAGGGTAAAGTTGATATCAACAAACTGTACAACCTTTCTGACGCTGCAAAGCTTGTAAAGGAAACAACTACCTGCAAATTCGACGCTTCTGTTGATTTGCATATTCAATTGGGCATTGACCCTAAAAAAGCTGACCAGGCTGTAAGAGGCACGGCAGCATTACCTCACGGAACAGGAAAAACAAAACGCGTATTGGTGCTTACTTCGCCTGATAAGGAAGATGAAGCAAGAAAATCGGGTGCTGATTTTGTTGGACTGGAAGAGTTTGTTCAAAAAATTGAATCAGGCTGGACAGATTTTGATGTAGTAATTGCATCGCCTAACGTTATGGCTAAAATTGCCAAGATAGGTAAGATATTAGGCCCTCGTAACTTAATGCCAAACCCTAAATCGGGCACTGTAACACCTGAAGTTGGTAAAGCAGTAGAAGAAGTGAAGAAGGGTAAAATTGCTTTCAAGGTTGATAAGTTTGGTATCGTTCATACTTCAGTAGGCCGTGTATCTTTCACAGCTCAGCAAATCAACGAAAACGCTGAAATGCTTTTAGGTGTGCTTGCTAAAATGAAACCAGGTTCAGCTAAAGGAGTTTATTTTAAAGGCATCAGCATGGCATCAACCATGAGCCCCGGAATTAACATTGATTACAAAAATTCAGAGGCATAATTTAGGCAATAGCCAAAATTCTAAATCAAAGAAAACATGGAAAAAAATAAAAAAAACCAGGAAATAGCAACGCTGAAAGAAAAATTCAGCAATTCAACATATTTTTATTTAACCGATTCATCAACACTTACTGTTGAGAAGGTAAATAAATTTCGCAGACTTTGTTTTAACTCGGGTATCGAATATCGTGTATCTAAAAATACATTGATCAAGATAGCGCTTGAACAAACAGGTTCAACTTATGAGGCATTGTTCCCGCTTTTACACGGCCCTACAGGTGTAATGTTTGCCACCGATGGTGCATCTGCCGCTAAGGTGTTAACAGAGTTCCGTAAAACAAACAAAATGCCTTTGTTGAAAGGCGCTTATATTGATACTGATGTGTTTGTAGGCGATAACCAACTTGCTGTATTAGCAAAGCTGAAGAGCAAGAAGGAATTGATTGGCGACATTATTTCTATGCTTCAATCTCCTGCACAAAATGTTATTGGTGCATTACAAGCTTCATCATCGCAAAAAATTGCTGGTTTGGTGAAAGCATTGGAAGATCGCTCGAACTAAAACTATATTCAAATAAGACACGAAAGCCTCGACTAATAGTCGGGGCTTTTTTTATTTTTCTATTGTCAGTTAATTTATATTTTTAATATCTATGTGGAAATGGCTGGAACAATATTTCACTTTTACAAAAGGAGAGCGCAATGCTGTTATAGTATTGGTTGTTCTTGCGATGCTTATTATAGTTGCGCCTAAGGCTTATTTCTATTTTAAGCCTGTTGAGCATATCGACAATTCAAAATGCGAGAAGGAAATTGCTGATTTTACCAAAGCATATAACCGCCATGCAGAGGTTACAGTTTCTGCTGATACCACAAGGATTGATACTGCCGCAGCTATAGAAAAGAAAAGTCAAGCGCATGTATACTTTAAGAAGCCTGCTGAAAGCTATTTCGTTTTTGACCCCAACAAAATTGGTGTGGCTGAGTGGATGAGATTAGGCTTTACAGAAAAGCAAGCCATGACAATTGAGCATTACAAAGATAAAGGTGCAAAATTTTACAAGCCTACCGATCTGAAAAGGCTTTTTGTAATGACCGATGAGCATTACGATAAGCTATTGCCCTACGTAAAAATTGATGTAGCTGCTTTACCCGAAAGAAACTATGACAAGCGTTGAATAGTGGAAATTACCAAGTAAACTTTATTTGTCCGTTGCCAGTTTGTAGTCCGTTTTGCATAGAAGAGTTGGTAACGCCGCTAACGTAACCGCTGCCACCACCGCCTTGGGTGCAAGCCCCGCCACCATAATATCCACCACCACCACCTGCGCCGTTACAACCGCCGCAATAACCATCCTGTCCGTTGCCTTGTGTTGGTGCGTTGCAAGGGCAGCAACTACCGGTGCCGTAAGTGTTTTGCGTGCCTCCAAACGAATTGCCATCGCTGCCATTGCCGCCGGTATTTCCACCACCCGCACCACCGGTGCCGCCTGTATTGGTACCACCGCCACCGCCGGCTACAATAACTCTATTGGCAATTGCATTGCCACCTGATCTTACATCGGAAGCGCCACCGCCTGAACCCCTGTCGGAATATCCACCGTTTCCTCCACCACCAAAGGTTTCGCCCGATCCGGACCCACTGCCAGCTTGCCCAACATAAACGTATAAGGTTTGTCCAGTGGTTACAGCCAAATCACCTTTGGCATAACCGCCGTGGCCACCGGTGTTGGAGCCACCACCGCCTTGCGCCCCCCAGCATTCAATAGTAACTGAGGTAACATCGCAGGGAACAGTAAATATTTGCTGCGAACCGGTATAGCCGAATGTTTGATTGCCTGGTTGATAACAAGATGCTGAAAAGGAAATAGTAACTGAATCGGAGCTGGTACCGCATGAATTTGATACGGTCCATTGAAGAATATATGTTGTAGATGGCTGGCCTGTAAACGTACTGGTGGGGTTTGAAGTATTAGTAATATTACCTCCTTGCCCGCTTAAAATACTCCATACACCAGTGCCGTTTGATGGTGTGTTTGCAGCTAAAGTAATAGTTGCATAGCCCGAAACATTAAGCTGATCTGGTCCGGCATTAGCACCGGAAGGAGCTGAACCTAAAAGAGAGGTTACCGAAGTCATTTGAAAATTTGTTCCATCGTATACAACAGTTACCACCTGCCCGTTTTCAATTTCGCAACCCGTAAGATCCATATTTACGCTCTTTTTAATGGCACTTGGGCCCAGATTGTTTACGTTTAATGTTGAGGCACCTGTTACAGTTTGGTTAGATACAAAATTGAATACCATGCCCGATTGGTATGCACTTAAAGCAGGAGTAATATTTACATTAAAATTATTGCCCGAACCTGTAGCAGTGGCATAAATAAAGCTTCCCTTTTGTACGGCTTCTACACTTGTAGCATCGCGCGAGCCGGTTACACTTTGTATGCCTGTAACTTTTGCATTGGTTCCTGAGCCAGTCAGCTCTATCGGGTGATCAACCTCCAATTGTGCAAAACAGGGCATGCAGAATAAAATACATAAAGCAATAATGTAAAATTTTGTTCCTTTCATTTGTTGATTTTATGGTTAAGCTGCTATAAAGATAAACAGAATAAATTTGTAATCTCGGCTATGGTATTGATTACCGGTTTACAAGGTAAAGCTATTATTAATGTGAAAAAACCTAAAATTAAATAGCAAAAAAATGCAATGTATGTTTGAAACTAAAAAGCTTGTGTTTATTTGCTTATCAATCTCTTGCAAAGCAAAAGGTTCTTTATATATCTTTGAAAAATTATGAATTTATACAACTCAATTGTTACAGTATTTTTCCTGTTCGTGTTTGCCTGCAAAGCAAGCAGTGCAGAACCATCAGGGGGCAAACCATCAGCCGCTGAAACTTATTATGTAAAGGGAACTGTTAAGGGCTTATCTCAAAAAAAGATATACCTCGCCTCGGTGCATGGCGATGATTTGAAAAAAATCGATTCGGTAGTTTGCGATAGCGGCGGCAATTTTCAAATGCAAATTGCCGGAAACATGCCAATTGGCATTTACAAATTATTGTTGGGTAGAACCTATAAACCCGATTTAACCAGCAGTGAAGAAAACAATATCGACCTTATTTTCAATTACGCTAACATAAAGTTTAACACTACGTTTGGGTATGTAATTGATAGCCTAAGGGTTATTGAATCTGACGAAAACCGGTTGTATTACGATTTTTTTCGTACCATGAAACATCAATATCAGGACCGGTTAGAAATTTTAAGTCAAACCCTGCGCTTTTATCCGCACACAGATGGCTTTTATGATGAAATAGAAAAGCATTTTCAAAAAGTGTTGGCAGAGCAACAAAAGTATGTTAGTGGCTTTCTTGAAAAAAATGCAAATACCGTTGCCGCCCGAATTATAAAAATTCAGCAAAAGCCCAGCTTCTTCAAGTTTGTAGAGGCAACGCAGAAAATGACCGATTTAGAGAGAAGTGAATATATAAAGGCCCATTTTTTGGATGATGTAGATTTTACCGATACCATAATATTGCGCACCAGTTTGCTTCCCGATAAAATAATGTCGTTTATGTCATTGTTCTACGATAAACAGCGCACATCAGTACAGCAGGCACAGGAATATAAGAAGGCTACCGATGTTGTTGCAAGTAAGGTAAAGGTAAATGACGCTGTTAACAATTATGTGCTGGTATATCTTACTAAAGGATTTGAAAAAGTAGGCATGGAAGAAGTGGTGCTATATATTACCGACAAATACTTGGCCACCTCTTGCAAAAATGATGAGTTGAAGGATGACTATTCAATTAAAGCTGAAAAAATGAAAAAACTGGCTATCGGCCAGCCCGCACCTGGTATTGAGATGAATGACATTAACGGTAAGCCCGTTAAGCTTTCTGAAATTAATACTGATTATATGCTGGTCTTATTTTGGTCGAGCTGGTGCCCGCACTGCACTACTGTGTTGCCGCCGGTAAAGGTGGTTTACGAAAGTATAAACAGTGGCCTTGCACATAAAAAATTAGAAGTGCTGGCTTATTCTATTGATACCGACTCAACCCTGTGGAAGAAATTTATTAACGATGGCAACTACAACTGGATTAATTGCTCGGAACTTAAAGGTTGGGGCAGTAAGGTTGCCAAAGACTATAATGTTACCGGCACGCCCACTATGCTGCTATTAGACAAGCAAAAGAAAATAATAGCCAAACCCATGACCGCAAGCGAATTGGAAAATGAGTTGAGGAAGTAGTGTGCCGGTTAGCAAAAATGAACTTAAAAGATGGACAACACAACACTTCAATTATTCGCTGATAATTATTCCCTAGTGGATTTTGACAAAATAAAATTTGATTGGAATGGACAACACGGTGCCAAATTCCAGGATGACAATTACAAATTTAGAGCAGAGCTTTGTGAGTTTCTTATTCCGCAGATTGGCACAGTAAAACTTGAACTCGTTCGGGACCTTTATCTTGAGCTTGGAAAATACTCTAAAGAAGCGTGGTGTATATATAATAAATTTCACATACTGGGTCAACAACTATTGATAAGAGGCGGAACAGATTATTTGAAATATTACATAGAAGGGGCTTCACAGTCTTCGGACGCTTATGGACAAAGTTCGCAAGTTGAAATTAGCAAAGAACTAACAGAACAATTTTTGAGAAGCATTAATAGCACCATTAAAACGGCAAAGGATGAAAAGGAAAGAAGGGTTTATGAAGGGTTTAGAAAAAGATTCGAATGGATAGCGAGCAAATGACAACTATACTTTTCAGGCCGGTTGGGCCATTAGAACTCGCTTTGATTGAAGAAGCAGGTTGGAAAAAATTTCCTCCTCGGCTTCCTGAGCAGCCAATTTTTTACCCGGTAATGAATGAAGATTACGCTATACAAATTGCAAGAGATTGGAACGTTGCCGCTTCCGGTTCAGGTTTTGTTACGAAGTTTGCTGTCAAATCCGATTATTTAAAAAAGTTTGAGGTGCAAAATGTAGGTGGCCAAATTCATAATGAACTTTGGGTGCCAGCCGAAGATCTTGAAGAGTTTAACAGCAATATTGTAGGAACTATTGAAGTAACAAAATCATTTTACCCATCAGGCAAATAACTGCTTAACGACATGAAAATTTTACTTTATCTTTTATTAGTTCTTTTACTTTCCGCTTGTTCCAACAATCAAACTGCGATAGATAAAAAACAGATAAACACAGATGCATTTCAATTGCCCGATAGTTTGTTTCCATTCAAGGATATTCAAAGTTCGCTGATAGAAAATATGTTTTGGTATGATGAGAAAACAGATAAACTATTTGCGGACTCAACAATGCGCATCCCCATCATTTATTTGGATAGCGCCCAAAAGATGAAATTGATTATACCAATTATGGCTAAGGAAGGGAAAATAGATCCAGGCTATGTTATTCAGTATATGCGTGCTATTTTCGTTTCAAAACAAAAAAATATTGGAAGTCTGACTCCAATAGTTGTCAGGGTTTCAGGTGATGACTACAACGAATTATTTTATGTCCTTCTTGATAGAACATTCAATCCAGTTTCCTATTTCTCATTAAGTGGTGGCCAGGAAACGGGCCCTGATGATCAAACTGACTCAACCATAGATTTGCAGGCAGTGACAAACTCTTATATTAAAGGGAATGAAATTATTTCATATTCGCTAAAACAACTTGTAAAAATTGATTCACTTAAAGAGTATTCAGTTTTCGATTCGGTTAGCTACATAAATAAAATCCTTCCATCGGGTCAGATAATTACCACAAGATTGGATAGTGTACGATACGAAACAAAGCCAAAGTTTAAATAACTTTTAGCGTGTCCTTCCAATAATTTTTTAATCAAAAAAACAATATAAGTAATTGATAGCCAAATAAATTGGCTCTAAAAATATTGAATCCATCTGTTCTCCGGCAGACTTTTTTTGGTAAGACTACACTTGTTTTGTTAACTGCCAGAATAACTTCCAATTCATAACAAGAAAACATTTTCACACCAATAGTTTGGAACTCTGCTATTATCTCCTATTTTTGCAATCCTTTTTAAACAAAGCACGGTTGGAATCGTGCTAAAACGTAATAAAATGAGCAAAACAAAATATACTCCGCGCCTCGCGAAGCGCTATCAGGACGAAATTATACCAGCACTGGTAAAAGAATTCAAATACACCTCTGTAATGCAGGTGCCGCGCTTACTAAAAATTTGTTTAAACCAAGGCGTTAACGGGGCTACTTCCGATAAAAAATTGGTGGATATTGCCTTAAACGAAATGACCGCTATTGCCGGACAAAAATCAGTATCGTCTTTAGCTAAAAAGGCGATATCTAACTTCAAACTTCGTGAAGGAATGCCTATCGGTGCACGTGTAACACTACGTCGCGAGAGAATGTATGAATTTCTTGACCGTTTAGTTTCTGTTTCGTTGCCTCGTGTGCGCGATTTTAAAGGTATAAACAATAAGGCATTTGATGGCCGTGGTAACTATACTTTGGGTATTAAAGAACAAATCATTTTTCCTGAGATTGAAATAGACAAGGTAACCAAGATGAATGGCATGGATATTACGTTTGTAACAACTGCTAGAACCAATGAAGAGGCTTATGCTTTACTTGAAAAATTGGGTATGCCTTTCAAAAAAGAGATTAAAGAAGCGTAATTAATTGAAGCAAATAAAGAATTGTAATAAAAAATAAACGATGGCTAAAAAATCAGTAGAAGCACGTCAACGCAAAAGAGAAGCGCTTGTAAAAAAATATGCTGAAAAAAGAAAAGCATTAAAAGAAGCAGGCGAATGGGGTTTGTTAGACAAATTACCTAAAAACTCTTCGAAAATAAGACTGCGCAACCGTTGTGCACTTACAGGCAGAGGCAGAGGGTATATCCGTATGTTTGGTGTTTCGCGTATTAAATTCCGCGACTTGGCCAGCGATGGAAAAATTCCGGGCGTTACAAAGTCTTCATGGTAAACAACCCAAAGCCCAGGGTAAAAAATGGGAATTAGTAAAAGAACGATAAAAAGAAAATAAAATGACCGATCCTATTTCAGATTATTTGACAAGAATCAGGAATGCACAGCAAGCCGGCCACCGGTTAGTTGAAATTCCAGCTTCAACAATGAAAAAAAGAATTACCGAAATTCTGTACGAACACGGTTACATTCTTAAATACAAATTTGATGACACTGCCGATAAGCAAGGTGTTATTAAAATTGCGTTGAAATACGACGGTACCACAAAGGCACCGGTTATTAAAGATTTGAAAAGAATCTCAACCCCGGGTTTGCGCCAGTATAAAGGCACTACGGAATTGCCTCGCGTATTAAGCGGTTTAGGTATTGCCATCATTTCAACATCAAAAGGGGTAATGACTGAAAAAGAAGCAAGATCGAAAGGTATTGGTGGCGAGGTTTTATGCGAAATTTTTTAATTCTTTATTCCGAATTCACACTTCAAATTTAGATATATGTCACGTATAGGAAAAGCCATCATCACATTACCGAAAGGAGTTTCGGTAGAAGTAATGAAGGGCAACACAGTAAAGGTAAAGGGCCCTAAAGGCGAAATGTTTCAGGAAGTTAATCCTGATATTGCAGTTAAGATAGATAACGGTGTAGTTACCGTTGAACGTCCTACAGAGCAAAAAAGACATAAATCGCTTCACGGTACATACCGCGCTTTATTAAGCAACATGGTAAAAGGTGTTTCCGATGGTTACACAGCCAATCTTGAACTTGTAGGTGTAGGTTACCGTGCCGATGTAAACAAAAGTGTATTGACACTTAGCGTAGGTTACTCTCACCCGGTAGTAGTTTTGTTGCCTTCTGAAATTAAGGCTTCAGCAAAACAAGATAAAGGACAGAACCCTATTATAACACTTGAAACTAACGATAAAGAACTTTTGGGCTTAGTATGTTCAAAAATCCGCTCTATCCGTAAGCCTGAACCATACAAAGGAAAAGGTATCAAGTTTGTAGGCGAAGTATTAAGAAGAAAAGCTGGTAAGTCAGCCGCAGCTAAAAAATAGTAAGTAATAATTTACGAATAACAAATAACCTAATAGTTATGGCAGTTAATAAAATTGCAAGAAGAGAGAAAATCAGAACTAAGATTCGCGGCAAAATAAGCGGAACTACTGAGCGTCCAAGATTGAGCGTATACCGCAGCAATAAAGAGATATATGTTCAATTGATAGATGACGTGAAAGGCGGAACTATTGTAGCGGCTTCAACCCGCGATAAGGAGTTTACCCGTAACGGTACAAAAAGCGAACAAGGCAAAGCCGTAGGTGTTGCAATAGCTAAAAAAGCTGCTGAAAAAGGCATTACCGAAGTGGTGTTTGACCGTGGCGGATACCTATATCATGGCCGCGTGAAAGCATTAGCCGAAGGAGCACGTGAAGGTGGACTTAAATTTTAAACTTAGATATACAACCAATAGAAATGGCAAAATTGAATATGCAAAAGCTCAAAGCGAGCGAACTGGAACTGAAAGAGAAAGTGGTGAACATTCGTCGTGTAACTAAGGTTACCAAGGGCGGACGTACATTTACTTTTTCGGCAACTGTAGTTGTTGGTAACGGCAATGGCATTGTAGGCGAAGGCTTAGGAAAAGCACGCGAAGTTCAGGAAGCTATCCAGAAAGGCATTGACGATGCAAAGAAGAATCTGGTGAATGTTCCAATTTTTAAAGGAACAATTCCTCACGTTCAGCATGGTAAATTTGGTGCAGCAAAGGTTATGCTAAAGCCGGCATCACAAGGTACCGGTGTAATTGCCGGAGGCTCTATGCGTGCTGTGTTGGAAAGTGTTGGTATTAAAGACGTACTTGCAAAATCGCAAGGCGGCGCTAACCCAGCCAACGTTATTAAAGCTACGTTAGATGCACTAAGCAAATTGCGTGACCCTTACACGGTATCAAAAAACCGCAGTGTTTCAATGGAGAAAGTTTTCAAAGGATAATAGAATCAAGAATTTAGAAAATCCAAAGTAAAATGGCAAAGGTTAAAGTTACAAAGGTAAAGAGCACTATTGAAAAGGACGAGCGCCAGAAAAGAACAATGAAGGCACTTGGGCTAAATAAAATAGGCGATAGCAACGAATTTACAAGGTCATTATCTATTGACGGTATGATTCGTAAAGTACAGCATTTGCTCAAGGTTGAGAATAAATAATTAACAGGCAGTAATAAATATCTATAAAATGGAATTGCACAATCTTAAACCTGCTCCGGGTTCAATAGGAAGAAAGAAAAAAAGATTAGGACGTGGACAAGGCTCTACCGATGGTGGAACTTCTGCCCGTGGCCATAAAGGTGCCCAATCTCGTTCAGGTTACTCACGTAAACCTGCGCATGAAGGTGGACAGATGCCATTGCAAAGAAGGTTGCCTAAAGTAGGATTCAAGAATTTTTCGCGTGTTGAATATAAGTCGCTTAATCTTGGTCAAATTCAAGCCATGATTGAAAAGCACGGCTTTAAAGAAATTAGTGTTGACGGACTTCGCGAAAAAGGTATGCTTGCTAAAAGTGCCTTGCTAAAAGTATTGGGCAGCGGAGAATTGAAAAAGAAAATTGACATTAAAGTTCATGCCATCAGCGAATCGGCAAAAGGAAAGATAGAAGGCCTAGGTGGGACAGTAACTATTGTGAAGTAAATTATCCCGATATGAAGAGGATTTCCCAAAATACGGAAATCCTTTTTTGCTTGGAACAGAAAATTATTTAAATAGCAGCATGAAACTTATTCAGAAATTAAGAGAGATATGGAGTATAGAAGAACTCAGACAGAGAATTCTTCTTACCCTGGGCCTCATTGTTATTTACAGATTAGGAACTTATATCACTCTACCCGGTATTGACCCTACATCGTTAGAGTCAATAAAATCGCAGGGTTCAAGTGGTATTTTGGGCTTGGTTAACTTATTTGCAGGGGGCGCGTTTGCACGTGCATCTATTTTTGCATTAGGTATTATGCCTTATATCTCGGCATCTATTGCTATTCAGCTATTAACCATGGCTATTCCTTATTTCCAGAAATTACAAAAGGAAGGCGAAAGCGGACGCCGCGAATTAAATCAGTACACCAGATTACTGACTATTGCTGTTACAGCTTTTCAAGGTGCAGGTTATGTAGTGTATTTGCGCAATGCTGATTCGGCTGCGGTTATACCTTCATTATCTCCGTTTATATTTTCAATTTCAACCATAGTAACCTTAACCGCAGGTACTTTATTTGTAATGTGGATGGGCGAAAAAATTACCGATAAAGGTATAGGTAATGGTATCTCTCTAATCATTATGATTGGTATCCTTGCACGTTTCCCCGGTTCTATTATCGAAGAATTATCTTCAAGAATTATTGCTAAAGGCGGATTGATAGTATTCGTTATCGAATTAGCTTTCTTAGTAGTAGTTATTGGCGCATGTATACTTTTAATACAAGGCACCAGAAGAATACCGGTACAGTATGCAAAGAGAAATATAGTACAAGGCGGAAAGATGATGCAGTCGGGTGGTGTTCGTCAATACCTTCCGTTAAAATTAAATGCATCGGGTGTAATGCCTATCATCTTTGCACAGGCAATTATGTTTTTACCTGCAACAGTAGCGCAATTCCTTCCGGGCTTCGACCAGAACGGAAAGTTCCTGATTGCTTTCAATGATATTAAGTCGGTTCCTTATAATGCT
Source organism: uncultured Bacteroidota bacterium (assembly GCA_903919075.1). Taxonomy (GTDB): domain Bacteria; phylum Bacteroidota; class Bacteroidia; order Chitinophagales; family LD1; genus Bog-950. Next base: position 55,314 of record CAIXGR010000075.1, on the reverse strand, counting down.
GTTTACTTTTTATTGATAGTAGCATTTACTTATTTCTATACCGCACTTATTATTAACCCTACTCAAATAGCTGACGACTTAAAGCGCAACAGTGGTTTTATTCCGGGTGTAAAACCAGGTAAAAAAACTGAGGAGTTTATTGATACCGTTATTTCAAGAATTACTTTACCCGGTGCTATATTTTTAGGTATTGTGGCAATTATGCCTGCCTTGGTAATGATGTTTGATGTTAACCGTGCCTTCGCTCTGTTTTTTGGAGGCAGCTCAATTTTGATTATGGTGGGTGTAATTTTAGATACCCTGCAAACTATAGAAACATATTTATTAAACCGCCATTATGATGGATTAACTTCATCCGGGCGGATAAAGGGAAGACAAGGCTTTGCGACAGCGAGTATGTAAACCGAAAAAATTGAAACCCCTCTCAGCAACGAGAGGGTTTTTTTTTACGTTTTATGCGTAAAGCATTGCAGAAAAAGTAAATTTGAAAAAAGTTTTTTTGTTCGATAGATTGAAACAATGGCCATTAAAATAAAAACACAGGAAGAAATTGAGTTAATCCGCAAAAGCTGCGAATTGCTCTCTAAAACTTTGGCCGAAGTGGCTAAAATTTTAAAGGCCGGTGTTACAGGTGAACAGCTTGATAAATTTGCTGAAGAATATATTAAAGATCACGGCGGCCATCCTTCTTTTAAAGGCTATAATAAATATCCGGCCTCGCTTTGCATATCGGTTAATGATGAGGTAGTGCATGGCATTCCGAAACCTGATGAGTTTAAAGAGGGCGACCTTGTATCGTTAGATTGCGGAGTTTTTATGAATGGCTACCACGGTGATATGGCTTATACCTTTGGGGTGGGCAAAGTAAGGCCGGAATATGAAAAATTGATGCGCGTTACGAAGCAGTCGCTTTACTTAGGTATTGAACAGGCTTTGGTAAGTAAAAGAACAGGCGATATTGGTTTTGCGGTGCAAGATTATTGTGAAAGAGAAAATGGCTTTAAATGTGTACGTGAACTTGTAGGGCATGGTGTAGGTAAAACTTTGCATGAAGACCCCCAAGTGCCTAATTACGGTAGAAAAGGAGAGGGGCAAAAATTGCCTGAAAACTGTGTTATAGCCATTGAACCCATGGTTAATTTGGGCCGAAAGGATGTTTACACTAAAAGGGATAATTGGACTATAGCTACCCAAGATGGCCTGCCATCGGTTCATTTTGAGCATACTGTGGTGGTAAAAAACCAAAAAGCGGAAATATTGACCACTTTTGAGTGGATTGAAAAAGCTATACAGGAGAACCCTCAATTAGTTAAAATATAGGGTTGAAACTAACTCGCAAAGAAAATTACGTCAGTATTTGTAACTCTGTCTATAAACCCTATATTTGCGTTCCTTTTTTAAAGGCGTTTAATGCGCAAAGCAAAAAAAGGTGTTGGAACATAACTAATTGAATGGCAAAACAAGACCTGATAAAACAAGACGGAACGATAACTGAAGCATTGAGTAACGCAATGTTCAGGGTGAAATTGGAAAACGGGCACGAGATTATTGCACATATTTCGGGTAAAATGAGAATGAATTATATTAAAATTCTACCCGGTGATAAAGTTCAGGTTGAAATGAGCCCTTATGATTTGAATAAAGGCAGAATAACGTTCAGATATAAATAATTAATAATTAGTATTTAATATAAGTTTTAAGATAACAGCAATGAAAGTAAGAGCATCAGTAAAAAAGAGAAGCGTTGACTGCAAAATTGTAAGGCGCAAGGGTGTTGTTTTTATTATCAATAAAAAGAATCCTAAGTACAAACAACGTCAAGGGTAATTAATTAATTAAAAAACATATTCATTAAAATAATATGGCTAGAATATCAGGTGTTGATCTTCCGAAAAACAAAAGAGGCGTTATAGGCCTTACATACGTTTATGGCATTGGCAGAACTACTGCAGGCAAAATCCTTTCCGCTAATAAAATCGATGTTAGCATTAAGGTAAAAGACTGGAATGATGAGCAGGTAAACGGAATCATCCGCTACATTGGCGAACATTTAAAAGTTGAAGGTGAATTGAAAGGCGAGATGCAACAAAACATCAAACGTCTGCAGGATATCAACACATTCCGTGGTATGCGCCACAGAAAAGGTTTACCGGTTCGCGGCCAAAGAACTAAAACCAATGCGAGAACTCGTAAAGGTAAACGTAAGACAGTAGCTAATAAGAAAATGGTAACCAAGTAATATTATTTAGTTAACGATTAATAGTAATAGAAATAAAAATGGCAAAACAGCAAACACCTGCGCAACAATCGGCGGTAACAAAAGCAAAGGCTAAAAAAAGAGTAGTAAAAGTAGATGCAGAAGGCAAAGCATTTGTTAATGCTACTTTCAATAACATCATTATCACTTTTACCAATGCTACCGGTCAAACCATTAGCTGGAGCTCTGCAGGCCGTGTAGGTTTCAGAGGTTCAAAAAAGAATACTCCTTATGCTGCACAAATGGCTGCATCGGAAGCTGCACGTGTTGCACATGAAGCAGGTTTAAGAAAAGTTGAAGTGTTTGTAAAAGGCCCGGGTGCTGGTCGCGAATCTGCTATCAGAACCATTTACACCAGTGGAATTGAAGTAACAGTAATCAATGATATGACACCAATACCTCACAATGGCTGCCGTGCACCTAAGAAGAGAAGAGTGTAATTGATTTGACAGAATATTCAGTAAACAATAATTAGAAAAAAACCTTTAATAAAAGTTATCAATGGCAAGATATATAGGACCTACCACCAAGATTGCTCGTAAATTCGGCGATGCTATTTTCGGAAGCGACAAATACTTCGAAAAAAGAAGCTATCCTCCAGGGCAGCACGGCATGTCGAAGAAAAGAAAAACCACTTCTGAATATGCTATTCAGTTGAAGGAAAAACAGAAGGCAAAATATACCTATGGCTTGTTAGAGCGCCAGTTCAGAAACCTTTTCGAAAAGGCTTCTCGCAAAAAAGGTGTTACCGGTGATAACCTTTTAAAACTTTTGGAAGCACGGTTAGATAATACAATTTACCGTCTTGGTTTTGCAGCATCACGCGCACAGGCCCGCCAGTTAGTTACACACAAACACGTAGTAGTTAACGGCCAAGTAGTTAGCATTCCATCTTTTACATTAAAACCAGGCGATAAAGTAGGTTTACGTGAAAGATCTAAAAATCTTACAGTAGTTCAGGATTCTATTGGCCGTAAAGGAAAAAGATTCAACTGGCTTACTTTAGATGAAAGAACTGTTGAAGGCACTTTTGTTGATTTTCCTGAGAGAGAGCAAATACCGGAAAACATTAATGAGCAATTGATTGTTGAGTTGTATTCTAAGTAAAAAAGTGAGTCTGAGATTCGAGGACAATTTTTTAATCTAAATAAATCTTAAATAAATATGGCACTATTAACTTTTCAAAAACCCGACAAAATTACTTTACAAAAAGCAACTGATTTTGAAGGAACTTTTGAATTTAAACCGCTCGAGCCTGGTTTTGGTGTAACTATTGGCAATGCATTAAGAAGAGTTCTTCTTTCTTCATTAGAAGGCTATGCGGTAAGTGGTCTTAAAATTACCGGTATCGACCATGAGTTTTCTACTATTAAAGGCGTGTTGGAAGATATTACTGAAATAGTACTTAACCTTAAGCAAGTGCGCTTAAAAAAGGTTATGGATGACGAAAATACAGCCGACAAAATTTATATCGCCCTAAAAAATGCAAGCCAGTTTAAGGCTGAACATATTGAAAAACATACTAACGTTTACCAGGTAATGAATCCTGAGTTGGTAATTTGCAATATGGAAGGAAATGTGAACCTTGAGATTGAATTAACTATATCAAAAGGCCGTGGTTATGTTCCTGCCGACGAAAACTCTAAAGAACATCCAATAGGTTTTATACCGGTTGATGCTATTTACACTCCAATAAAGAACGTCAAATATGCTGTTGAGCCTTTCCGTGTAGAACAAAGAGTGGATTTCGAAAAATTAGTTCTTGAAGTTTCTACCGATGGAACAATTCATCCTGAAGAAGCAGTAAAAGAAGCTTCAAGAGTATTGATTCAACACCTGATGCTGATTACTGATGAACATATTTCATTCGATAGCCCAACAGCTACCGAAACAGAAATGGTTGATGAACATGTATTACACATGCGCAAGTTGCTTAAAACGCCTTTAGAAGATTTAGATCTTTCAGTTCGTGCATTCAACTGTTTAAAAGCAGCTAAGATTAATACTTTAGAAGAGCTTGTTCAGTTTAATACTAATGACCTTCTTAAGTTCAGAAACTTCGGTAGAAAATCTTTAGTTGAAATTGAAGCTTTGTTGCACGAAAAAGGCCTTAGCTTTGGTATGGATTTGAGCAAATACAAATTAGACGAGTGATTATCTTAATTTAAGAAAAGAGAAAAAATAATACGGATTTATAAAATTGAATTGAAATGAGACACGGAGATAAAGTAAATAATTTAGGCAGAAAAACTGCACATCGTCATGCATTGATGATGAACCTGGCTATTTCGCTTGTTCAGTACAAGAGAATATTTACCACACTTGCAAAGGCGAAAGCTTTAAGAGGGTATATTGAGCCACTAGTAAACAGAAGCAAAGAAAATACTACGCATAACAGACGTACTGTATTCAGCTACTTAAATGATAAAAAGAGCTGTGAAGAATTGTTTAGCACAATAGGCCCAAAAGTAGCCAACAGGCCAGGTGGTTATACCCGTATTATTAAAACTGGTTTCCGCCCCGGCGATTCAGCTGAAATGGCAATGATTGAGTTGGTTGATTTCAACGATTCGTATACTCAAAACAAAAACACTGCTAAAACTACAGAGCCTAAGAAGAAAACCAGAAGAGGTGCTGCAGGGGTTAAGAAAACAACAACCAAAAAAGCTAAAGGTGAAGAAAAAGCTGCTGACGAAACAAAGTCAGAAGAATAAATCATCTGCAAATAATAATAAGAAACCCACCTCATTATCGGTGGGTTTTTTTATTGTATACCGGTGCCAAATAATGAACAATATATTCCGACAAATTTGAAGTTTAACCGGTAATATGGCCTATTTAATATTAACCAAGTAATTAGTTACAATCAATAATCTCTTTTCTACAAGTGCCTATAATCAATATAATATATTGATTATTAAATGCATAAGCGTAAAATTATGCCTAACCCGTGCCGGTATTAATTTAGGTCCAATAGCTTGACTTATTTAAACAGTTTGTGTATATTCGTATCGTCTCACCCAAGAGCGGCCCTGTGTAATACATGGGCTATGTCAATTTATGATTTTTGTGATGTTTGTTTATGCACCTTTAGCGTAATATACTTCTGCGCGCTAATATGGTTTAGCGTTAGCTACAAACCCGCCCATGCCCACACTTTCAGTAACTTATTTTTAATTAATCGTAACCAATAAGCAATGGCAGCTCCCAAGAACATAATCATGGTAGTGGCCGATAGCTTACGGTATGATTCGGTATATACTGAACAAGGTGCCGGAGTTCCTTACTTAGAAAAAAACGCCGTACAATTCAGTAATGCCCGTTCATCAGGTTGTTGGACATTGCCCGGCACATGCAGTATGTTTACCGGTATGCTACCTCATCAGCATGGTGCTGCAACACATTCGCGTTGGTTTAAAGATGAAATTCCTTCGTTGCCGGAAAAGCTGAAGCTGGCGGGTTATAAATCAATACAGGTTACAGCCAATATTGTTACTACCGATATATTTAATGTAAGCAAGGGCTTTGATGAAGTACATAAAACATGGGATTTAACTGAGCCTAACGACCAATTATTATTACGGTTAGCTTTAGCATTTAACAGACCCAGAATACGCCGTATGATGCGTAGGCCCGATTTTAAAGTAATAGAAAAGATAATTGAAGACTTAAGGCATGAAATTGTTTGGACACAGAAAACAGCCCATGTGGCTTTTGAGAAGGCGAAACAACTTATTGCAGAAAATAACGCGAAGGGCCAGCCGGTGTTTATGTTTATAAACCTTATGGAGCCTCACTATCCCTATCATACCGCCGATGTATTTACTTTAATGAATAAATCATTTCGGGGTAAAATGCACGAGTGGTATATACTTTATCATTTCATTTCACGAACGTTTTTGAAAAAAGAAAAACAGGTTCTTAGCCAGGCAGATCTTGACCTTTTAAAAAGCAAGCAAAAATTATCATGGGAGTTGATTAGGGATGATGTAGACAATTTTTGCAAAGAAATGCATAGTGAGGATGATAATTTAATGGTTTTCTGTTCGGACCACGGCGATAATTTTGGCGATCAGGGATGGCAATATCATTTTAATAATGTTACTGATGGTGGAAACAGAGTGCCGCTGTTTTGGCTTGATCATGAAAACCGCCAAAGCGGCATAAAATCGCACAATGTAAGTTCGCGCTTTATGTATCATGACATTATAAGGGCTAGTGGCTTACCAACCGATGAAGGAACTTTAATGGAAGAGCACGATCGGAATATGCCCGTGCTGCAAAGTTTTTGGTACGATAATGAGGATAAAACTTTAGAGAAATATAAATATAACCAATTTGCATTTATTGAAGGCGATAAGCGCTTTGTTATGCGGAATGGTGATTGGATGTATGCTCCGGTGAGTAAGAATGGTATGGAACCGCTTTTTGAATATGTGCAAAAAGACTTTAATCCCCTTGAAGAACTTCACCTTTCAGCAGAAAGAAAAAAATATCTTACACAATCAGTTGCAGATTTTTCCCAATTTTCAAACCAGATTATAACAAAAAGTGAATCTGGAAACCAGGAGATTAAAAAAAACGAAAATTGGGAAACGAATTTATCTCCTATTTTACGTTCTTCTGAAATAGTTTAGGCTCAAAAATATTATTGATTCTTTAAGCTATTGTAAAATCGGCTATCTATTTCAGCAAAGCCAAGCCTCCTTGCTTTTTCTACGTCTTCCAAGGCGCGTGTTCTATTTCCTAATACTGTTTCGCAAATTGAGCGCTGGTAATACGCTGAACCCAAGGTAGAGTCTATTTTTATGGCTTTGTCAAAATCTATTATTGCTCTTTCGTAGTCGCGTTGTTGCTGGTAAATAATACCTCTATTTAAGCGCGGTTTCCAATTTGTTGAATCAAGCATTATTGATTGTGTGTAATCTAGTAATGCCGAATCTCTTTGATTTGTATTATCCAATAAAAGAGCGTAATCGTAATATGATTCGGAACATGGCTTTAATTCAAGAAATTTTCTGAAATAGAAAAGCGATGAATCGGTGGTGTGATTCATAAAGTAAAGAATACCCAGGCCCTCAATAGCATTCACGTAATCAGGCTTAAACTCCACCGCTTTGCGCAGCATATATAAAGCCGAATCTGCATCTCTTTTTCTTTCCGCAGGCGTGGCATTGGCAGTGCGCTTTTCGAAATAATAAAACCCAAGATTATTGTATGCTACTGGTGCCTGAGCGCCTTCTTTTACCATTTCATCCGTCCATAGTGAACGCGCATCATACCATACTTTGCACCTTTCACTGGTAGCATACCCCATAAAAAAGAAACATACAATAAGAACCAGGTATTTAGGATATTGGTAGTTTCCTTTTGAAATGAATGAAGATACCAGCCACCCTATAATAAAAAATAGGCCAAAGTACGAGGCGTAGGTATAGCGCTCGGCAACGATGGCATCGCCTACCGGTATAAATTTAACCAGTAATGCAATGTTGGCCATAAAGAAAAGCATACCAAAAACAATTTCTTTTTTATGTCTAAAGTAATACCAAAACGCAAAAGAAGCTGCAGCTATTATTAAAGGAAAAGAAAAGTAATAGTAGGGTATTGAGCCATTTACTTTTGAAGGGTATGGATAAAAGTTATGTAAATGTATGGGCAATAAAGCTTTCCATAAATAAAGAAACAATGTATACCCCATAAGGTTAATGCGCTCAAAAAAAGTATAGTCTACTTTATGTATATCCATCACCCCACCGGTGCGGCTTATTTCAATAGATAAAAGGCCAAAAAATACAGCAGTAATAAAAAATGGAATTTTCTCAAAGAATACAGATGTTTTCCAGTTGAGTTTTTCGTAATAGTCCAGTAGCAGCAAAACCAAAGGAAGAGTTACAGCAATTGGTTTGCATAAAAGAGCCAGTAAATAAAGGATGAAAACACCCGCATACCTTGGTCTCTTCTTTTTAATATCGTTGGTTCTTAAATAATAGAGATAGCAGATACAAGCTGCGAAGTAAAACATAGTACAAAGTACATCCTTTCTGCCTGCTATCCAAGCAACCGATTCAACGTGCATTGGATGAAGGCTAAAAAGCAGGGCGGTTATTGAGGATACTGTTTTGTTTTGTGTTAGCAGGTAGACCAGCCAATAGGATAGTATTACGCAAAACATATGGAATAGGACACTATCAAAATGATATAGCCAAGGGTCAAATTGTACCAGGTGGTACTCAAGTGCATAGATTAAAATAGTTATGGGATGATAATGTCCCATAACCGGAGTTACAAAAATATTTTTCAGACCATTAAATGAAAGGTCTTTTAGCAATAGGTTGTTTAGTAGATATCCTTTATCGTCCCAATCGGTAAACTGATTGTTTAAGCTGGCTTTATAAAACAACCAGGTAATAAAAGAGATGGCAATAATTAATGTAGTATGAGAAAAGCGGCTAATGAAATCCCGATCTTTATAGGCTGATTGTTTTTTAGGGGAAGGTTGTTTGTAAACTGTGGGGCCAGTTTTTTCATTTTGTCTATCTCTTTTCTTTGCCATAACAAGCAAGTCATTTAATTCGCAATAGGCGAATATACTTATTTACCCAGCTTTTTTCCACCGGTTAAATTTAAGTATTTATGCTGAGCTGAATGAGAAAGCTTTGATTAAAATATACCTTATTGCTTTACAAATCTACGGAGGGTATTATTTATCTTTAAAATGTATACTCCGGGTGCTAGCATGCTAACATCAATTTCAGTTTTTGAAAATTGAGTGCCCAATGGCATATTGCCATGCGCATATTTTCTGCCCGAAACGTCTATGAGTTCAATTGGGGCGCGCTGAACATCGGAATTATTGGTAATAACTGTAAATTTATCGCCTACCGGATTGGGATAAATTTCAAAAATATTGTTTCCTGTTAAAGTGGCTATTCCCAATACGGTAACATTTACACCATTTGAAAAAGCTGTACAACCATTACTATCTGTTATTAACACAGAATATGAACCGGATTGCTGCGCCACATAAGTAGATGAAGTAGCACCAGATATTAAACTATCGCCCAGATACCATTGAAATGAAGTTGCGTTATATGAAGTAAGGGTATCACCATTGCTGGAAATTGAAGCCGATGGGCTGGGGTTAATAAGCACTACAGTTGTTGCCGGAGAGCTAGTGCATGAGCCAACAGTTGCTATTACAGAATAGGTGCCGTCATCGGATAAACTAGCGTTAGCTTTAACCGGATTTTTTTCACTAAAAGTATTTGGACCGGTCCAACTATAAGTAGCATTCGAAAAATTACTTGCAAATAATTTTAATGTATCGCCTTCGCAAACAGGCCCGTTACTTGCTGCTGTAATATAGGGTTGCGAAGTAGCTAAAGTTATTGAGTCGGAAACGGGTGAAATACAACCGTTTGAATCGAGGGCAATGACGCTATAGGTGCCGGCACTTAACCCAATAAATGTTGTATCGCCTTGGTAATTACCGGCATTAATCGAAAACTGATATGGGCTAGTGCCCCCGGTAGGCAGTGTGGTTATGCTTACCACCCCGGCAGTAGAGCTATCGCATGTAATATTTTTAGTTAAAGTAATAAATGGCGGGGTTAATATAGCCGGCTGGCTGATGATTACTATTGCCGAATCGGATGCCTTGCAGCCGTTGCTATCAATTACCTGTACAGTATAGGTATTAGCCAGCAGACCGGTAATTGTATCACTGTTATAATTAAATGAACCGCCATTATTAATAGAGTAGGAGAAAGGTGCAACACCGGAACTTATAGAAACATTAATAGTTCCATTAGTATCGCCATTGCAGGTAATGTTTGTACCGGTGGCGGTAAATGTTGGGGGTGAATTAATAGTCCAGCTTGCTAGGGTTGTATAATCTGTACCGGTACATCCAGCGCCATCTGTACAAGTTGCCCGCCTTCCCTGAATTACTATGCTATTTGTGGCAGTGCTGCCAACTAGGTCACCCGGTGTATAGGGCGTAGCCGAGCCTCCATCAATGCTAAACGTAAAGTCATCGCCGCAACCTGAGCCGCCGGTGCCTGAACTAAAAGTTGCTGAAACTTGTCCACCCGCGCATATTGAAGCTGCCGAAGGTGTTTGTGATGCTAAAGTTGGACCGGTAGGTTGAGCGCTAACATTCACTGTTACAGTAGCATCGGGGCAACCATTTAAAGTATAAACCGTGTTTGAAGAAGGGCTGGCAATAGGATTAGAGACATTGTCAGATGATAAGCCATCTGAGGGTGTCCAAAGATAGTTGCTTGCACCGGATGCTGAAAGAGAGGCGCTGCCGCCATCGCAAATTGAAAAATCTGATTGATCGATGGTGAGCGATGAACAATCTTGAACTGTTCCATAAATCTGAACCGTGTGTAGTTGAAAATTTCCACTAGCCTGCGCGGCACCGTATCCATAAATGCGAAATTCAACTCCGTTATTGCTGGTGGCTATTTGAGAGCCGGAAAGGGGCCATGTTAATGTAAATGCATAAACATCAGATTGAGTTATACAACTGGAGTAGGGTATATATGTATCCGCTCCATCATCAATCCAACTGTTTCCACCATCAATTGAATAAACCAACCGGGTGTAATAAGCACCGTAAAGACTGCTTCTTATTCCCAAACTAAAACCTGTAATGTTGATGGAAGAACCAGCATTAGGATAAACAGTGCACGACATATAGGGGCCATAGTAAAGATCGAAATATGGGTATGTAAACGCATTTCCGGAATTACTCATGCCCTCGGTACAAGGAAAATTTAAAGGTGCTGCCCCATTATGACGCTCTAAATATGATGATGTGTAGGATAAATTGATATTGCCGGCAGCCTGACTTAGTGGGCCTTCGCCGTTAGCATCATAATCGGCATACGTAACTAGCTGTGCATTGGTTGATGAAATAATGCTGAACAGAAAAGCAATAATCAGGATTGCGGGTAATCTTTTTTTCATTTATGGATTATTATATAAAAATGGAGCTTTATTATAGCTTGGGCAGCAATTGCCTCTTCCGAATATAAGCAAAAAAGAGCAAAAGTCAATATTTGCCCATACCAGATGTTGTTAATGATAAAGGAAAGAAAAGGCCGCTCAAAAAAATTACCTTTTGAGCGGCCTTTTTAATTCAATTAAGTTTATAGATAATTTAACTTTTTCTATTGCCGGCTACCGGGTTGTCCGCCTCCTGGGGGCATTCTTACAAACGACATCCGGTAATCATTGAAATCTTTATCTATTTTTTCGGCAACACTTTTCTCTTCGTATTTTCTGGCAGCAAGATCTAACTCTTGCATAATGTATAGTTGTTCTCTTACTTCATGGCGCTGCATAAATGCACCTTGTTGTAATTGCGCCAGGTAGCCAATGTCTGTACTTTCTTTGGCATCGTTTAATACAAATTCATAAACTACTTTGTAATAGTTCAATTCATCTTTAGCCCGGTCAAACATTTCAGTTAACAACTTGTGCCCCTTTTCTTTTTCACCGGCGCGGAAATAAACTTCAGGATATGAATAATCGAAAACCGAATGAGGAACCCTGTCGGCAGGCATTTCATCTAAAGAGTAATCAATAATATGCACGGCACTGATGCGATCTTGTTTCGCTGAATCAATATTACCGGCTGCTTCTTCTTTATCTGCTCTATCTAAAATTGTTTCGCCTAAGCGGCCGAAATTGCTGCGTATATTAACGGTCATACGCAAAATGTTTTCGTCCATGTAAACGTTTTTATTTTCCTTAATGCCGCCAAACTTAAATTTGTGCATCATGTTGTCGTACATTTCATCTAAACGTACCGGTGCATTGTAAGGAGAATTGGTTGTGTTTACTTTAGGCACTACCCGGTATGTAAGACCCTCAAGCTGCATATATTTAGATAGGCCCATGTAAGCACTAGGCGCCACTGACACCGCGAAGTAAATAGGTCGGTCCATCAGGTTATTGGCAACTATATCTAAAGTTATCAGGTCGTTCTTCATTAGCGTAGAGTTATCGATACTCCACTCCATACGAGAAACCACCTTTCCTGCATCTGCTGCGTCAACCATGTTTAATTTCTTCACTTTATCTGTATCAATATCCATGTAAAAGTTTTTGGTTGGCAGATAGTTTTCCTTATCGCCATTCTGATACATTACCTTGGCTTTATCGTCATCGCTGCCAATAAAGTTCATTACCCGTTTCAACTCAATAGCTGAATTTTCGGATATGCCGGGGCCAAGCTTATAGCGCACAGCATCGCGTTTGCTACCTTGCAATTGCGCCGGAGTGAACGATAATTTTAAAGGTGGAGCCTCGTTCATTTTATATCTAAACTGGTCTATATACCAATCAACACCGGCCAATTCAAGATTAATTACCCGAATATCCGGACGTACACCTTCAACTTCCTGAGCATACCATAGCGGATACGTATCGTTATCGCCCTGTGTGAACAGTACTGCATTAGGTGCGCAAGATTCAAGATAATCAATTGCAAAATCGCGTGCTGTGTAACGCGCATCGCGGTTATGGTCATCCCATCCTTGCGAGCCCATTAAAAATGGAGCTAAAGCACACAATGCAACGGCACCTAATGATGCAGGGATTTCGGGCACCTTCAATTTTTTTATTAGTTGGTCTATAATTCCTATAACACCAAACCCCATCCACAGGGTAAAGACTGCAAATGAACAAGCTGTTGAGTAATCTCGTTCACGTGGCTCAATAGGCGGTTCGTTCTGGAAAATGATTTGAGCCAAGCCGGTAGTGAAGAAAAATATTGCAATAAGCCAGAAGGTCTTTTCATCTTTAAAGAATGTAAAAACAAGCCCTATTAAACCCACTATTAGCGGAATCATATAAAACTTATTTCGCGCCTTATTGCTTAATGAGCTTTTTGGTAAATGTTCCTGTGGCCAATCGGGCGTAAAAAAGCGATGGCTATTATCGATAAACGGAATACCCGATATCCACCGGCCGTTATCATTGGCATAGGTGCCTTGCAAGTCATCCTGCCTTCCGGTAAAATCCCACATAAAATAGCGGAAATACATAAAGCCTACCTGATACTTAAAGAAAAATTTAATGTTATCTCCCCATGTTATATTATCTTTTACATAATATCCACCACCGCCTTTTTTATTCAATGCGCTTGCGTAATCATTGGCTTGTTTTTCGCCAGAAGAAGGGAAGGTTTGAACTATTTCATGCGTTTCGCGGCTTACCACATTGTATTCGGGGTTAAGCCATGCGCGGTACGCAGCTTTTTTACCATCTTCTTGCCAAAAGCCCATTCTTGGGAAAAACATTTTAACGCCATCGCGCCATTTGTAATCCATTTTATTGCCGTCGAAAATGTATTTGCTTTCACCTTTAACTTTTGTCCAGCGCTCGTCTAATTTTGCATAATCTACCAGGTCGTACGAATTAACCGTGTAGTCGGGCCCAAATAATAAAGGACGTTCGCCATACTGGTCGCGGTCAACATATGATTTCATGGTAAAAGGATCCGTAGGCCGGTTCATGTTTATTGGCGGATTTGCCGCGGCACGAATTGGAACCACGAGGTATGAAAGATAACCTATGTATGAAAATGCAATAGCCAATATCCCTATATTAAAATACCGACGCATTTCGTACCCGTACCGGTTTGAAAGGTACAGTCCTAGCGGGAAAATGATGCGAATAAATTTGGCAAGCACGGTGCTGTCAAAAAAGAAACCTATACCAACATAAAGTATACTTATGCCTAGAGCAATATTATAGTCACGCTCATTACCTGTATGAGTATACCATAATATGGATGCTATAACTACAACCACTAGCAATCCGCCAAATAAAACCCCGCTGTTAAACGGCATATTCAATGTGTTAACAAAGAAAAGATCGAGGTTAGCCAGATAGGATAAAGTATAAGATATAATATACTTCATGTACATACCAATCAGGAAAAAACCGGAAGCTACTGCAGCTATCCAACCACCAACAGTTGTTTTTTTGAATTTTTTGTAATAGATAACCACCGCAATTGCCGGAAGCCCAAGAAGGGCCAATAAGTGGGCACCTATAGATACACCAGTTATATATGCAATAAGCAATAGCCACTTGTCGGCATATTTGCTGTCGTCGTCATACCATCTTAATATGGCCCATATATTGAATGAAAGGAAAAACTGAGAGCTGGTGAAAACGATAAACTCAACAGCACTGAACCATTGCGAATCAAGAAACGTGCATGAGGTAGCTGATATTACACCTGCGCCAAGCACGCTAATAATTCTGCCAGGGGTATAATTGCCATCATTAAAAACAAACCTGCCGGTTAAGTTGGTGGTTATCCAAAACGTAAATAGAACAGTTCCGGCAGCCATTACTGCGCTCATAAAATTGGTAGCTGCGGCAACGTGATTGGCACCGTGACCACCGTATACTGTGGGGTCGGCCCCAGTAAAAAGGGCAAATATACGGCCCAACATCAGGAACAGAGGAAAGCCTGGTGGGTGTGCAATTTCTAATTTAAAAGCACTGGGAATAAATTCGCCGCAATCCCAAAAGCTGCCGCTTTTTTCCATGGTCATACCATATACCACTATGGCGAAAATAAAGCATAGCCATCCGAAGATGTTGTTCAACAATTTAAATTTCTGCATTCAACTTAATGTTTATGGTGTTTTTATTGTTTCGTTTAAAAAACCCCAAAGCAGGGCCTTTAACGGAAGGGGCAAATATAAATATTAAGCCCAAAGTTGTGTTAAAGTGGCTTAGGCCATTTTTTATGTGTTTCTCTAGTATTATTTAGGTGCTTTTCTTATTAAATAGATGGCCAAAGCCGCATATAGAAAATTAGGAATCCAGACCCCAAGTATGGGGGGTAAAGAGGCATTGGTAGAAAAGGTAACGGTAAATTTCATAATTATTTCGTAAAGCGCACTAAGGCCTATGCCCATTACAATGTGCCAGCCCAAGCCGCCGCGGGCTTTGCGCGATGCCACACTAACCCCTATCAGCGTCATCAAATAAATGCTAAAAGATGATGAGGTGCGCCTGTAACGTTCTACTTCATAAAACTCAATATCAGGCTGCCCGCCCTTACGCATGTAATCTATATACTCTACAAGCTCGGGGGTAGTCATTATTTCTTTTTTGCTTTCGCTAAAAGTAAAATCCTCGGGCTTAAAAGGCATAACAGTGTCTAACATTGCGCCACTGGTAATTTTATCGGCGCTATCATTCATTTGCCTGATATAGTATTTAGAAATTATCCAATGTTTTGTGTCTTTATTCCACATTATCCTGTCGGACCGCAGTTTGTAAACTAATTTTCCATCAACAAATTTATCAATCGAAAAATTTGCTCCACTGCCATCGGTAGGTTTATAATTTTCGAAATAAACAATAGTGCCAGGAGAGATAGTTCGATGAAAATTGTAGCGAATACCCTCTACCGGTTTGCTTACATATTTTCGTTCAAACTCTATACGCTTTTTGTTGGCGAACGGAACTACATAATTATTGCCATAGAAAAATATTGATGCTAGAATGGTAGCGCCAACTGCATAAGGCCATAACATGCGGTAAAAACTTGTGCCACTGCTTAAAATGGCAACAATTTCCGAGCGCTCGGCTAGTTGCGAGGTGAAAAAGATAACTGAAACAAGAATAAAAAAGGGCCCGATAAGTGAAGTGATGTAAGGAATAAAATAAACGTAGTACTCGAAAATTATAGCCCGTGCAGGTGCATGATTATCTACAAAGCCATCAATTTTTTCGCTCAGATCTATTACAATGGTAATGCTTAGCAATAACATCATAATAAACACAAACGTGCCTAAAAATTTGCCAAGTATGTACCAATCCAGTTTTTTCACTTCGGGTTATCTTATCTTCAAATTGTATTACAGCCTTCGCATCAGCTTTTCAACCATTTCCTTTTTCCAGGTTGCAAAAGTTCCATCAACTATTTTTTTGCGTGCTTCGGTTACCAACCATAAATATAAACTGAGGTTGTTGATAGATGCTATTTGCGCCGCCAGTATTTCACCCTCATGCACCAAGTGGCGCATAAATGCTTTTGAATGTGTGCGCATTAATTCGCAATCACTCTCGGCATCTATTGGCGAAAAATCATCGCGCCATTTTTCATTATTAATATTAATAATACCACTTTTTGTAAACAACATGCCGTTGCGCCCATTACGGGTGGGCATTACGCAATCAAACATATCCACCCCCAACGCTATTCCTTCAAGAATATTTGCCGGTGTGCCTACGCCCATTAAATAGCGGGGTTTGTTTTTGGGCAAAATGTCGCAAACCAATTCTGTCATCTCATACATTTCATCATCTGGTTCGCCTACTGAAAGGCCACCAATTGCATTGCCCTCCATATCCTGCGAAGCAATAAACTCTGCCGATTCTTTACGTAAATCGTGGTAAACACTGCCTTGAACAATAGGGAAAAGCGTTTGGGTATACCCGTATGTGCATTCGGTTTCTTTAAAACGCTTAATACATCTTTCCAACCACCGGTGGGTTAGTTTCATTGAGTTTTTAGCATAGCTCATTTCGCATGGGTAAGGGGTGCATTCGTCAAAAGCCATTATAATATCAGCGCCTATTTTACGCTGTATATCCATTACTTTTTCAGGAGTAAACAAATGCTTCGAACCATCTATATGGCTCTTAAATTCTACCCCTTCTTCCTTTATTTTTCTGTTTGCCGAAAGCGAGTGCACCTGGTACCCGCCGCTATCGGTAAGCACCGGGCCGTTCCAGCCATTAAACTTGTGTATGCCGCCTGCTTTTTCCAGCACATCAGTGCCCGGGCGCAGGTATAAGTGATAAGTATTGGACAGTATAATTTGCGCATTAATAAAACTTTTCAGCTCGTGTATATGCACCGCTTTTACTGCACCCAATGTGCCCACCGGCATAAAAATTGGTGTTTCAATTTTGCCATGGTCGGTTAATATTTCGCCTGCGCGGGCTTTGGTATTCTTGTCTTCAGTAATCAGTTTAAACTTCATATTACGCGCGAATATAAGTTAGAAGTGGGAAGTTATCCTACAACAACTTTCAGGTTAATTTACTCATTTACTCATTTCCGAATTTGCCCATTTAAAGGAATTCTTTTCTTTGCACTGTAATGAGCATCCAATTCAAAATATTTTTGGCTTGTGCGCTTATCCAGCTTCTTTATTATTTGCTGGTTTTCTTGCGCTTAAATTTTGTACGCCCGTTTAAAGGTGTGCCTGAGTTTCTTCCACCGGTATCGGTAGTTATTTGCGCTAAAAACGAGGCGCGCCATCTTGTTCGTAATTTAAAAGTGGTTTTAATTCAGCAATATGCACAGTTTGAGGTAATTGTGGTTAACGACCAAAGTACCGACAATACAGCCGATGTATTGGTTGATTTTTACCTGCGCAACAAAAACCTGAAAATTGTAAATATTACCCCAGACCAATCAAAGCCCTATGCCGGGAAAAAATACGCACTGATGAAAGGTATAGAAGCAGCGGTTTTCGACACCATTGTAGTAACGGATGCCGACTGCCGGCCCGCCACTACGCAATGGTTAGCAAAAATGGTTGGGGCATATATGAATGAAACAGAAATTGTGCTGGGCCATTCGCCGTACGAAAAGCAAGCGGGTTTTTTGAATAAATTAATACGCTACGAAAATTTTATAACAGCCATGCAGTATTTTGGGTTTGCTAAGTTGGGCATACCTTATATGGGCGTTGGCAGAAACCTTTCGTACAAAAAACAATTGTTTAAAAATTTTGGCGGGTTTGAAAAAAGCAAGACTATATTATCAGGTGATGATGATTTGTTTGTTAATGCTGTTGCCAATTCGAAAAACACTGAAATTTGTATTGATAAAGACGCTTTTACCTATACAATGCCTGAACTTACGTTTAAAGCGTGGCTTAACCAGAAGAAACGACATTTGCGCTCGGGGTTCAGTTATAAGTTTATCCACCAACTGATGTTATTCCTTTTTACTGCTACAAATTTCGTTTTCTACATTTCTTTCGCTGCTTTGCTGTTGAAGGGCGTTTTATTGAAGAAGGTAGTTGCATTATTTGTTGTTGCACTACTTGTAAAATTTATCGTAACTTTCAGGGTATATAAAAAGCTGGGTTCGGCAGATTTGCCGGTTTTATCGCCTGTATTGGATATTGCATACTCAGGTTATTTACTGATAATATTTTTGTTATTATTGCTTAAACGTAAAGACAGTTGGAAGATTTAAACTCGAAATTTTCATCGCGCGCGCAGGAAGACCTTGAATTGGTTGCTAAAGCCAAAGAAGGAGATCAGAATGCTTTTGGTAAGCTGATGACCCGCTATCGCGACTCCATTTTTTTCATGGTACTTAAAATGGTGCATAATAGGGACGATGCTGAGGATTTGACTATTGAGGCTTTTGGTAAGGCTTTTAATAATATTGGTAATTACTCTGCCGATTTTGCTTTCAGCACTTGGCTATTTAAAATTGCTACCAACAATTCCATCGACTTTATCCGCAAAAAAAGGTTGTTAACTACCTCGCTTGATCAAACAAGCACTACTGAGGATGGAGAAACATCGCCTATTGCTGTTAGAGACCATGCGCCTAACCCCGAGCAAAGCATCATCAAAGATCAACGGGCCGAAAAAATTCGTTCGGCTATTGAGGAGCTTTCACCAAAATATCGATCGCTTATTGAATTGCGCTACCTGGATGAGTTATCATACGAAGAAATTGCTGAGAAGCTTGATATTCCTCTGGGCACTGTAAAAGCACAGCTTTTCAGGGCGAAGGATATGCTTTACAACATTCTGAAAATTACTAAGGAGAAATATTAGAAGTGTAAATTCTGGTTTTTAGATTTTATCATGGAAATAATCCTGAAGTACTTTCCCGCTCTTACCCAAATCCAGATTCAACAAATTTCTGCACTTAAGAATCTTTATACTGAGTGGAATGAAAAAATAAATGTCATTTCGCGAAAGGATATTGATAACCTTTACGAGCGGCATGTTCTTCATTCACTAAGTATTGCCAAGTTTGTTCAGTTTCAGAACGGAACAAAAATTATGGATTTGGGTACCGGTGGAGGTTTCCCCGGTATTCCGCTCGCCATATTATTTCCTGAAAGCAGATTTCATTTGGTAGATTCGATAGGGAAGAAGCTGGCAGTAGTAGATGCTGTGAAAGAAGAAATTGGTTTGAAAAACGTATTTATTTTTCACGACCGGTCGGAAGAGATGAAATTTACTTATGACTTTGTGGTTTCACGTGCCGTAGCCCCCTTGGCAGATTTGTTGAAATGGACACATAAGAAATACCTACCCAAAAACAGAAATTCTGTTCCTAACGGGCTTATTTGTTTAAAGGGCGGGGATATAGATGCTGAAATAGCACCGGTAAAAAATTGTCGTAAAATTCCAATATCAAACTATTTCGAGGAAGAATTTTTTAAGGATAAGTTTATTGTGCACTCTCCGGCAGCGGCAGCCTGGTAATTTGAATTGCCCTTTCTTGCTTTTTTAGAACGTACTCTTTTTTCCGTTTAAATATTCTTTGTAGGCTTCACGCACTATTCCATCCCCCAAACCAATTTTTGGCACCAGTATTTTATCGGCCCGTAACCATTTCATAATGGTTACAAAAATTTCGCCGGCAGGAATGATTACATCGGCCCTATCAGGATTTAAGTCGTAAATTTTCACACGCTCCTCAAAGGTTAGGGCTTTAAGTTCGTGCAGTATATCGCTTAGCTTGTCAAACGATAATGGCTTACCGGGTTTCAACTCGGCCAATTTTGAAATGCGGTTAATATTGCCACCGGAACCCAGTAATGCAAAATCTTTCGTATTACCAACCTTACTTTTTATCCACTCCTTCATCTGTTTCCAAATAGCCTTGTTAACCTGGCCTTGCATAATACGGATGGTGCCTATACGAAAAGATTTAGCAGCTACCGGTTTGCCTTTTGAGAAAATAGTTATCTCGGTACTTCCGCCGCCCACATCAATAAACATGCAGTTCTTTTTTATTTTACCCAGCGAGGCACTTTGGCTGTTGAAAATAAGGCTGGCTTCGGTATTGCCAGATATAATTTCGATGTTAACACCCGCTTTTTGTTTAATACGTTTTATTATTTGCGGGCCATTGCTTGCTTCTCGCATGGCAGAGGTGGCGCAGCCTTTATAGTGAATTACATCATTGGCTTTCATCAGGTATTTGAAAGCAAGCATGGTTTCTTCAAGGTGGCGAACAGAAACTTCAGGAATTTTATGGTTGGTAAACGCATTGCCGCCCAAGCGCACCGGCACACGAATGAGAGAGCTTTTTTTGAAAAAAGGCCCTTCACCATTCTGCAATACGTTTGTTATAAACAGACGCACTGAGTTGGATCCAATATCAATTGATGCAAATTTGCGGATTTCCAATGACAGAAATTTTACCGAAAGGTAATTTCATAACCTTATTAGCAGATAGGTGAGTTTTCAACGCAACAATGTTGATGTTGTATACTGGTGCAACAATCAGCGAGAATTGTTTTTGCTGATGAGTTCGTGAATTGATTCCTGTGAGCGAGTTTTCTTTTTATTAACGGCAACAATTTTGTAATGATTGGTTTGCATAGGGTCAACTATTCGTGCCTTTACATTTTCGCTCCATTGTATTTCCATAATGTCGCGCAATTCTTTCTGTATTTTTTTGTTGTAAATAGGACAGGTTACTTCAATGCGCGAGTCGAGGTTTCGAGCCATCCAGTCGGCAGATGAGATATAATATAGTTCATCGCCGCCGTTTTTGAACACAAACACACGCGAATGTTCCAAATACTTATCTACTATACTTATTACTTCAATGTTTTCGCTCATTCCACGCACACCGGTTATTACCGCACATATGCCCCGCACAATTATCCGAATTTTTACACCGGCATTGCTGGCTTCGTATAATTGTGTAATCATTTCTTCATCTACCAGGCTGTTCATCTTCAAAAATATTTCAGCTTTTTTTCCTGCTCGCGCAGTTTCAATCTCGTTTTCTATGAGGCGGATAAATTTCTTTCTGGTGGAATAAGGAGAGAGAATAAGATGCTTAAAGTTATGCACCTTGTAGTTCTTTTCAAAAAATTCGAAGATTTGTTCTACTTCTTTAGTAATTCTTGGGTCGCGTGTAAACAGGGCATCGTCGCAATAAACTTGTGAAGTGAGTTCGTTGTAATTACCGGTGGTTACATTGGCATAGTGTTGCATTTTACCATTTTCAATCCGGCTTATCAGGCATAATTTTGAGTGTACTTTTAAGCCGGGAACGCCGTAAATTACTTGTATGCCTTCGTCTTGCAGGCGTTTGGCCCAGTTAATGTTGGCCTCTTCGTCGAAGCGGGCCTGTAATTCTAAAATTGCTATTACCTGCTTGCCATTTTGGGCGGCGTTCATTAGCGCATTAATTACCATGCTAACACGTGCTAACCGATATAAAGTAATTTTAATGGTCTTAACATTAGGATCAATAGCAGCTTCGCGAAGCAGGTCGATAAAATGCGAGAAGCTTTGGTAAGGGTAATGCAGCATTACATCCTCTTTTTTTAATGCTTCGAAATAACTTTGATTGTTACGTAGTAATTTATTCGAAATAAGTTTTTGCTTTTCGTACCGCAGATTTTTAGGGCCAATGGTAGGGAACCGGATAAAATCTTTAAAATTATGATAACGCCCACCGGGGATGAGGTTATCTAAATTATTCAACTTTATTTTTGTTTTTAAAAAATCAAGCAGGTCTTTGCTAATAGTATCATCATACACAAACCTTACCGGATTGCCCTTTTGTCTTGCCTTTACACTTTTCGAAATTTTATCAATAAAGCTTTGCGAAATATCGTTATCAATATCTAACTCAGCATCGCGGGTTATTTTAATGGTGTATGCTTCAATTTTATTGAACGCAAACATTGAAAACACCTCAGGTAAATTATACCGGATGATATCATCTAGCAAAATAACATAATGCTTACGGTTATTAGATGGCAGCTCAATAAAACGGCCAACTACATCAGTTGGAATTTCGACTAGCGCATATTGTTTAAGCCGGGGTTTCTTATCTACCGAAAGTTTAATAGACAGATAAATTGCTTTGTCTTTCAGGTACGGAAAAGTTTTTACCTGGGTAAGCATAATGGGCACTAATGCCGGGCGCACATTTTCGTTAAAGTAGTTTTTTACAAACTCGCCCTGCTCTTTGTTTAGCTGCTTTTCGTTTATAATAAAAATGTTGTGGCGTTTTAGCTCCTGTTGAACATTTTTATAAATTTCCTCAAACTTTTTCGATTGGGTTAAAACAATTTTTTGAACCTCTTCTAAAATTTTTTTGGGCCTGAAGTGTATGGTGGCTTTGGCTTTTTTGCCTAACACTAAAAGCCTTTTGAGTGTGGCTATACGCACACGAAAAAACTCATCGAGGTTATTTGAAAAAATGCCTAGAAAACGAAGACGTTCAATGATAGGCACATTCGGGTCGGCAGCTTCCTGCAAAACCCGCTCATTAAATGCCAACCAACTGATTTCGCGATTAATAAACTTTCCATTTTTTGCCATACAAAACCGTGCATTCCTGAATTTGTGTAGGATAGCTTAGAAAGCCAAAATAGAAGATTTTATGTTATATGTGGTTTGATTGGGGGGTGATTTAACGAAAAAAACAGAGCAGAATGACCTGCAATTTGACAACATGAAATGTTGTAAGTAGTTAGTAGTCAAATAAATGTATTGAATGGCATTACATCCAAATACCGTTGGGTAATTTATGTTTTATATGTCCGCGGCAATCGCGTTTTACCTTACATCCGGTAGCGGTGGAAAGGATAACCAAAGTAAAAATTAGTAGTTTAAAGCTGGCCTTTTTCATACGTTATTAGTTAACGTTGGTGAGGATAAATTGTTTTTGGGGTAAGGAAGTGTAACAGTTTGCAATGTGTTTGAGGGTCAATTTTCCAATCGGCATTGACAAATTCCAGCCAGACTACGCCCGTAGTGGGAATTTCATCAATTGTATCTTCAATAAATAAGTTGGCGAAGCGGGTTAAAGGGGGGTTGTGGCCAATCAATACTAAAGTTTTAATTTTTGAATCTGTCTCCTGTACTACTTGCATTATTTCCGTAGCGCTCGACTCGTAGATTCTTTCGTCAAACCGTATTTTATCCTTTTCGTATTTCAGTTTTTCGTAAAAATATTTGACCGTTTGCCGAGTACGTTTTGCAGGGCTGCAAATAATTAAATCGGGAACCAGTTTTAGCGATTTAAGTTTTGATGCCATGTTTTCAGCATCCTCTATTCTATCTTTTTTTATGGGGCGGTCAATATCGGGTAATGAAAAATCACCCCAATCGGATTTGGTATGGCGTATTAAAATTAGTTTTCGCTTGGCAGACATGGACCGTGAAAATAAAAAAAAGTGGCCAGACAAATAAAGCTGCCTGGCCATTATGTAAAACTCAAATTTTAAAATCGAGCGGAAAATTTACTTTAACTACTAAATTAATTCCCATGTTGTAAATACCATTATGCCCGGTAAAATTATTGGGGTAAGGTTCGAAGTATTTTAAACGGTTTAGGTTATCCTGGTAAGCTTTATTGGCCAGGTTATCGCCTAACACGGTTACACGCATAAAAGTTTTTCCTTTCTTGGTTGTAAAGCTTGCCGCTGCGCCCGCATTAAGCAATACGTATCCCGATGTATAAGTCTCGGTGCCAAAAGCTGAGTAGTAGCGGCTCTGGGCTGCATTATACGTAACACCAACTTTAATAAAGGCATTAACTATATGCAGTTTTTTAAGGTTGATATCATATCGCAATTCAGAGTATCCATGAAGAGGTGGAATTTGCGGCAAGTATTTTTCGCTGTCGGGTACCGCTTGTCCTTTACTGCCTAAAAAATCAGCAAAAACAGCGGAGAAGCCATTCTCGAAATGCAAAGATTTAAAGGGGTGTATATCTACGCTTATTTCGCCACCATAAAGTTGTGCCGCGGCAGATTGAAATTTGAATGTGAAGTTTCCTGGTACAATAACTGAATCTTGTCCGCTAGCGGTAACAAGCTTTTGGTTGTAGATATAGTTTTGAATATAATTATAAAAAATATCAGCCGAGAGAACTACATATTTCGAATTATACGAAATGCCCAAATCGGGTACAAGACTAAATTCGGGTTTGAATGATGAATTGCCTATTTGATAAATGTTGGTGCCGGGATGAACACCATTGGCTGATATTTCGGCAATATTAGGTGCCCGGTAGCCACGCCCAAAATTAAATTTAAGACATAACCGGTTAGTAATGTTATAAGCTACGCCTATACTGCCTGTTAGCCCTTGGTATAAAGCGTGTAAATTGGAAAATATAGGCGGGCCTGTTGAGTCGGCCGCCGGCACCGGCATATCGAAGCCGGTAACCGGATTAGGCCCGGTGTATAATCCGTTATTGCTAAAATCTCGTATATCGTATCTTAATCCTGCCTCTATATCAAATTTGCCAAAGCTGCGTTTTGCTACAGCAAAAGCACCTATATCAAATTGCTGGTACGAAGGAATTACAAACTCGGTGCCATTGGTTACCGTATTATTTTGGTACATACTATTAATACCGGTTGAGAAATTCCAGCCTTTTTTTTCGGCAATGTTGTATTTAACATCAAAGTTTACTGAATGCAATTGCAGGTACAGCCCGGGAGTGGTATATAATACCGGGTGACTAAACTCTTGCCTTAAGCTGTATTGGTAGCTTGCATTCACATCAAGGGTACCGGCAGCACCCAACCTGAAACTGTTATCGGTATAAATTCTGTAATGCTGTACGTGCTGATGCAGCGGTTCTATTTTATAAGTATTTAATTCAGCTTTTGTAGCTGCCGGCCGCACCAAATCATTTTCTGAAATTTGTCGTGTAAATTGCCGGGTAGCACTATCGCGGCTTCCATCAGGTATTTCCTGCAAATCGTTGAAAAGCGCAAAGCCCAAATGTAAAAACCCCCAATTGCGGTGCACACCTACCGAGCCGCTGGCATCGGTTTCGCTGAAGGCAGTGTTAAATACACGGCCATCGTATTTGTCATAGTAATCCATGGCCTGCTTATGGCTTAATCTTGCTATCCAGTCAACACTTTTTTTTGTACCTTCAAGCATTCCCGAAATGCCTATTTCGCGATTGTTAGTGCCATATTCGGTTGTAATATTCCCTAGCATTTTGCCATCAGGCGCGGGTGGGGTAGATATCAGATTTACAACACCGGCAAGCGCATCTGAACCATATGACAAGCTGGCCGGGCCTTTAATAATTTCAACCCGGTCAACGCTAAATTGGTCTACTTCAATACCGTGCTCATCGCCCCATTGTTGGCCTTCTTGCCGCATACCGTCATATAAGGTTAAAATGCGGTTATAGCCTAACCCGCGAATAAACGGTTTTGAAATATTGGGACCGGTAGTAACTGCCGTAATGCCTGGTACTTTTGTAATAGCATCAATAACATTATTGGATAGGTTGGAAGAAAGATAATCCTTGTCGATTGCCACAATAGGCACAGGGCTTCGTCTTATTTCAGTGCCTTTCGATACTCCGGTTACAACTACTTCTTGTAATTCGCCAGCAGATTGCGACAGGCTTACTTCTATAATTTTTTTATCAGTTGTATTGGCAGTAATTACCTGCGATGCGTACCCGAGCAGTTTTATTTGCAAAAGGAATTTACCGGCTGAAATGTTATTGAAAGAAAACATTCCAAGCGTATCGGTTATTGTGCCCATTTTAAGGTCGGCTATGTAAACAGTAGCTGTGAATAAGGGTTCTTTGGTATCTTTATCTATTACCCGGCCGCTAATGCTGTTTTGAGCATATATAGCAGGTGATACGAAAAGAAAAGGAATAATATATTTTAAATAGTTCATTATTTAAGTTTAGGAATTAATAAAATGTTTTGTCGCACAGATTTTAAAAAACCTATATGCGATTTAAAACTTAATCAATAACTAAACTATTGGGGGAGGACCTCTTAAATTAGGAAGTGCATGAAGTGCAAAAAACAATGAATCGGAGAAAGAGAATTTTTGGGTAGCGCTATGTGCCAAGGCTGCAAAAACGGGTTGCTCAGGCTTAACGTGCCCATGATTAAAAATAATATCGCACAACCAGCATTTTTCATCAACAGGTACTAAGTGGTTATGATGAGTTGCATTGTTTTCTTTTTCACCATGATAGATGGCACGGTGACAGGGGTCTTGTTCATCATTAGCAGTATGCTTTATTGAAGTATGTTGGTGATGTATAAGTGGGTGAACAAAATCTGTAAGAACAATACCCGAAACATACACCGCAGCCATGATAATGGCCAGGAATGTTGTTGCTCGTTTCCTAAAGGGTATATGTTTAATGTGCACGATGTTTTACGAAAGGACTTATAACAAATGTACGGTTTATTTGCCAAAGATTGAGAATGATGACCGACATTAAGGCTATTTGAGTATGAATATACTGGCTGACAATAATCATTTGGCTATTTAATAATTGAAATATACATTTGCCCTTAAGTTGAAAAAGTTACTATCTATATTACTGGTAATTTCGATCGTAGGTCAAACAATGATTAATGTGGGCATTGGTGTGTATTTCCATGTTAATAAAGAGTTCATTTCTAAGCAGCTTTGTGTTAATAGAAACAACCCACAGGTGCATTGTAATGGTCATTGCTATTTATCGAAGCAATTGAAAAAGGCTGAGCAAAACGAAAAACAATCGGCGCAGTTTTTAAAAGATAAAGAGGAAATTATTTCGAATCAAGCACAGTCTTTTAGCCCGCACTATTTTCCGTCTTATACATCTTCGAACTTCATTTCATTTAATTTTTCCCTCTATTATTCAGGCAACCATTGTTTGCTGCTTAAGCCACCTGCGGCATAATTCTCAATTTTTTGCAGGGCGATGTGTTTTGCCTGCTTATTTTTTTGATGGATTAATCTATTTATTATGAAAACCATTTTGCTGGTACTGATGCTGACCGCATCATGCCAAAGTATTTATTCGCAGGCTTGTTGTTGCACCAGTGCAGGCGGCAATTATTCAGTATTGCCTGAAATGGATAGCCATATAGTTGGTATGCGCTATACATTCAGTAGCTTTAACTCTACTACTTATCCTTCAATGAATATGAACATGAATGGTATTGATATGGCTATGATGGGACCCGGGGTACCCACTACTGAAAACATGAATACTGTTGATGTGTTTGCCAGATTTGCTTTGCCTAAACGATTTTTTATTTCGGTTTTTTTGCCGGTACATATACTTAATGAAAAAATATCCGGTAGCAATATGCGATTGGCAGGTTTGGGCGATATAAGTGCTTTGGTTCAATATGCAGTTTTTAATACGAAAAAATGCAATGGCAAAGAGAGCAAGCACCAATTAAAGCTTGGGGTAGGAGTTAAGGCACCTACCGGCAAATTTAGTATAACGCCAGAAGGTATGTATACTACCGACTTGCAATTGGGAACTGGTAGTGTTGATTTTTTATTCAGCGCAGTTTATACTTACCGGTACAAAAAGTTTGGTATTAATGCTCTGGCTTCGTACAAAAAAAATCTTGTTAATATGGATGGCTTTAGATTTGGAGATAATATAAAAGCAGGCATCGAGCCATTTTGTCTTTTCAAATTACCACATCAGCTTTCAATAATGCCTAAAGGCGGAATAAGCTACGAATACTTATTTTGTAACAACTACAAAAGGCAGGCATTAAGCTATACCGGAGGGCAGTACCTTTTTGCAACAGCAGGGTTGGATGTGTATTATAAAAGTGTTGCCTTTAGCGCATCTGTTTCACCGGTGCTTTTAAGTATATCCAATTGGTCGGGCGAGCCTTATGAGCTATTCTCGTTTGAAACAGGCGTGTATTACAGTTTCTCGAATGTTATTCAACATAAAAAAGCAAAACAAAATGAACAACAAAAACAACTATAAAGTATTTGCATTTATTATAATGACAGCAATTTTTTTTATTACCGGTTGTCATAAAGTTGAGCAAACAAATCCGGTTGCTTTATTTGGCTTACATATCCATACCTCCATAGGTGATTCCCAGATTAATCCTTATTCTTCTTTGGGAGAACCTTTATATCAGCAAGAATATCCTGATTCAAATGGAAGGTATGAGTATTTTACCCAGGCTAACTTATATTTAAGCAATATAAGCCTGCACAGCACTACTAAGGGCTGGTACACTATACCGGGATCTTTAATATTGCAAAGAATTGAAAGCGAAATTTATGTTGTGGGCAACGTTCCGGCAGATACTTATGATAACATACGATTTACTGTAGGGCTAGGAACAACTTTGAACAATAGCGCCGCAGCTACTACTTCAGGTGCTGACACGGTACTATCTACCGCATTGAACAATGAGGGCATTATGTATAACGGCAGTGCCAACGGATATTATTTTTTGAGCCTTACCGGGTTTGTAGATACTTCCGCCGCGCATAATAACAATAATCCTATACCGTTCAGCTATCAACTAGGTGGTGCTGCAGATACTGTTCAGGTATCTCCGGCACCGGCCTCGGCTAGCAATACGTTTACACTTGTGCCAAATATACCCGGGGCTCAGTTGGTGCATTTGATGGTTGATTATGGCAAGTTATTGCAATCATTTCCAATTATAGCCCCTACTAACGTAAATTCATTTACTACACCAGGTTCAGCAACACCGGTTTGGAATCTGGTACCAGGCATTTTCCGTTATGAATGCTCAGTGCCAAATGGCAATTGCTGAAAACACGTTTATATTTTATTATTAAAAATTTATAGCTAAATTATTTTAAATGTGTAGGGCCATTTTAGTTGGGTTAATATTTACGATGTTGCTTTCGAATTGTACGAAAGACCATACGCAGTTAAGCAATTGCCAATATCAGGATTGCCCTATAGTTTCATTTAACGCTAAAGTAATTCCGATTTTTACGCAGTATTGTGACATGCAGGGGTGCCATATAGCTGCATCGCATGAAGGGGGGGTGACACTTGATTCTGCCAGAGCTTATTTTCAAGTTATTGCTCCAGGTACTGGGTATGTAACACCTGGTAATCCTTTAAATAGCATTATTTATAATCAGTTTGGCCAACACATTATGCCGCCAACTGGTTACCCCGCGCCATCGGATTGTGAGGTTCAGGAAATTTATTGCTGGATAGAGCAAGGCGCGCAGAATAATTAAAGAAAATATTTTTAAGAATTAACACATATTTCCTCCCGATGCAGTGAAATATCGCGAGAAGGATTTATTTATGCAATTGCAGATGAGTTAAATTAATTATACAGATAAGATGACGAAGAAATTTTTTTATAATACTATTTTGTTTTTAGTAACCTTCCTTGCGGGAGTGACCGGTTGTAAAAAAGGAAGCCCAGATTCATCTTTGCTGGTATTGGAAATTAGTAACAAGATGGGGGCTGATTCAATAGTTTTGGATAGCACGTATCAAAACCCTTTAGGAAGAAATATTTCTTTTTCAAGAATTGAATATTATTTATCGGATATTGAATTAACGCGCGATGATAATTATATGCAGCCGGTAAGTGGTGTTGTTCTGGTTACTACGCAAACTTCGCAATATATTATGGGTAGTGTTCCGGTAGGCACCTATAAAAAAGTTTCATTCAAAGTTGGATTGGTTGATACAATTAATCATGTTGACCCATCGTATTATTTTGCGGGGCCACTTGGTGCACAGAGCCCTTCTATGCATTTTTCTACAGATAATTTAGGGTATATTTTTGTGGCTGCGGAGGGCTTGGTAGATACCAGCGTATCGGGAACAGGCATGCCCAATAAGTTGTTCAGCTACCATATAGGCGTTGATTCATTGTTGCGTCAAGTAAATCTTCCTGATCATTCATCGGCACCTTACAACGCTGCTTTTATTTCGGCCGGCAATCATATTCTTACCATTCACATTGCAGCCGATTTCTCTGTCTTTCTTCAAAACATGGATATGAAAGCTAATCCGATAACTAATACAAGTGATTATCCAAGCCAAGCCAGCAGCCTTGCTAGTCATATTCCTGCTATGTTTACCTACCAGCAGTAAACTAATAATTGCATTTGGCTATAAGAAGAACGGAAGTAATTGCGATTTACTTCCCCTTCCACACTGGTTTTCTTTTTTCACTGAAAGCTTTCATTCCTTCAGCCGCATCTTCAGTTGCTATTGCAAGGGAAAGCATTTGTTTTAAATAAGTATGCGCTTCGGAATGTGGAATATTTTTTAAGGTAATATATGCCTGTAAACCCAAACGGATAGCTGATGGAGAATATTCAAAAATTTCGTTTACCAGCCCTTTAACTTCTTCGTCTAATTTTCCGGCTTCTACTATTTTACTTACCAGTCCGGTTTTTTCAGCCTCGGCAGCAGTAAGGCTTTTTGCGCGGATGCAAAAATCAATTACTGCCCTGGGCGGCATAATTTGTAGCAGACTTTGCATAACCTGGAATGGGAAAAGCCCGCGCTTTACTTCGGGCAAACTAAAGGTAGCATTCGGGGTTGCAATTACATGAGTGCACCCACATATTATTAAAAAACCACCTGCATATACGGGGGCATGAACTTTAGCAATACAAGGTTTGTGTAAGTGGTTAAATTCATCGCCTATTACAACTTCTTTTTTCGGTTCGGGTATGGTGGATATAGTTTCTTGCACTTCGCCAGCAAATGCTTTAAGGTCTGCGCCGGCGCAAAAAACATCGCCATTTGCTGCGATAACTACGCCCCAAATTTCGTTGTTGTGAGCAGCATAATTAAGTGCGTAGGCAAGTTCTTTAAACAGCACCGGGTTTAAAGCATTTTTCTTTTCAGGCCTATTGAGCGTTAAGGTTAGTAGATGATTTTTTTCTTCGTAGAGAAGGTGAGCGAATGTTTGCTTTTTAAAATCCGAAAGTTGTTGAGAAGTATATAACATAACGGGTTACTTTTTATAATTCAAAATATTCAAAATATTGTTGCAGAATGCATATTCGGCAGCCATGTTTGATGAGATAATTAAAATCTTTCCGGCTGATACTGCTTGTACGGTTTTTAAATACCAACTCATCCAGTGTTCATCGAGGGTTGAAGCAGGTTCATCTAATAAAAGAATACTGCTTTGTGTATAAAATGCCAGCGCCAGTTTTAGCCTTTGTTTCATACCCGAAGAGTAATTTCTTATTTCTTTGTCGGGTTCAATTTCTAATTCATTTATTAATTGGTTATTCTGAATGCTAATGGGACGAATATTTGTGTGAAAAGTTAAAAGCTCGGTAAGGGTTAATTCTTCAGGTAGTTCCATATAGGGTGAGCAAAAAGAAATTTTCTTGAATATTTCGTCCGGAGAAAGTGATAATTTATTATTGTACACCTCAATTTTCCCTTCATGTGGTGTAACTATGCCTGCAATAATTTTTAGCAAGGTTGATTTCCCACTTCCGTTGGGGCCAGTAATGGCGTATTTTTTTCCAGCTTCGAATTCGATGCTTACATTTTTGAAAATCCAAGTGCTTCCAAATTTTTTGGAGATATTGGACAGGCGTATTGAAGTTTGTTGTTTTAAATCTGAAGCAATGTTCATTATGTAGAGATGATATTAAATTATCGTCTAAAGTAGGTAAAAGAAGGAAAGGCACAAAAAGGGCTATTTACTTCTTCTGCAAATCTCAGCAAATTCGCAATGTGCACACCGTTCAATTTCATTAGTTTTTGAAAAGGGAACTTCAGGATTTAGCAATTCGCCGAGCACATTTTTTAAAACATCTTCAAACTGTAGTAAAATATCGCGGGTTATAATGTCGCTTCCATCTAACTGTAAGGCATCAAATCCCTGTGTGATTTGGCGCAACCAATAAATGCCAGAGCGAATCATGATATCGGGAGCATTATTGCTTCGCCAATAAAGCCAGGCATAAGTGAGCAGCTGCATGCCTTTGGCATATTTAGGATCGGTTGCAAATAATTTTATGTCATCGCTTTTAATAGTGCTACCGGTAGGGGTTCCTGTTTTATAATCGGCTATACTGATAATGTTATTGCTTTCTTCAACACGGTCAACTTTGCCTCTTATTTTTATCTCGTGTGTGCCGATTTGAAGCGGTTGTAGCATTTCCTTTTCAAGCATTATCAATTTCAAGCTGCTACCGGAATCTTCCAGTAATTTCAAGTTGTTCTTTTCCTGTTTTAAAAATTCATCTATCAGTTTAAGGCACACCCGGTATAAAAGGTAGTTTTTGCCTTGCGATAAATTTTCATGATCAAAACGTTCGGCAAATGCTTGTCGTAATAAATTATCGGTTTTAGGTTTATCTTTTAAAATATTCTCGATAAACGTTGGACTTAAATTTTTTCCGATTGATTCTTTATATAAATTCTCCAAAACGTAATGTACCGCAGATCCTAAAGTTGCGGCTTCTATGCTTTCTTCTACATCATCTTTCTCGCGCAGGCCTGCCACATAGCGTAAATAATATTGCAATGAACAATTTATATAGGTATTAATAGCCGACGGAGAAATGCCATAATCTGAAAGATTGTCAACAAGCTTTTTCATTAATACCTCATCCTTAATAATGCTGATGGCATCTTCAGGAACGGCGGGGGGCGGATCAACAGAGTATACCAAATCTTTAATCACCGCATTTTTATTTGCCCGTTGCAATTCGTGTTGTAGCTGCATAACAAAGCGGCTTTTTTCACCACCGCCTAACTCATCACTTTCAGTATTATAAATCAGAAAAACGTTTTCAGCACGTTGAAGTAGCCGGTAGAACAGATACGCCGCTACTGCATCCTTTTCGCGATGAGTTGACAGGAACTCTTTTCGCATTTCATACGGTATGTAGCTGTTTTGTTTTTTGGCCGTAGGGAAAATTCCCTCATTCATGGAGACGATAACTACATTTTTAAAGTCGAGACATTGGGTTTCCATTATGCCCATCATTTGCAGGCCTTGCACCGGTTCGCCTTCAAAGGGTACCCGCAGAGGGCGGATAATTTCGCTTAATAGTTTTCGAAGCGGTGTTACGTTTATTTCGTGCTGATTCTCGGATATTACATTTTGCAGATTTTTAAGAACGGAATTAAAATGAAAAAGCAATTCGATGTCAACGCTCAAATCTTTTTCCTTATTCTGTGTAAGGGTTAAAAAATGAAAACGCAAAGCATCAATAAGCGTAAGGAGCTTGTTTAAATACTCGGTTACATCATCAGTATACCAAAATAGTTTTTCGAATTCAGTTTGTTTAAAGATTTCGGATAATTCTTTATATCCTATTACTACTCTGTTTCGGTGGCGAACGCGTTCAATGAAGGATGATACAGTTTTTTTATCCGGTATTAAGTAATCGGTGTAAGGATGATGAAGCAGGTCGAAGACATCGTTATAATAAAATCTTAATGAGCTTTTCTTTTTTGAATGGAAGCGCTCAATGTTATCGTGCAATGAAAAAAGGGCTTTTAGCAATACAGATATCAAAGAATCTTTTAACGGAAACCCCATTGACACGTTAATAGCAGAAACATTTCCGGGAATTGCGGAGAGTAGGGGCCGAAGAATGGTTTCATCGGGTACTACCACAACGGTTTCTTTTTCTGTTGTGGAATCGGTTTGTAATTTATTGGCAAGTATATCGGCAACAACTTTGGTTTGCCCAACGCTTTTGGCAACACCTATAATGTTGATATTTTTATTTCCAGTAGCAATAAGGTTGTTCTGCCAGGCATTATTATTCACCCTCCATTCGTTTTTATACTTGCGGAAATAGGTGCCCGCTTCCTGATATTCATCATCAACATAATACTGGTCGGTATCCCAAATTATTTCGGCACTGTAAAATGTTCGTAATGTTTTAATGATTTTTTCTTCGCTTTTGGTCAGGCTGCTAAAACCTGCTACAATGCCGCTCCACTCGCTATTTGAAAGTATTGTTTCGATATTTGTAGCTACATCGCGGTATAGCATTCCTTCGTAGCCTTTGCCTTTTTTTGTTAGGCGATCTTGCAATCCGAAATACAGTTCACGAAACATTTTCCAGAAATTCTTGTATTGAATGGAATATTCTGAAAGTTCCTCGCCCGGTGTATACACTTTCATGGACTGAAGTTGCTCGAGGTAATTGAAGAAGGGTTTTGCATCGGCAAGTTGCAAATCTACTTCATTGAAATCGGCGAGCATGGTTTGGGCCATGGGAATAAATTCATCTAAAGTTTCTTCGCCACCTTTTTCCTGATAAACGCTATACAACTCCATTACCTGCTCTAATGATTCTATTAGCGCTAATTTGCTTTTGTCGTGTATCCAATCGCGAAGTGTAGCAATTTCAGGCGACCAGATAGTTTCTTCCGAATTCTCTCGTAAAGCCTGTTTTAAATAAACACAGGACCGGTGATTGGGCAATAGAATAGTTGTGCCCGCCAGGTTATTTCCATGCTTAGCCAGTATATGTTTTGCAACTTTTGAAAGAAACTTTTCCATTATTTAAATAACCTGTTATTTAATTTCTTCAATCTGATTTTTTTCTATGTAGATCAATATCTTTTTTACTTCTGTAAATCCGAATTTTTTTAATTCATGTGCGTAACCACTTAACTGAGAGGTATCGCTATTTCTCTTTTTCCCTGACTTATATTCGATTACTACAGCCTTGTCGCCATTCATTACCACCCGGTCAGGAATTTTAATATGTTGTTTGCTCATCAATGCCCGTTCGTTAACTACTTTATATGGAGGCATAAAGTAGGGTTTGATGATTTCATTATTTAATAAGGCAGATATTTTATTAAGTAACTCTTGTTTTTCTGGTTGTCCAATCAAACCTTCAGAAAACATTTTTTCGAGGACTGTATGCGCACTGTCTGCATATTTTATTCGTTTCATTATTTCATGCAACAAATTTCCCCGGTCTATTTTTTCGACTGATTGCTCATTCCATAGTAGTTGTGAATTTTTTTTGATGGTTAAAGGACGGCTTGGTTTTAAATTCTGGTTTACTTTTTGTTTGTCGTAAACCCTTAAGTTTTCATCAACGCCAGCTTTACTCAACTTAGTAGTATCTGCGTTGCCAAACTCATATGCCCTAAAGCCATCCCATATTCCTTGTTGCTTTAGAAAGCTAATCAATAAAGCGGTTACCGAATTTTTCTTTACCGGTTCTTTTGCCACTTGGGTTGAAAGGATGTAAAGTATATCTTCAGCGCGGGTTGTGGCTACGTAAACAAGATTCATCATATCGAGAAAAGATGCTGCTTCTTCCTCTTTGTATAACCCGGCGTATTCGGTTTGCAGTACTTCTTTTCGAACCGGTAGTATACCAACGTTGAAGTTGTTTAGCCAAGGTTTGTTGATGGTCACCCAGAAATTTCTTTTTGTGTTTTTTTGCGGCCAATCGGCATCGGCCATAATAACAACAGGAAATTCCAATCCTTTAGACTTATGAATTGTCATTATACGCACGGCATTAAGCGTATCGGGATATATGATGCTCTTTTTATGTTTTACTTCGTTCCACCATTCCAAAAACTCTCGAATGTTGCCTCGATTGCGGGAGGTGTAGGAAATAGTTTCATCCATAAAGAATTGCAGGAAGGGGTCGTCATCGCCAAGATTGAAAAATAATGTGAGCTGATGAATTAATTCGGCAAGCTGATAGTTGATGAAATTATAGCTGTGAAATTCTTTGCCTAATAAATTTGAAATGTCTTGCTCAAACGAATTCTCGTCGTTTTTAAAATTGAATTGTTCGAAACGAAAGGCGGTTTTAAATAGTAGAAGATTTATGTAATACGCCATAGTGGCGCGCGCTATATGATTTTCTTTTTCTTCGAAATAATGAAGTGCAGAAAGCACCAGTTTTACTTTGGGCGAGTTATTAATGAGTAAGCTTTCGGATGATACCACCGGTATGCCCCTTTTAATAAGATATGAGGCAACTGCGCTTGCATTGAAATTGCTGCGCGTAAGAACAGTGATGTCTTTTAATGCATATCCCTTTGTAGTTGTTTCGCGAACAATTTGCTCTACGCGCTTGCACCGGGTTTGTTCAAGTAAGGATTCGTCGCCATCTTGCAGAAATTCGATACTCACAAAGCCACCGGTTAGCTGCTTGCCCTGCTGCTGGGAGTGTTCGCTATATATATCCTTGTTTTTTAATTCGGGGAATTGATACAGCGTATCGTAGAACATATTATTAAAGTCTACGATTTCTTTTCTGCTTCTGAAATTGTATACAAGATGTTGCGTATCGGTTCCGTAATTGCCAATGGCAACTTCGCGTTCTTTTAGGCGCATGTTTTTTTCGCTGCCGTATACTTTGGGCAAAACGGCGAACTGTTCCACTTTGCCGTTGCGAAAACGGTAGATGGCTTGTTTGCCATCACCAACCACCAAGCTATCTTCGCTTTTAAATTGAGAGTTTTCAACTAATGGCAAAAGATTCTGCCACTGCAGTTCAGAAGTATCTTGGTGCTCGTCAATCAATATGCTGTCGTACCAATCGCCTATGCGTTCGTAAATGATTGGTGCATCCTGTTCTTTTACAATGGCGTGAACTTTTTGTTGAAACTCGCTGATGTGAAGGATATTATTTTCTTTCTTGTATTCTTCCATCAATCGTTGGATATCGGCAAGCAAGATGAAGGCATAAAAATTGCTTTTTAGCAGTTTTGAAAGCGCGTAATCCTGCCCTTGTTTGCTGTATAGTTCAGCAATATTTTTATAGTGTTGCTCGAGTTGGTTTTTGATGCCGGCTATTGTTGAAAGCTCCGCTTCGGTAGTTTTGCCGCCGCCCCATTTATTTTCGGAAATAGTTTTTTGAACGTATGAATTACCAAGCGGGTCGGCGGGGAAATCTTCATTGGCATATTTTGAAAAGAAGCCGAAAACGCCCTTGTTGGTTTGAAAAAAACTTTGCGAGGTTAACCCGGTGTTTAATATTAATGATAATGCTTGTTTGCCTTCTTCAAAAAGTTTTTGTTCGAAGGTTGCTGAGAATTTATAGAGGGTTTCGCGTATTTTTTTAGCTTCATTTAAATCGAAAGTTTCCAGTTTTTCTAAATGCGGATAAGCGTCTTCAATAAAAAGTTCTTTTCCTAAATCAATAAGGCTGTGTTCTAAATTCCAACTTTTGCCTTCTTCAATATTTGATTCGGCAAATTCAACAACGGCATTTGTTACTGCGTCTTCCTCACCGGTTAGGCGGTCCATCAGCAATTCGATGGTTTCGGTAAGCAATTTGTCGCGGTCCATTTCAATTTCAAACGTCATGGGCAAATTCAAATCGTACGTAAAGGCGCGAATCACACGGTGTACAAAACTATCAATGGTGCTGACTGAAAAATCGGAATAGTTATGTAATATGTTGCGCAATATTTTCCCTGATTGCTCAATGATTGCTACTTTATCTAATTCAGATTCGGCCGCAAGGTCATCAATTAGCTTTTTTACTTTTTCAGTGTTGCCGGAAATTTGTTGAAGGGTTTCAATAATGCGGCTTTTCATTTCGTTAGCAGCCTTATTGGTGAAAGTAATGGCAAGGATGTGCTTGAATTTTTCAGGATCTTTTAATGCAATCCTCAAAAACTCTTTTACAAGCGTATAAGTTTTGCCGGAACCGGCAGATGATTTGTAAATACGTAACATAATACCTTCTGTATCTTCCGGCAAAATAATACCATTTCAACATTTAAGGTAGTTTAAATCGATAATTGGAAAATTAAGATTTTAACTATGGTTTATGCGCCCTTACCATTTCTCTTTTACCCCATGGGCCCGAAATTTTTTCTATCTCGAAACCCGCTTCTTTTAATGCGTGTTGAAATAAAACTTTAGAGCAGTAGGAAACCAAAATGCCTTTTGGGGCGAGGATGTTATACATCTTTTTCATTACGGGAGCAGTCCACATTTCAAGCTGATGTGAGGGAGCGAAGGCTTCGAAGTAGATGAGGTTGGCATTATTTGTTTCAAGTTCTTCGTCAAATACAGAGCCTTGAATTTTTTTGAATTGAAAATAAGGGCGTATCGTATGTTCTTCGTTCCAGGTGCAGAGATGAAGTGAGTGGAAAGGAGGGCGGTATTTTTCGTTTTCGAGTAGGAGAGGATAGTTCAGTTCTTTAATTGTTTCTAAAGGCACAGGATAAAGCTCAATCGTTTCGTAATAAATTTTGAGATTTCTTTTTTCGGCTTCAATAAGTGTAAGTAAAGCATTTAAACCGGTACCGAAACCCATTTCGAATATTCTGATTTCAGTTTCGCCTTTTGATTTGAGGTAATCTAATCCGCTTTTTATAAAAACGTGCTTAGACTCTTGTATTGCACCGTAACGTGAATGATAGATTTCATTAAACTGTTCGGAAAACAGGGTGTGGCTGCCATCTTTTGTTTCAATGATTTGCATAACCGGTATAAAGGTTCAATGTACTTTAACTGTAAAATTTATTTCCTTTCGCAGCCATATCTTTAAGTATCTGTGCAGGCTTAAAAAGTGCGCCATATCTAACGGTGAGGTCGTCCATGAGTTCGATAATTTTATCCAGTCCCACATAATCTATATACCGAAACGGGCCGCCTCGGAAAGGGGGGAAGCCTAAACCGAAAACTGCACCTACGTCGCCATCGGTGGCGTTTTCAAGAATGTTTTCCTGTAAACAATATAGAGCCTCATTAATCATCATCATGCTCATACGATGTTGGATAGTTTCCTGTAGAAATTCTTTGCGTGTGGGGTTGCCGAAATATTTATAAATATTTTCATCAATATCTTCTTTTTTGCCTGCCTCATTATATTTATAAAAACCACGTTTGTTTTTTTTGCCGTGATAACCATCTTTAAACATTTTAATAATGGCATCGTTGCTACGCGCTCCCTCGCGTTTTTTGGCAAAGTCGGCTAATTCACCGCTCATGATGTGAGCGCCTACATCAATGCCTATTTCATCTTGCAAGGCTACCGGGCCCACCGGAAATCCCCATGCTTTCATAGCTTTATCAATACGCCATGCTTCACAACCTTCTTCAATTAATAAAAAACATTCGTTCATATATGGAGCCAATATGCGCGTAGTATAAAAACCGGGGCCATCATTAACTACAATGCAGGTTTTGCCTTGCCGAAGCCCTAATTCGTATGTTGTAGCCGTAACCCATGGTGCGGTTTTTGGTGTTTTAATAATTTCGAGTAAGGGCATTTTGGGCACCGGTGAGAAATAGTGCATGCCTATAATATTTTCAGCACGGGTTGATTTTTCAGCAATATGCGAAATGGATAGGGCAGAAGTGTTAGAAGCAAAAATTGTATTTGCTGAAGAGGCTGCTTCGCAATCAGCAAGTATTCTTTGTTTAAGTTGTATTTCTTCAAATACTGCTTCAATAATTACATCAGTTTTTTCGAAACCCGAATAATCTAATTTTGAATCTATCAGGTTCATGGTTGTTTCAGCTTCAACAGCAGTCATGTTTTTGCGCTGCACTTTTTTCCATAGGTCTTTCCAGATGGTTTGTTTGGCGGTGGCCAGGGTTTCTTCTTTAATATCTTTCAATAAAACTTTTATGCCATCCTCTGCACTAATTTCGGCAATGCCTGCACCCATAAACCCTGCGCCCACCATAGCAATTGTATTTAGCGGCTTTATTTCGGTTTTGCCGACGTAGGGATTTTTCTTTTTCTCAGTCATATTGAAAAAGACATTAATCAGCTGGCGGCTTTCGTTGGTTAATATCAGTTCTTCAAATTTTGTGGCTTCGGCATCTAATCCTTTTTGTATTCCGTCTTCCATGCCTATTTGCACGCACTCTAAAATTTTAAGCGGTGCGGGATAGTTGCCGTAAGTTTTTTTCAGAACAACCTC
This sequence comes from uncultured Bacteroidota bacterium, assembly GCA_903919075.1. Taxonomy (GTDB): domain Bacteria; phylum Bacteroidota; class Bacteroidia; order Chitinophagales; family LD1; genus Bog-950. The sequence continues at coordinate 15,133 of CAIXGR010000075.1, read as the reverse complement.
TTTGGCTTTTCGGTAGATGATAACACGGCTAAAGGCGGCTGATTCTAACAGTTTTTCGAAAAGGCTACGTTTATCTGTTCGCTTGATTGGCTTTTCGGTTAGGGCAGTTGCAAATTCGATAGCTGCGGTTAGCAAACTTTCTTGGGTAGTTACTTTATCTACCAGTCCTATTTTTTTTGCTTTATCGGCGTATACTTTTTTACCGGTAAGCAACATGTCTAATGCGCGCTGTATGCCAATTAAACGGGGCAGCCGCTGTGTTCCACCGCCACCGGGTAAGAGGCCCAGCATTACTTCAGGCAAAGCAAGATGGGTAGATTTATCATTACTGGCAATGCGGGCGTGGCAGGCAAGGGCAATTTCGGTTCCGGCACCCAGGCAGGCACCGTGAATGGCTGCTACTATAGGTTTCTTTGAGCGCTCTAATGCGAAAAGTGATTGATGGCCGCGACGGGTTACCGGTTCAAAGTCGCCCTTTTTTTGTACGCGCTTAAACATTTCAATATCGGCGCCGGCAATAAAATCTTTCTTTTTTGAAATTAGTACAGCGGCTTTTATCTCGGTGTCAGTTTCAATTTGTTTAAAAAGGCGATCAACCTCGTCCATAAATTCAACCGATACTTTATTTATTTTCTCGCCTTCCTGATCTAACCATATAATGGCTATACCACCGCGTTTTTCGATACTTGCAATGCCGGGCATATTCAAAATTTTGAGGTGAATATAATTAGGGATGAGAACTATTTGCGGGATTTTTTCCGCATGGCCTGAAAATGAAAGAGGCTCAAGCTTTTTGCAGCTTGAGCCTCTGATTATATAGTTTTAATGATTTCCTATTGTTGCGATGCAACCATGATCCAACGGCTTTGTGTGCCATCGTATACTAAAGTAACTGAACCATCGGCAGTAGTAACAAAGTTAGCACCGGTTGTAGTGATAATTCTGTTTGCGGCTGTAGAGTTGGTAGATTGGTTAGCTATAGTCATTGCGTTGCTTGTAGTATTGTAAACAACAATCATTTTTCCATCAACACCACCTGCTAATCCGGTAATGGTAAATGTTGAAGTTGGTGCTGTTATTCTAAGGAAACTTCCAGAACCTATGCTGATGTTATTGTTAGCCGTTCCGTTAGCAACGCTTAAAGTAGCTGATGTAAAGTAAGGGTCGGCATTAGACCAGGTTACAGTGCCTGAACCATTGGTACTTAAAACCTGGTTAACTAAGCCATCAGTATTTGGCAAAGTATAAGCACCTATAGTTAATGCCCCTGTAAAATTACCTGTTCCTGCTACATCTAAAAGATGTGTTGGGTTGGTAATTCCAATTCCAACGTTACCTGAGTTATCAATTCTCATGACTTCAGTATTGTTAGTGGCAAAAACAATTTCAGCTGTTGTAGTATTTGTAGCCAGATACATATTACCTGCATAGGCGCCAGCAGATGAGTTAGCATAACCTATGTTACACTGCATTAGTCCATTCTGATCAATAAAGTCGAAAGATGAGTAACCAGTTGCAGCAGTGTTTTCAACTGAAATTAAGCCCTGTGACGCTTGGGTTTGAAGCAAACTGAATTTACGTGTAAAGCTGCTAGTACCAATACCTACGTTACCTACGCTATCAATAATCATACGTTCGGTATTATTAGTACGGAAACGTAATGAGTTATTGCTGGTTGTGCCTACAAAGTTCGAACTGGTGGCTGAGTTACCTGTAAGTAACCATCCGTTAGTTGCACCTGTTGGGCCGGCAGCACCAGCTGCGCCAGTTGCACCTGTAGGGCCTGTAGCACCTGCAGCGCCATTTGTACCATTCGTTCCGTTAGTTCCTGCAGAACCAGTTAGTCCAGTTGCACCTGTAATACCTTGAATACCTTGAATACCTTGCGAACCAGTAGCACCAGTTGCGCCGGTAGCACCATTTGTACCGTTGGTACCATTTGTTCCAGTAGCACCAGTAGGCCCTGTTATACCTTGCGAACCTGTAGCACCAGTAGCACCAGTAGCGCCCAGAGTACCAGCTATACCTATATTCCAAGTAGCAAGAGTACCACTGCCAGCGGTATTATCTACGTTAACAACAAGGCTTGTTCCGGAATAAGAAGTAACTACACCTTCAACATAGTTAGATGCAGAGTTAGAAACACGAACCCTGTCGTTAGCTAAATAAGCAAGACCTGATTGAGTAGAAAATGTTTTGCTTCCTGTGCCAATAAGAACACTACTGGTTGATGTTGCAGTATATCCTGCGCCGGTTGCACCTGTAGAGCCGGTTACACCGGTTGCACCGTTGGTACCATTTGTTCCGTTAGTACCGTTGCTGCCCGTGGCACCAGTAGCGCCACTAATACCTTGAATACCTTGCGAACCAGTAGCGCCGGTTGCACCTGTTGCTCCATTTGAACCATTCGTTCCATTTGTTCCTGTAGCACCGGTGGAACCAGTTGCACCAGTTGCACCTACAGCGCCAGCAAGCCCATATAGGTTTACTGACCATGATGCTTTTGTTCCACTACCAGCTGTTGTGGCAATATTGGCTACCATTGCACCTGAACCAGAATTATAAGAGGTTACAGAGCCAGTCATATAAATGGCAGAGGTGTTTGCGATAATTATTGGTTGGCCAGGTGTATAAGCTAAGCCAGTGCCCACAGTTATACTTTTAGAACCTGTACCAATAGTTGTGCTAGTAGTTGAAGTAGTTGAATATTGGTCTCCATTGTTACCGTTACTACCTGTAGGGCCCGTAGCACCCGTAGCACCATTAGAGCCGTTAGTACCGTTGGTGCCGTTAGTTCCAGCTGCGCCGGTTGCGCCAGTTACACCTTGAATACCTTGTGAGCCAGTAGCACCTGTTGCACCAGTAGCACCATTGGTACCGTTAGTGCCATTTGTTCCATTAGTACCGTTGCTTCCTGTAGCACCAGTTGCGCCAGTGATACCTTGAATACCTTGTGAGCCAGTAACTCCTGTTGCGCCAGTAGCACCATTTGTTCCGTTAGTACCGTTGCTTCCAGTAGCACCTGTTGCACCAGTTATACCTTGAATACCTTGTGAGCCAGTAGCACCGGTTGCGCCAGTTGCACCATTTGTGCCGTTCGTTCCGTTTGTTCCTGCGGCACCCGTTGCGCCGGTAGCCCCTACGTTACCAGCAATGCCGATATTCCACGATGTGAAAGTTCCGCTGCCTGCGGTATAATCAACGTTAACAACCAAGCTTGTAGTTGAATATGAAGTAACCACACCTTCAACGTAATTAGAAGCAGAGTTAGAAACTCTTACTCTATCATTAGGCAAATAAGCAAGGCCCGATTGTGTGGTAAATGCTTTGCTACCTGTACCTATAGTTATACTTGTAGTTGATGTTGCGAGATATCCTGCACCAGCAGCGCCGTTAGAACCGTTAGTTCCATTAGAACCGTTAGAACCGGTAGCACCAGTTGCGCCAGTAATACCTTGTATGCCTTGCGAGCCAGTAACCCCGGTAGCGCCAGTTGCACCCGTAGCACCATTTGAACCGTTGGTTCCATTCGTTCCGTTAGCACCAGTTGCACCGGTAATACCTTGTATACCTTGCGAACCTGTAGCGCCGGTTGCACCCGTAGCTCCGTTTGAGCCGTTGGTTCCATTAGTTCCGTTAGCACCAGTTGCGCCGGTAATACCTTGTGAACCCGTAGCGCCGGTTGCACCATGTGAACCGTTAGTACCTGTTGCACCATGAGCACCCTTTGCGCCATCGGCACCGGCAAGACTGCCTTGAGATGTCCAAGTGCTAGAACCGGTTTTTTGATAATATGTTCCGTTTGATGAATTAAGATAGAAATCGTTTATGCTGCCAAGTAAAGTGGAAGGAGCACCGCTTCCTGTATACCATGTACTTCCGGTAGCGCCCGTAGCACCAGTGGCACCATTTGAACCGTTGGTTCCGTTACTGCCGGTAGCACCAGTGGCACCTTTTGCACCTGTAGCGCCAGTGGCACCGTTTAAACCGTTCGCAAATTGTGCTGCCTGTCCTACAGGTCCTGTTGGACCAGTAAGCAAGAAGTTTAACCAGGTAGTTCCGTTAAAATAGCTAAACCCCGCACTGTCGGAGTTAAATATTAATAACCCCTTTTTGGGGTTTGATATAGCGTTCATTTGAGTGGTGTTTAAGGTAGGCATTAATACCCCCTTAGTTGCAGCACTCATATCCAATACCGAAGTGGCATCTGGGGTCGAGGTTCCCAAACCCATTTGGCCCTCAACAATAACCCCCCCTGTAGGAGCAGTGAGCGAGGAATAGTTTGAGCCAACACTCAAACCACCTTTTACAGATAATTTACTTCCGGGGTTTTGCTCTCCAATACCTACGTTTTGGGCAAACGCATAATTGAAAAGTATTGAAGCTACTACCAGGAGTTTAGTAAAGTTGAGCTTATTCATAATCGAAAATTGTTTTGTATTGTTATGTAACAAGTGGGCATTGTTTTATAGTTTTAAACGAGGGGTGTTTAAAATAGATTCCCTTTTTGCTACAAATCGTGGCTAAAAGTTACAAGTGCAGTGTTGTAGAGGATTGAGAAGGAAGGGTAGCAAATTACAGCACAATGTGAGACATGTATTACTATAATTGATTGAATTTCAATAAAAAAGAGGTCAAATGTCTTAGTTGTAACATAGATGTTTGACCTCTTAATATGAGAGTTTGGAAAAGAAGAAGTTTAGGGCCGAAAAGTTATTTTGAACTTAGTTTTACTACAGGGACAATTATTTCTTCGAGCGAAATGCCGCCGTGTTGGAATGTATTTTTGTAGAAGCCTACAAAGTGATTGTAGTTATTGGGGTATACCAAAAACTTATTTTCTTTAGCAAAAATGTATGTTGAACTTAAACGTGATTTAGGTAGGCCAATTTCCTCGGGGTCTTTAACTGCGTATACATCGCGGTCTTCGAAATTCAGGTTTTTTCCGGTTTTGTAGCGAATATTGGTTGTAGTTTCTCTATCGCCTATGCAACGCGAAGGATCTTGAACCCGAACTGTACCATGATCTGTTGTCAATAATATCTGAACGTCTTTCTCCGCTAGTTTTTTCAAAGCATTTTGCAGTGGGGAATGATCGAACCATGATGTTGCAAGTGATCGGTATGCCGCTTCATCACTTGCTAACTCTTTCAAAACTTCCATTTCGGTGCGGGCATGGCTTAGCATATCAACAAAGTTGTATACTATAACCGTAAGCTTATTAGTAAGGTAGTTGGTAATGTTTGCCTCCAATAATTCCGCATCGCGGTGATTAGTAACTTTTACGTACTGGTGCTTTATGGGTTCGTGCAAAGTTCTTTTTAAAAAGGCATCCAATAAATCGGGTTCAAATAAATTCTTGCCACCTTCTTCATCATCATTCTTCCAGAATTCGGGAAATTGTTGCTGAATTTTTAAGGGAGTGAGGCCCGAAAAAATAGAGTTGCGGCTGTATTGCGTGGCAGTTGGCAGAATGGCATAGAAGGAATCTTCTTCATCTATTTTAAAGCTATCCATTACCATGCTTTGAATGGCTTTCCACTGATCGTAGCGCAGGTTGTCTATGAGCACAACAAAGGTTGGTTTGTTTTCCTTTAGCATTGGTATTAGCTTATTGCGCAAAAGAGTGTGCGACATAATAGGAGTGTTGTCGCCTGCCTCGCTGTTTATCCAACGCTTATAGTTTTTAATTACAAATTTGTTGAACTCGCGGTTGGCTTCAGCCTTTTGCGAGTCGTAAACTTCCACCATGCTTGAATCGGACTTATTCAATTCTATTTCCCAATACACCAATTGTTTGTAAAGCTCGGCCCATTGCTTATAATCTAAGTTATCCTGCATGGTCATAAAAAGCTTCTGAAACTCTTGCTGATAAGATGAGGTTGTTTTTTCAGATACCAATCGTTGGTTATCGATAATTTTTTTGAGGGTTGAAAGAATTTGCTGCGGTTTTACCGGCTTTATCAGGTAATCGGCAATTTGCGAACCGATGGCATCTTCCATCAGGTTTTCCTCTTCATTCTTAGTAATCATTACCACAGGTATGTGGTTATTGGCCTGCTTAATGCGCGAAAGGGTTTCAAGCCCGGTTAGCCCTGGCATACTTTCATCGAGGAATACAATATCAATACCTTTTTGTGCAACCCGGTCAATAGCGTCTTTGCCATTGGTTACGGGGGTTACTTTGTATCCTTTATTTTCAAGAAATAGTATAGAAGATTTCAGTAAATCAATTTCATCATCAGCCCACAGAATGTTTATTTGACTCATAGTTTTTATTGGTTTTTTAATGCGAACGCTTACTTAACGTTTTGCAAAAGGTATTGTTTGGTTGGTAAAAAATAAACTTTCACGAATATAAGGTTAATACCATTGATTTATTGTGCAAGGTGGTTGTTAAGAAGATAAAAAATGAATCGTTTTAATTTGCTTCCTTACAATGGCCGTTATCATAAACCTAATCTTTCAGCAAACAATTAATTATTCATAAAATTCATTTTTTTGGCAATAACGCTTTTATTCGCAGTAGCGATGAACAAGCGAAAAATATTTAACGACCCCGTACACGGATTTATTACCATTCCGCACGAATTGATATTTGATATTATTGAGCACCCGTATTTTCAACGGCTTCGGAGGATTAAACAGCTTGGACTTAGTGATTATGTTTACCCGGGGGCTACACATACCCGTTTTCACCATGCTTTGGGGGCTTTTCATTTAATGCGTAAGGCGCTTTCGATATTAAAGTTGAAGGGCCATAAAATTACCGATGAGGAAGAATTAGCCGCTTCGATTGCAATTTTGTTGCACGATATAGGACATGGGCCATTCTCGCATACCCTCGAATCGAGCTTGGTGTTTGACGTTCACCACGAAGATATTTCGAAAATATACATGAAGCGCCTTAACCAGCACTTTAAAGGTAAGCTGACTTTGGCTATTGATATTTTTACGGGGAAGTACAAAAAGAAATTTCTGCATCAATTAGTTTCATCGCAATTAGATGTTGACAGGCTTGATTATTTAACCCGCGATTCTTTCTTTACAGGAGTTAACGAAGGTGCTATTTCGTACGAGCGCATTATTGAAATGATGAACGTGCATAAGGACGAGTTGGTGGTTGAGCAAAAGGGGATATACTCTATTGAAAGCTTTATTATAGCCCGTAGGCTGATGTATTGGCAGGTTTATTTGCATAAAACTGTGCTTTGTGTTGAGCAGATGATGATAAAGGCAGTGCAACGTGCCCGCTACCTTATTGGCCAGGGCAAAAAATTAGACGCATCACCAGCACTAGCTTATTTTTTGCATAATCAGATTGGGGCAAAAGATTTCGAAAAGGATGAAAAGGCTCTACAGTATTATTCGGAACTGGATGATGTAGATATTTTTGCAGCTTTTAAATATTGGCAGTATTGCGATGATAAGGTATTGCGCACTTTATGCGAGGCGCTTTTAGAACGTAAGCTTTTTAAAATAGAAATAAGTAGCAAAGCTATACCATATAATAAGATAAAGCTGTTGAACCGGAAGGCCATGCAGATGTTCAAATTTAATGAGCAGGATGCGGAATACCTTGTTTTTTCCGATTCAACCTATAATTACGCTTACAACCCGGGTGAGGACCGAATTAACATACTTAGTAATTCGGGCGAAATAGTAGATATTGCACAGGCAAGCGACCAATTGAATATTTTGGTATTAAGCGTTCCTGTAACTAAGTATTATGTTTTTTACCCTAAGGCGCTTAATAAGAAATGATGATAATTCGGGTTTTGCACAATAAATCTTAAACGAAACGTTTTTAGTTAATTATTATGAAGGGATGGAGATAAAAGCGAAGGAACTAGCAGTACTTTTAAATGCAAAACTGGAAGGCAACCCTGATACTAAGGTTTCAAAATTGTCGAAAATAGAAGAGGCAGATAAAGACTCGTTCTGCTTTCTTGCCAATCCTAAATATTTCCATTTCGCGCAAACGGCCACTGTGGGCATATTGCTTTGCGATGAAAAGCTTGAATACAACCCCAAAAATGTTTCAGCCGCCCTCAGGGTTTCAGAACCCTATGTTGCTTTCCAAAAATTGATGGATTTGTATGCCTCAATGACCCAAAACAAAAATATTGCAGGTATTGACGAGTTTACCAAAATTGGTAAAAACACTACTTACAACGAGAATTTTTACCTGGGAGCATTTAGCTATGTTGGCGATGATGTAGTTATTGGCAAAAACGTAAAAATTTACTCTAACTGCTATATTGGCAATAATGTAGTAATAGGCGATGATACTATTATATATGCCAACGTTTCTATTTATAATGACTGCAAGGTGGGTAGCCGCTGTGTTATTCATTCAGGCGCAGTTATAGGTTCCGATGGCTTTGGCTTTGCACCACAGCCGGATGGTTCGTACAAGAAAATTCCCCAAACCGGAAATGTGGTAGTAGGCAACGATGTTGAAATTGGGGCTAATACCTGTATTGACCGCGCAGTTATTGGTTCAACCATAATTAGAGACGGAGTTAAGTTAGACAACCTGATACAAATAGCCCATAACGTTGACTTGGGAGAAAATACCGGCATTGCCGCCCTTGCGGGTATTTCGGGCAGCACTAAAATTGGTAAAAATGTAATGATTGGCGGACAGGCGGGCGTTACCGGGCATTTAAATATTGCAGATGGTGTGAAAATACAGGCAAAGTCTGCTGTAATTAAAGATGTAACTGAAAAAGGAAAAGGCATTTCGGGCGCTCCGGCTATTGATGCCCGCGAGCATTACCGCATTATTGCCAGTATGATGAAGCTGCCCGAACTGTTAAAACGGGTAGATGAATTAGAGAAGAAACTGAAAGAGAAATAGTCTTCTTATTATAGGAGAAAAGCTTCCCTTTTGCAAGGGGAGCGGTTCTCCATTTAGGGAGTCAAGGGGTGGGGGAGCAGCTGTAGATTTGTTATACCCACGTAAAGTTTTAGTTTTGCGCACTTTAAGAAACCGTTAATGACGCATTCATACCAGCAAACGATTAAAAAAGAGGCAACCCTTTCGGGTGTAGGTTTGCATTCAGGCAAAACTGTAACCGTAAAATTTTTGCCTGCCGCTGCCAATCACGGCATTAAATTCCAACGCCTTGATTTAGAGGGCCAGCCCATAATTGCTGCCGATTGCGATTTGGTTTCTACCGTGCAAAGAGGGACAACTCTTGAGAAAGGAACTGCTTCGGTAGCAACTGTTGAACATTTAATGAGCGCGTTGGTTGGTTTACAAATAGATAACTGTCTTGTTCAAATAGATAGTGGCGAAGTGCCTATTATGGATGGCAGTGCCAAATATTTTGTAGAAGCGCTTGAAAAAGCCGGCTTGCAGGAACAGGCTGAAGAAAGAGATATTTTCGAACTTCGGGAAAACATTCATTATGCTGATAAAGATAGCGGGGTTGAATATTTGGCTATGCCAAGCAACCGCTATAAAGTAACTGCGCTAATAGATTACAAAAGTGAAGTATTAGGCCAGCAACATGCCACATTAGATAAAGTAACTGATTTTAAGAACGAAATAGCGCCTTCGCGCACGTTTGCGTTTTTGCATGAACTGGAAACATTGTATGCTGCGGGTTTAATAAGAGGTGGCGATTTGAATAACGCAATTGTGGTAGTTGATAAGCCTGTAAGCCAAGAAGAGCAGAAGAAACTTGCCGACATGTTTAATAAGCCCGATATTAAAGTAGTAGAAGAGGGCATATTAAATAATGTTGAGTTGTATCATCATAACGAACCGGCACGCCATAAACTATTGGATGTTATTGGCGACCTTGGATTGATAGGTACTCCTATCCATGCCAATATTATAGCTACCAAACCGGGGCACAAACACAATGTTGAGTTTGCTAAAATTTTAAAAGCACACATTAAGCAGGAAAGGCTAAAACCACCTGCGCCGTTTTACGACCCCAACAAAGAACCTATATACGATGCTACCGGTATTGAAAAAATATTACCGCATCGTTATCCTTTTTTGCTGTTAGATAAGATCATATTTCTTAGTGAAACAGAGGTGGTGGGTGTAAAAGCTGTAAGCTTTAACGAAGAGTTTTTCCGTGGCCACTTTCCCGGCAATCCGGTAATGCCTGGTGTATTGCAGGTTGAGGCTATGGCGCAAACCGGTGGCATATTAGTGCTGCACAAAATGCCCGACCCGCAAAATTACGACACGTATTTTCTGAAAATAAATAATGTAAAGTTTAAGCAACGTGTGGTGCCAGGCGATACTATTCTTTTCAAGCTTGAAATGATTGGGCCGATGAGAAGGGGAATTATTGAAATGAAAGGCTCGGCTTATGTAGGTAACAAACTGGTAAGCGAGGCCGACCTGATGGCGAAAATTCAAAGAAAAGAAGGGAAATAAATTCCGAAAACCGGAGATGAAAAACAATTACTTAAAGCTTAAATATTTCATTTCCGAACTGTAATAATGAACCAGCCGTACTCATACATACACCCCCAGGCCGAAGTTGCCGATAATGTAGTAGTTGAACCTTTCGTTACCATATCTAAAGGCGTTGTAATTGGCGAAGGCACCTGGATAGGCTCGCACGTTACCATTATGGAGGGTGCGCGCATCGGGAAAAACTGCAAAATATTCCCCGGTGCTGTTATCTCAGCTATACCACAGGATTTAAAATACAAAGGCGAAAAATCAATCGTAGAAATTGGCGATAACGTTGTCATTCGCGAGTTTGTTACTGTTAACAAAGGGACTGAAGCTTACATGAAAACCATAATTGGCGATAACAGCCTGCTAATGGCATACGTACACGTAGCGCACGATTGTGTTATTGGTAAAAGCTGTGTGCTGGCCAACAACGCCAACCTTGCCGGCCATGTTGAAGTAGGCGACTACGCTATATTAGGTGGTGCCACTAACTTTCAGCAGTTTACCAAAATCGGAAGGCATGTAATGGTATCGGGTGGATGTTTGGTTAATAAAGATATTCCGCCATTTGTGCGTGCTGCGCGCCATCCTACCACCTACGCCGGTGTTAACTCTATTGGTTTACGAAGAAGAGGGTACACCACCGAACAGATTAATCAGATACTTGATGTATATCGTATACTTTATATACGTGGTTTCAATACCAGCGCCGCGCTTAAAATAATTGAAGCCGATATTCCTTCCAGCCCCGGTAAAGACGAAATAGTTAACTTCATCCGCGAAAGTGTTCGTGGAATTATGAAGGGGTTTAAGAGTTCGAACGAAGAATAAGCAAGTCCATAGTAGTCGAATAATATAAATTTAATTTTATGAAAAGCTTTACCCGAGTTTTGACCGGCATTTTAGTTGCATCTGCTTTTTACGTAAACGCGCAAGGCACATTACAGTTTAATCAGGTAATACTACTTACTACAAGCGCAAATGTTCCCGCCGGTAAAGTTTGGAAGGTAGAGTCAGTACTGGGTGTGGCTACTACCACAGCCAGTAACCAGGATGGTAGCTACACAGCTACATTGCCTGCAAGCCATACCATAGTTGTAGGCGGCTCGAACGTAGATGTAGCGACTGCACTTTTAGGCTCTGCATCGGTTAGCTATGGATATGTAAGCAACGCGCGCACTATGTGGTTCAGCAAGGAAATATGTACTAGCCTTCCCATTTGGTTGCCAGAAGGAACTTCACTGGCTACCGGTGCCAATGTATCTTCGATAAGTGTTATTGAGTTTAATGTTATTCAATAGCAAAGTGTGTTTTGCATTTTAACACGCATGCCGAATGGACGATTTATACGTTGGAATATATCAAAAAGATTTTAACTTGTGACAAAATTTCGTATATGAAAAAAATATTCTCATTGTTCGCTATTATTTCTTTTTTATCGGTAAAAGCTCAAATTACTGTTGATCATGACTGGAGCAGTTTGAAAAGTTATCCTTATAAAGTTACGTTTACAAATTCAAGTGAAAAATTTTATATCCTCAGCCAATTTTCCGATTCCATCCAAATATATAATTACGACGGTTCATTATACAAGCAAATTATATTGCCCCCAAACAATCAGTATATTCCTTTTAAATTGTTAGACCGTTATATTTCATATCCCTCTGATGCTTATTTCAACTTAATCCCATCTCTATCCGACAACCTGTTTGATAATGATGGCAATATCGAGTTTTTAACCAGTCAACTCGCCGGAGATAATACTGTAGTTCATATTGTTGATGAAACCGGAAATATTAAATATACTTTCCCTGATACTATACCATACGGCCCGGTAGATGCACGAATTTTTAAATTTGATAACGCTTATAAATTGGCATTTACCTGCACCACACAGGTATTCAAAGTATATGCCCTGCCGGGCAGCCTACCATGCAATGCCTGTTCATTAACAAACGGCATTACACAGCCAGACAATAGTTCTTCAGCTGAGAAGGAAATGATAAGTGCGTACCCCAATCCGTTTAATCAAACCCTTATGGTTGATTATTCCCTACATTCAAAAAAAAGCAGCCGTTTAATACTGACCGACATACAAGGGAAAGTATTGAAAACAGTAATACTAGAGGGCCAATCCGACAAAGTATTGCTTGATACAGCAAACCTTCCGAAAGGGATAATTCTCGTCAGCCTATATGGCGATAACCAAGATTTACTGAGCAAGAAAGTAGTGAAGATTGAGTAACGATCCCAGTAGAGTACAATACCACATCTGGAATATTTAAAATAAATATTCTCCCCGCTCACCCCGCAGTAACCGGATCAATAATTGTCGAAACTTTACTAACCACATTTGCAGGAAAGCCGCCTTGTGCTGCATGTTCGCGAACCAATTCTTCGCTGGCAGCATTGTAAACGCAATAAATTTTATCTCCGGTTACATAACTATGCACCCACTGTATTTGCGGCCCCATTTTGCTTAGCACACCACATGATACTTGCGAAATAGCTTTTAATTTTTCAGGCGTAAAACTTCCCGCTCCGGGAATCTCTCTTTCAATAACGTACTTATCCATAACTATTGATTTTACTTTTTACTGCCTACTCTGTTCGGTTTTCGGCATCTCCGTTTATCAGCCACCAACGAGCAAATTTTTTTGAATTGCTGGTATTTAGCATATTCATTAAATGATGAAGCTGATTTTGTATTATGCTAAGTTAATATCTTTTTTGTATTATGCTAAGTTAATATCTTGTTTTTTATTTTTATGTTAATATTCTTCGGCCAATCGTCTAAGTTCTGTTGCCAATAGCCTGTGCCAACACATAGGTTTTCCCTCAAATTATCTATATTTGAAATTACACACTAACGTATCTTATTTATGAGGAAAATATACTTGTTGCAACTTGCAATGGTTTTGCTTTTGCTTGGTCAAAATTTAATTATTAATGCACAGGGTGGGGTAGCCATAAATGTGGCAGGTTCCGCGCCAGATAGTTCGGCTTTGTTTGATCTTAGCTCAGTTAATAAAGGCTTTTTGATGCCGCGAATGAGCATGGCTCAAAGAAATTCTATTGTTAAACCAGCCACCGGTCTATTTATTTTTAATACCGATTGTAATGTGGTTAATTTTAATGCAGGCACACCTGCAAGCCCTAACTGGGCAACATTAAACTCATCGAACGCACCGGTGGCCGGTGTTAATATTGCAGCAAATCCGGTAGGGGCAGTTTGTGCAGGCACCAGTGTAACTTTTACAGCTACACCTAATCAAATTAACCCAACATACCAGTGGCAAGTAAACGGCGCCAATGTGGGAACCAACAGCGCTACTTACTCAACATCAACATTAAATAATGCCGATGTAGTAACATGTATTATGACAACAACTGCAAACTGTGTAGTAGGCTCGCCGGCTACATCAAACCCTATTACGATGTTAATAAACAGTGTGCCCACTATTACACAAATTTATCCGGATTCATTTTGTAGTGGCAACCCTGTAACTTTAAGCGCCACCGCTAGTTCGGGAAATATAAATTGGTATTCGGCGCCTACCGGTGGTTCTTCGCTGGCTACATCAGGCTCGTTTATTGTTACCGGCCTAAGCGATACCACTATATATTATGTTGATGCAACTTTCAATAACTGTACTACTGCTACCAGAACCGCAGTTACGGCTACTTATTACCCAAATACTCCTCCGCAACCCGGCACTATTTCGGGCCCTATAACTTCGAATGTAAACGCTACTGAAACCTATTCTATAGCTTCGGTAACTTATGCCGGTAGTTATTTTTGGACTGTAACTTTGGGCACTATTGTTTCGGGACAAGGCACTAATTCAATCAACGTAACATGGGATACTTTTGGTTTCGGCCGTATTTCTGTTGTTGCAAATAATGCTTGTGGAACAAGCCCTGAGCAAGTATTACTACCTATAGGCTTGGGTACAGGCACACAATCATTTACATATTCGGGTGGCCAACAAACATTTACTGTACCCAATGGAGTATCGCAAATTGCATTTGCGGTTTTGGGTGCGCAGGGTGGTACCTCTGGTGCTAATAATGGTGGGTTAGGGGGATATTCTACTGGTAGCCTTAATGTAACGCCAGGTCAATTGTTTTATATGTATGTGGGTGGGCAACCCGGTGGTAACGCCGGCGGTTTTAATGGAGGTGGAAATGGAATTGGCGGAACCGGTGGTGGCGGTGGTTCGGATGTAAGGTTTAATGGTAATGGACTAGGCAATAGAATTATTATAGCCGGTGGTGGAGGCGGTGTATCAAACAGTTGGACGGTTACCGGTGGAACCGGTGGCGGTACAACCGGTGGTAATGGCATATCCAGTAATGGCCCTACTTATAATGGCTCGGGTGGAACACAGGGCGCTGGTGGCTCAGGCGAAACAACTTATCATTCGGGTACTGCTGGTTCTTACGCACAAGGCGGCAATGCCGGAACGGCCAATAACAGCGGCGGCGGTGGCGGCGGCGGTTATTACGGCGGTGGTGGTGGGGATGCTGGAGGAGGAGGAGGAGGAAGCGGTTACATAGGTGGTGTTAGTAATGGTAATATGCAAAATGGAATTCAAGCCGGTAATGGCGAGGTTATTATTATATGGTAAATAATTTCCCATCTTTAGATGATCCTGCATTCATAGCCATTTTTATCAGTGAAGCTTTATATTTTATTGA
>CAIXGR010000074.1 GCA_903919075.1 uncultured Bacteroidota bacterium | reverse complement strand
TTGAAAGATTCGCTATAACTCTTTCCGGGAAAAGTATTATTGCCCTTAATCCTTTTGCTCTCCATAATCTTGACTTTTTATAGTCAACTTTTTCTGGGACGAGACATGCCATGAAAAAGGCCTAAAATTTTCTCCCTACGCACAACAAAAACGAACTTGCCCTCTTGCTTGGTCTTTGATTTATAAATGCGGTTGGGCTCAAACAGCGTTTTTGTTCCCTTGCTCTGCTTCGAGAAAAATTTCTTAACTGCATTTTCATGAAGGGCATTTTATATATCCACACGATGGATAAAATCACAGCGGAGGACAAACAGCCATTAACTAACCGGTGATTGCTTTTATGCCAGGGAGTTCTTTTCCTTCAAAATATTCGAGCATGGCACCGCCACCGGTGCTTACGTAGCTTACTTTATCGGCCAACCCGAATTGATGAATGGCTGCTACTGAATCGCCGCCACCTACTAAACTGAAGGCGCCGTTTTGCGTGGCTGTTGCTACTGCTTCGGCCACAGCCTTTGTGCCGTTTTGAAATTTGGGCATTTCGAAAACACCCATCGGGCCGTTCCAAAGAATTGTTTTAGAAGAGAGTATAACTTGTGTGAAATCGTAGATGGCATTGTTGGCAATATCTAACCCCATCCAACCATCGGGTATGCGGCCGCTTTCGGATATGGCGGTGTTTGCGGCGGCGTCAAACTTATCGGCTATTATACTATCAACCGGTAGTAACAAATTTACGCCTTTGCGTTTTGCTTTATCCATTAAATCTAAGGCCAGTTGAATTCTATCATCCTCCACCAGCGAGTTGCCGATTTTTCCATCCATAGCTTTAAAAAAAGTGTAGGCCATTCCACCACCGATTAAAATATTATCAGCTTTGTTGAGGAGGTTTTCGATAATTAAAATTTTATCGGAAACCTTTGCGCCGCCTAAAATTGCGGTGAACGGCTTCTCGGCGCTTTTCAAAACTTTATCGGCGTGTTTTATTTCATCGGCCATTAAGTAGCCGAACATTTTATTGGCAGCAGTGTAATAGTTTGCGACAATAGTTGTTGAGGCATGTGCGCGATGCGCGGTACCAAAAGCATCGTTTACATATACATCGCCATGCTTCGATAATTTTTCGGCAAACGCTGCATCTCCTTTTTCTTCTTCTTTATAAAAGCGAAGGTTTTCGAGTAGCAATACTTCGCCAGGTTTTAATTGCGATGACATTTCGAAAGCGTTATTGCTAATACAGTCGTCAGCAAATTTTACTTCCACTCCGGTTAATTCGGAAGTGCGTTTTAGTATGTGGCGTAAAGTATATTTAGCATAGTCAACTGAGCCATCTTCTTTCAGTTTTTTCAATGGCCTTCCCAAGTGACTCATTAGTACTACGCTACCCCCGTCACTCAAAATTTTGCGGATGGTTAGTAGTGCTCCGCGGATGCGGCTATCGTCGGTAATGTTATTTTGCTTATCGAGTGGCACATTAAAATCTACTCGTATTAATACTCTTTTACCTTTAAAGTTAAAATCTGCTGCTGTTTTTAATTCCATTCTGTATCTCTTTTATTCCCTGCTTCCTAACCCCATCTGCCTGCAAAGGACTGCTTTATTTAGTATTAATAAGAGGTAAAAATAAGTTTTTACGAAAAAACAATTAAAACTACTTAAATTAGCATTTACTATAATTATTAGCATGAGGATTAACCAAAATATAATTTCTACGGCAAATCTAAAGCCTACTGTTCTTTTTCTTGACATGAACAGTTTTTTTCCGAGTTGCGAGCAGCAGGTTAATTACTGGCTGCGGCACCGGCCGGTTGGGGTTTGTGTATATACCGGAAAACACGGGGCAGTGATAGCGCTATCGAAAGAGGCTAAAAAAATGGGGATAAAGCAGGCGCGGATAGATGAAATTATTAAGGTATGTCCGCAGTTTGTGCCTTTGGAAACTAACCCCGACCGGTACCGGGAGTTTCATATAAAAATGATAAAAGTGCTGAAGCAGTTTTCGGATGATGTGATACCGAAAAGTATTGATGAAGCCATAGTAAATCTTGCCGGTTATGAATTAATTTATAAAGATGTTGAACAGCTTGCCAAGGACATTAAAAAGAAAATAACGGAAGAGGTGGGCGACTGGTTTACCTGCTCAATTGGTATTGCCCCCAACGCATTTCTTGCCAAGTTGGGCTCTGACATTCAGAAACCCGACGGCCTGATAATAATTACCCCTGAAAATATTGATTCTTACCTCAGCAAATTAAAACTTACGCAACTGCCGGGCATTGCTAAAAATATGGCGTTGCGCTTGGTAATGGGTGGAATAGCATCGCCCCTCCAACTGCGGCACACGCCGCCTGATGTATTGCGAAGAGTATGCGGCGGTATTGTAGGCGATTATTGGCATTACCGGCTTAATTTTAAGGAAGTTGATATTTCTACTAATGATTATAAAAGCATGCAGGCTATGCGCCAAATATCGAAAGCGCAACGGGAGTCGCTTGAAACATTGCACGATATATTCCGCGCACTTTGTTTGCAATTAGAAAAGAGATTGGTGAAGACAGGTGTGTTTTGCCACCTTATAGGATTTTCGTGCCGGTATGATAATGGCTATAGTTGGGAAGACCACCTTACGGTATCTATCCCCTTACAGGATGGTGTAGAGATAATGAATGTGATTTTGAGCCGCATGAAAAAATTTGAGGCCGCTAATAGTTGCGACCCGATAATAAACCAGGAAATAACCAGTATGAATATATGGGTTACTCAGTTTATTGACTCGGATCTGGTGCAATATTCGATGTTTGAAAATAATGTGCGTAAGGATACTTTGAGAAAAACGGTATATAACCTGAAAGATAAATTTGGCTTTGAAAAAATATTACACGCTGCCGAAATGCAGGATACGCCGGTAATGAAAGATGTAATTGGATTTGGCTCTATTAAAGACCTAATTTGAGTGCTGAATCATGAGAGTTGTATTCTCTTTTTTCAAAAGCTTTTTTGATTGGAAAAAAATTCTACTTTTGCAGTCCTTTTTAGGAAATGGCTCGTTCGTCTATCGGCTAGGACATCTCCCTTTCACGGAGGGAAGAGGGGTTCGATTCCCCTACGAGCTACTTATTTATCGTATAATTGCCCTATAAATCAATATTTTATAGGGCAATTTTCATTTAGTGGGTACAAAATTGGGTACAGTAAGTATTAGACAACTAGTACGGTCTGTCAATTTCTTTCTTAGCTATTAGTAATTTTAAACGCAATGATGAATCACTTTCATACTATCGAAAACACTTTTGCTTCCTTAGAGCAATATAGTATCGCGGTAAGGCAGTTAATCAAAACTGTTCCAGGTAAGCTAAAAACCCCAACTCAACCCAGCAATAATAGAGCTAACACTATAGCACGTAATTTCAATAACAATAAAGTGCTCAAAAAAGCACTTGAACATTTTGAGAATAACACTATAAACCAGTTGAATGAATCCATCAACCACTTTCTGGATCGATTAGATTTTCCAGTGGACGTTCTTGATAAAATAAATTATTTTAATCAAAAGTATGCACGAATAGAAACTATAAAAAATAAAGTTTTTGATATTTGGAATAATTATTTGGGATTATCGCTGATTAAACTGGAAGTGCCGAGAACAATGCCGGCGATAAAAAAAACATCATCAAGCAATGTTATTAAAAAGGGGTCGATTGAAAGAATTGCACCAAATCTAAGTTTGAAGAATTTTATTACCGTCCTCATTGAAAATATTACAAGTTGGGAATATTTAAAGCTTCGAATAGAACGCGAAGACTGCGAAGTCGAATTACACCTTTATTATTTAAACAGAATTTTATCGGAACTGGATGAATCACTTAAATATCTTTCAAAAAACAAACTTCAATCCCAACCCATAAATATAAAAATTAGAGCTACCACCATATCCCCTAATCTAAACGATGCCCAACTACATTCTGCAATTGGGCTTTTTATGAAAAAAAATGAGGAAACTATGGAAGGCAGAAAACAGAAATTAATGAAATTAGTAGGTGATTCGATGATTTTCTTAAATGGCTTTAATAATGAAAATAGTAAACGGATTAAGGACGATGATTTCGAACGATTAAAAGAATATGCTTGGACCGTGTTTGTTTATGAAAACAACCTAGGCCGGGTTAAACCAATAACTCAAGTTAATATGACTAATCAGGAACTGAGATACCATTTTTACAAACTTTACAAGTCGACGCAGAGTATTAAGAAAATTAACAGGAATGCTTTTATAGAATTTCTCTATACGGTATTTCCGAATGCATTTAAAGAACTCTCCGAAAATACAATGAAACAAAAATTCTCTGCCCCCCCTATAAAAATTAACAAGGTTATTCCAAGGTAACAAGTCCCACCAACAAATCACCTTGTTTATTAGCGTTCAAATACGAACGCTATGTATAAAAATGATGAAATTCTTAAAACGCTGCAGGAGATGCTTGCAGTCTTAAAATCAAACTCCTCAAAAGCTGTTGATGCTAACGAGGATGTCCTGACAATAGAAGGTTTATCTAAACTAACAACATTATCAAAATCCACTATTTATGGACTTATTTCGGAAAAATCCCAAACCAAGTCAACAAACCCTTTGCCTTTTCACAAAACCGGCCACAAAAGCCTGTTTTTTTTAAAGAGCGAAATTCTTGATTGGATAAAGAGAGCAAAATAGTTTGATATGAGTGCGGAGAACCATGTCGGCTATTTCGTCCCCAAATAATAATAACCCGAAGCAATAGCTTACGGGTTATATTAGTTTTGAGTTTGACTACGCAAAATTAATCCTACCTGGGCTAAAGACCAAATTCCTGAAAGGAATCTGCCTCATTTAATGGTTTTAGTTACCATAATAATCTATCTGTAATCAAATTTATTCATCCGCAAGGGATTCTGATCTGAAATATCATTACGAATCTAAGTTAGCTCGTGCATCAAACTTTTACAGAGGGCAGATATACTGGAAAATTTATTAGAAAATCATAACGGAATCCAATGAATAAATGTATCCCTTCGGTGAAGTGCATCTTGCCCATGGCGTAACCGGTCGCTAAATTTGCGCGCAAAACATACACCATGCGCGAAGTCTCCGAAAAATACTTTCCACTGATAGAAAAACAGCTA
>CAIXGR010000073.1 GCA_903919075.1 uncultured Bacteroidota bacterium | reverse complement strand
GACCACATTTAAGCTGTCAAATGCTTACACCGAATCAAATGCATCAACAACATAAACTACCATTAAAAAGATGGAAAAGCAGATATAATAAACCACTAATGAAGCAGGAATCTTAATAAATTTTACATTTACTAATCAGTCAACCTATTTTGGGACGTTACAGCAAGGCTTGATTTTTGCTACTTTTTATCAAGAAAAAGTAGGACTAATATTTTAGAAAAATAAGCTGTTGCCAAAACCGCCGAACTAAAAACCCGAGGGTTCAATAGATGTGTCAAAACGGATAGCTGTCGCCAGGTAGGTGCTGTTATATAAAATGCTTTAAAGTGCGCACTTCACTCTCCGCTAAAAATCTCCATCTGCCGCGCGGAACATCTTTCTTGGTAAGCCCTGCAAAAGAAACACGGTCAAGCTTTACAACCTCGTATCCCAATGTTTCAAACAAACGCCTGATGAACCTGTTCTTTCCGGTATGAATTTCAATACCCACCTCTGCCCTGTTCTTCGAATTAGGGTAAGCAATCTCATCCACCTCTGCAATACCATCCTCCAGTACCACACCGCCTTCGGCAATTTTATCAAAGTCTTCTTTTCTTAATTTCTTATCAAGTACTACGTGATAAACTTTCTTTATCTCGCTGCTGGGGTGTGTTAGTTTTTGTGCCAGTTCACCATCGTTGGTAATCAATAAAATTCCCGTGGTGTTTCTATCTAAACGACCCACCGGATATAAGCGCGGCTTGGTTAATGTTTTAATTTGGGTATACACGCCTCGTAAAAGCTCCATAACCGTTCTGCGGTCCTTTTCATCTTTTACTGTAGTTATGTAATCTTTAGGTTTGTTAAGCAGTATGTAATATTTTTTTTCGAGCGTAATTAGCTTACCGTCAAATTCAACATCATCTTTGGCTTTTACTTTATGGCCCATTTCGGTTACTACCTTGCCATTTACTTTTACCCGTCCCTCTTTTATCAGCTCATCTGCACTACGGCGCGAGGCAATACCTGCATGAGACAGATATTTATTAAGGCGTATATCGTCCGTCATGGTATCTTCCGGAGCGTATATGCCATCTTTATTTTCTTTCGAATCGGCCGATAAAATTTTTTTGTGAATGAAAGTTTTGGCTGCTTTATCCTTTTCCTCAAAAGAAGAATCGGTTTCCTTTCTCTTTTTTAAAGCTGGAGATTTTTTTTCAAAATATTTCTTTGCTGCAGCAGCTAATGCAGGTTTTTTCTTTTTCTCATGCTTTTTGTAAGGAGAAGTAGATGCCGGGCCCTCCGATTTGGAAGATTGTTTGGTAAATTTTTTATGCACGATTCAAATATAAGAAACTTCGTTACTTATGCATACATCATTTAACTGCCTGCCTTACGTAATAATCCAATTTTAAATTAATTTAGTATACAGCTTCTAAGCTACTTACATGAAAAACGTTTACTTTTTTTTACTTGCAATAATTTTTATATTACCCAATACATATGCCGCATGCACTAATTGCCCAGCGCTTGCATTTAAAGAAAATAAAAAACAGTGGGATAAAAATGTAATTTATAAAACCGAATTGCACAACGGCACGGTTTTTCTATGCAATAACAATTTCACTTTTTTAATGGAAGATACAGCCGACATGAACCGCATTCGTCGCTCTCATCATCCGTCTATGTACAAGCCCGCCAACTTTGACCTTACTGTTCATCTTCATGCATTTAGAGAAACTTTCGAAGGTGCAAACACATCTTGCCGTATTTTTACTTCTAATAAATTAGATGAATACTTTAATTACTACATAGGTAAAAACCCTGCCAGTTGGGCCTCGCACGTTAATGCTTACCATAACATTACTTACGAAAACCTATATAATAATATCAATCTTGATGTTACCTCTCGGGGTATAAACATGAAATATAATTTTGTAGTTAAAAGCGGCGGCAACGTTTCAGATATAAGCATTAGTTACGAAGGGTTGAATGGTATTGAATTAAGTAACGATGCTTTAATGATGAAAACATCGGTAGGCAATTTGATGGATAGCAAGCCGTATGCTTATCAAATAATAAATGGCAAGGAACAAGAAGTGAAATGCACATTTCAATTGAAAAATACCCGCGTTTCGTTTTTGTTGCCCGATGGATATGACAGGAGCAAAGATTTGATTATCGACCCTGTTCTTATATTCTCAACCTATAGCGGTTCAACAGCCGATAATTTTGGGTACAGCGCTACTTACGATAGCAGAGGGAATGCTTATGTGGCAGGCACTGTTTTTCAGACCGGGCAATTTCCGGTTACCCTTGGCGCCTTTCAAACTTCATGGGCTGGCGGTATTGGGTTTGGGCAAATTGGAAATTTTGACGGAACAGGAACAGATATTGGAATTACTAAATACGACTCGGCCGGAACACAAAGAATTTATTCAACATATTTAGGTGGAGATAACGACGAACTTCCTCACAGTTTAATTGTAAATAGCAATGACGAATTGTTTGTATTAGGAACCACTGCCTCAGATAATTTTCCGGTTACCCCAAATGCCTATGATACCTCATTTAATGGTGGAGTTGATGCCGGGATTTTTTACGGTATTGGTGTTCACTACGCTACCGGTACAGATTTATTTGTTACACGCTTCAATCCCGACGGAACGGCTCTGCTCGCCTCAACCTATATTGGCGGTAGCGAAAACGATGGGCTTACATATCCGGAGTACCAAGGATTAAACTATAACTACGCCGATGAGGTGCGAGGCGAAATTACGGTGGATAAAAATGACAATGTATATATTGGTTCTTGCACTCGCTCGGCTGATTTTCCGGTTACTACTGGCGCTTACCAAACAACTTTTGCTGGAAACACTGATGGTGTTCTGGTTAAAATGGATGACAATCTTTCTACCATTATATGGAGTACATTTCTGGGGGGTGATAATGAAGACGCTATCTACTCCATAGACTTTGGCCCCAATGGCGATGTTTATGCAGCCGGCGGGACCATTTCAACAAATTTCCCAAATACCACCGGAACCATTCAAACCACTAACCATGGCGGTCAGGCCGATGGCTTTGTAGCGCATCTTAGCCAAAACGGAAATACACTGCTTCAATCAACTTATTATGGCTCTGCAGAGTACGACCAGATATATTTTGTGCGCACGGACAAAGCCGGAAATGTTTATGTCTTCGGACAAACCGAAGATACAACCGGCATCTTTATCCATAATGCTCTTTACAACAAACCAAAAAGCGGGCAGTTCATCAGTAAATTCACATCGGTATTAGATTCGGTAATATGGTCAACTGCTTTTGGCAGCGGCCGCGGAACGCCTGATATTTCTCCTACTGCTTTTTTGGTTGATGTTTGCAATAAAACATATATCAGCGGATGGGGTTCCGACTTTTTCGTAGATTACCATATTCATGGTGCACCGCCTTTATCTACACAAGGCCTTCAAGTAACCGGTAACGCCTATCAGCCCACAACCGATAACGAAGATTTTTATATAATGGTAATGAATGATGACGCTTCTGCACTTGCATACGCTACATATTTCGGAAGCCCTACCGATGAGGAGCACGTGGATGGAGGCACATCACGATTCGACCGTAAAGGGGTAATTTACCAATCAGTATGCGCAGGTTGTGCCGCGGATTGTCAGGGGTGTACCGGCCAGAGTACTTTTCCAACTACAACGGGTGTTGTATCTAATACCAACAACAGTCCCAATTGCAATAACGCTGTTTTTAAATTTGATTTGCAGCTACCAATAGTAGTAGCCGATTTTCACGCGCCCACTATTGGCTGCGCGCCTTATACTGCTTCATTTACAAACAATAGCAAAGTCGTTTCATCACCGGTATACACCTGGAACTTTGGCGACGGCACAACTGCATCATCTGCAAGCCCAACACATACCTACACACAAAGCGGCACCTTTATTATTACATTGGTGGTTACCGACGCAGGAAGTTGTAACGGCACAGATACTATTTCAAAAAAAATAGTAATACATGTTAATAACGCTAACACCACCCTTCCACCCGATACTATCTGTCACGGGCACTCTGTTCAAATTGGTATAAACCCCGGCAACAACCCAAGTATTCATTACACTTGGATCCCCTCAAACTCTTTAAGCCAAAGCAATAGTGCTAACCCCGTTGCCACACCCGCACAAAGTACCGATTACAAAATGCTATTGTCCGACGGCGTTTGTACCGATACTTTTTTCCAACGTGTTCTGGTAACCTACGATACGCTTCATATAACCGGTGCGGAACTATTATGCGCAGGCGATACCACACAGCTTTTTGTAACCGATCCTGCACCTGGGCCACAACCTTCCTATCAATGGCAACCGGTTAATCAAATTATTTCTGGTGCCAATACCGCATCTCCTTTAGTCAGTCCTTCTCAAAACACCACTTATATAGTTACCGCAACCAATGCCTCAGGCTGTGTTACTACCGATTCTATTCAAGTTACTATAACCTCCACATTACCCAGCGTAAATATTACTGCAACACCCGATACCATTACTTATGGCGATACCTCACAGCTTAATCTTACATCCGTTTCAAATTTAAGTTCATACCAATGGACACCCAATTCTACATTAAGCGCCTTCAATATTTTAAACCCGGTTGCTTTTCCAAAATTTACCACCAGTTATTTTGCCCAGGTATCCGATTCGCACGGATGTAAACGCTCCGATACAATTACAGTTTATGTAATTCACACCCCATGCTCCGAAGCTAATCTATACATACCCGATGCCTTCACTCCAAACGGCGATGGAAAAAACGATGTCTTCTATGTGCGTGGCAATGGCATTACCAGTATCTATTTTGCAGTGTACGACCGGTGGGGACAAAAAATATTTGAAACAAAAAATATAAATCAAGGCTGGGATGGCACTTATAATGGCAAACAAATGGATGTCGCAGTTTTTGGCTATTACGCCGAAGGCACCTGCATCAGCGGAGAAAAATTTATAAAAAAAGGAAACGTAACTTTATTGAGATAAAGGAATGAAGCTTCGAAAAAAATTTACCCCTCTTATTTTAAAGTGCTTTTTGTTGTTGCTATGTCAATGCTCTGCCGCACAGGATATTCATTTCTCACAATTCAACTTTTCACCGCTCAATCAAAACCCTGCATACACTAATTTATTTGATGGCGATTACCGGTTTATTGGCAACTACAAAAACCAGTGGCCCACAGTTCCGGTTCGCTACAACACCGTATCTCTTTCCGCCGAAATGAATTTTGTGACACTAAAAAATAACGACAAAGTAGGTGGTGGCTTTTTGTTCTATTTCGATAAAGAAGGCGACTCACGCTTTACTTCATTTAATACCGATTTATCTTTTTCATACATTAAGTCGCTCGACAAAAACGCACATCATTTCCTTTCATACGGCTTGCAATTGGGCTTAATTAATTGCAGCTTCGATTACACCCAACTTAATTTCGATAACCAGTGGAATGGCGATGTATACGACCCAAACATTCATAATAACGAAAGCTTCGCCCGTACACGCTTTACCGTTTTCGATTTCGGAACCGGCCTTGCATACCGGTATCAAAAAGATGAGCGCACCAATTTTACCATAGGTTTCGGCGCCATGCACCTCAACACACCTAAGGAATCTTTTTTCGGAGATAACTCCGTTGTTTTAAGCCCGCGCTTTACTGCCAATACGCGCATACAGATGCAAATAACCAAGCGTATTGACATTGTGCCTGAGTTAATGTATCAGCAGCAACAAACAAAACACGAGTTTGATTTGGGCGGCCATATAAAGTATCACCTCGCCCTTAAAGGCGAGCATCTTGTGGCACTTAATTTAGGCGCTTACGGCCGACTTGCAGATGCAGGCTGGCTAATGGCTGGTATAGATTATGATAATTTGCAGGCTAATTTAAGTTACGATATGAACTTGTCTGGCTTAAACGCAGCCAGCCGTTACAATGGCGGTTTCGAAATAAGTGTTATTTACATTCTTGCAAAAGTGAAAAAGACTAACAAGCCGGCACGGGTATGTCCGGCATTTTTATGAAAAACAAACGATACTATTTATTTGCCCTTATTGTTTTTTTGTGTGCTTCAGTTAACACCCAAGCACAAACACTATCTCAACTCATTAAAGCCGCCGATGAAAAATTTGAAGCCGCCGATTATTATGCCGCTTCACTTTACTACAAAGATGCGCTTAAAAAAAACGATGAGAATGTTGAGTTAAATTTCAAACTCGCTGAATCTTTAAGGGGATTTAATAACTATGAAGGGGCATCGGAAGTGTATGGCAGAGTATTGAAATTAGATAAAGCCGGTAAATACCCGCTTGCAGGGTTTTGGCTGGGCGAAATGCTGCGTAGCACCTGCATATGCAAAACAGACGAAGCAGAAAAACAGCTAAAGCGGTTTAAAAACAAGTATCACAAAAAAGATTTTTACAGCGCCAAAGCCCAACAGGAAATAGAAGCTTGTATTTGGGTAGGCGAGCATCAACAAATTAATGATACTATTGAAATTCAGCATTTGGGTAAAGAAGTAAATACCGAAAATTCTGAGTTTAACCCCATTCCTGTTTTTCCTGATAAGATTCAATTCTCCTCACTGCGAAATATTTCAGATGACAAGAAGAAGGAAAATTATTTAGCAAGAATATACAACCAAAACCCCAACCCCGAAAAGAGTTATATGCCCAACGGTGCCGACCCAAATTTTAATGTTGCCAACGGCGCTTTTTCTCCCGATTCGAAAAGATTTTATTTTACACAGTGCGAACAAAAAAACGGAGTGCCCGGCCGTTGCGATATTTATGTAAGCCTGTACTACAACTATAAATGGATGCCCGCCGAAAAATTATCGGTAAACGATTCGCTTGCCACAAATACACAGCCTGCTATTGGCTACAATACCAAAGGCAATGAAGTTTTGTTCTTCTCGTCTGATAGAGCAGGTGGACAAGGTGGTATGGATATATGGTATAGCAATTTGAGTGGCGATAGAATGAATTACTCTGAACCCATTAACCTGGGCCCCAAAGTAAATACCCTTGGTAATGAGGTAACCCCTTTCTACGATATCAATAATAACAAGCTGTTCTTTTCATCGGACTGGTATTATGGTTTTGGCGGCTATGATATTTTTGAAACCACCGGAGAGAACACCAACTGGACTGAGCCGCGGAATTTATTGCAGCCTATTAATACTCCGCAAAACGACTTGTATTACACCATTGCTTTCGATAATTCAAAAACATATTTAAGCTCCAACCGCAAAGGCTCATACTTTATAAAGTCCGAAACATGCTGTAATGATATATACGCATACAACAGCAAAAAAATGATTAAGAGAAATACGGATACTTATATTGAAGCCCCCAAGGATACTACACCGGTTGCTATAAAAACAGATACCCCTACAACACATATTGATACAGTTGCGGTAATAGCTGTAAAACCATTCCAGCCCGAAAAAACTATTGAAACCGGACTTACTAAAATTAGAAAAACCCTGCCGGTGCTTTATTTCCATAACGATGAGCCCGACTGCTGCAATTTGCGCGATACCACCTCGCTTGATTATAAGGAAACCTACGAAGCATACTCTGGCCTGTATTATAAATATCAGCGAGAGTTTTCAAAAGGATTAAGGAACGCTGAAAAAGACTCAGCAGAAAAAGAGGTGCGCACTTTCTTTGCACAAAAAGTTGATCAGGGTTTTTACAATCTTGTTGCATTCTCCTCGCAACTGCTCGACCTGCTAAGGTCTGGCAGTAAGGTTGAAGTAACTATTAAAGGCTATTGCTCACCCCTTAACTTCAGTGAGTATAATATTAAATTAGGTTACCGGCGCGTGGCTTCGCTTAAAAACTATTTTAATCATTACCAGGATGGCATTTTACTTCCATATTTAGCTAATGGCTCGCTTATCCTAAAAAGCGTTTCATTTGGTAAAGAAACAGCGCCAAAAGACATTAGCGATAAACTACAAGATCTACGTAACTCCGTTTACAACCCTCGCGCAGCACTCGAAAGAAGAGTAGAAATTATTTCTGTTGAATTGAAATAACTATAACCCTTTCATAATTCAATTATTAAATGTCGTTTGTCCGCCGCTGGCATAGCGCGTGAAGATGAAGGAACAGGAGGTGGAGACTGTTTGTCACTTAATTCAATAGCATTAATTTTAGTTGCAAAGTATAGGAAACTTAAATGTAGCTCTTCCTAAAAACAAAAAAGCCGCCTCAAATAAATGAGGCGGCTTTTTTTATAGCATTAATTTCTAGTAGTTCCAAAGGTCATGCTCCTTAATAAACAACTCGTCTTTTATTTTGTCTGCTTCAATTAAAGCATCCATACCGGTTGCGTATTCCTGAACGTTCCTGTCGTATACGTTGCTTTCTTTGTAAATGTAGCTTTCAAATGTGCGGAATTCAAAAATATCCTCCCAGCTCATTCTTACCGCATCGTTTTTAGGATTGAAAACTTCGTACTTGGCAAGTATAGGCCTTAAATCAGGGTAGTAGATCCAATACATGGTCATATCGCCACGATAGTTACCCGAAGCATCAAAGTCTTCCATTACGGGTGCAATGCCTATAATTCGAACTATCATGGTTGATGTTTCCTGATCGAAAATCCAGTCTTCTTTAATTCTGTATTTTACTATCTTATCCCAAGTTAACTCCGTTTTTTGAATAGATGTTTCTTCTTCCAACGTTACCGGGTTAATTTGCATTACGGTATCGGTTTTTGCACCCATCTTTTTTACGTCGTCAATGCTTAATACTTGTTTAAACTGGTCTGCATCTATAACGTTATTGTCATACACAGTAAGCTCGCCGTTTTTAGCAGCTGTATGTATAATCTGAATAAGTGGCAATTGCGGATATTTGAACGGTAAGTTCATTTTTTCGCGCACGTCAATCATTCGCCAAATACGTTTTGCCCAAAAAACATCAGCCTCACGGATATAATCATAAGGAATAGGCTCCTTTTCCTTAGTAGTTGTTTTTGTGTATGCTCCATCCAAAGGCTCCTGTGCAAACACAGCGCCGGATGATAACAAAGCTATAGCAAAAACAATTTTACAATTTCTAAGCATCATGATATGGTTTAAATAATAGTAAATGCAATTTGACCAAGTTTACGAGGCGTATTATCAGGCCCCACAACTTTAATTTCATCAATAAATATAATGTCCTTAGGTTTTGCTCTGTCCAAAAGGCTCTTCATCTTTTGGTTAAACAATGGGCCGGTTGCAGTTTCTTTGAAAATTTCTCCTTTAGAAGAGAATACCATTTCAAAGCTTTGCACATTAAATCGTGCTTCAAAGTCAAAGTTCTCTAACAAAGGCACCACACCGCTTTGGGCTTTAATAGCACCGGGCTGTGTATTACCACCCTTTAATTTACCACCTAAAGTAGGCACCGGATCGGGTATACGTTTAATACGGAATTCTTTATTACCCATGCTTTGCACTTTGCCTTCAATTTTGGCATTTACGTTAACATGGCATTTGCCTATTGCGGTTACTTTAGCTGTGTATGTTCCGTCAGAGTTTTTGCTTAAAGTTCCAGCACCATCAAGACTGGCACTTACATCGCCCTGGCCTACACCCGGAACTGATACTTCCATAGGATTTTCAACCCCAATGTACAATACGTTCATCTTGGTAGGCGACACAACTATTGCTTTAGGCGCAGCCTGGTATTTTTGTTCGAAAGGATAGAAAGTATAGTGGCCTGTTGCAGGGTCTTTTACCCGAATTACTCCACCATAAGTCTTATCGCCTACACCTGTGGCAGTAGCAGAATACTTACCAAAACCACCTTCAGCTTTCATTGCCGCGCCTGAATAACCGGGAGGCAAATCACTCATTATTTTCTTTTCTGGCTCATAACCGCCATCTGCATTTTTTTTGAATCCACCAGTTGGGCCAAGAAAAACTTCAGGTTCAGTACCTGAGTTAAATGCAGCGAGGAATATATCCGCCTTGTATTGTTGCCCATCCAATACGTAACTGGTTGGGGCAATAACTTTAGCTTGTAAGTCAGTAAATTTAAAATCGGTTGCACCAATTTTCTTAATCAAATATTCAATTACCGCACCTTCAGAACTGATGGCATCGTTTTGAAATTTAGAAAGAATAGTTACCGCAGCTGTTGCCGGAACGTGGCTGAAAGTAAGGAACTCCCACTTTGCACCTTCTTCGCCTTTAATTTTTGGTGTTTTAGCATCAAGCGATAAATGCACACTGCCTTTATCTTTCTCGTCTACTAAAGCCATTAATTGATCGCGGGTATCAAGTATTAGTTTCTGTAATGCTCTTCCGCGCTCTACACCCTTACCATCTTCAACAAACATACGGGTAGCAACATCAATATTATCGCGCTGAACAATTTCATCAGTAGTAGTATCAATACCACCAGCTAAGGCAATAATATTTCTTTTGTAAGAAGCTAATGTATCATTTAATGTTTCGCCAAGTTTTTTTGCTTTTTGAGCTTTGTCGTAAAACTCTTTGGCTTTGGCTTTATCGTCCGCTAATTGCTTATCGAACGCTTTGTAAATACCTGAATTTTTATCTGTTAACGCTCCGTTCGAAGATTGCAAACCCACATTTACAAGGTGGAATGCATTCAATACTTCCTGCGACACGTTAAGTGCCAGAAGCGCCGTCAACACGAGGTACATCATGTTGATCATCTTCTGCCTTGGGCTTAATTTACCACCTGCCATTTTTTATGTCTTAAGTTTTAGTTAATCATTTAATTCCTCAATCAATACTACTAAACAGCTTTCATAGCCGTTAACATGCTGCCATAAACCTGGTTTAATGATGTCAGGTTCTTGTTAAGCATAGCCAGGTTATCTCTGTATTTAGTTGCGTCAGTGGCTGTTTCAGACAATGCTTGTGCTGCTGAATTCAAATTACCAAAGAATTTGTTCATAGCTTTCAAGTGATTGTTAGAGTCCTGAAGTTCTAATTCATATATAGCATTCAATTGAGAAAGGTTTTTAACCATGCTCTGAACTTGCTCATGATATACTTTAGTATGCTCAGCACCTGCACCAATAGTATTTACAGCGGTAGTAGCGTTAGCTGCTGCTTGTGCAAATGTATTGATTTGGCCTGCTGCATTTTTAGCATTTTTCGAGAAATCGTTAGCTGCAACAGATGCATCGGTTAAATCATTCATCTTCTTAACGCTCTCGCCTAATGATGAAAAACCTTTTCCTAAGCTGTTTATCAAATCAGGACCAACTTTTGCATCGCTCAACATTTTATCTAATTGCTGAGTTAATGGTTTTTGATTTTTAAGTATCGGGCCTTCGTCTGCAAGTTCAGGGTAAACTCTTTCCCACTGATATTCCGGATGCATTGCCTCCTGTGGTTCAAGACCTGAAATAATGAAAATGATTACCTCAGTACCCATACCTGCCATAAGCATGATATTGGCAAAAGGCCAGTGCATAATTTTAAAAAGCGCCCCTGCGATAACTACCGCCGCACCCCATGAGTAGGCATAGTTTAAGTAAACTCTGGCGTTCTTGGTGGTTAATGGATGCTGTTGGTCTGCCATAATAGTTGGTTTTTAATTTTTAAGTTAAACAATAAAATATTTAGGTTTTTAATTTTAAAAACTTGACTTATTTACCGGTAATAAAATTACCTTGATCATTTGCTGTCAGAAATATCTCTTCCAAGGAATGTAGTTACACACCTAAATCCTAATGAGGCTTTAGATGTATCTTGATACTCCCACTGGCGGGTGCCGGTTTCAATAAAGTATCCGATATCTTTCCAAGAACCGCCTCTGATTACTTTACGCTTCATAGTTTCTGGCTCTGAAGCTTCAGCATCATAACGTATATCGGGATTCATATCGTGTATAAATGAATAAGCATTTTCATTAAAAGCCGTAATAGTCCACTCGGCAACGTTTCCGGCCATACAGTATAAACCGTAATCATTAGGCCAGTATGCATCGGCACGTACGGTATACATTCCACCATCTTCGGGGTAGTTACCTCTGCCGGGCTTAAAGTTAGCAAGTATACAGCCTTTGGTATTTCTTACATAAGGACCTCCCCATGGGTAGGGGGCTAATTTTTTGCCACCACGTGCAGCATATTCCCATTCCCACTCAGTAGGTAAGCGGAAGATATCCATCAAAGGCTCGCCGCGTGGGGTTTTATAATCTTCCCATAATCTTGTTCTCCAGAAGCAGAAAGCATTCGCCTGTTTCCAGTTTACACCAACTACCGGATAGTCATCATAAGCAGGGTGAGAGAAATAGTTACGGGTCATTGGCTCATTATAAGCATAGGTAAAATCACGCACCCATACTAAAGTATCAGGATATACATTGCAAGACTCTTTATGTATAAAGGTAGTTCTTGATTTGCCTTTGTTTTTGGTTTGCGCAGCAGCTTTGTAATCAAACCACTGGTAATCATATTTCATTTTGCTTAAATCAAACTCTTTTCTGCCCCATATTCTTTCTTCTTTAGGCAAATAGATTTCTTCCAATTTGCTTTGGTCGCCACCTTTTTTGCCTCCTCCCCATTCAATCTTTTTATTCCAATCAATAGGTGCCTCGTCACCATCGGCACCTGCAGTTTGTGCATCGCCTTGTATTTTATGCGCTACTGAATCGCGTACGTAATCAATAAACTGGCGATACTCATTATTAGTTATCTCAGTATCGTCCATATAAAATCCTACTATAGATACTTGCTTGGAACGCGACTGGTGAGAGTCGTTAACATCTTGGTCGCTTGGCCCAATATGTAAAACGCCCGATGGTATAAATACCATTCCATAAGGTGTAATTGGATTCCATTTTGGCCGGTCAAGTTCTCCGAGTAGTTGACCGTTGTATCCCCCTTTACAACCGGCAACAATAAGCAAAAGCATAATTGATGCTTTACTTAGAAGACCATGTAAGTTTTTCATGTTTTCGTTTTTGATAGTTTTCCCCTTATTTAAAAAGCCCGTAAATATAATCAGTTTTTGATTTTACAAAAACATTGCAAAACTATTTGCAAAAGTAAATGTTAATTATACGACCCCTACTGCTGCTTTGTTTCGCGGCGCTATACTATAATAATAATGGAATAATACAAAATATAGCCACCCATTATTAATAACCACCAAATAAGATCAATCAAACCGGGGGTTATGATATAAAAAACCGCGGGTTTCTTTTTTCTTAAAACCATAGCGGTAATTCAAACTTATTTCGTGCGAACCTGAATTGAAATTAGTAAGATACCAAAGGTTCGCATCATACGAATATACCAACTGGAACCCCTTATATTTAAAGCCGAAAACCAATGATAACGCGTCGATTGTGCTTTTATTATAGCCTCTAAACGTTATTCCTGTCAAAATATTGTCAATTATGGTCAAAGTGCCTCCTACATCTACCTGCACCTGCTTCAAATCTGTCTTTATTATAGTGCTGGGCATAATGCTCAGTTTAGAAGACAACCTAAAGTCGTACCCACCCGCTATAAATAGGTTCCGGGCAAAGTTCAGGTCAACACTTCCGGTAGCAGTTTTTATTCTGGCTGATGATAAATCAATATGGCTTATTGAAGCTCCGGCAAAATACTTGTCAGTATTAAAGTAAATTCCAAAAGATATATCAGGGGCAATACCATTTTGTAGTGTGTTGGGTAGCGAAGGGTCGTTATGGTTTACATCGCCACCCGTATAAGTATCGCCGGTAGTTCTTAATTGCGAGCCATCTAATGATGTTTGAATAATTCCAGCAGCAAGGCCAATACCCATTTTGCCCCACTTAAAGTTTTTGCGATAATTATAGTCTAACGAAACATAGGTTGACCGTTGGAAACCTATCATATCATTAATAACAGTTACACCAACGCCCGAACTTATTTTAGCAATTGGCAAATTAACGTTGAACCCTTCGGTAGATATGGCTCGGTCCGATAAATTCACGTACTGTGCGCGGTATAAAAACGAGGCGTCAATACCATCATAACTACCTGCATAGGCCGGGTTAAATAAATAGCGGTTATACATATACTGTGTAAACTGCGGCTCGGTTTGCGAACACGCTATAGTATATGCACCAATAAAAACAAACAGAGGAAATATGCGGAACATAATTGGACCATGAAAATAATTCAATTTCCGTAATTGGCGTATACCTCAAACTATTAAATCGCCTTGTGGAACAGGCAACAAAGTTTTTATTTGCTTGAACCGCTTAAGTAATGATCCAGGGCTACTACCATAGTGGTGTTTTGCGCAAGCGGGGCCATTAAATGAAGATGTAATCCTTTATCAAGCACAGCATCGGCAGTTGTTTTTCCGTACGCCGCTATTTTAAGTTTATCCTGCTTAAACTTCGGATAGTTATGAAACAAAGATTTAATTCCGGTAGGGCTAAAAAGAATCATCATATCAAAACTATGCGGGTCTATAGCATGTAAATCAACGGGTGCAGTTCTGTACATAACACCTTCAACGTAATTAAAACCATTTGCTTTCATAAAAGCCGGTATCTCATCTTTACCCATTTCAGCGCATATGTATAAAAAACGGGTAGCATCTTTATGCTTCATTAAAAGCATACGCAATTCTTTATTGTTGTTCATGTCGCCAAAAAAAACTTTACGTTTTCTATACTGTGTATATTTTTGAAGATATAGTGCAATGGCCTCTGAAGTGCAGAAAAATTTTGTTTCCTGGCTCATCTTAACACGTAACTCATCACAAATTCTAAAAAAGTGGTCAATCGAATTTCTGCTGGTAAAAATTATTCCGCTGTAATCGTTTAGTACAATTCTCTGTTTTCTGAAATCTTTTCCAAGCACACCTTCAACTTTTACAAAAGGCACAAAAGATGTTTTCAGTTTATATTTTGTCTGCAGGTCGAAATAAGGCGACTTAGGCCCCTCGGGTTGAGGTTGGGCTATTAAAATATTTTTAATTTTTGTTTTTGGCTCTTTCGAAATTAACTCGGCGTAATTTCTTTCAGGGCGGTGTGGGATGATTATTTGAGGCTTGGATGGCTTGGGCAAAAAAGAAGCAGTACTCTTTTCAGGTGATATCACATCAGCCTTTTTCTTTAGAGTACTGCTACTGTTGGATGTTTTGCTGCTCGCTTCCGGTTTCTTTACAGAAACTTTTGCAGAGGCAGGCTTTTTAGAAGTTGCACGCTTACTTATTTTTTTTTTGCGGCTTTCTTCTTAGCTGGCTTCTTTGCAGCTTTTTTTGCGGCTTTCTTTTTTGTTGCCATGGTTTAGGTAATTGTTTTGGTTAACAATTTAAATAGTAGAAATATCGGAGATACTTCTACAACACAAACGTAAATAAAAAAATGATATACACTTGTGTACATTAATTTGTACCCTGTGGATAACCCCCGCCATATAAAAATAAGCAACAGCATTGCAGAAATAAAAACAGTAGCAATAAAAATAAAATCAAAAAACCTATCCGGTGCAGTATAGAATATAAATAACGCCGGAAGTAGCGCCAATCCTAATGATTTGCATATTATGGTAAAATTAAAAATATATTCATCGCATACATCACGCGCATCAAACATCTCTCCAATAAATTTCACAACAATAATTTTTGCGAGATAAAAAAATGTGAATAAAAAAATGAAAATAAGTATTGCAGAAAAATTTTCGAGCGATGAAACGTGAAAATATTTTATCAAAACAAATCGCGCGTACAAACTAATTGCAATTGTAAAGTTGAAATTCAATACAATTGATGAGAAAGAAATTTCTTTCGATTGTGTTCTGAAAATTTGTTGCGAGATGTTTCGGTTCACTACCGATTGAAGTAAATCTTCAAGGTCTTTATTGAAAGCTGTTTTAAGATAAGTAAGCGCAGCAAGCATTATTATCAATAACACAAGCACTGTAGCATTGCGCCTAGGCGCGTTGTATTGTTCTATATCGTTTACTACTATTTTCTTTTCATCAAGCAATAACGATTTGCCGCCCGTAGTGTTTACATAGCCAAACTTTAAGGCAGAATCAATAACAGCCGCTTGTGCAGCCGCAGTGTCGTTGCCTTGTTGCTGCTCATCAGATAACACATCTGTTTGCGAAAAGGCTACACTGGCAAAAAAGAAATTAAGAAGGAATACAATCCAAAATATTCGCACCGGCTAAAAATAGTTTAAATATCCAAAATGAATCTTCGCCGAATTGAAATTTATTTTATTCCCCAGCTGTCTTCCCATAGCATAAGTAATTCCAAAAATTCCCGCCTTGGTTTCTACCGCGGCACTTATTCCAAATCCGAAGGGATAATCAAACGTTCCGTTTCTACCCGGCGCATTCTTTACTATGGCGCCGTTTACAAACGCGCTTACGAAAGAATTTTTAGAAAGCAGAAAACGATACTCGATATTGCCCATAGCATAATAGGGCGTGTAAATAGACTGGTCATCAAACCCGCGAAGCGAGTTGATGCCACCTAACCTGTACTCCTGGTTTTGAAAGATAGTTGCGCTATAAAAATATTTTCCGGCAAGCGAGGTCTTTATAGTTTGACGCGAACCAAGCCTCCAATATTTGTCTATAGCCAGGCCCAACCTAAATTCAAACGCGGTTAAGTGTACCGTATCATAAAGGTGACTAAAGTATTGGCCGCCTACCTCATCATATAAGGCAACTATAGCGTTATTTCTTTTTATGGTTCGCACGCCGGCTGCACCCTCAACCGTTAGCACATACCCTTTTGTAGGGTTAAACTTGTAATCCAGCTTTTGCAAATAATATTGAACGGCAAAATCGTTACTGGTTAAATCAATATTGGGCGGCAGCCTTCTATTCTGAACAATAAAATTTGTGTCTACACTGGTTATTATACTTATTTTTTGTTGCAGTGATGCTTTAAGGTAATTGCTACCCGAAAGCTGATACTGTATACCATAATCGCCATTAATATCTACATATGATGTATCGTGCTTAAATAGATCGAAGGTTACGTTTACACCAAGCGGCAAACCAAAAAGATATAGGTACACAATTTTTAAATTCAGGGTTTGTGTTTGGGGTTGCAGTTTTTGCCATTGCAAATAAAATTCTTCGCCCATACCAAATGCGCTAACCAAATCAAGATGCGCATCGCCGGTAACCAAAAGCTTTTGTCCTGATGAACCCGGAAGCAACCCCACCAAAAAATCAAATTGGCTTGATTTCTTGTCTTTCAAAAACAAATTCACTTTTGCTTTGCCGTTTACAAATTCAACCGTATTGCCTTTAATGGGTTCCAAAAATTGCAAGCCTGCCAGGCGTTGGCTAATACGTTTTACATTGGCCTCGTTATATGGTTTACCGGGTTTTATGGCCAAGTATGTTTTTAAAAATGCTCTTTTAGCTTTTGTTTTGCCAAGTATGCGTATAGTATCGTAACGAATCAATTCGTTCTTCTCTAAAAAAAGTTGCGCCGAAAAAAAATCGCCTTCGCGGCCAAAGCTATCCAGTTTAACCGATGCAAACGGATAGCCCGTATTCTCGCATTGCTGAATAAGCTTTTCTTTTACCATCAAAGCCTCGCTTATTCTTATTGGCTTTCCGCTTAGTACAATGCTTTTAACTCCGGCATCATTCAGCAGGTGTTCGTCAACATCTCCGTTTTGTAAAACAATCTTTTCAAACTTCTCGCCCACATACATATATATATAGGTATGCGCGGTATCTGCCTTCATACTATCAATAGATGCAGCTATGTATCCATGAGAATGTACCTTATCCAGAAGTGAAAGTGCTTCACGTCGTCCTTGTGCCGAATCTTTTACATGCTCCGGGTACGAAAGCTTTTTAGCAAAAAAAGTAGCAGGCTTATCTTGTGAAAACACCTTTATAATATGAGTATTCTGCCCGAAAGAAACTTTCAGCAACAAAACAAAGACAAAGGCAAGGCTTATCCGCATGGGTTTAATAAAGATAAGCATAACGTTGAAAACGCTTTTGAATTATACTACTGTTTGAATGAGTATTCATATCCTATAATTGCGATTACCAATTTGAAAGACGAAATTTGCACCTCTAACCCAAAAATTTGAAATGGCGGGCATTTACATTCATATCCCTTTTTGCAAACAGGCTTGCCATTACTGCAATTTTTACTTCTCAACCTCGCTGCGCAACAAAGATAAGTTCGTTGAAGCATTATTAAAAGAAATTGAACTAACCAAAGATTATTTAGCGGGCGAGCAGCTAGACACCATTTATTTTGGCGGTGGCACACCTTCATTGCTTGAAAAAGAAGAAATAATAAAGATTGTAGATAAGATTGCTGTTTACCACAACCTAAATCAACTTCAGGAATTTACGTTAGAAGCTAACCCCGATGATTTAAGCCCCGATAAAATAAAAGCGTTTGCCGAATTGAAAAAATGGGGCTTCAACAGGTTTTCAATTGGCGTTCAATCTTTTTTTGACGAAGACCTGCAATACATGAACCGGGTTCATAAAGCACAGGAAGCGCTTGACAGTATTAAAAGAGTGCAGGATGCCGGTTTTGAAAACATAACCATTGACCTTATATACGGAACCCCAACCATGAATAACGAGCGTTGGCAAAAAAATCTTGACACCGTTTTTCAGCTAAACATTCCGCACATCTCTTCTTATGCCTTAACAGTTGAGCCGAAAACTTTTTTGGAAAGAAAAATTAAACGTGGCGAATCGAAACCGGTTGATGAAGAACAAGCCGCCCAGCAATTTAAAATATTGATGGACCAAATGCGCAAGCACGGTTACCGGCAATACGAAATATCGAACTTTGCCAAGCCGGGCAAATACGCAGTTCATAATACCAATTACTGGCGTGGTAAAAAATATTTGGGCCTCGGGCCGTCGGCGCATTCGTTTAACCAAACAGCCCGCCGTTGGAATATTGCCAACAACATAAGCTATATAGAAAGCATTAATAAAGCACAGTTGCCTTTTGAAGAAGAAATTTTAACCGAAGCACAAAAAGTAAACGAAAAAATAATGACCTCGTTAAGAACTATGTGGGGGCTAAATATTTCCGAGTGCGGAATAAACAATGCCGCATTGATAAAAAACAAACTGATCACTATCAACCCCACACATTACAGCTTAATTAATGATGTTTTGATTTTGACCGATGAGGGGAGAATGTTTGCCGATGGTATCGCTGCATCACTTTTTATTGAATAGCTGCCTCTATTTTTAATTCTAAAATCCGTCCCTTTTTGTCCGTTGCTGTAATTTAACAAGTCAAACAGCACTTAAATGGGCGATAATTGAATTTTTATTCAATTATCTATTTCCAAAACATACTTTTAATACTATATTTAAAATTGACACACTTTACTAATTAAAATATTTTAGGTTATGAGAAAAGTAAAATCTCCTTTACTACGTGCGCTGCAACAAGCTTTCACTGTTGCGAGAAAATCGAAAGAGACCGGAAAACCAATAGATGAAATAATTGAAACCGAAAAAGCCGATCATCTTAAAAGACGAGACTTCATTAAACAATCGGCTATGGCTACCATGGCACTTGGAACAAGTAAATTTCTTGATTTTGCAGATTTAATAGACACTAAAAAATTACGTACAGATATAAAAATTGGCATTGTAGGCGGCGGTATTGCCGGGCTTAATGCAGCCTATACCTTAAAGAAGGCAGGTTTTTCTTCGCAGGTTTTTGAAGCAAGCAACCGGGCTGGTGGAAGAATGTTCTCTAAAAATGATTTATTGGCACCGGGCCTTACTACTGAACTAGGAGGAGAATTTATTGATACCGACCACGATGATATTATAGGGCTAGCTAATGAATTTGGCCTTACTCTTTTAGACAGAATACAAAGCGAAACAGACTTAGGCCTAATAAGCGAGGCCTACTATTTTAATGGCCACTCTTATTCTTTACACGCTTTGGCCACACAAGCAAGCCTCTATCTTGATCAGTTAAGTGCCGATGTAGATACACTACCCGATGACATAAGCTACCACAACCCGGACCCAACTGCCGTGTATTACGATAATCTTTCAATTAGCGCCTACCTCGACCTGAGAGGATATACCGGATGGTTTAGAAAATTTATTGAAATATCATATGTTGCCGAATATGGTCTTGAGGCAAACCAGCAATCAAGCATTAACTTCCTTTTTCTGGTAAGCACCTCCTTAACCGATGATGGCAGGTTTTACATTTATGGTGCCAGCGATGAGCGTTATAAAGTTGCGGGTGGCAACCAACAAATTCCGTTAAAGCTTGCCGATAAAGTGCCTAATTTTAATACCGGTTATTATCTCAAAAAAATTAAAAAGGTGCACGGTGGCTATACATTAAGTTTTAATAACGGGCCTGATCAAACTTTTGATTACGTAATTCTCGCTATTCCATTTACCGTTCTTCGTAACATTGATATTGACGTTCCACTACCGCAGGTTAAGCACAAATCTATTAACCAATTAGGTTATGGCACTAATGCCAAAGTGTTGGCTGGTTTTAATAAAAGAAAATGGGTTAATCGGGGGTATTCAGGATATTCATTTACTGATCAACCTTATCTTGAAGGCTGGGACAATTCCGAAATGCAGGCGGGGCCTAATGGCGGATACACTTTTTATTTGAGTGGCAATGAAGGGGCAAACGCTAATCAAGGTTCGTTATCGCAAAAAACGCAACACTATCTCGATCAACTTGACAATGTTTTCCCAGGCTCAAAAAATCATTACAACGGCAAGTCTTCATTAATGCACTGGCCAAGTTACCAATACACATTGGGCAGCTATGCCTGCTATAAAGTTGGCCAATGGACTACTATAGGCGGAGCAGAGATTGAGCCGGTAGGTAATTTATATTTTGCGGGCGAACATTGCAGCTACGATTACCAAGGCTACATGAACGGCGGTGCTGAAACCGGAAGAAGAGCCGCTGAAGGAATTATTGCAGCTATAGGATAGGCAATTTATATTTTTACTAAAATAAAACTCCACCGCTCAAAAACTTAAACCTTTTGAGCGGTTTTTTTATGAGGCCATTCAGCATAGTCTATTTGCCCAATTTAAATTAATTATGCTGCGGTGAAATGTAGCGTGTTGCTTTTGTTTTTATTATCCCCATTCATTCACAGTTCTGCGAATGATTCTACCTCCATTAAAAACGCATTCAGTGTTGAGGTAAATACCTTTTATGGAAAGACTCTTCCCATGTATCCCTCTTTTCCGCATACTACTTTCGTTCAATCGTACGAGTTAAACTTAGGCGTAAAACTTACCGGCAAAAAACAATGGCATCAATTACTCAACTATCCCCGTTTTGGGTTATCCTTCTTTTTTACCGACCTTGGAAATAACAAAATACTTGGGCAACAATTCTGCTTAGTGCCAATTGCTGTTTTTCCCATCATTCGCAATGCCAATAAAAAATTTCAGTGCGATGTTAAGGCCGGTATGGGCGCTTCATATTTTACTCGTATTTACGATAGCATTAAGAACCCTGAAAATTTTTCAGTCGGCGAACATTTTACCTGGCAGGTTGATTTGGGCTTCATAACACGTTACGCTTTGGGGCCAAGTGCTTTTTTACAAGCAGGTGCCATGTGGATGCATTCGTCCGATAGCCATACGGTGTTGCCCAATGTTGGCATTAATACCTTTGCACTTAATGCGGGTGTGGTAATATACCCCTTGCGCAATAACGTTATAACCCATCATTTCGATACGCTTATTAGCAACAAAAAGATTTTTTTCAGTGGCCGCTTTAGCGCAGGATGGCAAAAACGGGGCGGCGCCTTTGGCCCGGCCGGTGGGCCCTCATATCCGGTTTACACCGGCTCTGTTTTTGTAAGCAAAATATTTGCACATGTAGTAAAACTGAACACCGGCTTTACTTATCATTACTACCAAAACTATTACGACTTTATAATTGAAAACAATCTTTATCCATCGCTTCAAAAACTAAAAGCTTCGTCTTTTATCTGGTTTTTCGGCGGCGAATTGCTGATGGGGCGCGTAGCATTTTGCTTAGAGCCGGGCATTAACCTTTACAAGCCCGCCTATCAGGCTTTCTGGAATCAATACGAAAAAAAATCAAAGGTTGATTACTACGAAAAGCAAATTCTGGCTATGCGCATAGGCTTAAATTTTTACTTATTTAATCCCGATTTGCACCCGCACAACAACGCTTTTATCGGCTGCTTTGTAAATGCCAATTCAGGCCAGGCCGAGTTTATGGAATTTACTGCTGGCTATGTATTCTAAAAGTCGAAATTCCAAAACAGAACA
Source organism: uncultured Bacteroidota bacterium (assembly GCA_903919075.1). Classification (GTDB taxonomy): domain Bacteria; phylum Bacteroidota; class Bacteroidia; order Chitinophagales; family LD1; genus Bog-950. The sequence goes on along the minus strand of CAIXGR010000073.1, from coordinate 63,780 downwards.
TTTTAGATATGTTTGTATTATCAACCTTATTTAAAATGAAAAAACATTTTCCCCTTACACTTATCGTTGTCATTCTGTTTTTAGCAGCTTGCAACAACCATTCATCAATCGAAAAAATTGTTTACCCGGAAACAAAAAAAGTAACCCAGGTAGATGATTACTTCGACACCAAAATTTCTGATCCATACCGCTGGCTAGAAAACGATACCGCCGCCGATGTAAAACAATGGGTTGAAGCAGAAAACAAAGTTACAGGTAACTATTTATCAAAAATACCTTTCCGCAATGCCATTAAAAAACGGTTAACAGATATTTGGAATTATGAGCGCTACTCCTCTCCTTTCCGCGCTGGCGAGTATTATTTTTTTGACAAAAACGATGGGCTGCAAAATCAAAGTATCATTTATTTTCAGAAAGGACTAAATGGAGAGCCAAAAGTTTTTTTAGACCCAAATAAAATGAGCCCCGATGGAACGGCGCATGTTAATCTGCTTTCGTTTTCTAAAGACAAAAAATACGTGGCTTATTCGGTTGAACAATCCGGCAGCGATTGGAGCACCTTTTATGTAATGGAAGTTGCCACTCAAAAATTACTGGATGATAAAATAGAGTGGGTAAAGTTTAGCAGCACTGCTTGGAAAGGAAATGGCTTTTATTACAGCCGTTACGATAAACCCGAAAACGGAAAAGAGTTTTCGCAGAAAAATGAATTTCATAAAATATACTATCATCGGTTAGGCACTATACAGGATAAGGACGAATTGATTTATGAAGACAAAGAGCATGCACAACAATTTCATAGCGCACAAACCACCGAAGACGAACGCTTTTTAATTATTTATACCTCGAAAGGAACCTACGGCAATCAATTATCTTATAAAGACCTGACAAAAAAGGACGGATTAAAACCACTTACCGAAGGCTTCGACCATCAATATGGTGTTCTAAATAACCTTGGCGATAAATTGCTGGTAAAAACAGACGATGGTGCACCAAACCAAAAAGTAGTTTTAATAGACCCGCAAAAACCGGCTAAAGAAAACTGGAAAGAAATTATACCCGAAAAAGACGAACTACTGGAAGATGCCAATACCGGTGGCGGCAAGCTATTTGCCCTTTACCTGAAAGACGTAAGCTCGCGCATTTACCAGTACAGTTTAGATGGCAAGCATGAAAATGAAATTGTATTGCCCGCTATTGGCATATCAGACGGGCTTAATGGAGATTTTGATGATACCGTTATTTTTTATTCGTTCACTTCTTTAACCATTGCACCTTCAATATACAAATACGATGTTCGCACCGGTAAAAGCGAAATATGGCAAAAGGCTGACGTAAAATTTAATGCTGATGATTACGAAATAAAACAGGTTTTTTATAAAAGTAAAGATGGCACGCCTATCCCCATGTTTATCGTTCACAAAAAAGGGCTGAAGCTGGATGGCAATAACCCAACACTGCTTTATGCTTATGGCGGCTTCAATATTTCAATAAGGCCGGGCTTTAATATTGCCAACACCATTTTGCTGGAGAACGGTGGCGTATATGCAGTTGCCAATTTGCGTGGTGGTGGTGAGTATGGCGACAAATGGCACAAAGCCGGAATGCTGCTCAACAAACAAAATGTATTTGATGATTTCATAGCCGGTGCCGAATATTTGATAAAAGAAAAATATACTTCATCCGAAAAACTCGCCATTATGGGCAGGTCGAACGGCGGCTTGTTAGTAGGCGCTTGCATGACACAGCGGCCTGAATTATATAAAGTAGCTTTCCCGGGTGTGGGTGTTATGGATATGCTCCGGTATCATAAATTTACAATAGGCTGGGGCTGGGCGGTTGAATATGGTTCGAGCGATAGCGCTGCTCATTTTAAAAACTTGCTCAGCTATTCACCGCTGCATAATATTAAAGAGCGCAGCGATTATCCCGCCACATTAATTACCACTGCCGATCATGATGACAGGGTAGTTCCGGCACATTCGTTTAAATTTGCGGCCACCTTGCAGGAAAAAAGCAAGGGCGCCAACCCGGTTCTTATACGCATTGATACTAAGGCCGGGCATGGTGGCGGTAAGCCTACTACAAAAATTATTGATGAGCAGACGGATGTTTGGTCGTTTATGTTTTATAATATGGGCGTTGTTCCTAATTACAAGTAATTATCTTTTTAAAAAATCAGTATGTCAATAATTAAACCTTTTAAAGCAGTACGCCCGCAACCCGATTTAGCTAAGCAAGTAGCCGCTTTGCCTTATGATGTAATGAATAGCGACGAAGCGCGCATAATGGCGAAAGACAAACCTTATTCTTTCCTACATGTAAGTAAAGCAGAAATTGATTTACCCAAAGAAACAGATGAGCACTCGCAAGAAGTGTACGATAAAGCGCGAGAGAATTTTTACCGCATGATTGAGCAAAAAGTTTTATTGCAAGATGCAGAGGCGCTGCTATACATATATGCACAGGTAATGAATGGCAGAAAGCAAATAGGCTTAGTGGCTTGCAGCTCGGTTGAAGATTATTTTAATGATGTAATTAAAAAGCACGAACACACCCGCCCCGAAAAAGAAAAAGACCGTATTGAACACATGCAAACATTAAAGGCGCATGTAGGGCCAATTTTCCTTACCTATCGTGCACATCAAAAAGTTGATACTATCATTAACAACTATATTGCATCTAACAAAGCTGTTTATGATTTTATTGAAGATGACAATGTGCAGCATACTGTTTGGGTAATTCAAGATAAAGCCACAATCGAACAACTGGTTTCGTTATTCGATAAAGAAATACCCTGCACCTATATTGCTGATGGGCACCATCGCACCGCATCAGCTGCTAAAGTGGGCAAGGCCCTGCGCGAAAAAAATGCAACCCATACCGGCAACGAAGAATATAATTTCTTTCTCTCCGTATTATTTCCGCACAACCAGTTGGCCATTATGGATTACAACCGATTGGTAAAAGATTTGAACGGTTTAAACGAAGTTGATTTTTTAAAAAGAGTAGAAGAAAAGTTTGCCGTTGAAAATTTAGGCACCTCAATTGAAGAAGCTAAACCAAAAAAACTGCACGAGCTTGCCATGTATATTTCCGGCTACTGGTGCCGACTAACCGTAAAAGAGGACACTTATAAAAACGACCCCACCGGTGTTCTCGACATCAGCATTTTGCAAAATAATTTACTGGAACCTGTGCTCGGCATTAAAGACCCACGCACCGATAAGCGAATTGATTTTGTAGGCGGCATTCGCGGTTTACAAGAATTAAAAAGAAGAGTTGACAATGGCGAAATGAAAGTGGCCTTTGCCCTTTACCCGGTTTCATTGCAACAACTAATGGATATATCCGACAGCAATAATATTATGCCCCCTAAAAGCACTTGGTTTGAACCTAAATTAAGGGATGGGTTGTTTTGCCATTTGTTCTAAGTTCAAGTGATAGATAAATTATTTAGGGCTTATTCATTAAGTAGTAATATATTTATAGTAGCACAAAAAAATTATGAAGCCATTCTTCGCCCTTGTCGCCTTTTGGTTAATTAACCTATCTGCTTTTAGCCAAAATCCAATTTCTGAAAGTATGCGTATTACTGATACAATCATAGCTATAAACGCAAACTCCCAAATCAAAATATTTATACCTGCAAACGAATTTTGGGCCACTTCTAACCACACGGGCTGTGTTAATGTTTCTGCTTCTGAGCCTGCTTTAGTTAAATCCTATTTATTAACTTCTAATTGTAGTGAAGTTCAAAAAGTTACTTTTTACAGAGGGAAGCATGCACCTCAGTCCCTAACCGATTACCCTTTGTTAGATGTTCCTCGCCCCACAGAAAAATAAGCTCCCGTTTTCTCAACGTCTTTGCACCTAATGTTGTATTCCATTTTTTCTTATTTAGTTTTACGCCCTTAAATAATAATTCATGAAATTCGGAACCAAAGCTATTCATGCAGGCTTAGAACCTGACCCATCAACCGGAGCTATTATGACTCCCATTTTTCAAACCTCTACTTATGTGCAGGAATCGCCAGGCAAGAACAAGGGCTTTGGTTACGCCCGCGGCAAAAATCCAACCCGCTCGGCGCTCGAAAAAAATATCGCTGCTTTAGAAGAAGGTAAACACTGCTTGTGTTTTAGCAGTGGCATGGGTGCTACCGATGCCGTAATAAAACTTTTACTACCCGGCGATGAAGTAATAACCGGCGATGATTTATATGGCGGCTCGTACCGCATGTTTACCAAAATATTTGCAGCATACGGCATAAAGTTCCATTTCATTAACATGACTGATGCTAACAACATAAGCAAGTATATTAATGATAAAACAAAATTGATTTGGATTGAAACACCCACCAATCCCACCATGCAGATTATTGATATTGAAGCCTGCGTAAAAATTGCCAAGCAGAAAAATATTATGGTAGCGGTTGATAACACCTTTGCATCACCATACCTACAGAACCCACTCTTACTGGGCGCTGATATTGTAATGCACTCAGTTACCAAATATTTGGGCGGACATAGCGACGTAGTAATGGGTGCGTTAATAACCAACGATGATAAAATACACGAACAACTTGCTTTCATTCATAACTCTTGTGGCGCTGTGCCGGGGCCTATGGATTCGTTTTTAGTGTTGCGCGGCATTAAAACTCTGCACCTGCGTATGGAAAGGCATTGCTTCAACGGAAGAAAAGTAGCTGAGTTTTTAAAGCCACATCCACGTATCGAAAAAATTTACTGGCCAGGTTTCGAAGACCACCCAAACCATGCAATAGCTAAAAAACAAATGAAAGATTTTGGTGGCATGATTTCTATCGTTCTTAAAAATGCTTCACTGGAAGATACTTTTAAAATTGCCTCTTCGTTCAAAGTATTCTCTCTCGCCGAATCATTAGGCGGGGTAGAGTCGTTGATTAATCACCCATCAACTATGACCCATGCCGCAATCCCGAAAGCTGAAAGAGAGCGCGTAGGAGTAACCGATAACCTGCTGCGATTAAGTGTGGGGGTGGAAGACATTGAAGACTTAATAGAAGATTTGAAACAGGCTTTAAAATAAAAAAAGCGGCACTTATTAAGGTGCCGCTTTTTTTATTGCTTCTGGATTTATTAAAGCACTACATCCTGTGCTTTAATATCCTGCTTTTGTTTTTTGATAGCGAAAGATTCTGTATCCAAAATTTTTCTTACTGCATTGTAACGCAAAAATCTGATGCGCGCATATTTTTTCACTTCCGGATTAGTAAGTTTAATCATGCCGGCTGAAACCGCATAAACATTTTTAATAATCTGGTCGCGTACCGATTTGTAATAATCCTCCACCATTTTTTGGTCGGAAGGCGATGGTGTTGACGCACCGGTAACGCTGTCCGTAATCATATTAACCGATGGTGCCCCTTTCATAATATCGTCGAAATTTTCGGCTAAATCTTTAAGCGGGCTAAGCAGCTTTGCATTGTCATCTATAGCTTTTGCCATAGTAGCATCGCTAACAATATTGAAAAACATTTTCGCGCTATCCATATCAAAAGCAATAAGCTTATCAAGCGCCCTGCATTTATCAGCCAAATTTGAATTTCCTGCTTTATCATAAATGCGCGATGCCAGGTTGTAGCTTCCCTTTTTCTCGCACTCATTAGCAAGTTTTTCAAGGGCGCTATCATCTTTTTTGGTCGACATAATTTCGGCCACTTTTACATAAAGGTTGTCGGCTTCTTCATTTCTGTTTTGCGAGTATAAATAGTCTGCATATTTTTTTAGGCCGTCAATATCATTGCCTGCCTGATAAGCATCAATAGCTTTCTGGTATTCCTTTTTATTAAAATAAATATCGCCGGCTTTTTGGTATGCTGTAGGTGTTTTAACCTTTAAATAAACTTCGGCAGCCTTGTCCTCGTTTTCTCCACCTTTATTAAAAAGCTCTTTCGCAATTTGTTCAATTTTTACTTCTGCGTCGCCTGCTATGTAATAGTCAAGTGCCTTGCTATAACTCTCGGGGCCTTTTTCATAAAACTTGTCTCCAATTCCGCGTGCACCTTCTTTTGCAGCATCGGCTTTTTTATAAAAATCGGTGGCTTTATTTAAGGCTTTCGTCATACCCTTTTCATCACCATTAAAAGCACTTTCAACATATGCATCAGCAACTTTTTTAAGCCCTTCTTTCTTTTCTTCTTTGCTGGCAGTGTTATACGAATTGGCCGCACTTACCAGGTCCCCTTTCTCCAAATAAGCATCACCAAACAAAACGGCCATTTCCTGCGGTTTCATTCCGCCTTTTTGAAATGCCTCTCTTGCTTTGCCAATCATTTCCTGGCGTTTGGCAGCATCTTTTTGCTCCATGGCCTTGGTTAGGGTTTCTTTTCCTTTGTCAATATCCTTATTTTGAGCGCCGACCTGAAAAATAAAAAGTAACAAGGCCATAACTGTAGTAAACAGTTGTAATGCAGATTTAGGTTTCATAACCGAAAATTTTTATTTAAAGAATAGAATAAAGATAGTATTTCGGAAACAATATAGGCATTTCTGCATTTTATTATATCTTTTACATGCTATTTAATGCACCGGACAATGAAAAAGTATATTGCCAAACACGATTTGGTTTACAATTTGCTGGAAGAAAAATATCATCAATATAATTCGCTGGGTTTTATCGAAACTGACCCTATTTCAATTCCACACCGATTTAAAAAATTGCAGGATATTGAAATAATGGCATTCTGGACTGCCATGCTTAGTTGGGGCAACCGCAAGTCTATCATCAGCTCGGCCAATAAATTAGCAGGTTGGATGGACAATGCCCCGCACGATTTTATGCTGCACTACAGCGAAACCGACCTGAAAAAATTCCTTCATTTCAGCCACAGAACTTTTAATACAACTGATACTTTATATTTTATTGAATTTTTTAAGCAGTACTATCGCAAACACAATACTCTTGAAGATGCCTTTGCAAGGTTTTTACCTGCAAAATCGGTGCATGTTGAATCTTCGTTAGCGGGTTTTCATGAACTCTTCTTTTCATTAGAAGACGCACCGTTGCGCACCAAAAAACATATTGCTACACCTGTGCGGAAGTCGAGTTGCAAGAGAATGAATATGTTTTTACGATGGATGGTTCGCAAAGATAAAAGCGGAGTAGATTTCGGTTTATGGAAAAAAATTAAACCCACGCAATTGCTTTGCCCGCTCGATGTTCACGTTGATCGCGTGGCCCGAAAATTAGGATTGATAAAAAGAAAACAAACCGACTGGCTAACCGTGCTTGAGCTAACGGAAAATCTAAGACTCTTCGACCCTAACGACCCTGTTAAATATGATTTCGCTCTTTTCGGAATTGGTGTTTTTGAATAGAAACGGTTATCCTATCTTATTAAAGTTACCGAGCCGTTTTGCTGAACCTGCTTATCATTAAGGAAAGTAATAGTTGCTTCATAAACAAAAACGCCCGGCAGTTGCAGCACGCCCTTATAGGTGCCATCCCAACCGGCCAGCATATTATTGGTTTGATAAACCAATTCACCCCACCGGTTAAAAATTTTCATATCAATATACTTAATGCCAGCACCGTATACAGTAAACACATCATTATTTCCATCTCCGTTAGGCGAAAATGAATTAGGTATAAATACCGGTTGATGTTTCAATACCTCTACATATAAACTGGCCGAACCATAACAGGTAGCAGTAGGCACACCATTAATAACTTTCTTTCCCTCGCTTAACGTAACTGTATAAACCCCCGGTGCATAACTATTAACTACAGGGTTACCGCAATCAAAACAACTTAATCCTATAGATGGGTCCCAACTGTATGATGGGTTCGTCGTATTCAAATAATAAACCTGCACCATTTGGCTTCCTCCTAAAGGTAACGTAACAGTATCTGGCACTATGTTGGCTTCAATAGGCAGCGGCTCAAAAACTTCTACCGGTATTGTGTCAATGCACTGATTAGCGCTTAACGAAACAACTAAATGTATACCTGCTGATAGATTAAAGAAATCTCCGTTTTGTTGCAATGGGCCACCATCAATACTATACTGGTAAGGGCCATTCCCGTTAGTGGTAGTAATAACATGTGCGCCCCCATCATTATATCCAGGGCCATAACATAGTGTTGAGTCGGTTGTAGCCACAAAAGCGTCAGGTATTGCATTTGGCACATTTACTTTTATTGACTTAGTGCACCCGTGGTTGTCCGAAACACCAACGGTGTAAACACCGGTATCAAGCCCGATAATAAGCCCGGTGGTATCGGCAAAATTAAAACTAACATTATCTTTAGTTGCGTACGAATTATATGGTGGCACGCCACCGGTGTCTGTAACCAATATAGTTCCATTTTGCTGGCCTATACATTTAACTGTGGTTACAAAAGTATTTATCTGCATTTGGCTTGGCTGGTCAACCGTTCCCAAACCCGAAGCAGAACAAGCATTATAATCCGTAACTGTTACATAGTAATTGCCTATCACCAATGCAGTTGCAATACTATCAGTTTGTCCGTTTGACCATTTATATAAATATGGAGGAATACCACCGCTGGGGTGCGAATCGATAGAACCATCAGCCGCGCTAAAGCAAAGCACATTCGAAACTATTGGATTTGTTACTACGGCCGCTGGTTGATTAATCGTATCTGTCTGTATAGCCTGGCAAAGATTGGCGTCGGTTACAGTAAGCACATATATTCCGGCTACTAAATCCGAATCAGTTTGGCCTACCACATTATTACTCCATGCAAAACTATATAGTGGATAGCCACCGGTTGTACTTACTGTAATATATCCATCGTTACCTCCATTGCAGCTAACATCAAGCTGTGTAATAGTGGTAATAATAATTTGAGGTGGTTGATTAATAACAAACGAAGCCGTTGCAATACAATTATTAGCATCGGTTACAATTACGTTTACAGGGCCCTGGCTAAGATTAGTCATACTTGAATCTAAAGCCGTGCCGCCCCCAGCCCAGGCATATTGGTAAGGAGGGGTTCCGTCGAAAACATGTGCCGTAGCAGTACCGTTGTTGCCATTGTAGCAGCTGGCATCAGTAGTAGTTGGCAAAACCGATGGGGTTGATACCGCATTAACTATGGCTGATGATGAAGCACTACAACCATTAGCATCAGTTACAGTAACATCATATTCCGCACTACCATTAGCACTAACATTAATGAAAGTAGATGTTTCCGTAGTGCTCCAGATATATTCAATGCCACCGGAGGCCGTTAAAGTAGTGTCCTGCCCTCCACATAAATTTGCCAAGGCGGGTGTTATTGCCGCTGGCGGTGTTTGATTAACATTTACCGTACTTGATGCTGTTGCCGTACAATTATTAGCACCAGTTACAGTAACAAAATAAGTAGTGGTTGAACTTGGTGTTACAGTGGTAGTATCGGTACCGGCCTGATTGCTCCATAAGTATGAAGCACCCCCCGAAGCTGTAAGTTTTTGGCTTACCCCCTCGCATATAGTTACTGTTGTAGGCGAAGCCGCAGCAGCCGGTAATGCATTTACAATAACATTAGTACTGGCGGAAATGGTACACCCTGTATTTGTAGTAACCGTTACTGTATATATACCACCCATTGCCACAGTTGCATTATTTCTAGTTGGGCTTTGAATTGTTGCTGTATATCCGTTCGGGCCACTCCAGCTATACTGTGCATTTCCCGCGGTTGAATTGAGAGAAATTGTTTGCCCCGCGCAATAAGGGCCGGTATTAGACGGAGAAGCAACCGCTGCAGAGGTTAACCCCACATTAGCTATAGCAGCCGAACTGCAGCCGTTGGCATCGGTAACGGTTACAAAATATTGCCCGGCAGCAAGATTGCTAATTGTATCGGGGCCATTTAAATTGTTCACGGTTTGAACTGTATTGCCAGCCGCGTTTTTCCAGGTATATGTCCATGGGCCTACTGCATTACCTTTAGCTATGGCCTTGCCATTAGCTTGGTTACATGTAGGTGTTACACTAGTAACCACCGGTGGAATGCAACAAACAAGTGCCGCATCAAAATTAGCTGCCGGGTCGTTTTGGCAGCCTGGGTTGGTCCATGCACCCGACAAATAATCTCCCGTAGTTTTAATTACAACTCCTAAATCGCTGCCACTGTTGCAATCAGGCTTGGTAGTAATTTTCCAACAAAAAGTTATCTGGCATGATGGACCCACACCACCATCGCCATAATTATCGCCCGGATCTCCATCTATACAATTGCAATTAGAGCCCATAGTTGATTCATAAAAAAAACCTGGCCCATAAGTATTACCGGTCTCTTGCGACGTAACGCTATTATAAAAACCCCAATATGCGCCAAGTGTAGGGTCGCAAGATTGAGGAATAGAGGTGACCACAAAACTCGATGTTTTCCAACCCGAGCCAAAACTTAAAACTACACCGTGTAGCCAGTTTATCGCATTTTGGTTGTAGTTAGTTACGGTATAACAAAATGTAACAGTTTGTCCCGGGCCGTAAACGCCATTAACAGGCGTGGGCGTTGCACTAACCTCTTGGCCTAACAAACACGCCGAACAAAGAAAATTATTTTGAAGTGTAAGCGAAAAATTTCCTACATCAGTAGTACTGCCTCCTGATATTTGTAAATAATAAACATCACCTGGGGTTAACGCATCGAAAGATGCGGAAAGGGTGCCTCCAGAACCGGTATAACATGCTTGCCCAACTAAACCACTACAATTGTTACCCAAATAGAGGCTTACATTTGGGTTGGCAATTGTTGAGTTGTTAATATTAAGCGAAAGCTGTGTACCCGTGGCTGTAAATGTGTACCACACATCTATTGCCGGTCCGGCACAGCCCTGTAAACTTGAGTAGTTGGGGCCGCTTGCAGTACCACCAATATTGCTCATACTAAAACTTACAGGCGCACCATACGAAGTATCTGGCCCACCATTGAAACAAGCCGCTGGTGCGGGCAAACTGCCCAAGTCACATGCAGTACTGCAATCATCAGGCAATGGCGCAAGGCAAGTAGTATTAGCCTGCCCGTTTACCTGCAGAATAAAAAAAACAACCATTAAAAAACACGAAACAATAAATTTCTTCATCATAGGCCCAGGTGCCGGAAAAATAATTACTATACTATTTTTTTAGGGATTAAAGGTGATAAATTATTCCAAAAACCAGCATAAAGCCTTTCTTCATTTTTAAACAACTATCGGGGGGCTATGTCTTCATTACCACACTTTTTAAATTCATTATCAGTTTCAACTATTTTTTTGAGATACATATATGAGATGAAACAAATCTATTGGCGGTTGCCTGCGGCTCATAATATCATGGTAAAAGCCCTAGAAAAGCGGGCAATAACTGGCGTATTGAATTCTGCCGGGCTTTTCCTTTTTAAAAATGTATACGGCAGAAATTTCGAGCGCGCCCTGTGCGTTGGTCGCAGTACTTAAGCTGGAATAGTTTATATCGTAACTAAGGCCCAAACGAACATTAAAAAACTCAACACCTCCATTTAAAATAGCTGCATCGCCTAGGCGGTAAAATCCGGCACCAAATACGGCCCAATTATCATTAAGCCAATAATTAACACCTAGCCCAATATTATACTCGGTAGCCTGCTGCTGTAGCATAAATAAAAAAGTTGGAGATATACTTAGTGTATTGTCGCTGTTTAAAAAAAAGTCCATGCCGCCATGCATATTGTATCGGTAGTTAATCTTGGTACGGTAGCCATCATTTAAAAAAGATTCTCTGGGCCGCGACAAATGCTGCATTGAATAGCCTAAGTAATATCTGAATTTCTCTTTAGGTGCATGAGTCCAAAGCGCTCCCAGATTTACTTCTGGGTATATAATTGCTTTGTTAGCAAAATTGTTCTCGCCATTCGGAAGTGTGGCGTTCCAGCCATAGTTATCCAATTGATTTTCGAAAAAAAGGTTGTTGATATTTATTTGCTTCGAAACAACCCCCGCCTGCATACCGAATGAAAGGCGCGCCCTGCCATAACGGTCAACCGCTTTATGGTAAGCAATAGATACTAAACCCGAAAAAGTAGTCAAAGCTCCATCGCCGGCTTTATCTGAATATAACATGCCGCCAATACCCAATCCATCATTACCCAAACGCTCACGCAAAATCGGCATATCGAAAGACGCCTGATAAGTTTGATAAGGTGCTACTGCATTAAGTGTTGGAATATTAAACCATTGGTTGCGGTAATTAGCTGCTACACGAAACACACCATTAATATCACCCGTAAGTGCCGGGTTAAGCGAAATAGGCGCTGCATAGTATTGCGAAAAATGAATATCCTGCGCCTGTATGGACGAAGTACAACACAACACCAAAAATAAAGCTGCGTATATATTTCTCATTTAATCAACAGAATATTAGTGCGGATAAAGTTACTGAAATTAAATATTTTCCAAAATCTTTCCTCATTAAAGATGAAAAAAAGCTTGCCTGCGTTGGCTTTCAGCCGTTAAATATGAATAAAGAGCTATTACTTAATTACCTGGATTGCCAATAAACAAATGCTGATTCTTATTTTTGATTAATGAAAGAGCCGAAAAAACTAAACGATAACATAAATTTTAAGCAGGAAACCGCCGTGTTGGTAGGGCTTATATCGCAAGAACAGACTGAGGAACAAACCACTGAGTATTTAGATGAACTTGAGTTTTTGGCATTAACCGATGGGGTGCAAACCGTAAAACGATTTGTACAAAAGCTATCCCATCCCGATTCCAAATCATACGTTGGTAAGGGCAAGCTGGAAGAAATTAAAGCCTACGTCGAATCTCGCAATGTAGACTTAGTAATTGTCGATGATGAACTTTCCCCTTCGCAGCAGCGCACTATTGAAGAAACCGTAAAGAAAAAAGTGCTGGACCGCAGTATGCTGATACTCGACATATTTGCCACTCGCGCCCGTACCGTGCAAGCCCGCACACAGGTCGACTTAGCACAGTTGCAATACATGTTACCCCGACTTAAAGGTATGTGGACGCACTTAGAACGGCAACGTGGAGGCACCGGCACACGGGGTGGCTCGGGCGAAAAAGAAATTGAAACCGATCGCCGGGTAGCACTAAAAAAAATCACATCGTTAAAAGAGAAGCTGAAAGAGATTGATAAGCAAAACGCCGTGCGTCGCAAAAACCGGGGCGAAATGATTCGCGTAGCATTGGTAGGTTATACCAATGTGGGCAAATCAACTTTAATGAATTTGCTGGCTAAAGAAAATGTATTTGCCGAAAACAAACTGTTTGCAACGCTCGATACTACTGTGCGCAAGGTTACTTTTAACGCCGTTCCATTTTTATTAAGCGATACTGTAGGTTTTATACGCAAGCTGCCACATCATTTAGTAGAAAGCTTTAAGTCTACCCTCGATGAAGCCATTGAAGCAGATATCCTGCTTCATGTAGTCGATATTTCTCATCCCGCATTCGAAGACCAGATGAAAGTGGTGAATGACATTTTGAAAGAATTGCATTGCGATAATAAACCCGTAGTGGTCATCTTCAATAAAATGGATTTGTACGAACAGAAAAGGTTCGATGAGTATTTGCCCGCCGAAATAAAAACTAGCCTGTTAAAAGAATTACGCGAAAGCTGGATAGCACGCACGCACGATAACTGCATTTTTGTATCCGCCATTCAAAACCGAAACACCGGCGAGTTGCGACAATTGCTCTTTAAAAAAGTAAAACAACTTTACCTGGAACGCTACCCTTACAAAGCAGGTTATTGGCAGGATTATGAGGGCTATACCGAGCAGGCAACTGAAGAAGAAACGCCAGCTCCGTAATCAAGTTTTATAATTAAGGGGGTAACACTTTAAAAATCAATTCATTGATAATCATTTTTTTGCACAAAAAAAAGTGTTACCACCTGTAACCACCTTTTAACCCTTTACCCCCCGGGGCCCAAAACTCTTTTGCTTTTATTCCAATTTCCACTATATTTGCGCCAGATTATATGAGAAAAGAGGGGACGAGAGTCCCCTCTCTTATTTTTCGGACATGAGCGTTGAGACAGTAAATAGTAAGATTGAAGAGTGGCTACAGCCGGTGCTGAACGAGAAAAATCTCTTTCTGGTAGAAATCCGGTTTATATTGGGAAGAAAGCTCGAAGTTTATATTGATAGCGATACAGGAATACATATTGACGACTGTGCTTCAACTTCCCGCTTTCTCGAAAGCCATTTAGATGGAAGCGGCCTGGTACCCGATAACTACATTCTTGAGGTTTCGAGCCCCGGAATGGATAACCCCCTAAAAGTACCGCGCCAATATAAAAGAAGAATCGGCCGCATACTTGAAATTGTAAAAAACGATGGCACCATGTTTGAGGCCCAATTAATGGAAGCCGACAATGAAAAAATAAAACTGCAGGAGGTGCGCGAAGAAAAAAAGAAGAATAAAAAAAACAAGAACAACATACAAGCCGAAGAACCTTTGAAAGAATACATTTTAAATTACGATGAAATAAAAAAGGCTGTGTTGCAATTTAAATTTTAAGAGTTAAAACATTACTGAACTAAACAAATAAATCTTCAAAACACAAAATCAAAAACCATGAACAGTTTAGAACTGATTGACTCGTTCAGCGAGTTCAAACAAATGAAAAATATTGATCGTCCCACCATGATGAAGGTGTTGGAAGACGTTTTTCGTACACTGCTGCGCAAAAAATATGTTGATGCCGATAACTTCGATGTTATCGTTAACACCGATAAAGGTGACTTGGAAATTTGGCACCGCCGCGAAATAGTTGCCGATGAGGCAGTTGAAAACCCTATTACGCAAATTGGTATTACCGAGGCTAAAAAACTTGAAGAAGATTTTGAAATAGGTGAAGAAACATACGAAAAGATTGAATTAGAAAGTTTCGGCCGCCGGGCAATATTAGCTGCTCGCCAAACCCTCGCTTCACGCGTTGGTGATTTGGAGAAGGACGAAATGTTCAAAAAGTATAAAGACCGGGTAGGCGAAATAATTTCAGCCGAAGTTTACCAGGTATGGAAAAAAGAAATTTTGTTGTTAGATGAAGAGAGCAATGAATTGTTGTTGCCTAAATCTGAACAAATAAAAACCGACTTCTTTAAAAAAGGCGAAACCGTTCGCGCAGTAGTGAAGAAAGTTGAATTAAGAAACGGCTCACCGGTTATCATTCTTTCGCGCACCGATAATTCTTTCCTTTCAAAATTATTAGAGCAGGAAGTTCCGGAAATTTTCGACGGCCTGATAGTTGTAAAAAACATCGTTCGCGAACCAGGTGAAAAAGCAAAAGTAGTAGTTGAATCTTTCGACGACCGTATTGACCCGGTTGGTGCCTGTGTAGGTGTTAAAGGTTCACGTATTCACGGCATAGTGCGCGAGTTGAAAAACGAGAATATCGATATCATTAACCACACCAATAACCTTTCGTTAATGGTACAGCGTGCTTTGGCTCCGGCTAAAATCACTTCGCTTGATATTGATCAGGAAACTAAACGTATTTCAGTTTATTTAAAACCTGATCAGGTTTCTTTGGCTATCGGCAAACGTGGTGTAAACATAAAATTAGCTAGCCGCTTAGTGGGTTTTGAAATTGATGTTTATCGCGAAACCGAAGAGGGAAGCGAAGAAGAATACGATATCGATCTCGATGAATTTTCAGATGAAATTGATGGCTGGATGATTGATGAATTGAAAAAGATTGGTTGCGACACCGCAAAAAGCGTAATTGCTTTGAGCGACGAGGAATTAGTACGCCGCACCGATCTTGAAGAAGAGACCATTAAAGAAATAAGAAAGATTCTTCAGAGCGAGTTCAAAGATGACGAAAAAGCATCTTGAGCAATGAAGACGACAGAACAAAAAGTAAAAAGAAAGTGATTGGCATATCCTGCTTTTAGCAGCACGGAGGCAATTTGAAGGGAGCAGTTCTCCCTTTAGGGGGCCAGAGGGTGCGGGCGAAGGGTGCAGAGTGCCAATCGCTAAAAAACAGATATACATCACTAAAAAAAGAATATGGCAGAAGCAATAAGTATGCGATTGGCAAAAGCCGCAACTACGTACAACGTAAGTACGGAGCACGTGCTGGAGAGATTGAAAGAGAGCGGCTTTACGGTCGAGAACAAACCTACTTTTAAACTAACACCCGAAATGGTTTCGGTGTTGGAGAAAGCTTTTGGTACAGATAAAGCTATTAAAGAGCAAGCCGACAACGCCAAAATAGATAAGGCGAAAAAGGAAAGCATCGAAATGGCAGAAACTGTTATTGCCCCTGCCAAAAAGAAAGAGGAAGAAAAAGATGTTCTGGTTAAGAACAACCTTGCTCCTAAAAAGGAGAAAGAGAAAGAGAAAGCAGAAGAAGAAACGATAAGTGCTGAAAAAGTTCTTTTAGAAGGAACAAAAGTAGTGGGCGTAGTTGACCTCGATAAACCTAAAAAGGACAAAGAGGAAAAAGAAAAAGAAAAAGAGAAGGAGAAAGAAACAGAGAAGAAGAAAAAAGAAGAGGCGAAGGTTGAGGAGGTTGTAGAAGAAAAACCTAAAAAGAAAAAAACCGAACCCGAACCCGAGCCTGAAGTAAAAATTGAAACTAAATACCAAACACTCGAAGGCCCTAAAGAAGTTGGAAGAATAGACCTTACAAAGTTTGAAGAGAAGCCTAAGAAAAAAGAAGAGCCTAAAACTTTAACCGAAGCTAACGGCGAAGCTAAAAAACGTACCCGTAAGCTTATTAAGAAAAAAGAACGCCCACCTTTAGCTGGCGATCAATACTACGATAAGAAGGTTGAGAATTTTCAACGCAAGCGCGAGGTTATTCGTAAGCCTGACATAGGTCAACCGGCTGAGATTAGCGAAAAAGAAATTGAAGATAAGATTAGAGCCACGATGGCAAAAATTCAAGCGCAAACCGCAAAAAGCGACCGCTCGAAATTAAGAAGAGGAAAACGTGAAGCCATACAAGAAAAAATGGCGGCCGAGCAAGAAGGCAGACAAAGCAATAAACTGCAGGTAGCAGAGTTTACCTCTGTTTCCGAGTTAGCTAGTCTTATGAGCATAGCACCGGTGCAGGTTATTCAAACCTGTATGCAATTGGGTGTAATTGTTTCTATCAACCAACGACTGGATGCTACTATTATTGAATTAGTAGCGGCAGAAAATGGTTTTGAAGTTGAATTTATTTCAGCCGCCGATCAAACTGCATTTAAAGAAGATGATCCTGATAAACCGGAAGACCTTCAAACACGCGCGCCTATTGTAACTATCATGGGCCACGTCGATCACGGTAAAACTTCATTGCTCGATTACATTCGTAAAACTAATGTAGCCGCAAAAGAAGCCGGTGGTATAACACAGCACATCGGGGCTTACGAAGTAACCACCGGTAGTGGCCGCAAAATTACTTTTTTAGATACACCAGGTCACGAAGCATTCACGGCCATGCGTGCCCGCGGTGCTAAAGTAACCGACGTTGCCGTAATTGTAATTGCTGCCGATGATGCAGTGATGCCTCAAACAAAAGAAGCCATCAACCACGCACAAAGCGCTGGTGTGCCAATGATTTTTGCATTCAACAAAATTGATAAAGATGGCGCTAATGCCGATAAGATACGGGAACAACTTTCCGTTATGAATATATTAGTGGAAGAATGGGGCGGCCCTTATCAATCGCAGGAAATTTCTGCCAAAAAAGGATTGAACATTGATTTATTGCTCGAAAAAATTTCAATTCAATCCGATCTTTTGGAATTAAAAGCCAACCCTGCTAAATTGGCCTCAGGTTCAGTTATTGAAGCTACACTTGATAAGGGAAGAGGCTATACCACAACCCTGTTAGTTCAAAACGGCACTTTGAAATTGAGCGATATTATTGTAGCCGGTCCATATTATGGAAGAGTAAAAGCCATGTTCGATTACAAAGGCGAAAAGGTAAAAGAAGTTGGCCCATCGGGTCCGGTGCAGGTGCTTGGGTTGAGCGGCGCGCCACAAGCAGGCGAAAAATTCAAAGTGTTCTCTAACGAACAGGACGCTAAAGAACTAGCTACTAAACGTGCGCAAATAGAACGCGAAACCGGTATAAGAACCAAGAAACACATTACGCTCGATGAAATCGGCCGCCGTCTGGCATTAGGCAATTTTAAAGAGTTGAACTTAATCTTGAAAGGCGATGTAGATGGCTCGGTTGAAGCACTTGCCGATTCATTGCTTAAACTTTCAACCGAAGAAATTCAGGTTCGTATTATCCATAAAGGTGTTGGTGCAATTTCCGAATCAGATGTATTGTTAGCAACCGCTTCCGATGCAATCGTTATCGGCTTCAACGTTCGCCCTTCTGGCAACGCGAAGAAAATTGCCGAAACTGAAAACATTGATATCCGTCTTTATTCTATCATCTACAACGCTATCGAAGAAATAAAGAGCGCTATGGAAGGTTTATTGGAACCTAAGATTGAAGAAAAAATTATTGGTAATGTCGAAGTTCGCAGTGCATTGCATGTTAGCAAAGTAGGTACCATTGCCGGTGGTTTTGTTAAGGATGGCCGTATACTCAACAAATCGAAAATCCGTATCATCCGCGATGGCATTGTTATTCATACCGGTACTGTTGGCAGCTTAAAACGCTTTAAAGACGATGCCAAAGAAGTAGTAAGCGGCTTAGAGTGCGGCGTTCAAATTAAAGACTACCAGGATATTAAAGAAGGCGATGTAATTGAGGTATTCGAAGAAATTGAAGTGCAACGTAAACTGTAGTTTTGAAAATTACACTATAAAAAATATAAGCCACCGGATTTATCTGGTGGTTTTTTTATTATTGCCTATTCACTGTTTACCATTCACCCTCTTCCACTCCTCCAAATTCCTCCTCATCTGCCTTATATGCACCGGTATATGCTCCTCATATATTTTCAACCACTCTTCAAATTTCATAACCCCATTTTCCGAATGATGAATGGTTGCGGTTTCCCACGTTTTATCATCTACCGTTTTTATCAAATCATAACTCAACTTTCTCAGCCATTTAAAAAGCTGCAAATTATCTTCAATGCTTTGGTTGTGATATTTTAAATCTATCGCCCATTTATCTTGGTCATATCCGTAAACACCACTACCCGGTTCAGCAATAAACCTTCTGCAACGCACATAGCTATTCGCTTCACTATCGGCAATATGAATAATAATTTCGTGCACGCTCCATTTTTCATGCGAGGGCTTCCATTGCCACATCTCTTTGGGGAATTCCTTCAGTGCGGTTACAAGATTATCATGTGCCTGCCCGTACGATTCAATAAGCCGAACACGTTCATCCTTTGTCATAGGTAACCTATTTATTGTATTAACCTGTAACGTGTAACCCCGAACTATCCGTAAAGCACGGTCATCTCCAACACCCGGCTAATCAGCGATTCAAAAATTACCTTGCCATCGGTATTCAATAAGGCCTTTTCAGCGGCGCGCTCAGGGTGAGGCATCATGCCAAAAACATTTCTACCGGTGTTACAAATACCTGCAATATTATCTACCGAGCCATTAGGATTGGCTTCTTCAATCACATCGCCATTGTCATCGCAATATTTAAAAAGCACTTGGTCGTTATCATATAGCGCTGTTAATGTAGGCTGGTCGCAATAATACCTGCCATCGCCATGTGCAATAGGAATTTTCAACACCGCACCAGCATCAATCTTACAAGTTAATAATGCTTTATTAGTTTGCGGTTTCAGGTAAATGTTTTTGCATTCGTATTTCATGCTTTCATTGCGCAAAAGCGCACCAGGCAATAAATGCGATTCGCAAAGAATTTGAAAACCATTACAAACGCCAAACACCTTCCCCCCCTTTTCAGCAAACTGTGTTATCGATTCCATTACCGGAGAGAAACGCGCAATGGCTCCTGTACGTAAATAATCACCATAGCTAAACCCGCCAGGCAAAACAAGGCAATCATCAGTGGTAAAATCCGACAAGTCAGTATCCTTATGCCAAACATAACGAACCTCGCAACCCATTACATTTTTAATCACATGAAACATATCTCTATCGCAATTCGAACCCGGAAAAACTACTATACCAAATTTCATATTTATATTTTATTAATATTATTAAAGAATGCCGAGCATTGGCAAATACTGCCCTGCCAACACCAGCAAAATTAGTATTAAATGAATTACTTCGCTTACTAACTTATTTTTTATTTGTATCAACACCATCGAAAAAATAACTGATAGAGGCAACGCCAACAAAGCCCAGTGGCATAGGCTTTTATTTTGTTGTAATACAAAAGATATTCCTATCAAAAAAATAAGCACAATAAGCGTCGTCGAAAATTTACGCACCTGTATAAGCGATGAATATAGTGCTGTAGGAAGTATAACTAACGAAACCAAAATAAAAACAAGCAAACTTCCGGCAAGAAGCCAATCTGTTTGTAATAAAGCCGGCCCTTTTAGCCATACTTTTCCGTGTACATTTGCAATATCGTGGAATAGCATCGCAGTTTTATCATTCCAAAAATAAAAAGTGAACAAAAGAATAAAAGGCGAAAGCAGCCCAACAAAAACAATGGCCCATTCTCGGTAAGCAAATGGCCTTACTATTGCCACCCCTGCAAAGGCAAATACAACTAATACTATGCACGGAAAATAAATCAGGGTTGCAACAGAGAGCAAAAAGCCCACATCAAAAATATCACCCGTTGCTTTTTCTTTTTTTATCAACGAAAATATCCTCTGCGTGCTTAAAATAATAAGCGTTAATGCCAAAGAGGCAGGACTAAGCACCAAGCTTTCTTTAAAAAATGAAAAAACTATTATAAACAACAACCCACCTACATAATTTTTTTTCGGCAGTATCTTGTTTTCATTTATCAAATTATTAATCAGCAGTGCCTGAATAAAACACAACACGCCTGACAAAGCATAACTTACCATTTCATGCCTTTGTAAAACATTCTTTAGTAACCCGAAAATAATCTTACTTAACGGCTCGCTGTGCGCAAAAACAAATGTAGTATCAACGTGCACATAAAGCGCAAAAACCCTGAACAATGCCAGATACAAAACATACAAAACTACTACGGCAGGGTTATTTGATTTGAATAAGGTAAGCAATGAATTGAATTTTAATAAGATTTCATATTAAAGAAGTTTTCGTTCCCGAGGAGTTTCGATTTTTTAAAAAGTAATTTTTACCAGGCGTAAATTTGCATTAATATAGCTTGGTATTACTACCTGATTGGGTGAAATTTGTTTTCCCAATTTTGGTAATAACATTACTTCTTTTTCTTCCTGATTCAGTACCACGTTGCGATCGCTCTTGCCATCGCTGGTTAAAACATATTCATTCAATAGCCCCGAAGCCGAAATGTCATCTAAATAAAAAAGCCGCATCTTGTCTTTTTCGTTCATTGCCAGAAACGACGAGTAAACACCGTTGTCATCTTCGCTGGATTGCTTTTTCCGCATTACCGAATGCCAATCTATTTCGGCCTTGGCATTAAACGAAAAGGCGATGATATCATTAAACTGAAAAATTGTGCTGGTTTGATAATTAGTAAGCCCCTGCTGAAAACCCATTGCAATAGGCACCTCACGGGTATCTCTTATATATGACTCAGCAATAACCATGGCTCCTCCATCGTTTCGCAATACCACTTTCCTTATAACAAAAGTGTACAATTTTCCTTTGTCGTTGTTATCAGCCCTGCCGGTTAGTTCCGAAATAAATTGTTTCGAAAATGGCGTATAGCTTGCACTTATTAATTTTCCATCTACCGGGTTGTAGCTTGCATATATAAAACCATTGGCCACTTCTTCCACCCTCTTGTTATCGTTGTATAAAGCACACAATACAAGATTTCCATTCTTATTATCTATATCAAACGATGCCTCACCAAAAAAAGCCTTGTCGGAATGGATACTGTAAGTTGAAAAATCGCCACTACTGCTTACCCGGTATATGTTATAGGCGGCGCCATCAAGTTTGCTTTCGGGTTTAAGAACAAGAAAAGAATTTCCGTTATTATCTACAAACGACCGTGACTCTTCCAACTCCTTTTCATCGCGGTTAATAGGAATAGTTTTATTATAAAGGCTATGCAAAGATTGGTCTATGCCAATAAACTTTACCGCGCGGATGGTGCTTCCAGAAAAAAACGGGTAATAAACCATTAAATACGATTGATCTGCCGATTGCTTAAACCTTAGATTAACAGATATCAGATCTCTTCTGTCAAAAATAGTATCAATAATAACCGGCTTGCCCATCTCAATAAATTTTGAACTTACCGGTTGGGCCAACAAAACCGAATACTTTTTATCCTGCGATAAGTAAAAAATAACGGCGCCATTTTTGTTCAGCATAATATACTGCAGCAAACCCGATTCGTTTTTAAAATCGAGTATCCTCGAGCCGCTAAGCCTGAAATTATCATCAAATACATTAATCACATCCTGCGAGCCGTACAGGCGCATAACAATACCATCATTGTTTTTTCCTATTATCCTAAACTTAGTGGTTTTAGGAGGCATCTTATATTCGTTCGAAACCTCAACCGTTTGTGCAACAGCAGAAATTGCAATACCTACAAAAAATAAATGCAGCAGAAGTTTCATTGCTTCAAAACTAAAAGAAAAGGGCTAAATGATTAACGGAAATTACTCCTTTAACCATTTAGCCCTTTTGAACGTTCGATTTATAATTTTTATTGTTTCAACCTTGGGTCCATGGCATCTGTTAATCCCTCACCCAAAAGATTGAAAACTGTTACGGTTACAAATATGGCAAGACCCGGAAAAACCGCAAACCACCATGAGCTTACTTCCGAACGGGCTTCATTCAACAGCTTTCCCCACGTAACCACATCTGCCTGTACGCCTATACCTAAAAACGAAAGCGATGATTCAGTAAGAATTGCACTGGCTACACCGAAAGCAACCGTAATTAGAACAGATGTTAATGAGTTAGGTATAGCGTGGCGCAACATAATCCTCCATTCGCTAAAGCCCAACGACTGTGCTGCTTCAATATATTCCAGACTGCGCACTTTAAGCAACTCTGCGCGTATGTAACTGGCAATACCGGTCCATCCGGTTAGGCCAATAATAACCATGATAAGCATGATAGAAGGCTTTTTCACCACTGCACAAACCGAAAGTATAAGCAGCAGTATAGGTATCGAGTTTAATATTTCAATGGCGCGCGAAATAATAATATCAATAGGAATAGTTACCGGCTTACCTAAAAACGAAATGCCCTTAAACAACATGGCAATCAGGTTCGGAATAAACATAATGGCAAGAAATAATAAAAGCGAAATAAGAAATTGAAAACTAAAGCTGCCAAACGAATCCGACAACGCATCGCTCATTATATAAGTGCGCGCCTCAAAAGCGTAAAACCAGCCGAAGAAAACAAAAACCACATTCAGCAAAAGAGTAACGCGCGATACCTGCAACCGGTTATCGCCAAAGTAACCAGCAATGGCGCCAAGCAAAATCCCAAAAAACGATGCTATCGACATTGAAACTATACCCACCAGCATCGCAATGCGTGTACCATGTATAAGGCCCGACAACAAATCGCGGCCTAATTGGTCCGACCCTAACAAATGCCTGAAACGCCATGATGTTACATCCTGCTTTTTTGTTGGGCTGGCAAATGCGTTATCAAAATCTTGTGTTAGTGGCGAGTAAGGAATAGGCGCACGCAACACCGATTCATAATCGGCTTTTACCCAATCTACATTCAAAAGCTCAGGCGGCATTTTTACAAGCCCCATGCTAACCCCATAATCCAATAATACCGGAAAATGTGTTTTGCCTTCCAGCTTGCAATAAAGTGGTTTTTCATTAGCCAAAAAATCGGCAAATATGCCAACAAAGAAAATTAAGTATACCACGCGCAGGCTCCAAACAGCCAACCTGTTTTTCTTAAACTGGCGCTTTACAATGCCCCAGTAGCTTTGATCGGGTTTTTTATTTTTTTGTTCCTGGCTCATCTTCTAAAAAAATTATCCTTCTCTTTTGGTAAATGAAATTCTCGGATCGGTTATCACATATAAAATATCAGATAACAAAGTGCCCGCCATTGTTAGTATTGCTGAAAACATAAGGATGGTAAACTGCACCGGGTAATTTAACGCCACCGTAGATTCGTAACTAACCCGGCCCATGCCCGGAATGGTAAATAAGTATTCAATAATCACAGCCCCGCTAATCATAGCCGGTAAAAAGCTTGAGAAAATGGTGATAATAGGTATTAACGAATTTCTTAATGCATGTTTCCAATAAACTGTATTTGGCGCTAAGCCTTTAGCAAAAGCAGTGCGTATATAATCTTGCCGAAGTACTGACATCATTCCTCCGCGCATTTGTCTTGATATATAAGCAAAGGCTCCATAAACACCACAAAAAATAGGCAGCACTAAGTGATACGACCGGTCTGTAATTTTAGCCCACGTTGTATACTCAGGTCCAATTTTACCTAAGCCGTACGGCGGGAAAATATCCATCCAGTTGGCGTAATAGTTATTGGTAAAGAAAATAATAAGCATAGTGCCCACCCAAAAACTTGGTACGGAATAAAGAATAAACAAAGAAGCGGTCATTGCCTTGTCGAACCGGGTACCTTTTTTTACAGCCAACGAAACCCCTACCGGAATACTGATAGAATAAATGATAATAAAAGCAATAAAATTCATCAGCAAGGTCCACTTCATAGCATCTCTTAAAATTGAATTTACCGGCCGGTTATCTAAGTACGAATCACCAAAATCGCCACGGAAAAATCCTTTCGAAACTTTAGCGGGGTCGGTGTTTGCACTAAACCAAGGAACATCGCCAAACAGCCACCGGTGAAACTGGTTATGCAAACCATACCAATGTATAGCCGGCACATATTTAAGCGATGTAGTAGCCTGCTGCTTCATCGCATCATAAGAAGAGAAAACCGCATCAGCCTGTGCTTTAATCGGAGACAGGGCGAGATAATTAATAACATTTCCTGAGCTATCCTTTACTTGTATTGATGTATTTACTGCAGTTTTAATATTATCAAGGTCAATTTGGTTAACCTCATTCTCGTAATGGCGATATAAATTATTGCAACTTTCGCGCACTGTTTTTACCCTGCTAAATGCTGTAGAATCTGAGGCATCAATACTTAAACTTATCGCAGCACTTTCCAAGGCCTTTACCGATTTATAGTAGGCAACAATTTGCGGCCAATTACCATATCTATCAATTAGCCTTTCTAAATTATCCCGCTCAGTTTTACGAAGTACCCTGTAAAGCGTATCCGGATATGACTTTGAGGTAACACTAAAATAAAATGTAGGCAGGTCTCTACCTAATTTTTCATTCCACTCACGGTAAGCCTTTTCGCCGGTAAGTTTATCCGAAGCCTGCCCCTGCCCTTCCGAGCTTTGCATTCCGGCACTTAACTTCAATTCTACCGGATCGCCGGGAGCCATGGTTCCCAGCAAAAACGTAAGCCCTGCTATAATAAAAAAAGTGGGAATGAAATAAAGAATCCTTTTTAGTATGTATACTAACATTACCTGCGCTTATCTTTTCAAAAAAATCATTCCGTTTATTGAGGCTGTGCAGCCGTTGTTTTCGAACCGAAAGTTTTATCCAGTTCAAATTCTGTTTCAACATAACCCGGCCTAGCCACTTTAGGGCTTGCATTTTTAAAGCGGGCATGTATTGCCATACGATTTAATGGAGATGATACGAAAATATATGGCTGCGCATCATAAACCATTTGTTGAAACTGCTTGTACAACTCGTTGCGTTTGGTTTCATCCAATTCATTACGCAGTTTTTCAATTATCTCATCGCTCTTTTGATCGCCAAAGCCTACGTAGTTACTACCGCCATCGTATGAAGATGTACTCCAAATTTGTTTAGGATCATCCGGTCCCGGTGCAGCAATCCATGCACCATACGTCATTTCAATATTATGTGCTTTTGTTTCTTGCAAATACACCGTCCACTCGCGTTGAGCTTGGGTAATTTCAACACCGGCTTTTTTACAGCTTTCGGCATACATGGTCATAATTTTTTCTACCACATCACTGCCGCTTGGGTATTTTATTTCGAGCGATAGTTTTGTTTTTTGTCCATTAATCACCTTGTCGCGTATACCATCACCATCAGTATCTTTCCAACCGGCCTCATCCAATAACTTGCCAGCCTTCGCAATATCATAAGGAATTAATTTCAGGTCTTTATTATAATATGATTTATTGGGGTTAACAGGCCCTACAACACGTTTAGCCATGCAGTATTGAATCTTCTCAATAATTTTATCTACGTCTAAACAGTAAGCAAGCGCCCTGCGAACTTTTACATCGCTCAACTTGGGGTTTCTTACATTTAACCCGATATAGGCATAAGCCAATTGCTCTGGTTTATGAAAGTTATATTTCTCCAGCATCTTGTTGTCCTTCGAAAGCTCCAAATAGTCTTTTGATTTTATGCCTGTCAAAACATCTATTTTTTCCCCTTTTAAAGCCGAAGTTGCTGCGTTAATATCCACAATTACTTCATAAATAATTTTATCAGGTGTAGCAACAAAATCGCGGTTAGTGCCTTTTAATTTATCACCCCACCAGTTTTTCTTGCGTTTTAAAATAACACGCTGACCGGTAACCCACTGGTCAAATTCATAAGGGCCCGAGCCTGAAACAAATCCTTTCTCGCGCGAGTATTTTTCAGAGTTGAATTGTGTAGCAAACTTTATAATATCCGGGTTCGATTTTAGCTTGGCAGCTTTCTCTTCGTTATTTAAATCTTTCATCGCAAATTTTCTCATGGCTTTAGCCGGATCGTATACATACTCCGGCAAAATCACAAACTGCCCTGCGGCATATTCGCTCAAAAAGTAATGTCCTTTGCACATGTAAGTAAACTTGCGGTTATTGCTTGGGTCAACAACTACATCATCCACAAATTCAAGATAAGGCCTTAATGGCTCAGCATCTACTTGTGGGTTTTTAAGTGCTTTCAATGTAAATATCACGTCATCCGCAGTGATTGGGGTGCCGTTATCCCATTCAGCTTCTGGGCGTATTTCCCAAGTCATACTCATACCGCCTTTATATTCCCCTTCTTCAATCAGTTTTATTTCTGGGCGCGCTTTTACCAACTGAGGAAACAAATTAAACGAATCCGGATCTACATCCAGTAACCCACTAAATAATTTACCTTGAACATACCCGGCATCAGCCGCTGTAGAGGTAAGAGGATTCAATTTATCAATATCACCTGCTATATGTATAACAACCTCATTCAGTCCTGCTCTCTCGCTCTTAACAGCAGTTCTGTCTACGTTATTTTTAGCCGAGTTGTCCTCGCCTGCCTGATCGCATAAAGATTTTTGTTTTTCGCCGCCCCCTGTGCATGATGAAAGGGCTGAAACAGAGGCGAATCCTGAGATGATGATAAATGAATAGAATAGATGGCGCATGTTTTATATTTTTAAGATGGGCAAATATAGAAATATAGTGTTTACAAGCACTAAAATTTGATAGTATGGAAAAAGTATTGATTACAGGCGCCAGCGGACTTATTGGGCACCGACTTACAGGGTTACTATTGTTAAAGGGCTATGCCGTTAACCATTTAGGAAGGCCAAATAATATCACTCAAAAAGGATTGAATTTCAATACAGAACACGTTAACCACTATGTATGGGACATTAAAAAAGGTGAAATTGAACCTAAAGCCTTTGATGGGGTTTCAACCATCATTCATTTAGCAGGGGCCGCAGTGGCAGATAAGCCTTGGACTAACGCCCGAAAAAAAGAAATTATTGATAGCAGAACCCAAAGTGCGGGCCTTATTGAGGCTTTTTTAAAAAAGAACAACCATACAGTAAAAACATTTGTCAGCGCTTCGGCAGTAGGTTATTATGGCGATTGTGGTGGCGAATTTGTTACTGAAGAAAGGCAGCCAGGCACAGATTTTTTAGCCCAAGTTTGTAAAGAATGGGAACAGGCCGCTATAAAAATTGGCAATCTCGGAGTAAGAGAAGTTCGCTGCCGCATAGGTATTGTACTGGCAAAAAACGGTGGGGCGCTGCCTCAACTTATTAAAACTATGCCATTAGGGTTTGTAAATTATTTTTCAAAAAGCAATTTATACTACCCCTGGATACACTTAGATGATGTTTGCGGAATAATACTCCACGCCATTGAAAACAAAAACATGCATGGTGCCTATAACACTACTGGTCCTGCACCAATACTCATGAAAGATTTGATGAAGGCTATTCTTGAAGCAAAAAAATCAAACGCATTGCTTTTGCCGGTTCCTCCGTTTGCGTTAAAATTGGTTTTGGGAGAGTTGAGCGAAGTAGTTTTAAGCAGTCAAAAATGCTCGAATGAAAAAATAATAAAGGCAGGATTTAATTTTAAATTCAATAATATTGAACAAGCATTAACCAACATCTTCCAACACTGATTTATGAAATATTCCGGTTCGCTTTTTATCGCTCTAGCTATCATTATAACTTCTATCATATTTCGCGATGCCTGGATTAAGGGCAAAAAGGGGAAACAAACTATAAGTGTCACAGGTCTTGCAAGCAAAGACTTTACCTCTGATTTAGTAGTTTGGAGAGGTGGTTTTTCAAGAACATCTATGAACACACAGGAAGCATTCAATAATTTAAAAAAAGATGCAGAGCTTATCAAAAACTATCTTCTTGCTAAAGGAGTAAAAGAAAATGAAATTGTTTTTTCTTCCATTACAAGCACTAAGCAATATGACAGGGTAAAAGTTTCAGAAGATAATTATAAGCAAGTATACACCGGCACAATGCTTGTGCAAGAGGTACAAATTGAAAGCAAAGAAGTAAATAAGATTGAAAGTATCTCCCGCGAGGTCACTGAACTATTGGATAAAGGCATTGAATTAAACTCAATGCCGCCAAATTATTTTTACACTAAACTTTCCGACCTAAAAATTGAAATGCTAGCTGCTGCCACCAAGGATGGTCATTTAAGAGCCGATAAAATTGCTGAGAATGCCGATGCTAAAATTGGAAATCTCAGCAATGCAGAGATGGGCATTTTTCAAATTACTGGCCAAAATTCTACTGAAGATTATTCGTGGGGAGGTGCTTTTAATACTAGCTCTAAAAACAAAACCGCCTCAATTACGGTAAAATTAAATTTTGATATAAAATAGCTGCTCCTAATGCTGCTTCAAAAAAGTATAATCCGATATCAAGTTACCCTGCTCGCCGGTAGTGTATTGGCTTATCAAAAAATAACCCTTCGATTTTAATTTATTAATTACCTGGTTTACATTTTTCAGGTTTTCAAGCTCATTTTTTTCAGTATACGGCAAAAGGGGCAGCTCTTCGGTAGTAGCATCTTCATACACAATAAAAATTTTTGCTGAAAGAAACCCCGAACCCAAACCTACCGACTTGTTACAATCAAACACCCGCATGGTAGCATAACCACCCGACTGCGCATTGGAAGATTTATTCAATAATAAAAGCAGCGGAAATGCAAGTAATAATACTTTCAAAAATTTCATCATCAGTATTAATTATTATGAAAGTTCACTAACAGGTTACGCCGTAACTTCAGCTACTTTTCTAACACGCTCATGGCTCACCTTGCCCGCTTTTGTTCTTTCTACCCTAGAGAATAAACTATAGCGCTCATCAAATAAAAACGAAAGCCACAATTTTGTGTATGAAGTATGATATTTCAAAGTATCATAAAACTCCGGCGCTATAGCACGAATTTTAGGCAACCTGTTCCAAGGCACCGATGGAAAATCATGATGTTCATTATGGTACCCCACATTCAATGCAACGTAGTTTATAGGGCCATAATAGCTGGCTGTTTCTTGGTCTATTTCGTAAGTATAATGCTCCTGTACCCAACGTGCACCTACCGGATGTAACCCAATAGATAAGAAGAAAGAAAATAAAAGGTAAACTAAACCTGGCCATCCGCAGAAATAAACAATAGCTGCATCATAAGCCACACATAAAAACAGGTTAATAAAACTCCACCGGCTCCACATTACTATAGATTTTAACCGTGGCGGACGAGTTAACTGAAACAGGGGGAACAACAACATCCAGGTTGCTTTTCCGTACCATTTATTGCCAATTAACCGGGCTTCCCAATGGCTTGCAATGTCCGCATCATAATCATAATCGCCTTGGTGTGCGTGGTGCTTTAAGTGATATACTCCAAACCCCATTGCCGCAGGAAAAAGATTAGGAAGATCGGCCAAAAGGCCTACAAATTTATTCCATGTTTTGCTGGTAAAAACCAAGTTGTGCGTAGCGTCATGTATAATTACATACATACAATGGTTAGCAAATGCACCAACACCAATGGCCAATATTAAACTTACCCACCAATAGCTAAAGCCCAAATGGCCCATAGCATAAGCAATACCTGTTTGCAGGGTTAATACAAACAGCATAACAAGTGCCGTGTAAGGATTTCGTCCTATTAATTGGCGCACCTCAGGGTGGGCTTTCATAATTGCACGTGTACGTTCCGGGTGTGGCTGATCAAATTCGGCCTGGTGAAAGTTCTGATCCATAGGGCGCGAATATACGCATTTTAAAAATCTTGGCTTAATAAAGCCGGTTGACTTTCGTCAATATGCTAACACCTTATATATCAGCGAAGAAGACATCGGAAAAACATATTTGGCTCTGCTCGCTCTTTAGGGGACTGGAGGGTTTAATACCCCAAATTCGGGCTTAACCACCGTTCCATCTCAGCAAGTGTCAATCCTTTAGCTTTCGCTAATTGCTCCACCTGGTCTTTCTGTATTTTACCCACACCAAAATATTTTGCTTCCGGGTGCCCAAAATACCAACCACTAACCGAAGCCGCCGGATACATCGCGTTCGATTCGGTAAGTTTTATTCCAGTGTTTTTTTCTACATCTAATAATTTCCAAATAAGCGGTTTTTCAGTATGGTCGGGGCAGGCAGGGTAACCCGGTGCGGGCCTAATGCCACGATATTCTTCCTTGTTCAATTGTTCCTTCGAAAGATTTTCATCTTTAGCATACCCCCAAAATTCTTTGCGGACCCGCTCATGCAATCTTTCAGCAAACGCTTCTGCTAACCGGTCAGCAAGTGCCTTTAGCATAATGCTGTGGTAGTCGTCAAGGTCTGCTTCAAAGTCGGCCAATTTCTTTTCAATACCAATACCGGCAGTAACAGCAAATGCACCGATATAATCTGTTTTAGAATTTTTAGTTTCCCCTTTCGGCTTAATAAAATCACTCAAACACAAATTAGGCTGCCCTCCCTGCTTCTTAGTCTGCTGACGCATTTGATGAAAAACAATTTCCGATTCTTGTCTTGTTTCTTGATTCTTGGTTCTAGCATCTACATATATAAACTCATCCACACTACTAGCCGGAAACAACCCAAAAATTCCCCGCGCGGTAAGCCATTTCCCGTCAATTACTTTTTTCAAAAGTGCTTGTGCATCGTCAAAAACCTTGCGGGCTTCTTTACCATATTTTTCACTTTCAAAAATGCGCGGATAAGTGCCACTCATTTCCCAGGTACTAAAAAATGGCGACCAGTCGATATATTCCGCCAACTCTGCTAAAGGGTAGTCATCAAAAACTTTAATGCCGGTAACAGCCGGTTCGGTAATTTCTGTTTTACCCCAGTCAATTCTATATTTATTAGCACGTGCATCTTCCAACGAAATATATTCAATGTCGCTTTTCCTGCTCGCGTGTATTTCGCGCAGGGCTACATATTCCTTTTTCACCTGCGCAACAATCCCTGCGTTTTCATCTTTGCTCAACAACTTACTGGTAACAGTAACTGCTTTCGAAGCATCTAACACATGCACCACGCTACCTGAGTATGATGGAGCAATTTTTACAGCCGTATGCAATTTCGAAGTTGTTGCTCCACCAATTAATAACGGCAGCTTAAAATTAAGCCGCTCCATTTCGCTGGCCACATGTACCATTTCATCCAGTGAAGGTGTTATCAAACCACTCAATCCAATAATATCTACATTCTGTTTTTTTGCTTCATCTAATATTCTTTCGGCTGGCACCATTACGCCTAAATCAATAATATCGTAGTTATTACAGGCCAACACCACGCTAACAATATTCTTTCCTATATCATGCACATCGCCTTTAACGGTGGCCATTAAAACCTTACCGTTTGCTTTGGCGTGTATGTTTTGTTTTTTTTCTTCTTCCAAATACGGCTGCAAGTAAGCCACCGATTTCTTCATCACCCGCGCGCTTTTTACTACCTGCGGCAAAAACATTTTCCCGCTGCCAAATAAATCGCCTACCACATTCATACCAGCCATTAAAGGGCCTTCAATTACCGTCAGTGGCTTCCCGTATTTAACCCGTGCTTCTTCCGTATCAGTATCTATAAAATCAACAATGCCTTTTACAAGCGCGTGGGCCAGTCGTTCTTCAACGGTTCCCTTGCGCCACTCTTCATCAACTATTTCTGCCTTGTCTTTTTTCTTTACGGTTTCTGCAAAAGCCAGCAGCCGGTCGGTAGCATCTTCTCTTCTATCCAACAAAACATCTTCTACGCGCTCCAATAAATCTTTAGGTATATCATCATACACTTCAAGCATGGCAGGGTTTACAATTCCCATATCCATACCATTTTTTATTGCATGATACAAAAATGCCGAGTGCATCGCCTCACGCACCGCATTATTTCCTCTAAACGAAAACGAAACATTACTAACCCCGCCGCTAACATGTGCATGTGGCAGGTGGTGCTTTATCCATTGCGTAGCCCTGAAAAAATCTATCGCATTCCTCCGGTGCTCTTCCATACCGGTAGCCACCGGAAAAATATTCGGATCGAAAATGATGTCCTCGGCAGCAAAACCAACCTGCTCGGTAAGTATTTTATATGAACGCTCACAAATTTGAATCCTTCTCTCATAACTATCAGCCTGCCCTCTTTCATCAAAGGCCATTACTATTACTGCAGCGCCGTACCGGTTAATTAACTTAGCCTGTTTTATAAATTCCTCTTCCCCACCTTTTAGTGAAATAGAATTTACAATACCTTTACCCTGCAAACATTTCAACCCTCTTTCTATTATAGGAAATTTCGAGCTGTCTATCATCACCGGTACTTTGGCAATGTCAGGTTCAGCAGCGCATAAGTTCAAAAATTTGTGCATAGCTTCAACCCCATCCAACATTCCCTCATCCATATTCACATCAATCACCTGTGCACCGCCTTCAACCTGGTCGCGCGCTACAGCCAATGCATCTTCGTATTTATTTTCTTTAATAAGCTTTAAAAACTTTGCCGAGCCGGTAACATTCGTCCGCTCGCCCACATTCATAAAGTTCGCCTCGGCAGTAAGTGTAACCGGCTCCAACCCGCTTAACTGCATAAAAGGAAAGCGATGGGGCTTTGCCCGCGGCGGATATTTTGCTGCCGCAGCTGCAAATACTTTTATGTGCTCCGGTGTCGTTCCACAACACCCGCCAACAATATTTACAAATCCGCTTTTACAAAAATCTTCAATATCCAACCCCATCATCCTCGGCGATTCATCATAACCACCAAAAGCATTTGGCAACCCGGCATTAGGATAAACACTCACCCAGGTATCAGCAACACCTGAAAGCGTTTCAAGATATGGCCGCATATCTTTTGCGCCAAGCGCACAGTTTAATCCTACCGAAAAAAGATGGGCATGCTTAATCGAAATCCAAAAGGCTTCTGTTGTCTGTCCGCTCAAAGTTCTTCCGCTGGCATCAGTAATAGTGCCACTTACGCTTACCGGTAGCTTAGTTCCCATTTCATCTTGCACCTGCATAATGGCAAACAAAGCAGCCTTGCAGTTTAGGGTATCAAAAACTGTTTCAACCAACAACCAATCTACACCTCCGTCAATCAAACCGCGCGCTTGCTCAGTGTAAGCCTCTACTAACTCGTCAAACGAGATTGCCCTAAACCCCGGATTATTTACATCCGGCGAAATAGATGCTGTTCTATTAGTAGGACCAAAAGCACCGGCCACATATTTCGGCTTATCAGGATTTCTCTTGGTAAATTCATCCGCAACCTCTTTGGCAATTTTTGCCGATTCATAATTCAGCTCATAGGCTAAATGTTCTAACTTATAATCGTGTTGCGCAATGCGGGTTGATGAAAAAGTATTGGTTTCAATAATATCAGCACCGGCTTCCAAATATTTGGCGTGTATCTCTTTAATAATATCCGGGCGGGTTATTGAAAGCAAATCATTATTTCCGCGAAGGTCATGTGTATGATCTTCAAAACGTGGGCCGCGGAAATCTTTTTCTGTTAATGTATACGCCTGTATCATAGTGCCCATTGCACCATCTAATACTAATATGCGTTTCTCAATTTGTTCGCTTAAAGTGGGCTTTTTTGTAATCATTTAAACAGCTGTTTCAATCAATATTTATTGATGTGAATGCATCTAAAAAAGCGGATAGGAAATTGTTCAGAGCGAGAAGAATGGTTTTTCATCTTATCTAAACAGGAATTGGCACCTTCTGTATTCGCCA
Source organism: uncultured Bacteroidota bacterium (assembly GCA_903919075.1). Taxonomy (GTDB): domain Bacteria; phylum Bacteroidota; class Bacteroidia; order Chitinophagales; family LD1; genus Bog-950. Next base: position 29,240 of record CAIXGR010000073.1, on the reverse strand, counting down.
GCATTTTATTGCCATCCAAACCAGGGTTGTCAAGACTTCACAGGGCCTGCCCCTCCGTCTTTCTTGATAAGCATTACATCAAAGAACCGGCGGCAAATATAGAAAACTTTTTTTGAGGCTATTGATCAGTAAAAACCACGTCGTTAAATTGCCCGTTGGTTAAGGCAATTACTTTACTTCCCTGCACTACACGGCATTGAAAATTACCTGAAAGCTGCCTAAATCCCTTCTGGCAAGAAAATAAGGTTAACTGCGCTTTTGGAGAAGTTGAATCGGCAGTAGTATTAAATTGGCCAGAGGCCGTTGAAAAATATCCTACCAAAAATCCACTACAATTAGAAGCACTATCTGAACAACCCGATGAAGGAGCATTAAGGTCGCTAAACACATTTACCGTTGGGCAAAAGTTATTATTTGGAGTAGTATTATCGCGAAAATCAATGGTTACGTAGTTCAACGAATCGGTAAAAGCCTGAAAAGCTGTTAAAGAGTAATGCTTTCCGCGTAAAGCCCCTGTATCCGTTACGTACCACGAAGCGCGATTAACCGAATAATAAGTCATACGGCCATTTTGTTCAACCTGAACATAGTTGGTAGCCGGGCCGGCATCTTTTTTACACGAGCCCACCAACAATATTGCAACTATTGAAAGGAAGATGATAATCTTATTCATGGTTGTAAAAATAGCAGAACAGTTATTAAGTTAAAAGAAAAAGAAATATTAAAATAACCAGACGAAAATAACGTATAAACTACATAAAGCCGAACCGAAAGCAATTAATGAAAAAGCAACTCGTTTCTGCCCATTTTATTATGGCCTTCTGCTTTTAAGAACAATCTAAAACAAAGGGTGGATTTCTTCATAAAACAAACCAACTATTGATAAATGTTTTTGTTTTTTCGCGCAGTGCGCTTCACATTCAAAATTCAAAATTTATTTTCGGGCTTATTTAGCAAGTCGACTAAGCTCCTGTGCATTTTTCTCATCTCCCATCTCGCGTCTTTCTCCCAAAATCCTGACTTCCTAAATTGGAAAAAAGATGCCGGCTGTGTAAAGTGGGTCGACTCGGTTTATAATTCTCTTTCAGAGCAACAGCGTATCGGGCAATTTTTTATGCTACCCGCTTATACTCAAGGCAAAGATTTCAACATGGATTCGGTATTGGAATGGATGAAACAAGGTAAGGCTGGGGGAGTAATATTTTTTAAAGGCGCACCCGAAGCACAAGCCCGCTGGACCAATAAAATACAGGACTCATCGAAAGTGCAAAGCATGATTGCTATTGATGGGGAATGGGGGCTGGCGATGCGCTTAGATTCAACAATTGCATTTCCTAAACAAATGACCCTCGGCGCAATTGCCAACAATAAATTGATTTACGAAATGGGTCGCGAAATAGGCCGCGAGTGTAAACGCATCGGCATTCATATTGATTTTGCACCGGTGGTAGATGTAAACAGCAATCCTAACAATCCGATTATAAACGAAAGAAGCTTTGGAGAAGATAAATTTAAAGTTGCGTTGAAAGGCATAAACTATATGCAGGGATTACAAGACGAAGGCATACTTGCCTGCGCCAAACATTTCCCAGGCCATGGCAATACCGATAAAGATTCGCATAAAGAATTGCCAGTCGTAATGCAAAGCGCCGCTGCCATGGATAGCCTTGAATTATACCCCTTTAAAATTATGTTTAATAACGGCATAGGAAGTGTAATGGTGGCCCACCTCAACGTTCCAGCTTTAGACCCTGACACCGGTTCCGTTGCTTCTCTGTCCCATAAAATAGCTACCGGTTTATTAAAAGACAGCCTGGGGTTCAACGGCCTCGTTTTTTCCGATGCACTAAACATGCGTGGTGTAAGCGCAGCCTACAAACCCGGCACCGTTGATTCAATGGCTTTTATGGCCGGTAACGATATTCTTGTTTTTAGCGAAAACTCCGGTAAGGGAATTGAGAAAATTCAGGCGGCTATCGACAGCGGAGTTATTCCAATGAAAGACTTTGAAGCACGAGTTAAAAAAGTGCTGGCATATAAATATAAGTTGGGCTTAAATAAACCGCAGCATGTTGCATTAGAAAATTTATCGGCAGATCTAAACAATGCCAACGCCAAATTGCTAAAGCAAAAACTATACGAGCAGGCAATTACCATAGCGGCTAACACCGACAATAAGCTGCCACTGCACGAATGGAACTATAAAAAAGTATCTTCTCTTTCTATCGGCTCTAAAGGCCCTTCGGCTTTTCAGCAATACATCGACAATTTTGCCGATATGGATTTTTACTACCGGGGCCACGAGTCTTCGGAAAATCCATATTATGAGCTTTTTGGAAACCTCGCCACTTCCGATTTAGTGATTATTGACATACACGGCATGAGCAGACTGGCCTCAAAAGATTATAGCATTACTGAAACCGAACGAAAATTTATTGAAGAACTTTCGGGTAGAACAAAAGTGGTATTGGTTGTATTTGGCAATCCTTACAGCCTGCGCTTTTTCGACTTCATGCCTTGGGTAATGGAAGCGTATGAAGATGATGACGCAGCTAATCTTGCTGCAGCAAATGCATTATTCGGTGCCGAAAAAATTTCGGGGCGTTTACCGGTATCTGTGTCCAAAACTTTTCCGGTGGAGACCGGATTTATATCCGACAGTATTTACCGCCTTAAATTATCATCGCCCGAAGAGGTGGGCATACAAACTGCCCGCCTGAAAAGTATGGATGATATTGCGCAAAGAGGAATTGATGCAAAGGCTTACCCCGGCTGCCAGTTATTAGTTGCCAAAGATGGCAAAGTAATATGGAACAAATGTTACGGCACACCGGTGTACGAAAGCAACGAAAAAGTAAAGCCCGGCGAATTGTACGACCTTGCTTCTATTACAAAAGTTGCAGCCACAACGCTTGCCGTAATGAAACTATACGAGCAAAAGAAATTTGATTTAGAAAAAACCGTGGGCCATTACCTCGACCTGCCCAATAATTCTACTATTAAAAGTTTAAAGTTAAAAGACGTGCTTACGCATCAAGCCGGATTAAAAGCCTTCTTTATGTTTTACAAAGCAACTACCGGCGATGGCTTTGACAACTATTATCGCAAAACACGTGACTCTCTTTTTAATGTACCGGTGGCCGATAGCATGTTTATACGTAAAGATTATCCCGATACGATGTGGAACATTATAAGCCGGGGCGAAATAAATCCACACCCGCAGTATGTTTATAGCGATAACGACTTTTACATTATGCAAAAAATAGTGGAGAAGGTTTCAGGCAAAAAATTAGACGATTACGTAAGCGAAAATTTTTACCGACCCATGGGATTAACCCGCATCGGATTTAAACCACTAAAACGGTATAAGCCCGACTGGATAATACCTACCGAATACGATACTGTTTTCCGCCACCAGGTAATTCGCGGATATGTCCACGATCCGGGCGCAGCCATGTTTGGCGGTGTTGCTGGCCACGCCGGTGCATTTAGCAATGCTTTCGATTTAGCAGCGCTTTTTCAAATGTTATTAAACGATGGCACTTATAACGGCAAAAGATTTTTAGATACTGCAACTATTCAGTTATTTACTTCGCGCCAATCTAAAATATCGCGCCGGGGCTATGGGTTTGATAAGCCCGAGCCCGATGTAAACAAAGCCTCGCCATGTTATGATGGCGTGTCGCTTTCAACTTTTGGGCACACCGGCTTTACCGGTACCAGTGTATGGAGCGACCCCGAAAACCATCTTACCTATATTTTCCTCTCCAATCGGGTTTATCCTAATGCCGAGAACAACCGCTTGGTAAAAATGAACATCAGGACCGATTTGCAAGAAGTGGTTTATAAGGCGCTACAAAAATAAAACAGCCCCCAAAAAGCCGAACTCGAAACATTAATACAATCTCTTTACCTTCACCACGTCTTACTACAAAATTTGAAGTTTATGAAAATAGGAATAGTGTGTTACCCTACTTATGGCGGTAGCGGTGTTATAGCCACCGAACTAGGAAAGGCCTTGGCAAAAAATGGCCATCAGGTACATTTTATTACTTATCAGGAACCGGTGCGACTTGATTCGTTTAATGAAAATATTTTTTATCACGAAGTTTCCGCACTCGACTATCCCTTATTTCAATACCAACCTTACGAAAGTGCCTTAGCAAGCAAAATTGTTGATGTAGCAAAGTTTGAAAAGCTGGATATACTACATGTTCACTACGCTATTCCGCACGCTTCATCGGCTTTAATGGCGCAAAACATTCTTCGCGAATCGGGTTATAATCTTCCATTTGTTACCACGTTACACGGTACAGATATTACGCTGGTAGGAAAAGACCCCGGCTACAAACCGGTGGTAGAATATTCTATTAATCACTCCAACGGTATTACTTCTGTGTCAAATAATTTGCGCGAAGACACCTATAAATATTTTAATATTAATAAGGAAATTGAGGTAATTCCCAACTTCATTGATTTCGCAAGATTTAAAAAAACCGATAAAGACCATTTCAAAAAAGCCATTGCACCTAATGGCGAAAAAATTCTGATTCACGTATCTAACTTCAGAAAAGTAAAACGAGTTGAGGATGTGTTACGCATGTTTGACCTGGTGGTTAAAAAAATTCCAAGCAAACTTTTTTTAGTGGGCGATGGGCCAGAGCGGATGAACATAGAAATGCTTTGTCGTAGCCTGGGCAATTGCGACCAGGTAAGGTTTTTAGGCAAGCAAGATGCAGTTGAAGACTTACTGGCGGTATCTGATTTATTTATTCTTCCATCCGAAACAGAAAGTTTTGGATTGGCAGCATTAGAAGCCATGGCAGTTGAAGTGCCGGTTATTTCATCTAACGCCGGTGGCCTGCCTGAAATAAACATACAAGGTAAAACAGGTTTTTTAAGCAACGTAGGCGACTATAAGGATATGGCGAAAAACGCTATTTATATTTTAGAGGACGAAACACGCCTGAAAGAATTTAAAAAGAATGCTTACACACACGCCAAAATTTTCGACATTAAAAATATTTTACCGCTTTATGAGGCCTATTATAATAAAGTAAGAAGCAACTATAACAGCTAGGTGCTGTCTAAATAAATATTTCATCACCCGTTCACCACTTCCTGCTGCAATTTCATTTTAATAATAGCCACCATCATATCAATGGCTACCCGGTTCTCTCCGCCTTGTGGAATAATTAAATCGGCAAAGCGTTTAGTGGGCTCAATAAATTGCAGGTGCATGTTTTTTACTAATTCATAGCGGTCTAATACCGTTTGCACATTTCGTCCGCGTTCATGTATGTCGCGCTGTATAATTCTTCTAAGCCGGTCATCGGGATCGGCGTCTACAAATACTTTAACGGTGCATAAATCGCGTATGCGCTTATCGGTAAACAACAATATTCCTTCCACAATAATTACCTGAGTAGGCGCTATATGTATGGTTTCTTTTTTTCTGGTGCTGGTTATAAAATCATATGTGGGCTCTTCAATGGCTTGCCCGCTTTTAAGGGTAAGCATATCCTTTACCAATAAATCAAATTCAACTGCATCGGGGTGATCAAAGTTAGTTTTAAGTCTTTCTTCCTTCGACAAATCACTACCATCCTTATAATAGCAATCCATATGCACCACCGATACCTGGTTTTGCGGAAAGTGCTTTAATATTTCCGAAACAACAGTTGTTTTACCCGAACCCGAACCACCTGTAATACCTATTATAAGCATCCGAAAAATTTTGGCGAAAGATAATAAAGGCAGGATGATTATATTATTTTTTTATTGGCCTGCTTTTAAAAATGAACGAGCGGCCAGTATTACCTGTACCTAAAAAGTAACTCCTAAATTTATTACCAAGCGGTGGTATGTTCTTTTTATAGTATAAAAATAGTAGTCATTGCCAGTGTATTTCCAATCCGTTTCGCTGTTGTTGTATTTATACCCTGCGCTTACAAGAACCGAAGCCCTGCTAAGGGTATATATTCTAATTCCGCCTCCGGCGTTAATATATAAGCCACCCTGGCTTTTGGTGTAAGTAATACCATCACCACTATGTTCTTTCCACATTAATGAATAACCCACATCAGCATATATATACGGTGTTACTTTTTTTTGCAAAAACTCGCTCGCCAACCTTAAGTATAAAGGCGAAAACGTTTGCTGATAGGTAATAAACCTGTCAACGCCAACACCGGCGCCCATAAAAATATAGTAATCGAATTGATATCCATTAACGGTGTGTAGCGATATGCCTACATCATCGCGATTATTGCTATAGTAATAGCCAGAATTATTTACAGACTTTGCCCCATACAAAAGCGAAGCCTCTGTAATATTACGGTAACCGCTTTCTTTTCTGAAGTACGGCTGCTCAAGGCCTTTCAATTTATTTTTATACCGGTTTTCTTTTTTAATACTATCAATATCCTGTTTACTAAATACAAATATGCTGCCTCCTGCCAGTTCAATTTTAACCAGGCTGTCGGTGGCGGGCTGTATAATTCTTCCCCGTATTACGCTCGTGCTTTTCAGATAAATCACATCCTGGCTGTTTTTTTGGGCGTGCAATACACAGAGGAGAACCACAGAGCAGAAAATAAAGAGGCTTGATTTTAACATAGATATAAGATTAAATGAAAAAATAGGGGGCCCTGAGGCAACGGTTTACACAATCAAAACGTTTCATTTCGGTAAACCGTTGCCTCAGGGCCAACACTAAAAAACAAAAACGATGATAAACTCTATTCAAAAATCCTTCATACCGCTTATCGCTTTTATAGTTCTTGGAATATCATCATGTAAAAAAGATAAGTGCGATCAAACCGTAACGTACAACACCTATGTGCCGGTGTATATGAGCTATGCTCAATTGCGCAGTTCGGTAAAAATCGGCCCGGCACAACCTTTAAAAAACCCGGGTAAAATTTACCTTATCGGAAACTACATTTTAGTAAATGAGCTAAACACCGGCATTCACGTTATCGATAATACCAACCCCTCTTCACCCAATAACATGGTATTTATTAGTATTCCCGGAAATGTTGACCTCTCGGCTACCGGTAACACCTTATATGCTGATAGTTATATCGATTTGTTGGTGTTCGACATTTCCAATTTCGCCAATATCACTTTAGTAAAGCGTATAGAAAATGCTTTGCCTTATGTTTACTATAACAACAATGGCTACGCCGATTCAACAAAAGGAGTGGTTAGCGATTGGCAGGTAAAGCCAGTAACCGAAAAAGCAATTGGCGATTGCAATGCGAGAATGCCCAACTATTTAGAGGGCGATGTATTTACATACACCGCTGGGGCTGGCACACAAAACCAAAGTGGCGTGCCAACCGGTGCAACTCAGGGCGCTCCGGGTGTGGGTGGCTCAACCGCTCGCTTTACCATTGCAAACAATGCCCTTTATATAGTCGACAATAGCAGCCTTCATATTTACGATGTATCAAACACCAATAACCCACAGCAGGTTACAAGCAAATATTTGGGTTGGAGTATTGAAACCATCTTCCCCTATAAAAATCACCTTTTCATTGGTTCAAGCTCCGGCTTTTATATTTACGATATCAGTAATGCATTAAACCCATCGTACATAAGCACCTACAACCACATTGCCGCCTGCGACCCGGTAGTAGTAGACGATAACTATGCATACTTTACATTGAATGATGACTACCCCTGCCACATGGGCGTAAATGAATTGGACGTAGTTGATATAACTGATATGGCACACCCGCAATTAAAAACAACCATGGCCATGTTAAACCCAAAAGGCTTAGGCATTGACTCAAAAACGCTGTTTATATGCGATAGTAAAGACGGGTTGAAAGTTTACAACACCACCGATGTAACACAAATTAAAAACAACATGGTGGCGCATTTCAGCAACATCAATGCCTTTGATGTAATACCCTATAACAAACATTTGGTAATGACCGGCAGCGATGGGCTATACCAATATGACTATAGCAATATTCAAAACATAACATTACTGAGCAAAATAGCCGTGCAGAAATGATTGTAATATTTTATAGTTAATATTTCGTAGCTTGTAGTTTATGCTTGTTGCATTTAGTAAAGTGGAAGAAGAACTTATTAAAGGGTGCATTAAAAATGATCGCCTTGCCCAGCAATGCTTATACCAGCGTTATTATGGCAAGATGATGGGAGTGTGTATGCGCTATTCATCGCATAAGGAACAGGCCACCGAAATATTAAATCTCGCTTTCTTCAAAGTTTTTAAAACTATTGGCGGTTTCAATAACAAAAACGGCAACCTTGAGGGGTGGATATACCGCATTATGGTAAACACCGCCATTGATTTCATCCGCTCTGAAATAAGGCATCAGCATAGCGATATTGACAAATCGGTTTATGCCGAAGACAGTTCAGATATTATTGCTGAATTAAGTGCAGAGCATATTCTTGAGTTGGTGAACAAGCTTACACCGGCCTATAAAGCCGTTTTTAATTTATACGTAATAGAAGGCTATAGCCATGGCGAGATAGGCAAGTTGTTGGATATTTCTGAAGGAACATCAAAATCAAACCTTGCTAAGGCCAGGGCAAATTTACAGGCTATGATTATTGAAGCTAATAAAGTAAACATGGGTGCATATGGAAAGTAATTCAGATAAAATATTGCGCGATAAACTTAAAGGCATTGAGCTGCCATACGAGCCGAAGGCCTGGATGGAAATGGAACAAATGCTTGATAAAAAGAAAGAGCGCAAGGGCTTTTTTATGTGGTGGCTTGGCGCAGCTATGCTTTTTTCGTTCGCCTTACTTATTGGGCATACTTATTTACAACATGAACCAACAACACCTGCTGTTACCAGCATAAATAAATCTGCACCCCTAGATAAGACCAACAATAACGAAAGTATTTCCTCTCAACAACAGTTAACCCTAACTGCACCAAATAAAATCTTAGCAAATGAAAAAGTGAGCCGTTCTGCTTTTGAAAATAACAACCTAAAAAACAATGCAACCAGAATCAATCATACCAAATTTGTAGCGCCCCAAAACAGGCATGTGAAAAAAGAATCTGCAAAAAATAATTCGTCAAATAATTATAAAAGCTTCCCTGTTAGCAAAAATTCAGATGAAAATTTGGCCGGTAGCTTAGTAAACAATACCGGCTATGCTTCAATATCAAGCATCGAAATAATTAAAATTAACCAACTGGATGAGATGAAAGAAAGCGAAGAAATTAAAATGGAAAAAGCAGATGACCAGGACGTTCTTTTACCAAAAACAAAAAAGAAAATATTTCAATATTCATTAGGCGCTATAGCAAACATTACAGCTACCACTTTAGGAAATCAGCACCCCGGATTTTTTTATAGTGTTCCCTCGTATGCCGTTGGCGCAACCCATCAATTTACTTTTATTAACCGGATTGCAATAACCAATTCACTTGAATTCTCACAAACTTCATTTAGCGTTAACCATCCCTCAGCACCTGATTTTGGAACAGCCCCTGATAGCTATGTTTCAAAAATTACCGAAATCGATATTCCAATCGGCATTAAAGTATACGCGGTGGCAAAGAAAAAATTCCGTTTTTATTTAGAATCAGGAATTATAAATCACATTAAAGTAAAAGAAGTCCTTCAATTCTCATCAAACCCCTACGGGCCTTTTACCGCCAACGCCAACGCTGATCAGCTTTCGTTTCCTACTTCAGGCCCAGGCCCACTTGCCACCGATTTTTCTATTAATAAATCAAGCCGTTACTATGCCTCATTATATGCTAAGGCAGGGGTTGAGTTTCTTGCCCGCAAACAATGGGTAATTTTTGCCGAGCCCTTATTTTATATGAGCTTGGGGAAAATAGGGGTGCAGAATAAAAACAAGTATAATACAGGCTTGGGAACAGGCTTCCGCTACCAGTTTTAACTGCTTTTCAATAAATAATATTAAAAACTACTTCAGGTTAGGCTCTTTAGCTGCAAAGAAGAATAGCATGCCAATAGCTAAGAGTAGTATACCTATAACCAACTGAGGCATATCGCCGGTTTCAAACATACTTTTATGCAATTTCGGGTCATTATAGTCAAGTGCCCATGATGTATTGGCAAAAATAAATGAATAGTAAAGTGTCATTAAACCGCCAACAATGGTAAAAATACCCGCAATAACTTTCGACATAGCTATGATTTTGCCTGCGAATGTAGGGCAAAATTTCAAATTTCAAATTAATTTGTCCAACATGTTTTGAATGGGGGTTAAGACGTATTATCTTCGCGCCCTTCATGATAGCAGTTTCAAACATAGAACTTCACTTTAGCGGTCGCGTAATGTTCGACCAAATCTCGTTTCTTATCAATGATAACGATAAAATTGGCCTAACTGGCCGAAACGGGGCTGGTAAATCTACTCTTTTAAAGGTGCTAAAGGGCCTACAAAACATTGATGGTGGGGACATTATGTATCCCAAAGGCACTATTATAGGCTACTTACCACAGGAGCTACATTCCCAATCTACCCTTACAGTAATGAATGAAACCAAGAAGGCATTCGAACTGGCAATGAAATACGCGGATGAGAAGGAGAATATAATGCACCAAATGGAAACCCGCACCGATTACGAGAGTGACGACTATATGGAACTCATCAATCGTTTGGGCGAGGTAGAGCACCAAATAGAAATTCATGACGGCTACGCTGTGAATGAACAAACCGAAAGGGTTTTAAAAGGATTGGGGTTTGAACCTGCCGATTTTGAAAAAGAAATGAAGACTTTGAGCGGGGGCTGGCAAATGCGTGTGGAGTTAGCCAAGATATTGCTTTTAAAGCCTGACCTTATATTATTAGATGAGCCTACGAACCACTTAGATATTGAATCAGTACTTTGGTTGGAAACTTTTTTGAAAGAATACCCCGGTGCTATTATGATGGTATCGCACGACAGGAGTTTTTTGGATAATATTACCGGCCGAACCATTGAGGTGATTAACGGAAATATTGACGACTACAACGCTCCCTACACCAGATATATAGACCTAAGAAAAGAAAGACGCGAACAACAAATAAACGCGCAAAAAAACCAGCAGCGCGAAATTGCCCAGATAGAAAGGAACATTGACCGTTTCCGTGCTAAGGCTAGTAAGGCCACCTTTGCCCAATCGCTTATTAAGAAACTGGATAAGATGGATATTATTGAGGTGGAAGAAGAAAACCTTTCGGCTATGAACCTCCGGTTCCCTCATGCACAGCCATCAGGAAAAGTGGTTGTTGAAGCAGAACACATCAGCAAAAACTATGGCGAAAAGCTGGTAATTGATGATCAGAGTTTTCAAATAAACCGCGGTGATAAAATTGCTTTTGTAGGTAAAAACGGTATGGGTAAAACCACCCTCACCCGTATATTAGTTGACGGCTTACAACACGAAGGGAAATTTACCCTCGGGTATAATGTTACCGTTGGCTACTACGCCCAACACGCCGCCGACTCAATGGATGGAAATGATACGGTGCTGGATGTTGTAGACCGCGTTGCAGTTGGCGACATAAGAACCAAACTGCGCGATATGTTAGGTGCCTTCCTTTTTAAAGGCGACGATGTTTTCAAAAAAGTAAAAGTATTGAGCGGTGGCGAAAAAGGGCGTTTAGCTTTATGTAAAATGATTCTTGAGCCCAGAAATTTCTTGGTGTTGGATGAGCCTACCAACCACTTAGACATGATGTCGAAAGAGATTTTGAAAAACGCTTTAAATCAGTTTGATGGAACCGTAATTATCGTTTCGCACGACCGCGACTTTTTGCACGGGCTTACCAATAAAACTTTCGAGTTTACCAAAGACGGTATTAAAGAACACATCGGCGATATTCATGAATTCCTCGAGAAAAAGCAGATGGAAGACATGCGTATGTTGGCCAAAAAAGATGAGGTAAAGAAGCCAGATCAAAAAGCCAAAAACCAGGACTCAAAAAATACCAATCAGAACAATACAAGCGCCGAGGCTAAAAAAGAAAAGGAAAAAGAACTTAAGAAGTTAAAAGGCGACTTGGAAAAAAGCGAAAAAAAGGTTTCGGAATTAGAAGGCCAACTTGCCGATATGAACAAGAAACTTCAAGACCCACAAAAATTTCAGGAACTAGGTAAAGATTCCAGCTTTTTCAGCAATTACGAGGCCTTGAAAAAACAGCTTGAGGCAGAAATGAGCAAATGGGAGAACCTGTCTGCTGCTATAGAAAGGCAATAAGGTGATATAACAAGATTTTTTATACTTTCATTCGCCGGTTGTCTAATTAGCCGGATTGCAAATAAGAATATGCCATTCATTAAATGGACATTCCCGGTTCTTTTCGGAATCTTCCTGCTTTCGGTTGCTGTCCGGTGGCCACAACTCAACCGGCCATTATCAAAGCATCACGAATTTTGCACCGCCCTTTCACTTCGTGTAATGCAAATATGGTACGATAACCGAATTGAAAAATACAACTTCAACCCGGTAATGACTTACAACAACCCGGCCGATAAGTTCATCAACAACAACGCCAACACATCGGGCGAAATGATGGATAAAGACGGGAACTATTATTACGTTTCTCATCCACCTTTTGCTTATTATTTTCCTTTTTTCGTTTTTAAAGCCCTGCACATCAGGCCCGATATTTTACCCTTGCAAATATTCAACCTCTGCCTCCATTTTATAAGCGGCCTGTTTGTTTATTTTATTGTTTGTCTGCTCAGCCTTAACAAAGGCCGAAGTATGCCCTACCGTTCGGCAATAGTTGCTTACACTATTTATATTTTTCTACCGGTTACCATGTGGTTTCAGGGCAATGTATACATGAGCGATATGGCAGTACAGGTGCTGTTTATTATAGGGGTTTACATAGCGCTCAAAATGATTATCCGCGAAAGGTTTTATTCTATTAAATACATCTTCTTTTATACAATTTGTCTAGGGTTAATGATTTATACCTCATGGCTTGGTGTGTTTTTTGCTTTCGGTGTGTTTGTTTATTCGCTGTTGCATGTTCGGGCCAACAAGGCGTTCAGAGTATTAATATGGTCAACGGTAATAGTAGGCCTGCTTATGTTAAGGCTGATTATTTACCAGTACTCTCAAATTAACGGCACGCTTGCCTATTTCGAAGAAATGTTCGACCGCTACATTATTCGTAGCGGACTTGAAGGAGCCGACAAAGGATTATTTCACTTCATGTTTTCCTACCTACTGCTTATCAAAACTCTCATCTACAACTATATTGTTCATTACATTATTGTATACGCAATCATCATGTTATTTATATGGTTTGCAATAACTCGTAAAAAACTGAAAATTGTTTTTAGCGATAATGGCTACCGTTTTATATGGTTGGCCGTTTTACCCGTGGTATTGCTGCATGTTTTCTTTTTAAATTATTCCACTCAAGATTTTACAGTTTTATACGCCTCTCTCTTTTTCAGCGTAGGCTTAGGTATACTATATGATAAAATCAAAAAATCGGGTGCAATACCGTTGCGCAATATGCAGGTAGGCTTGTTTGTAGTTATAGTGTTAATGACCGTGCAGTACGAACTAATGAATTATGCCTCCGACTCCATGCCCTCAATAACCGGAAACGACATTCGGAAAAACACTATCAAAGACGAGGTATTGTTTTCTTACGACCCCGATATTCAGCCGCAGCTTATATTTTACTCCCAAAGAAATATCAAATACATAAAGAGTAAAGAAGAAGCCTTGTCATTTCTTAAAAGCAGGCATATTAATAAGGGCGAAATAGTAGGCGACCGGGCCGGAAAAATTTCTTTAGATTCTACTTTAGCTCATTGATAGCTTTACCGGTATCATTATTTTTCTATTTTTGCCCCCCGATTAGCAGTAACCCAAATCCTTAATTCATGAGCTTTAATTCAATTCCGGTAGTTGATGTTAACGAATTTGTAACTGGCAACGAATCGGCCAAACACCATTTTGTAATGGAATTGGGCAAAGCATTTGAAGAAGTGGGCTTTGTTTCCGTAAAAAACCACGGAGTTCCTCAGGATTTGATTGACACTTATTACAAAGCCGTTCAAAAATTCTTTGAGTTGCCAACTGCGGTTAAAAAGAAATACGAAATGCCAGCCTTAGCAGGCCAGGCGGGGTATACCTCTTTTGGTGTTGAGCAAGCTAAAGGAAGCGAGGTTCCGGATCTAAAAGAATTTTGGCAGGTAGGACAAACCGTTGAAGGCGACGATTTACCTGCTGTAAAATATCCTGATAATTTCAAAGTAGCTGAAATACCTGAGTTTTATGACTTAGGAATAAAATTGTTCCGAGCTTTCGAAGCATCGGGTCGCAATTTGCTTCGGGCAATTGGTATTTATCTCGAAATAGGAGAATTTTATTTTGATAAGCACGTGCATAATGGCAACTCTATCATTCGTGCTATTCACTATCCACCTATCACTCGCGAGCCCGAAAATGCAGTACGTGCAGAACAACATGAAGACATTAATATCATAACATTGTTAGTAGGCGCATCAGCCGAAGGCTTGCAGTTACTGAATAAACAAAATATATGGGTTGACATTACCGCGCCCGAAGGTTGTATTGTTGTAAACGTAGGCGACATGCTACAACGCCTAACCAACAATAAACTAAAATCAACCACGCACCGCGTAGTAAACCCTCCGCGCGAAAAATGGAGTACACCACGTTACTCAATTCCTTTTTTCATGCACCCTAAAAGAGAAATGAGATTAGATTGTTTGTCTTCTTGTGTAACCGAAAAACATCCTATAGCCTATCCTCCAGTTACTGCAGGCGAATATCTTGATGAAAGATTAGAGGAAATTGGATTGAAGAAAAAATAGTTTTTCTGCCTCGCGATTACTACTTATTTGGATGATAGATTTTCTCTGCATCCCGGTAAATCGTTTCCTTATCAAGCGTCATCGGCTTTAATTTTTGGTCAACAAACATTTGCATCTGGTCGGTGTAATGCGGGCTGCCAGGTTTGTTAGATGAACCAAACGCATTCACCGATTCAATTTCAACTTTGCTTTTCGAAAACCGAACCAACTCAATGTATGATTCGCCAACGTATGTTTTACGCATTCCCTTTTTATATGGCAGTGTATACATAGCCGCCAGCACTTCCGGAAAAGCACTAACCGGCAGTTCAACATTTCCCCGAACATGTTTTTGCACTTCGCCCAACGGCACTGTTAAAGAGCCGAAATATTTTAGCATATGATGTTTAGCTGCCTTCACCGCACCAACATATTCAATCTCATCAAAAGTATTATACTCATTACCGGTGCTTTTTTCCGTTAGTTTATCAATTAAGTGGTACAGAGTAAATAACATTAACGAGGCCTCTTTATTATTTGCATCGCACTGTCTATTCCAGTTACGTATAACCTTTATGGCATCGGCTATATCCGGGTATTTTGCAGCATCCAGTTTCAGCAATGTTATCATATTATCAATATGGTAATCGTACAAGCTATCGTTATAGGTAACATTATACTTAATGTTTTTAAACTGCTCGTAATTCAACTTTGGTAGTTTATTAATTAATGATTGCGCCATTATTATCCGGTTGTTCTTTTCGGGCCCAAATCCAAATGTGTGATTGCATTTTGTCGAATCCGGATTATCACCAATCGCACTTACATCGAAACATGAATTGTTAGTATTTACAAGGTATCCACTTTTAGGGTTTAGTTTTTGCGGCAATGAGTCTACCGGATAAAAATTTGGCCTCCATAAAGTTTTCGAAGTATTTCCTGGTAATACCTTTAACCAATTATAGGAAGGGTTACGTTGAGGAAACTCTCCTACACTAACATAAAAAATAGTATCCGTCCGGTCGGCATAAATAAAATTCATGCAGGGCATGGTGTTCATGCGCATGGCATCATGCCACTCGGTAAAATTAGTTGCTTTATTCAACCGGTAAACCTGTTCGCCACTGCGTATATCCATATTGGCCGGAAAACGGATAGCATAATATTCGCCGCTTTTATTTTTAATAGTAATGCCGTATTTGCTTTCATAAAAAGTTTTTGTAACCGGTACTTGCAAACCGCCCAACTTTACCTTTACTGTTTTCTTTTTTATAGCAAGCATTTCCCAATGGCCATCAAACCAATATTGCAACCTATTATACGGGTTCATACTAAGCTTGTATACATCATCTACATCAGGATAACTAAGCGTGCAGGCCCATCCTAAGTTTTGATTCGCCCCCACCATAATACTCATCCCACCAGGAAAAGTTCCACCCAAAATATTTAAACCTTCTTCACTGTTAAGGTGTGCTTCGTACCACGAGAACAGTCCCTCTAACGGCTGATGTGAATTAATAGCCAGATATGTTTTACCGTCTTCAGTTCGCTTACCGCTAAAGGCAAAAGCATTAGAACCTGCCGGTGCCTTTATTTCGTAGTTACTGATATATCCTTTAAATATTTTCGCAATATCCATATAAATGCTTGCCAGCATTACATTAGTAAACACATAATCTTTTATAATGTCTTTACCGGTAACAGGGAAAGCCTTTTTAAGCAAAATTTCATCAGGGTGCGATGCCGCATAGTCATTCAATCCTTCTACGTAACCTTCCAAAACTTTTTTATACTGGGGGCTTAATGCTGTATCGTACGCCAATTCAACAACGGAATCAACACCGGTGATGTAAGAAAGAAAGTCAAGTATAGCACCGCTCTTACCCTCCACCTGCCCCAACTTACCCTTTACTGCAAGTATTAATTCCTGAACAGTTTTAAAATCATCTTCACAGGTTGCCCATGCTAATCCGTATGAGGCCTCAGCATCTGTTTTACCATAAATATGCGGCACACCCCACTTGTCTCTCACAATATCAATATTGGAAGTATTGATTTTATTACTTTGAGCATTGGCAATGCTCATCAATAAAATCAGGCCAATAATTAGTATGCTTATTTTCCCTACGCCCTTCATTCTTATTAGTAAAAAATATAAGGGTCGAATTTAAATAATAAAAAACGCCCCAATTGGGGCGTTTTTAAATTTCAGGCAACAATTACGAATTGCCGCGGCTGAAAATGTTACGAAGGTTAGGTTACGAAGCCTCTTCCACCAATTCAGGTTTTATCACTTCAACCCCTTGGGCATATTTTGCTTTAATCTTGTTTTCAATTTCCCTGCTCAATTCCGGATTATCTTCAAGCAATTGTTTTACACCATCGCGGCCTTGGCCAAGTTTAGTGCCTTCGTAGCTAAACCATGAGCCGCTTTTTTGCACCACACCAAGCTCGGTGCCAATGTCAACAATCTCTCCTACCTTCGATACACCCATACCATACATTATATCAAACTCGCAGGTTCTAAAAGGCGGAGCCAGTTTGTTCTTCACCACTTTTACACGGGTGCGGTTACCGGTAAGGTTATCACCATCTTTTATTTGTCCTATACGGCGAATATCCAAACGAACCGAAGCATAAAACTTAAGCGCATTACCACCGGTAGTGGTTTCAGGGTTACCAAACATTACCCCAATTTTTTCGCGCAACTGGTTAATGAATATGCAGCAGCAACCTGTTTTAGAAATAGTGCCGGTAAGCTTGCGCATTGCCTGACTCATTAATCTGGCCTGCAAGCCCATTTTAGATTCACCCATTTCACCCTCTAATTCGCTACGTGGTACAAGCGCTGCTACCGAATCAATAACAATTATATCTATCGCTCCTGACCGTATTAGATGCTCAGTAATATCTAATGCCTGCTCCCCATCATCGGGTTGCGAAATCAACAACTCATTTACATTCACTCCCAATTTTTCGGCATAGCCTTTATCAAAGGCGTGTTCGGCATCAATAAATGCTGCAATGCCACCTTGTTTTTGGCAATGGGCAATTGCCTGAATAGCTAACGTAGTTTTTCCTGAAGATTCAGGCCCGTATATTTCCACTATCCGGCCTTTAGGCAAACCGCCCACGCCTAAAGCAATGTCAAGACCCAGCGAACCGGTGGGAATAAACTCCACCTGCATGATCTTCGAATCACCCAATTTCATAATGGTGCCTTTGCCGTATGCCTTGTCCAACTTATCAACTGTAAGTTGCAGGGCTTTCAGTTTTTCTTTCTTTTCGTCTGCCATTTTATTCATGATTGAAAGTTAAAAAATATTGTTCGTATGCAAATCTAAAACTTCTTTTCATATAAACTAAAATATTTAGTATTTATTTTAGTATAGATTTATTTGATAGAACATTCTCGACTTGATAAGGCAAATTTACCGCCCTACTGCGCAATCTATTTGCGTAGTGAAAAAATATTTCACTTTATTTTCCATAAGACTGAAAACTAGGAGATAAAAGTCCAATTCACCCATTTTCTACAAAAGTTCTTTGTTCAGGGCACCATCAAATTGGCAAAAAAATCTAAAGAATAAAGTATATCCTTCTATGTGCAAGGTTATTCTTATAAATTCGTCCAACTATTAAAGATTATGACAAGAAAAGCTGCTTCGTTTTTTATGTTCCTCGCTTTATTGATTGGTGGGTTTGCATCAGCACAAATACTTACCCCTGTTAAGTGGACGTGGCATGCTGAGCCAATAGCCAATTCACCCAACGAATACAAGCTTATCTTTACGGCAACGGTTGATAAAAAATGGCACACCTATTCTCAATATATAAAAGAAGGGGGCCCCGTAGCAACCAAATTTTCATTCGAAAAAAATAACGATATACTATTAGAAGGCAAAACCTCCGAAACAGGGGGCAAAGTTTTTGAGGGACACGACCCTGTATTTAATATGCAAATAAAGTATTTTGAAGAAAAAATGGTGTGCGAACAAAAAGTAAAGGTCCTGAAGGATACCAAACTGAAAGGCACGCTCGAGTTTATGGCTTGCGATGATAGCAGGTGCCTTCCGCCAGATGATCAGGATTTTGAGTTTGCTTTGAAACCAGGACATAAATAATAAGGCATAATTTGCCTGTATATAATTGATATATGACAAGAAAAGCTTTTGCTTTTTTTATTTCTTTCCTTTTTTTCTGTGGCCAATTTGCTTCCTGCAATATTGTTACGCCTGTTAAATGGACATGGAAAGCCGAGCCAACCGCTAAGGGAGAATACAAACTTATTTTTACTGCAACTATTGATAAAGGCTGGCACACTTTCTCGCAATACATTGGCGATGGTGGGCCGGTGCCTACAAAAATTTCGTTCGACGATAAAAATAAAGAGATACAGCTATTGGGTAAAACTACCGAAACCGGTGGTAAAATACATGATGAGCATGACCCGAACTTCAATATGCAAATAAAATATTTTGAAGAAAGCATGACCTGCGAACAAAAAGTGAAAGTGCTGAAAGACGCCAAACTGAAAGGCACTATTTACTTCATGGCCTGCAGCAATAGTTGCATCCCCCCTGATACTAAAGATTTTGAATTTGATTTAAAAGCTGGTGTAGACGAACAAAAAAAAGCGGATTCAACTATTCTATCTGTTATTGAAAACGCTATTGCCAAGGATAGTGCACAAGCACAGACACAAGCTTCAGCAGCAATCCCTGGCAAAAAATTTGGCGAGGCTATAAGCAATTGTAATGCCGGTTTACAAACCACCGATAAAACCCTTTGGGCGGTAATGGTGTTAGGCTTTTTAGGCGGCTTAATTGCATTGGTAACACCTTGTGTATTCCCAATGATTCCGCTAACGGTTTCGTTTTTCACTAAACGTAACGAAAGTAAAACCAAAGGCAAGTTCGAAGCTTTCTTTTATGCTTTCAGCATTGTGTTTATTTATTTTCTTTTATCTGTGCCCTTTTTAATTTTTAATATTTCGCCCGATACTTTGAATGAAATTTCTACCGGTGCAGCGCTCAATGTTTTTTTCTTTGCAATTTTCCTGGTTTTTGCTTTTTCCTTTTTCGGTTTTTATGAAATCACCTTACCCTCATTTATTGCCAATAAAGCCGATTCTGCATCAAACGTAGGTGGCCTGGTAGGTATATTTTTTATGGCGGTAACACTTGCTATAGTTTCTTTCTCATGCACCGGTCCTATTATCGGCTCATTACTGGTTGGGGCATTAAGTTCTGCAAACGGCAAGTTGAATTTAGTTGCCGGTATGACATCCTTTGGATTAGCGTTGGCGTTGCCCTTTGGCTTGTTTGCCATTTTTCCAAGCATGATGAAATCGCTGCCAAAATCAGGTGGCTGGCTTAATACTGTTAAAGTGGTGTTGGGTTTTGTTGAATTAATTTTTGCCATAAAATTTTTATCGAATGCTGATTTAGTAGCACACTGGGGTATATTAAAACGCGAGGTGTTTTTAGGCTTATGGGCACTACTAGGGGCAGGCATGTTTGTTTATTTGATTGGTAAAGTCAGGTTTTCGCATGATTCGCCTGTTACAAAATTTTCGCCCGTTAGAATTTGTGCAGCTATTATAGCCTTAGTATTTACTGTCTATTCAGCTTATGGCATACCAGGTAATGAACTCCATTTTTTTAGTGGATTCCCACCGCCAATGTTTTATTCATTAGTTGATAGAAAACTTGAAATAGAGCCTATTAAAAATGATTATGAAAAAGCTCTTGCACGTGCAAAGGCTGAACACAAACCCATTATGATTGATTTTACCGGATACGCTTGTGTAAACTGTCGTAAAATGGAAGAGAATGTTTGGCCCGATATAGAAGTAAAAAAGAGATTGATTGAAAAATACATTATAGTTTCTTTATATGTTGATGACAAAGAACAACTACCGCTTAATAAGCAGTATATAAGCACCAGTATTCCCTTACATGGAAAAAAAATAAAAACAATAGGCAATAAATTCAGCGAAATGCAAGCCGAATATTTTGGAGCAAACACACAACCTTATTATGTGCTGGTTTCGCCCGATGAACGCCTATTGACAAACCCCACAGGATATACTCCTAACGCCAAAGACTATGTGCAGTTTTTAGACTGTGGCTTGAATACGTTTGAGCAATTGGGAAACAAATAGTTTCTTCTTATTTATTTCCGTTTAAAGCAACCAACTCTTCGATAATTTTTCGGTTATTAACCAATCGTGGAATTTTATTTTGTCCACCTAATTTACCTTTTAATTCTAACCATTTATAGAACAGCCCCGGTTGGGCAATAATTATTTCGAGTGGGGTAAGTGCGAGGTCGTTGTTTCGCTTTTGGGCGTAGTTCGAATTTTCCTTTTGCAATTGCTGGTCTAATTCAAGAGCATATTGTTCGGGGTTGGTCGGCGGCTTTATAAACTCTATCAAAAACTGCATCCTACCTTTGGCGTTGATGTTAATATAAAGCGGCGCAACTGTGTATTCCTTAATATGGCAATCAAATTTTGTATTTGTTTTCATCAAGGCATTTTCAACGTTCGACAAAAGAAGGTCTTCGCCAAAGGCATTAATGTATTCCTGTGTTCGTCCGGTAATTTTAAATTTATAAGGTTCGCTTGAGGTAAAAGTTATTACATCTCCTATTTCGTACCGCAGCAATCCGTTTGAAGTAGTAATTAAAAGTACATAAGGAATACCCACTTTTACTTCACTTAACGGAACAGCCTTTGTGTGGTCGTAATTATTAAAAGGAATAAATTCATAAAAAATTCCAGTATCGGTAAGTAACAGTAAATCATTTTCATGTAGGCTCGCCTGTATTCCGAAAAAGCCTTCTGTAGCATTATATACTTCGTAAAAAATAAAATCATTCCGGCCAAGCAGTTCATTAAAGTGTTTCCGGTAAGGTTCGAAACTTACGCCACCATGAAAAAAAATACGTAGGTTCTTCCAAAGGTTGTTGAGTTTATCGAAATGAATTTCATCTCGAATTTTGCTCATCACCGCAAGATGCCAAGTCGGTATACCGCTTATAGTTCCTACATCTGCTTTGCTTACTATTTCGGCTACCTTGTTTAGCTTATAGTCCCATGATGGGTTGGTAATAAGTTCAACACTTGGCACGTAAATAGTGCGGAATGGCAGTGGCACATTAAGCATAAGAATGGCAGAAATATCGGCAACCGTAATTCCTGAAGAAAGCTTTTCGTACACGCCACCGGTAAGCACAAAATTTTTATGCGATAGAATATCAACGGTTTTATCAAGGCTATGTAAGCGCGAAAGGCCAAAGAAGGTGCCTCGCAAATGCGTATTATAAATAGTATGCCGTGTAATTGGTATAAGCTTGCTTTTTCCGCTGGTAGTGCCCGCCGTTTTACCGAAATACAAAACCCTATCGGGCGTCATTACATTTTGCTCGCCGGCCTTTACTTTTTCGATATAGCCATCATAAAAATCATAGCGTGTTACAGGAACGCTATTTCTAAAGTCATCATAACACTTAAGTGCGCTTAATTTAAATTCGCGACCCAATTGCGTACCACTGAGATGTGAAATTACTTTCTTGAAAATCTTGTTCTGCGTTTTCAATGAGTGTGTGGCTGAAAAATCAGGCGGGAAAAACTGTTTCAGATAAAATCTGAATAAAATATTTTTCAAATCAAGCGCCATAAATTAATTGGCAATCCGTTTTCTCAACTCAAAATTTTGCCCAAGATATACCTTGCGCACTTGCTCGTCTGCTGCAAGTTCTTCGGCTGTTCCCTGCTTCAAAATTTTTCCTTCAAACAATAAATACGCTCGATCTGTGATAGAGAGGGTTTCTTGTACATTGTGGTCGGTAATCAGCACTCCAATATTTCTTTCCTTAAGCTTCTCTACTATACGCTGAATATCTTCAACCGCAATGGGGTCAATTCCGGCAAAAGGTTCATCCAGTAAAATAAATTTAGGGTCCGTAGCAAGCGCGCGTGCAATTTCGGTTCTCCTTCTCTCACCACCCGAAAGTACGTTGCCCATACTTTTACGTACCCGGTTTAAACCAAATTCGCTTAGCAACATCTCAAGGCGCTCTTTTTGTTGCGATTTTGTCAGGTCGGTCATTTCAAGTACCGCAGCCACATTATCCTCAACCGTTAAGTTACGAAACACCGAAGCCTCCTGGGGCAAATACCCTACACCCATTTGCGAGCGTTTATACATAGGCATAGACGTAACTTCTGTTTCGCCTAAATAAATTTTCCCTTTATCGGGTGGTATCAATCCCACAATCATATAGAATGAAGTGGTTTTCCCTGCCCCATTGGGTCCCAGCAATCCTACTATTTCACCCTGCTTCACCTGTACGGAAACATCGTTTACCACCCAACGGCTTTTATATATTTTCACCAAGTTTTCGGAACGGAGAATAACCATTATTATATTTATATAATTTTAATACTACAATTACTTGCTTTCACAAAAATCCTTTCGCAACACAAGTTAAAAGTCATACCCAAAAGAAAGATAATACATCGGCCTCTGCGAAACTACCCCCGTATCATATCCCCACGCTACATCTAACTTAACAAAATACCCCAGAAAAGTTGTTCGCAAACCAGGCCCGAAGCCAAGTAAAATAGGGGTTTTGTATTGCTTTAAATTTACAATAACTGAAGGGTTAACCGTAGGATTAACTAGCTGCTCAGTAAACAGTGGGTTAGAATTTGAATAAGGTGATAAACCCTGCCATGCAGCACCGGCATCAACAAAAGCAAATAGTTCCATGTTTTTTATAAAGTCAGATTTTATAGTGGCGTTGATAAATGTAGCAAATACCGGTACCCGTAATTCTGAATTAAACAGCAGGTATTTATCACCGTTTCTTGCGTTTTGCTGAAAGCCGCGAAGCGGAGTAGCCAGCGTTTGAAAGGCGTAACCATGATTATAGTCAATGGGGGTATTGTAATCAAATTTACTGTACGATGGTGAAGTAAGCCAGTTGTCAAGCCCACCGAGATAATAAATCATTTTTGTATTTCCGAAAGAACCCGCACCGGAAAGCCTATTGGCCCAAATAACTTGTTTATATATTTTGAGATAGTGCCTCAAATCAAAACCTACAATGCCCAATAGTTTATTATTCCAAGAGGGCAATGGCAATTCAACCTGGCTGGATATCTGTTGTGTTTTTGTAGGAAATTCTTTTTGTGTTTCCACAAAAGCCTTAAACCGAACGCCATAACGAATATTGGCTGCTACTTCAATACAATTATCAAATACATATTCAGCCCGTGCGCCCAACCAATTGTCGGCCGAATTGGGTTGATTTAAAGAAAAATTCTCTTGCGCTTTATAAATTGTCGTTTCGTTTCTGAAACTGAATATGAAATTGAAACTATTCAGCACATCTAGCGGATACTTTAACTGCGCTTCAAAATAGCTGGTCTTGGTTTGGTAATTGATGGCAGGGATGCTATCGTCTCTCACAGCTGGTTGAGTAAAAGGAACTACGCCGCCGGTGCTTGATCCTGCTTGCGAACTTCGATAGAACGTATATTTTTGATCTAAGCGGTTTTTCAACTTTTCATATGTAATAAAAAATTCGTTGTTGCCGATAATTTTATCAAACGGAAATCTAAAGCCTCCGTAAATTTTATAGTCTTCCAACAAATCAGTAATACCCGCTTTAGCCATAAAGCCAAGTGTATTAATTATGTAAGCCGGGTTAGCGGGATTGAATGGCTGATACCGGGTAATAATAGGATTATTATCTGCCTGCAAAGCAACCTTGTCAATCATAAAACGTACAAAATAAGGGCGCACACGAGAGAACCTAAACGCATAACCATTCTCTTCTATGCTCATGCGTAGCGCGGCTACCGAATCCCAATCAAATAATTTTACACCATAATCAAAATCACTTTGAAAATCGAATGGCCGCTTGCCCCGGGTAGCCCTTATAGAGTCCGCATTAGGGTTAATAACAGCGGCTTTTATTTCTTTTATATGCTTTGTGCTATCCTGCAAAGCATTGCCATTTTGCAATTGCAACATATATCCCATAACCAAGGCTTTGCCTTGCGCTGCAGTAGATTCAACATTGTATTTTCTAAATTGAAATTTATTATTGATTTTAAAAAGGTCTAACGCGTGGCCTTGTGCATTTATACTTTGCTCCAAAACGCCATATGTGTAGTTAGTATAACTTGATGTAACACCTGACGTTTTAAAAATTTTCTGAAAAGATGAATCTTTAAATTGAACAGCGCTGCGGTCCAACGCAGAATCAAGAGCAACATTTTGACGCACCTGTACGGAATCTAGTTCGTCATTTTCTTTAGTTATAAACCGGTAAGTTTTTTCGTTATGATCAAAAACTTTTGCGAAATGGCCTACATAACGATTACTTACTCCATTGGCCTCGCTTAAAAAGCAAAATGAATTTTGATTTAAGTTTTGAGGATACGTTTCGTTGGCCAATGGTGTTGATGTTACTCGGTAAAGAACATTACTATTTGCATCCAGGTCGTAAAAAAACAAATCAAGCTGTTTATTCATTACCTGCGATTCATAACGTTTTGGCCTCAGGGTATCTTCCAATCTATTACTTGAAAACATAATCCCTCGTATACTATCGGCAGTTATATATGCGGGGTAAAGGTCGTCGAAATAATCATCAGTCAGTTTTCGAGTGGTAGTAGATGCAATAGTATAAAGATAAATATCAGTTTGGCCGTTTTGCATGGCGCTCATCACCAATTGCTTTGAATCAACAAAATTAAAGCTTACTACTTTTTGAAATTTACGCACCGGGTTTATTTCTTTTTTATGTTTTTCAATGTCGTAAAACGTAAGGCGAATATTAGCTCGCTTATCATTAATCATAGCAAGTCTTTTGCCAGAGGGATCCCAGGCGAGAAGAGGAATGGACTGATCGGTAAAAATAGTATTGGTGCGAAAGCCCCCACGCAACACCACTTTTCTTTTTCCCGTTTCCGTATTCACTAAATGTACTTTATAACGGCCCATATCGTTACTGGCATAAGCAATATACTTTCCGGTTGGGCTTAGTTTAGGTTGATAGTAATCAAGATTCTTCCTCACTTTAGTTTTAATAATATTGCTATCCGGTGGTAGCGATGATGTTTTGGCCTCGTCGGTAAACCGGTTAAGGTAATAGGCGTACCAATTGCTCAAGGTCTCGGTAAGCCCTGTGCCAAGAACAAACATAAATCCATTATCAACACTGCGATTAATACGGGTAAGGTAAAGGATGTTGTTTACCGCCGCTTTGCCGTGCACCTCTTCAATATAATGCCATATGGAATGGCCAACAAAAATTGCTTCCTCAGGCCTTAACTTATTTAGGCGTTTGTATCTGCCCGAAAGAATACCATCGCGCAAATGGTCTTCCATTTCGCTGTTCCAATCCTCTCCAATATATTCTACCATGCCTTGTTTGTACCAATCGGGCAGGTTTAGCAATACTGCGTTTTGAACAACTTCGGCAACTCCGGTACCCCGCACCATTTTATCAATATAAATTTTAGCAATTCCTTCGCGGATTTGCTTTTCAAGATTGCTGTGGTCGCCATTAAAGTATATAAATATTTTCCCATCAGGTATCTTTACTGTTCCCCCTGGGTTTTGGTCTGGCTGGTAAATACCAATATTAGTTTGGTTAAGTTCATTAATTGAGTTGTAAACTATAATATCAATTTTTTTCTTGTACCTGAAGTCTAGCATTTTCGAAATTTCATCACCATCATCTTCAGCTGTTTTAATTACATATTTGGCTACATCCTGCCCGCCCTGGTAGAAATAAGTAATAAAATTATCGCTCTGGTAATAAGAAAAAGTGAAGTCTTTGTATTGAACCCGGTTTTGGCCAAAAGTTTGGGTGGTGCTGGTTTGGGCCTTTAAGGTGTACGAGATAAGTATTAGCGCTACCAGAATCCAATTCAATTTGCTTGCACCTGCGCTGCAAATATCTCCACCTGCGTTGGATTTTGTACTGTTTTTAACCCCTAAGGCCGAAAAACGGTACAAAAAACTATCGCTGAAACACCATTGAAGCACTCTTTTTTTAGTCAGCATACCACAAATTCAACTAACGCTATAACAATCAGTTTGTTTTAATTATCTATATCCTTTTACAGCACATATTTAATATCTCTTGTCTGCTTTATATTCGCGCTTTCAAACTTAATCAAAATTGCTACATGCTCAAGGTTCATAAGCTTACTTTTAATGCTTTTATGGAAAATACATATGTAGTGGCCGACGAAACACTACAATGTGTAATTATTGACCCAGGGTGCTCCAACAACATTGAGCAAAACCAGCTTGTTGAAACCATATCGGCACACGGTTTAACCCCGGTTTTGCTTTTAAACACGCACTGCCATATAGACCATTTCCCTGGCAATAAGTTTGTTTGCGACACCTATAATCTATTACCTCAATTTCATAGAATAGAATTAGAAGTAATGAAGGCTTCATTGGATTATCAGCGCTTTTTAGATTTCAAAGTTGAGGCTTCGCCTACCCCTGAACATTATTTAAAAGAAGGCGATGTAATAGCCTTTGGCAACAGTAATTTTGATGTGCTTTTTACGCCCGGACACTCGCCCGGAAGCCTTTCATTTTATAGCGCTGCCGATAAAATAATTATTAGTGGCGATGTATTGTTTTATGGCAGCATAGGCCGGTTTGATTTGCCCGGTGCCGATGGAAAATTGCTTTATAAAACACTTACCGAAACAATGATGTCGCTGCCCGATGATGTTAATGTTTACTCAGGCCATGGCCCTGAAACTACTATTGGTTTTGAAAGAAATAATAATCCCTTTCTGAAAGATGCCTCGCTTTTTTTATAACTGGCTGTACCGGTTCTAATAAAACGAAAAGCCACATCCTAAGAATGTGGCTTTTCGTTTTATTCAATTTTAATTTGCTTTGCAAACAGGGCCTATCTTAAAAGCACTACAGAGCCCTCCTGCTTTTTAGTAATAGTATTCCCCGGGCTTAACAGCTCCGGATACTCTACTACGATATAATATACATACGTGCCCGCCGGCTGCTCTTCCCCTTTGTATTTCCCATCCCATAAATCTGTTGAGTTATGTATCAATTGTCCCCAGCGATTGTATATGTGAAATTCCTTAATCGTTAAATAACTGTGCGTTGCCGGGCCGAATAGATCATTCTTGCCATCACCATTCGGCGTAAATGCATCCGGCATTTTAAACTGCCCGATAATCATTATTACCACCGAGTCGTAAGCTTTGCAATTGCTGTTTAATGAATCGCTCACTTGCAGGTAATATACCGGTGGTGCAATTACACTTGGCTCATCTACTGTTGCTGTTGGCGCAATACAGCTAGTACAACTTAAACCCGAAGACGGATACCAAAAGTATATCGGATTTATAAATCCATTTGTTGTTGATAGAATTACCGAGCTGGTATCATGATTGCTAAGAGGAATAGTATCAGGAATTATATTTACGATTACCGGATCCGGTTGGTATACAATCGTGTTCAACGTATCGGTACAGCCTATATTGTTATGTACAATTACCTGGTAATCGCCGGCTGGCAGGCTATCGAATACTGTTCCTGTTTCCGGTGTTCCTCCATTTATGGAATAGGTGTATGGTTGGTTAGGAGTTAGTATTGGTGTTATAGTTACACTGCCATCTGAAAGTCCAAAACATGAAGTTGAATCTGCCGTAATATCAAAGCTGTCTATCGCAAATCCTGACGGAACTACAAAGCTGCCGCTTACTGTGCAGCCCGTGGTATCGGTTACCGTGTAGCTATACTCGCCCGGTGCCACAGGGTTAAACTGGCCCGTGCTGTTGGTATCTACTCCTTCAATACTGTAGGTATATGGAGCAAGGCCGCCCGTAGCTGTAATAATTACGCTGCCATATGGTGGTTTTGCACATGGGAAAGGATGAATAGTATCGGTTGCTGACACTTGTGATGATTGTGAAATTGCTACCGATGCTAATGCTGAACATTCTTTGCTGTCATAAACGCTAACCGTATATGTGCCTGCAGCAAGCGAACTATCAACCGGTGTAGAAATATCAACAAGGTTATTCCAAAAATAGGAATATGGTGCTGTTGCCCCCGAGGCGCTAGCTATTATTTTTCCGTTCTGCTGGCCGCATGATGCATTTGTGGTGGTTAATTGTATTAACGGAAGGGCGTTAACCGTAACCGTAGCTACATCTGTTGCCGAACATCCGTTGAGGGTATAGGTTACTGTATATGTTGCAGTAGTGGCTGGGCTTACTGTTACCGTACCGGTTGTTGCGCCGCCCGGTGACCAGGAGTATGTTCCACCTGCAGGGTTTGGTGTAGCCGAAATCTGTCCCGTATCGCCATGGCATAAAATAGTGCCATTAGCTGTTACCGTTGGTACCGGG